>CAJUOC010000001.1 GCA_910587925.1 uncultured Muribaculaceae bacterium
AAAAACATGTGGGCTATTCAGTCGTAAGTTTTTGCACTTCGTTTCTGAAACTTCATGGAACATTACAATGCCCGGAAGGAACTGTTCAGAGCCAACGATCCCACTCCATTCGGTATGACAGCTGTCTATAAGGCTGTTGACTAGGGCGAGTACATGCTGGCGGTTGACACGCTCGGTCGGTTACGCTGGCCCGCTTCTGAAATTGACGGTGTTCCCCTCATCTGCATAGTAAGTGAGCAAGTGCCGCAGGAATATCTTGAATAGACATGCTCCCTTTCAGCCTTGATGAAGCCATGAGCTGGAATGACATAGACATTCATGCGCCGCGTGAGGAACAGCTTGCAAAAGCCACAGTGCTCGCCGATGATTATATGCGCAACGGCGGCTATCCCGAAACCATAAAGGCGAGAGCTATCACAAAGAGCTATCTTTCCGCCTTGTTCGACTCCATATTGCTCAAAGATGTTGCGAAGCGGCATAATGTAAGGAACACGACCGACTTATATAACCTTGCCACATACCTACTATCCAACTTCTGCAACCCAATCTCCTCAAACGAACTCGCAGTAGAATTAGGATTGTCAAGTGTGGCTACAACGAAGAAATTCTGCGACTATCTCGCCGAACCGTACCTGTTTTTCTATCTACCGCGCTTCAACAACAAACTGAAGTTGATGAAGAAAATTAGCGCAATTCCCATAAGTCATTTTTTTGATAAATGGCGAGCTTATATTTGTTGATGTCAAGAATTTTAACTACGTTTGCGATTGAAAACTAAAAGACTATGAAGCAACTGCTATTTCTCGGTGTAATGCTATCTGTTTCTGTTTGCGTTTATTCGCAAACCCTTGTCAAAGAAATGGAAAACGCAGACACTCGCTTCATCCCCGGGGTATATATGAAAAATGGAGAGGCCGCCATCTATTTTTCATCAGACGAGTACGGCTATGGCTCTAAGGGCTATGCCGAAATTTTCGACTTCGAACTGAAGCCTATAAAGAAGTTCAGCTTCGACTATTTTCATCCATACACAGTTTATGAGTCGCGTCAGTCCACCGGCACTAAGGAGTTGACCAAAACTCTCACACGCGAAAATGGCATGTGGATAGATGGCATACCTTCTACCTCAGATATGGAGGCAAGAAAAGAAGCGTTTATACAAATGATTTACGAGACAGAGGGTGTATTAAATCCCGTCCTTACTCCTGACTATCTTAGTTCAAACGCTCGTATTGACGGAACTGCCATTTATATCGGTATGCCTGTCAGCAACGATTCATGGTATGAATATCCGGAATATCTAAAGTCTGTCGAATACTATCTGAATCCTGACAACAAATTCGGGTATGCCTGCAATTATGCTACCATTGTCAATCTTTACAATGGTGATTGGACGGGTTATACTTCTTACCAGGCGCCTGTAAGAAATCTCATCGTTGCCAAGTGCTGCGATGTTGCCAATCTTAACGATTGGAACGGAGGACTTTATCTGCCTTTCTCTCAAACATTTTTCAACGATGATGAAAAATTTGAGTATGTCAGACTGAAAGCTGAGATCGCTGAGGGCGCAAATGGTCCGAGTGCGTCTATTGGCGGAGGACAAGATGCCGCTGAATATCTTTTCGGCATTACATCTTCGGATCGGGATGGTGACGGAGAGATAGATATTCGCACCACCTACTTCGGCCTCCATATTTCCGGCATAGAGATTGTGACTGAGGATGGCAATATCGTTTATTCGATTCCTCTTGCCGCTGATTGTGCTGACACTCCACGTGTACAGATTTTTAAATCTGACAACAATATACTTGCACAGATTGAATACAACTGGTACAATCCCGACAATAAGTATACCCATACCACTCGTTTTTATCGCATAGACAAAACTTCCGGAGTGGCAAAAGTTGTTGGAGAAGAGACCAAAGTATCTGCAACACCAAACCCGGCCTCAGCCGGAACGCCCGTCATTTTGACTATTCCCGACGGGTCTAACAGATATGTAGAGGTTTCAAATCTCAACGGTGCAAGAATGGCTTCTTACAACATCGGCCCCGGTTCTTCCCAAGTTTCTGTTCCCACCACTAATTTAACCTCGGGGATGTACCTTCTTACCGTAATAATTGACGGCAAAAAGGTTGACACATGCAAAATAATAATTCGATAAGATACGCTAAGTTATGGAATTGCAGAAATATTGGTGCGGTATTGGTCGGGAGATAAGCCGGTATATTTTTTGAAATAGATTGTGCGGCCGTCCTCGACGACAGCCGGATTGTCGGGAAATTTGTCGGCAACGTCTTTGAAGCGGGAATATATGGTGCGGTGTCGGCTCATGTCTTTGATTTTTGAGATTGTCTGCATAATAAAGGCTTAGAGACTCCATCTTGTTCAAAAAACCCTACCAGCATACTGATGAAGTCGATATCGTGATAAGGCTGCTCAGCGACATTGTGACTGACAAGAATGTCGACAAGGACAGGATATACGCTACCGGCCAGTCAATGGGAGGTATGATTTCCATGTATTACAATGTGGCTTATCCTGAATTATTTGCAGCATCGATTTTTGTCGATTGCCATTGGGATAAGGCGACATTCGACTCACTGGTAAAACATAAATTTGTCTACTTCATCGCGGGCAATAAAGGCGGTGCCTATAAATGCCTGGGACCGCTTGAAGACGCTGCCCGTAAAGAGGGTGTACAATACACATTCGCTGAATGGAGCTCAAGACTCCCGGAGAGCCGTCAGAGCGAGCTTGCAGCGACAATGCTCGAGAAGGGCGCGCCGGTCAACATATTTGAGTTTGAAACCGGGACGGTCCTCCCTGACGATGGCAAAGGCAGCGAGCACATGTATTCCTTTGATTATGCATATAAAGTCTCGGCTGTGAGAGATTGGCTTTTCAAACAAAAGAAATAAGAAAAACTGTATAAGGTATAAACCGTTTTCGCGGAAGAATAAAAACAGCGGTTGTCCGTCGGGGACAACCGCTGTTTTTGACATGACGACAGATTGGTTTTTATTACGCTTTATGATGTCTTTTATTTTTGAGAAGATGCTTGATCCAGATGTAATAGCCGGTCAATGGAAGCGATGCGCCGAGAAGGGCACCAAGCAGCCATAAGATGCGGGTGAATAGTCCGCCAAGACTTCCGGTATGGATTGAGTATATCCAGCCGCGCAATCTGTCAGCTTCATTTGCGTCTGCGTATTTTGTGACAAGAGACAGCTCTCCTGTACGACGATTAAACTCATAGCTGTCTGCAGCTCTGCCATTTCCGGTGTAGCCAAGTGTCACGGTCGCTTTTTCAGAGCTGATTGTAATCTGTGGAGCTTCGGGGTTCTGCGCTTTCAGGGTTTCGTACACTTCCTGCCAACGGCCAAATTCGGAGCGATGGCGACCACCGCCTTCATGTCTGCTTCCGCCTTCATGCCGACCTGCGCCACCATGATAGTGTCTGCCGCGACGGCTTCCACTATCACGTTTCTCACCGTCATTGCTGCCATCTGATGTTTTAGACTGAGTGAAATTGCGGGGAGTATGCTCTACGCCACAGACGGCATAAAACGCCGAACGGTACCAGTCAAACGACCATGTCAATCCGGTAAGAGCCATCGCCAGCACAAAAATCAGGGCGTACATTCCGCCGGCGACATGAAGACCTTTCCAAAATCCTTTCCAGCCGCTTGAGACCGGGATACTGAGGCTGTGTCTTAGATTTTTCCGGGCACGCGGCCACCATATTATGGCACCTGATATCAGAGCGATTACGAAAACGAGAGTTGATATACCGACAAGAAGTTTGCCGACTTTTATACCTTCACCATGCGGATTTGCGCTGTCAAGGAGCCAGCGGTGGAGTCTGAACATCGTGGAGAAAAAGCCAATCCGTCTGTAACTCCCGGTGATTTTCCCCGTGTATTGGTCGATAAAAAGAGAAGCTCTCCGAGGTTTTGAAAGATTTACCTGATATGCGCGGGAGGCATCCTCAAACACGGTGACACCGGTGATTGCAACACTGTCGGGCAGTGTGGCTTTTGCTGTCTCCATAAGTACATCCATTGGCAACGGAGATTCTCCTACAGAAGCGACATAATATACATTACTTCTCAGAGCGCGGGTCATTTCCGGCTCAAATATGAGCATTGCCCCTGAAAAGCATATCAATGTCACGATTATGCCGAATGGCACTGACAGCCAGAGATGAATTTTTCTAAAAAACTTTATCATCACAGATTTATTTTACCGGATTTAGATAACCGAAGCCCGTAATGTCATTAGCCTTGATAGAAACGCCTCTTACAGCCTGTGCGGTTGCCGTGTTTATGGCATAAATGGCCGGCTCCTCGTTTTCAACATTTACCGGAATATAGACATTCCCGTTCTGTACGAAAACGGTTTTTCCGATTGAGGAAACATTGGCCGGCAGCCCGGTCACATATGTAAGTTTTTTTGACGCCGCATCAAATACAGCCAGTTCAGTCGCGACGGGATTTTTCTCAGTGAGCGAGCGGTCATACATAATCATGAGGAAACAATCTCCACCTGCAGGCCAACAACGCATGAATGAGCGGTTGCCGCCGGGAGTCTGTGCCTCAATATTGCAATAGTAGTCGTCAAACTCATCACTTCCTGCGGGTATGCGGCACACACCGGCGGGAAGTGTAGTTTTCTGACCGGCATCGCTCATTGTCTTGGCGTAGCTTGATGAGAATACATATACGTCGCCGTTGTCTACCGCCCATACGCTCTGGTAGTACTGCGAGCGGAAGCGTCCGCAAGGCATGCTGATTTTATCTGTCTTGGCCAGCTTGGGATTGGTCATGTTCTCATTGTCGTAAATTGCCACCCAACATTCATCGGGATACTGCGTCCCGACAAGTTCGCCGGCCTTGTATGCTCCGGCGCCTGTACCACCGGCCTCATCATGCACGAGGTGTTCAAATCCGGGACGCACCCATTTGCGATTCCCGTATGCAACGCCATATTGGCTCAGCCCCATAGGCACCGCGCCACAGTAGAGTCTGGACCCGCTCTGCTCGGCACCGGCAAGAGTGACATACTCTCCGTTCCCGAGGAAATTTTCCATTGAGTATGCACCTGTCGAAGTGTCATTGCTCCGCGATGTCTCATTTTCCACATCGAGGTAAGTGACAAGGAGGGTCATCGGCTTGTAGCCATGGCTGTCGGCCAACGATGCCGGGCCTTCACCGGTCGACATGGTTATGATGTCGTTGTTGTAAGTCCCGTAGGAGGAGAAACGGCTGATGCGGTACTCGATGTCGCGGGCTTCCATCTCGCCGTTGCCTCCGAGTATGTAACTTCTCGTGGTGCCGGCATTGCCCTGATTGTAGCTCAGCGCATACAGATAGTTGTTGTGAAACACCCACTGCGTAGCGCCCGGATTCAAGAGGCCGTTGTCTACCGTAGTCAGATTACCGCCGTCGAGCGATTCACCGGTTATGAGGTCATACGCTGTACCATTGGAGCCTTCGATTGTCGTGGCAAAGACAAATCTGCCATTACCGTCGACTTCATTGCCAGGCATGTCAGGCTCATCATTGCCGGAACATCCGCAGAGAGCCATCGCAGGGACTACCGAGGCAATAATTGCCCGGAACATTGATTTTTTGCGAGTCATATTGTAAAAAAAGTGATTAGATGCCAAAATAGATTCTTACCTTACCGTAGAAAGCACGTCCGGCTTTCTGAAGGCTGAAGTTGTCGTAGAGTTTTGCATTGGTGAAATTTCGACATTCAACCGACAGATTATACCGGCCCCTATGAATCCCGTATGAGACCGTAAGGTTGTGTGCAAATTGATCGGGAATTATATAATCATTGTTGTTTGAACCGATGTTAGCGACATAGTAGCAGAAACTGTGTGTATACTGGTTGTCGTATGTAACTGTCAGCATATTTCCTCTGCGGCCAAGCCCATGCCAGTAAAAATTGACATCCGAGTCGGCAAACATATACGGCAAGTTGGGCATACGCTCTTTGTAAGTAATGTTGGCAACCGTGCTGCCCCGGGCCGTGCGCATATTATCCCTTACATCCATACGGGTGAAATTTCCACCCAGGCTTAGCCATCGCGAGAAATTATATCGCACTGACACACTTATGCCTTTTGTCGCGACTTTGCCATAATTTACATAAGTGGCTGCCGATTTGCCTCCGCTCAGAGCCATGATGTTGCGCTGTATATAGTCGCGGGTGTCGCGATATATCAATCCAGCCTCGGCGTAAATCATATTGCTTCCGAATGTGGCGTTGTAGCTTAGGTTGATATTTACGTTGTGGCTTGATTCCGGTCTCAAGGCCATATCACCTACTTCAAGATCCTCATCTCCAAACATCTCCTCAATTGTAGGCAGGCGATATGCCTTCTCGTATGACGCTTTCAACTGCAAGCCAAGAGGAATAGACCAGGTCCCTGCGGCTCCATATCCGGGGTAGTCAATAGAGCGCGATGTCTTTTCAAACACATCCTGCGCAGATGTCGTAGCCATCGGTCCTGAGACATATTGATGATAATGCTTGCCGAACACTGTGAAATTGAATTTTGCATTAGGCATATAGCGATACGAAACTCCGGCTATATTCTTGCTTGTGAATTTTGAAATTTCATCTTTACCATGCGGATGCGTCAGCAAATCCTCGTTTGTACGGTTGAATGTGTTGAACACATCATTTACCGTGAACAAATGTTTTTCTGAAAGCCGGTAGTTTACGGTTGCGGTAGCCGACCAGTTGTTACTTATGGCTTTGGAGTGCTGATAAGACTGTTCTCCCGGAGCATTCAGTGGCGCAGTCTGGCCGATCCAATTATATTTCACAGATGCAGTATCGACATTTGTAGTGTTGTCCCGATTGTAATTTGCATTAAGAGCTATATCAAGCCCCTCTATTACAAGATTGCGTTTGGAATATTCGAGTGACGGGATGAGTGAGAATCCGTGACGATGTTTCTGTCCATATACGACTTCCTGTCTTACACCGGTCTGAATCTCCTTATACATATGGGAATATGTAAATCCAAGCAGCAGCCGGTCGGCCCAGCTTTTATTCACAAATCCCGTCTTTGCTACAATCGCTTCGTTATGGTAAGTGTCATTAAATCGCTTGACGTGCTCAAGTTTCTTCTTGTTGATACTGCCGGTGGCAAAATCCTCAACGGGTGTATCCACCCGATAATCATTATCAGAGTAATTTTGAAAAGCGTTTATTTCATATTTGAACCCATTTCGTAGCGTTTGACCGAAATTGATATATGATTTATGGGTGTTGAACGAACCGAATGAATACGACGCATCAACAAACCATCGTCGCTGGCGGCGTGGAGTGACGATATTTATAATGCCACCTATGGCATCCGCCCCAAATCCTACCGGGACCACACCTCGATATACCTCAATCCTGTCAGCAAAATTGACCGGTATGTTATTTAGGCCAAACGAACTTCCGACTCCTTCCTGTGGCACGCCGTCGATAAACACTTTGACGTGTTTACCACTGAAACCATCCATCGTGACAGCCATATCAGACCCGACTCCGCCACTCTCCCGGATTTTCATGCCGGGTGCCTTATTCAAGGCTTCACTCAGGGTCTTTGTGGTATTCCCCAATTCTCGGGTATTGACAGCAGTGGCATTATATGCCGAGTTTTTCACTTTGCTGAGAGGGTTTCCAACGACTATAACCTCGGCAAGTTGAGTAGCGGGTTTTAATTTCACATTCAGCTTCGCGCGTTCATCAGGCCTGATTTTCACTTTTGCTTCATGTTTCTCAAAACCGACCGATGAAAAGACTATCGTGTAATCACCCGCAGGAGCAGATATATGATATAGACCTTTTTCATTGGCAGGACAAGATAGCGAGGTGCCCTTCAGAAACACCGTGGCATAGTCTACAGGCTCTCCGTCAAGAGACAGCACCTTTCCCGAAATCATTCCGTAATCTCCGGCTGCATGTGATGTCACAGCAGTCGACACCACCGTGATGAGGCACACTAAATATTTCTTCCAAATTGCCATGAATCTATCTGTTTCAGGCTGCAAATTTCGGAAGTATTATCAAGGCAAAAAATACCTGGAAGAGGGTATTGGGTCTCATAACCAGCTATGCACTACACATTTGCGCAATTTGCCACTTCGTCAAAAAGTGACAGACGACATATTATTGATGGCAAACGCATCAATACCGATGGCACAAATAATCAATATCACCGTTTTTGCATCGCTTTTACCCTCCTTTGGGGTATAATGCGTTCATGGATGTATTGGAATATAACGAAGAAAACAGGGACCATAGAAAGCAACGCGAGTGTGCCGAACACCAAGCCGCCGACAGTCCCTACCCCAACTGAGATGAATGTCTTCACTGTCATGTTTCGTTTTGATTTTGAAGCAAATTTAAGTTATTAAACTTTAGGCGGGAATTGCCGTCTTATTGAAAAATGACTAACTGCGACGATGTGGTGGCGAACGACTGTCGGCCACATACTCTATTAGATATAAAAGCATTAACTTTGCATTTATAATTCCGGCCCGTCTGCTACATGAAGAATGTGTCCATATACATAGACCTCGTATTCTGCCTGATTGTATTACCCGTTATGGTGATGATATTTCCGGTCGAACGGTGGTATCATAATTTCCAATGGTATGTCATTACAGTTGGCTTCTGGCTCTACGCCCTGTATTTCATAAACCGTGTATTCACTGTCCCGGCGTTGTTCCGTGCAAAGAAATACCGTTGGATGGGGATTGTCTTGATTTTGGTTTCATTTGGAGTGACATCCATGCTGACACAAATCAGCCTTTATATACCCAAACCTAATGTTCACGACGTGGGTATAGTGAGGATATTTCCGTCAATTCAGCAATACCAGCAGGCTGTATGGTCGCTTTTCATGATAGTCGAGGCTTTCAGTTTTGCAATCGGCTTGCTCACACAAGCCAATTTGCAGAAGTCGCGTCGCCGGGCTGTGGAAGCCGAGCGTGACAAAGCGGAGATTGAATTATATAAAGCGCAAATCAAGCCTCACTTCATGTTCAATACATTAAACTCCCTATATGGTCTGTTTCTGACTCATGATGGCAAGGCCTTGGAGTCACTGGAAAAATACATATCGATGCTCCGGTATATCCATACGACATCAATGCGGGATTTTGTCGCCATATCAGAAGAAGTTGACTACATAAGGCAGTATGTCGACCTGCAGTCATTGCGACTTAATGAAATGACTTCCGTAAAAATGGATATTGATATTGAAAACAACAGCCTGCTGATTCCCCCTATGCTGTTGGTGACGTTTGTTGAAAACTGTTTCAAGCATGGAATATCACCTGTCGAAGAAAGTGTGATTTCCATATCGATGACAGAAAGAAACGGGAAGTTGATATTTTCCACCGAAAACAAGATATTCCCGGTGAAGCGGATAGGCGAACATATGGGTATTGAAAACTGTCGTAAGCGTCTTGAACTTCTCTATCCCGGAAGACATGTGATGACCAATGACAGCGATGGTACATTTTATCGGGTGAAACTTTGTATAAATCTGTCAGTATGATTAAGTGTGTGGCAATAGATGATGAGCCGATTGCTTTAAGCATCATTCAGGAATACTGCAATCGGTATGGAGATATTGAACTAAAATGTTTCACATCTCCCATTGCGGGTATGGATTATATCAAGGAAATCACCCCTGATATAGTTTTCCTTGATATTGAGATGAACTCACATAATGGTGTGGCTCTGGCTAAGGAACTGCCGGAAGGCTCGTGCCTGATTTTTACTACAGCCTACGCCGATTATGCACTTGACGGATTCAATGTTGATGCGGTTGATTTTCTTCACAAGCCGATATTCTATCCTCGTTTTGAAAAGGCAATCGCAAAAGCCGGGATATTCATTCAGCACAAGAGTCCGGGGCCTTCAACCGGATGTATTACGCTGAAAGCTGATCATAAAAATGTGGTCGTCAACTTAAATGATGTCATCGTTATTGAGGCGATGGATAATTATGTGAAGATATTCCGCAAGGATATGCCGACTGTTGTCTCTCAGATTACAATGAAGGAAATTGAAGCCATGCTTCCTGATGATTGCTTTGTGAGGATACACAGGTCTTTTATAATATCAATCCCGTTTATCGAAAAATTCTCAAACAGGACTGTTTATCTTCATAACTTTCCGCGCCCAATTCCTGCCGGGAGAAAATATATCACGGCATTTAACAATCTCAACAACATAATTCAGACTAAATAGAATAATCTCAAATGAACAGACTTTTTACTAATTATTTTGTAATTTTGCAGTGCCGTTCACAAAGAGCGGTGAGTAAATGATTGTAATAGATACTGCGATAAACGCATCGGCAGCGTATGTGCAAAACTACGCGTTCAAGGAAAACTGGAAGAGTACAGCCGGCTGCAGCCGTGCCCGAAGTCTGATCTGATTTCAGAATAGTCGCATACCGTCGGGAGATTGACGGATAGCGACTGATATACATTATTCACATATTACTCCCCACCCTTTTTTATGAACAATCAACGATTGCTCACAGGGCTGCTCAGCGCAGTCCTGCTGGGCGCCGGGGTGTGTGCTTTCGGTCAGGGCTCATCAGTAATAACTCTTGCACAGTTATTTGAGAGTGCTGAAAGAAACAGTGCGCAATTACGCCCCTCTTTTTCCGCTGAGCAGGAAGCCTGTCAAGAGATAAGAGTCGCCCGTGCCGGTCGGTTGCCCGACATCAATGCAGCCCTTTCGTTCAGCTATATAGGCGACGGCTTTACGACAAAACGGAATTTTGCCGACTATCAGAAAGCGCCGATACCACATTACGGCAATGCCCTGTCGCTAAGCATAAACCAGCCTGTATATACCGGCGGAGCCGTTACCTCAGGCATCAGACTCGCCGAGCTTAGACTGACCGCTGCCCGCTATGCCACGGAACTGCAGCGCGACAATATCCGTTTCCGGCTCACCGGCTTTTACCTCGACATTTACAAATACACAAATCTGCGCGGTGTGGTGGAAAACAACATAGCGCAGGCAAGGAAAGTGCTTGAGGAGATGCAGGCCCGGTATGAGCAGGGCGTGGCTTTACTCAACGACATCACCCGCTACGAACTGCTGGTGTCAGATCTGGAGCTGCAGCTCGTGAAAATCGACAACACGCTCGACATACTCAACTCCAATCTTGTCACTATTGCAGGATTGCCGCAAGGTACGGTGATACGGCCCGACTCCACCTTACTGCACAAATCTCTGCCGACACAGGGTGAGATGGCATGGCAGACGGAGGCCGCGGTAAATTCGCCCGTGCTCAGACTGGCGCAGTCAGACGTCGATATTTCCCGTAAAGCGGAAGCTCTTACCAAGGCGGAGCGGCTGCCCAAAATCGGGCTGCAGGCAGGGTGGAGTATCGACGGCCCGATATTGGTGGAGGTACCACCGATAAACCTCAATCTCAGCTATTGGTACATCGGCGTCGGTGTCAGCTACAATATCTCATCGCTGTTCAAGACAGGCAGGTCTTTATCCCGAAGCCGCGCGGCCACACTTCATGCCACAGACCGGCTCGCAGCCGCTCGGGAGGATACAGAGCTTGCTGTCAGGGCTGACTATATCCGCTATCTTGAGGCTTACGAGGAGCTCAACACCAGGCAGAAAAGCGTCGAGCTCGCCGAGAGAAACTACAACACCGTGTTTACCCGCTACTCCGCCGATATGGCTCTATTAACGGATATGCTTGATGCTGCCAATTCAAAACTTGACGCAGAGCAGCAGCTTGTCAACGCCCGCATCGATATAATCTACTATTACTACAAACTTCTGTTCACTTCCGGAAAGATATGAAACACCGTACTAAAAAGATACTCTCCTATATCATCACTCTCGCCGTCATCATCGCAGCCGGCGGCTGGGTGGCATCCAAGTTTATCCACTTTGGCAATGTGGAGTTTACCGACAACGCGCAGGTGCAGCGGCAGATTGTACCTGTCAACAGCCGTGTGCAGGGCTACATCAAGGAAATACGTTTCAAGGAATATGAGCCGGTCAGAAAGGGCGACACGCTTGTCGTAATAGATGACGCTGACATGCGCTTGCGCGTGGCACAGGCAAATGCCGACTATCAGAATGCCCTTGCCGGGCGCACGGTCGCAGACCGCAGTGTAGGTGTCGCCGCTGCCCATGTCGCTGTGAGCGATGCCTCAATCGCCGAGGCAAAGGTACTGATGGAAAATGCGGCCGCCGACCTCGGGCGCTACCGCAAACTGCTGGAAAAAGACGCCGTCACACGTCAGCAATACGACGGAGCGGAAACAGACTATAAAGCCAAGAAAGCCCGCTACGAGATGCTTGCCCGTCAACGCTCGGCGACATCCTCGGTAGTTGCCGAGACCCGCCAGCGCATCGCCCAGAATGATGCGGGGATTGATCTTGCCGGAGCATTGCTCGAAACTGCGGAGCTGAATCTGTCATACACTGTCATAACAGCCCCTTGCGACGGATATACCTCACGCAAGGAGATTCAGATAGGCCAGCTTGTACAGCCGGGCCAGACTCTTCTCGACATTGTGGATGGCTCGGAGGTATGGGTCACCGCAAACTATAAGGAAACCCAGCTGGTGCATATCCACCCCGGCAGCGAGGTCGAAATCAAGGTCGACGCCATTCCGCACAAGACTTTCACCGGTAAGGTCGTTTCATTATCCACAGCGACAGGAGCCGCGCTGTCTTTGCTGCCGCAGGACAACTCGGCCGGAAATTTCGTAAAGGTAAGACAGCGCGTACCCGTGAGAATCGAGCTGACCGACAGTACCGGCCTGCATCTGCTACGCGCCGGTATGAATGTGGAATGTGAGGTGATATACTGATATGGGAGACTGGCACGGGCCACGGGGGCCCTTCGATATACCCGACGTGCCTGACTATGTGCCGCGTCGGTTAAAGCCCTGGCTGTTTATCATCTTCGTGCTGATAGTGCAGTTCTCAGGCGGCATATATCTTGCCGCCGCCACCGATATGGTCGGCTCGACGGCTCTGATGCAGGAAGACATATTGATGGCCGGATATGCGTCGCTGGTCGGGATGTCGATAAATTTTGCCGTGATGTTCAGGTTGAAGTTCCGGTTTTCCAACCGTATTGGACTGCTCATGTGCGCAACGGCTCTTATCGCGGCAAATTTCATCTGCGCCCATACGACAAGTGTCCCCCTGTTGGTCGCCACCTGCTTTGCCGCGGGTTGGTTTCGTATGTGGGCGACATTTGTGTGCAATTCGACAATCCAGCTCTGGCTCACTCCGGTGCGTGATATGGCGATATTCTTCTGCTATGTCTATCTTGTCGTCGACGGAGTGATTCAGCTCAGCGGCATCGCAACCATCTACACAGCTTTCATCTCGCAATGGGAATATATGCACTGGATAATGAGCGGCCTGCTCGTGCTGATGATGGTAATGGTACTGATACTTGTAAAGCCCGTCAAAGGTCCCATGCAGATACCGCTGCTGGGTATCGACTGGATAGGCGCCGCGCTGTGGAGCATCGTCATGTTGTGCTTCACTTTCATATGCGTGTACGGCAATTTCTATGACTGGTGGGAAGCTGAGGAAATCGTCGGCGCGACCGCCCTGGGGATAGTCTGCCTTGCCATCAATCTCTGGCGGGCGACATTTCTCCATCATCCATACATCTCTTTTCAGGCTTTGACAAACCGCAATGTCATAAGGGCTACACTGATATACCTGGTTTTCTTCACACTGATGGCCACCGAGCATGTGTTTGAGCACAGTTATGCCGCCGCCATCCTCGGCTTTGACGAGACAAATCTCATAGATTTGAACTGGTATGTATTTGCAGGTATCATAGTCGGATGTATATTCACGTATTACACATTCGCTCTGCGTAAGTGGCGTTACAAGACCATGACCGCCATCGGCTTCTCTTTCGCCGCCATATATCTCGGCTGGTTTTATTTCATGATAGATTACGGTATTGAAAAGGAGATGCTGTCCTTCCCGCTCTTCATACGGGGCTTTGCATCTGTGATTATCTCCATTGTTTTCCTGACATCCATTGTACAGAGCGGCTTGCATTTCTTCGTCTTTCCGCAGGCTCTGACTGTAAACGGATTTACCGGAGCCGTAATGGGCGCCACACTCGGCCCCGCCCTTATCGGAGAGTTTCTGCGGCATACAATGGCAAAGAACGCGTCTCTCATCTCTGCGCGTCTCACAGACTTCAACACCGGCATCATCCATATCCCCCTCGGTCAGCTGTACGAGACAGTCAGGCGACACGCATTGATTGTATCCATGAAAGAGATTTACGGATGGCTGCTCATCATGGCCATATTGTCGCTGGCGGTAATAGTCGTGAGTTACGGGCCGATCCGTCCCGCCGCGATATTTCCCAAGTGGAAAACTATCCGTAAAATACTCCGTAAAGAGACCGACCTGAAATCATCCGGCGATGCTCTGTGATAATTATCTGATTTTTATTAAATTTGCAGTCTGAATATAAAAGCAAAGCCAACCAAAATACTCAGACATGTTAAGATTAAACTGTTTTATCTCCGTCTCGCCTGCCCACCGTGAGGCAGTCCTGTCGGCCGCCCGCCGCCTTACTGAAGCATCCTTGAAGCAGGACGGCTGCATAGCCTACGATATCTTTGAGAGTGCTACACGCCGGGAGGTCTTGATGATATGTGAGACATGGCGCGACCAGACCGCTTTGGATGCCCACAGTGCATCGGACGTTTTTGCCAAAGAAGTCGGTACAATAAGCTCGCTCGCCGAGATGAAATTGGAAACATTCGTATTCTGAGAAAAGCGATCAAGGCATTCGTTACCACCCGACAAAACAGAAAAGCCCCGCGGCAAACTCGCCGCAGGGCTTTTTCTATATCAGGATGTTTTGAACACTTCCAACCGGTGCTGTGCGGTAACGCTATGCGGCGGTCCCCTGCCCCTCTCTTTCAACATAAAAAAAGCAGCCTTGTGGGCTGCTTTTTGCGGAAAGACAGGGATTCGAACCCTGGGTACCCGTAAAGGTACAACGGTTTTCGAGACCGTCCCGATCGACCGCTCCGGCATCTTTCCGGGTTACGGGTGCAAAGGTAGTGCTTTTTTTTATTTCTGCAAGTGCATTGCGGCGATTTTTTTTACGCTCGGCCGTTTTTTATCGCCGGTGGTGGCTTATTGGTGTGAATACTTGTGCAAAATAGTTGCTCGGCCTTTGATTTTCACGTATTTTTGCAGCGCAAAGTCAATAATACCTCAGCACCATGCGATACCTGCAAATTTTGGGACGTAAGATTATACGCTACAGACTGCGACTGACTGTGATTGTACTGGCCGCCGCTCTGCTCTCAGCGATACTATACTACATATTCCGGCCACGGCCGGCTGTCGAGGAGCTGCCCACGGTCATGACCGAGGCTATAGCCACCGACCATGTAGATATATATGGCGAATACGTAGGCCGCATACGTGCCCAGCAATTTGTCGAGGTACACGCCCGCGTCGAGGGCTATCTGGAAAAGATGGTTTTCAAGGAGGGCGCATATATCACCAAGGGGCAGACGCTCTTTGTCATCGACCCGCGCCTTTACAAGGCTCATGTAGAGAAGGCCAAGGCGCAGCTCAACAAGGCCCGCGCGCAGGCCAAGAAGGCTGAGCGTGACTTGCTGCGCATACGCCCGCTGTATGAGCAGAACGCTGCCTCGCAGCTCGACCTGGACAATGCCGAGGCCGCATACGAGAGCGCCAATGCAGAGGTAATCGTGAGCGAGGCCGACCTCACCCAGGCCGAGATTACGCTGGGATATACCCAGGTGTCATCGCCCATCTCGGGATATATCTCGGAGCGTGTCGCCGACATCGGTACGCTGGTGGGCCCCTCGGCGGGCAAATCCCTCCTGGCCACTATCGTGAAAAGCGACACCGTGAGGATTGACTTCTCCATGACTGCGCTCGACTACCTGCGCAGCAAGGAGCGCAATGTAAATATCGGCGTGCAGGACTCGACCCGCAAATGGAACTCTTACGTGACCATTACCCTGGCCGACGGCACCGAGTATCCATACCGCGGCGTGGTCGATTTCGCCGACCCGCAGGTCGACCCCAAGACGGGCACATTCTCGGTACGGGCCGAGATGGCCAATCCCGAGCACCGGCTGCTGCCGGGCGAGTTTACCAAGGTAAAGGTGCTGCTCGACGTGAGAGAAGACGCCATCACCGTCCCGCTCAAATCGATGGTTATCGAGAAGGGCGGTGCATATGTATATGTGGTACGGCCCGACAGCGTGGTGGAGAAGCGCTACATCGAGACCGGCCCCGAGATTGGCAAATCCATCGTGGTCGAACGCGGCCTGGCCAAGGACGAGCGCATAGTGGTCGAGGGCTTACACAAGCTCAGCCACGGCTCCAAGGTAAAGCCTGTAAAGTCTGAGCAGCGATGAAGCGCAATTTTTTCATTACCCATCCGGTATTCTCGATTGTCATTTCCATTGTAATCTTTATAGTGGGATTGATTGGCCTGACGCTGCTGCCGGTCGACCAGTATCCGCAGATTGTGCCGCCGGTGGTGGGTGTATCGGCCTCCTACCCCGGCGCCGATGCCATGACCGTCACCCAGGCGGTGGCTACCCCCATCGAGCAAGAGCTCAACGGCACACCGGGCATGATATACATGTCGTCGTCGAGCTCCAATTCGGGCGGTTTCTCGGCGATGGTGACTTTTGACACCGACACAGACCCCGAGCTTGCCGCCGTCGATATCCAAAACCGCATCAAGAAGGCCGAGTCGCGTCTGCCGGCCGAGGTGGTGCAAAACGGTATATCGGTATCAAAGGAGACTGTCAACCGCCTGATGACCATCACCATACTGTCAGACGACCCCAAATACGACGAAATATATCTCAGCAACTACACGACTCTCAACGTAGTCGATCCCCTGCGGCGTATACCGGGCGTGGGCGGAGTGAGCAATGTCGGCGGCCGATACTATGCCATGCAGATATGGGTGGCGCCCGACAAGCTCGCCAATCTCGGACTCACCCTGCGCGATGTGCAGGACGCCCTCAAAGACCAAAACCGCGAGTCGGCGGCCGGCACGCTCGGCCAGGCCCCGGCCGAGCATATCGACATCACCATGCCGATTATCGCCCGCGGGCGCCTGTCGTCGGTATCGGAGTTTGAGGATATAGTGATACGGGCGCGCGCCGACGGCTCGGTGATACGCCTGCGCGATGTGGCCCGCATATCGCTCGAGGCGTCGAGCTACTCCACCGAGAGCGGCATCAACGGCGGCAACGCGGCCGTGCTCAACATCTACATGCTGCCCGGGGCCAATGCAGTGGAGGTAGCCGAGGACATCCGCCGCGAGATGGATCTCATCGCCGCCAACTTCCCCGAGGGTATCAGCTACAAGGTGCCCTTCGACATGACCACGTACATTTCTGAGTCGATACACCATGTATACCGCACCTTCTTCGAGGCGCTGCTGCTGGTGATAATCGTGGTATTTCTGTCGCTGCAAAACTGGCGTGCCACGCTCATCCCCGTCATAGCCGTGCCCATCTCGCTGGTGGGCACCTTCGGCGTGATGCTCGTATTTGGCTTCTCGCTCAACCTGCTCACCCTGCTGGGCCTCATCCTCGCCATAGGCATCGTCGTCGACGACGCCATCGTGGTGGTGGAGAATGTCGACCGCGTGATGAATACCGAGCATCTGCCCCCGGCGCAGGCCACCACCCGCGCCATGGACAATCTCGGCAGCGCCCTCATCGCCATGTCGCTGGTACTGTGCGCGGTATTTGTGCCGGTGAGCTTTCTGCCGGGCATCACCGGCCAGCTCTACCGCCAGTTTACCATCACCATAGCCGTGTCGGTGATAATATCGACCATCGTCGCCCTCACCCTCTCGCCTGTGATGTGCGCCAAGATACTGCGGCCCGACAGCCACAGCCGCAAGCCGGCCTTTTTCCGCGCTATAAACTACGGCCTGCTGAAAGCCGGCCGGCTCAACGTCAGCATCATACGCCGCGCCCTCGCCCACCCCGCCGTCACGACGTCGCTCTTTGTCGGCTGCCTCGTGCTGATAGCCGTGCTGCACTATATGGTGCCGCAGAGCTTCATGTCGCAGGAAGACCAGGGATTTTTCACCGTCGAGCTCGAGCTGCCCGAGGGTGCCACCATCGAGCGCACTCGCGCCGTGACCGACCGCGCCATCGCAGCGCTCATGGCCCACCCCGACGTCGAGGACGTGCTCAATGTCACCGGTTCATCGCCCCGCGTCGGAACCAATCCCGCACACTCGTCGCTCACAGTAATACTCCGGCCGTGGGACGACCGCGACGGCGACAATATCGAGACCATCCGCCGCGAGGTAAAAGACGCCCTGGCCGGCTATCCCGAGAGCAAGGTATACGTGTTCACCCCGCCGGTCATCCCGGGCCTGGGCACGTCGGGCGGCTTCGAGATGGTACTCGAGGCCCGCGGCGACGCCACATACGCCCAGCTACAGGCTGCCGTCGACACCCTGCGGCGCTACGCCGCCATGTGCCCCGAGATATCAGACCTGTCGACATCGATGCAGCCCGACATCCCGCAGCTGTACTTCGACGTAAACCGCGATCGGGCCAAGCTGCAAGGCATACCCGTGTCTGATATATTCTCGACCATGAAGGCATTTACCGGCTCGGTATATGTCAACGACTTCAACATGTTCAACCGCATCTACCGCGTATACATCCAGGCCGAGGCGCCATACAGGTCGCGCCGCGACAACATCAACATGTTTTTTGTGCGCGGCGACAATGGCGCCATGGTGCCCATCTCCTCGCTCGGCACCACCCACTATACCACCGGCCCGGGCACCATCAAGCGCTTCAACATGTTTTACTCCGCCACAATCAGCGGCCAGGCCGGCGACGGCTACAGCACCGGACAGGCCATGCAGCGCCTCACCTCCATCGTCAAAGACAAGCTGCCCGCAAATATCGGCGTCGAGTGGAGCGGCCTGTCGTATCAGGAGCAGCACGAGAGCGGCAATACGGCCCTGGTGCTGGGGCTTGCCTTTGTATTTGTATTCCTGGTGCTCGCCGCCCTGTACGAGAGCTGGACGGTGCCCCTGGCCGTGATACTGTCGCTGCCCGTCGCCGGGCTCGGCGCATACCTCGGTGTGCTGCTGCTCGGGCTCGAAAACAATATCTACTTCCAGATTGGACTGGTGATGCTGGTGGGCCTTGTGGCCAAGAATGCCATCCTCATCGTCGAGTATGCCAAGGAGGAGGTCGAGCGGGGCTGCGACGCCACGCGCGCTGCCATCACGGCCGCCCGGCTGCGTTTCCGCCCCATCGTCATGACATCGCTGGCGTTTATCCTCGGGCTGCTGCCGCTGCTGGTCGCCTCTGGCCCGGGAGCGGCCGCGCGTCGCGACATCGGCACCGGCGTATTCTTCGGCATGCTGATGGCCATCACTGCCGGTATAGTCATCGTGCCGTTTTTCTTTGTAATGATTGATAAAGCCAAAAGCCGCCTGCGCCGCAGTATCAAGGCGCCCCGCGGCCACAATACCACACAATCGTGATGAGAGCATACACACATACCGTCGCGGCACTGCTCACCGCCCTGGCCCTGGCGCTGACCGGCTGCTCGGGCGTGAGAAATCTTGAGCGGAGCCGGCTCGACATACCCGCCGCATATCAGAGCGGCATACAGCCCGACTCGATGTCGGTAGCCGACATGCAGTGGTACGAGTTTTACCAAGACTCCACCCTGCGCACCATCATCCGCAAGACACTCGCCAACAACCGCGACCTGCTCTCGGCCGCAGCCAAGGTCGAGGAGATGCGAGCCATGTGGGGCCAGACCAACGCCGCTCAGCTCCCCGAGCTGGGCATACTCGCCGGCGGCAATCACGAGCGCACCGACTACTCGGGCGGCGGCTGGAGCGGCAGTCCCGAGCTCTCGCTCAAAGCCACCCTCAACTGGGAAGTTAATCTCTGGGGCGCCATGAAATGGGCGCGCAGCGGCGGACGCGCCAGCTACGAGGCGTCTGTCGAAGACCGGCGCGCAATGCAGATTACACTCATCGCCGGCGCCGCCACCGCGTACTTCCACTATACCGCCCTCAACAACGAGCTTTCAATCGTGCGCGAGACCCTGCGCACCCGCAGCGAGGCCCTCGAGCAAGCACGCATACGCTTTGAGGGCGGCCTCACCCCCGAGACCGTATACCAGCAGGCCAAGGTCGAATACTCATCCACAGCATCGCTCATTCCCAACCTCGAGCAGCAGATTGCACTCGCCCGCAACGCCCTCACCCTGCTCATGGGCGAGTTTCCCGTCGACACATTGCGCCCCGGCATCCAATTCTACGCCAGCGTGCTTCCCGACAGCATCAGCGCCGGCTTTCCCTCGACACTGCTCGAGCGCCGCCCCGACATACGGGCCGCGCGGCTCCGGCTCGCCGCAGCGATGGCCGACGTAGGCCTAACCTACGCCGAGCGCTTCCCCTCCTTCCGCATCAGCTTTACCGGCGGCCTCGAAAACAAGACCCTCACCGACTTCCTCAAGTCGCCGTACACATATCTCATCAGCAACATTACCGCCCCGATATTTGACTTCGGCCGACGCAAAAAGCGCTACCAAGCAGCCATCGCGCGCTACGACCAGGCACGATACGCATACGAGAAGACCATCATCACAGCCTTCACCGAAGTCAACAGCGCCCTGATCGCCTACGACAAATACCGCCGGAACTACACCCTGAAAGCCTCCCTGCGCGACGCCGCGCGCAAATACGTCGACCTGGCACGCCTGCAATACAAGGCCGGCTCACTCAACTACCTCGACGTACTCGACGCCCAGCGCCGCTACTTCGACGCGCAGATAGGAGTATCCTCGGCCATGCTCGACCGCTACCTCACCATGATAAACCTCTACAAGGTACTCGGCGGCGGCTGGTGATACCGGCAGTAAACAAGTCTATACACCATTATTATGAAACGCTTGATAACGGCAATATCTCTCCTTTGCGCATATGCCGCCGCAAACGCCCAATACTACTACCCCTACGACTACAGCAATTATTTCTACGACGATGCACCCAGCCTGATAATCCAAAACGACCGGATAATGGGCTGGTACGTATCAGACCTCGACGGCAACCGCATCAGCGATTACTACGCCGTGATAAGACCCTACAGCCAGGGAGCGGCCGCCGCCAAAGACAAAATCATGGGCTGGTGCTTCATAAACCAGGCCGGACAAAAAATCACCGACTACTACGAGGATGTCGATGATTTCCACGACGGCTACGCCCTTGTCAAAGACAAAGTGATGGGATGGACCTTTATCAACGGCCGGGGTACGAGACTTGTCTCCGACTATTTCGATGAGGCATATCCGTTTCACAGAGGTGTAGCCCTTGTCCACGACAGAGTGATGGGCTGGTATCTGCTCAACACCGCCGGCAAGCGCATCACCGACTACCACGACAATCCACGCGACTTCAAACCCGCCGCGCCACCCCGCCGCCCCTGGTAAGCCCCCGACTTACCCAAAACACCGCGTCCTCAACAAATAATCATTTTATATTACCTTCTATAAGCAATAAGGTATTCGTTATCATCAAAACGACTTCGAATAAATTTTAATAATTCACTAAAATTAAAATATATCGCATCAATTCAACTAATCATTTTGTTATATTAGAAAAATATATTACATTTGCGTTGAAGCTGATATAATCATAATTCAGATGTCAACAATAGATGATATAGCCGATTATATTATCTTACGAGTGAAATCGGAAGATAAATTTGCATCTTTAATAAATTTAAAGTTGCAAAAATTATTGTATTATGTTCAAGCTTGGTCTTATGGTATCAATAAAAAGCCGATGTTTGCCGGCGAGTTTGAAGCGTGGGTTCATGGCCCGGTAAATAGAGAAATCTATAATCGTTTTAATTCTACTAAATATCTCTATTCAGAAATCAATATTGATGACTGCTTGAATCGTAATGTGAATCTCTCTGCGGAAGACGCTGAATTTGTTGATTTTATATTGGAGAACTATCTCAAGTATAGTGGCGCAGAGTTAGAACGAATATCCCACAACGAGAAGCCTTGGATTGAAACACGTGGCGATTTAAATGTAAATGAACGTTGTGACAAGGTTATAGCTCCTGAGCTAATGATTGAGTATTATGGGGAAAGATGGGAAGCTCTTCAAGCTTAATTCAGATTCCCCTAAATACGGGAATAAGTCATTAGTTACCAAGGAACAAGAGAATGAGCTTAAGAGGAAGAAGATATCCTTCTCCTTCTTACATTTTAAGCAGATACCATATTTCCAAATCGGAGCAAGCTCTAAAGCGTGGCATATTGGGCTTATTGAGAGATTAAGTACTCTGAGCGCTATGACACCGCAAGAAATATTAGAAGATAATAGAGGTAGTATTGCTTTGCGGTGTCATCCAATAGATTGGGATGCGAAAAATATTCCTATTCAACGAAAAGATTTAGATTGGCTGCCAACAGAAATATTGGAAAATGAGTCTGATTTTCCAATAATGCAAATTTCAATAACAAAAAGTACTGGTCGTATTGTAGGTTATTTTGATAGAGATTCTTCGATTTTTCACATAGTATTATTGGATCCAGAACACAACATACAACCAGCTAAGAAAACAAATTATCAAATACAGCCAACTACAAAAGGATTATCTCAATATGATGAGTTATTGAATAAGTTGGAACGAATAAAAAGCATTGTATCAGATTGTGCTGATAAAGGATGTAAACTGCATTCTCATATTAGTGTTATAGAAGAATTACATGATAATATTGTCTATATCGGACTTGATAATGATTTCTACACCGCTTATCAAGAGGCTTTAAAGATTTTTTCTTTGCAAGAAATTATGGAAAAAGGAATCTTAGCAAGCATGGATTACGATTAAGCTTTAAGAGTTTTATTCTCTATGGTCTGATTTATATCTTATTTTTTTGCACCCGTAATTTTTACCTATAGTTTTCACATTTTTGTACGGCCTTCGTGACCTTCAATAAGTTCAATGGGTATGTGTTAGCGATTTCAGCTAAGGCATTATGTGATTTGAAGTGTAAATTTATCAATAATTACTATTTGTGCAATTGAAATAAAACATCGACACTGACATTGAAACATTCAATGAATATAACTGTGCGAAATATAGCCCGCACCATGTGCGTCCACTTAATCTACACCTTACAGTAAGACCGGCATTGAGGGCAAGCGGGTAGAGCCTGCACGGGTATCGGGGGACAGGCAGACCGAATCAATTTAGATAATGATGGGAAGGCCTCGTCAATAAATATGGCAACAAATATGGCAACCTTGGAGTATGATACAGCGACTAATCAAGACGATAATCTCATACTATGAAGTAAAAGTATCGACAAAAGCGAAACAATCCCATTTACCGACACTCTGTCAATCGAGAAACAGACTACTGACAAATTAATGCTGGAAGGCTGGATGCCTAACAACTATACAAGGGTGTTATGAAGCTCTGGCGGGGTGCCCTCATGCCACCGTCTTGCCGAAGGGGAGGAGCGCCAGCCTCATCAGCTTGAAGTGCTGGAGCCCGAAGGGTATGCCCACTATCGAGATACAGAAGAGCAGCCCCCAGCCCAGATGAGTGAGCGCGATGGCCAGGCCACCCACACACCACCATATCACGTTCATCACCCCCGCCAGACATCCGCTCGGCCAGCTTCCCGGAGCCACCACCGTGCCAAAGGGCCACAGCGACACCACCGCCAGCTTGAGGGTCTGCAGCCCGAAAGGTATGCCCACGATGGTAAGCATCATCACCACACTCGATATGACATACTCGATGGCAATCATCAGGCCGCCAAATACCACCCATACTATGTTCAAGAGTACATTCATGGTCTTAATGGTCTTATATATGATTATGTCTACAGCAGCCCTTTGCAGTGACAGCCATTGACATGGTCGTCGATAAACCCGGTCGCCTGCAAGAAAGCATAGCAGACCACCGTACCGAAAAATTTAAATCCACGCCGCTTCATGTCACGGCTTATCGCGTCTGACACAGCCGATGATACCGCCACATCACTCTGCCCGGGCACATCGTTCACAATACGCCGGCGCCCCGGGAAAAAGCCGATGAGATATTCATAAAACGAGCCATACTCGGCCACCACCTCGCCAAACAGGCGCGCGTTGGTCACGGCAGCATGTATCTTGAGACGGTTTCGCACGATGCCGGCATCGCCGAGCAAGCGCTCCTCATCAGAGGCAGACATACGCGCCACTGCCTCATGGTCGAAGCCACAGAACGCCCGCCGATACCCTTCACGCTTGCGCAGAATCGTAATCCACGCAAGCCCCGCCTGCGCACATTCCAGCGTCAGAAACTCAAAGAGCGTGCGGTCATCATACACCTGACGCCCCCACTCCTTATCGTGGTACGCCACATATAGCGGGTCGTCGCCACACCATCCGCATCGCTTCAATTCATCATGCATAGCAGCGCAAATATACACAAAAGCTCCGGGCAAAACAAAATTCAGGCTGCGAGGCACCGCCGGAGCGGTGGTCGCAGCCTGATTTACAAGAGCTTGTTTTAAAAGGTCAGAGCCTTTACGTACAATGTTGTCCCGCCTCCCTCGCGAGGTATTAAGACCGCAGACCTGAGCGCGGCCAGAGCATCGTCGGAAATATATCCTATCATCGCCCCGGTAAAGCCGGCATACGCCGAGTCGGAGAAAATGATGATACGGTTTGAGCCTTTCGATACAGGCTTTGCGAATATTGCAAAAATCGAGCTGTCGGTCATGCTGCACTGTATCATCTCCGATACAGGCAATTGTCCGATTACTTTGTACAGCGCATTGCCATAAGCCTCGGTCTGCGGGCCCCGCTCACCGTACCATACGGTCAATTGCGCGTCGTAGACACCGATAGCCGCGACATCATTATGCCCTTTGACTTGAGATTGCTCGACACCTTTCATGCCGGGCAGCGCCTTGATGGAATCAAACGCATCCTCGTAAGTCAAGGCATTTGCAGACACAGCCAGCCCAAATGCCAAAGCGATTAAAACAAAAAACTTTTTCATAATCTTTTTCTTATTATAACACCCCGTCCTCCCGTATTGTTTCCCATCTCCTCCCCTACCCGTCAGGCAAATATACAAGAATAAGATGGAATAACGTCTTTTACGGGATATCACACCGTGATATAGTTTGGACATATGGGATTTCGGTTGTATCTTTGCAAAAGTTAAGATATCAATATATTCCCCTTCACTGTTTTACTTATATTATGTCAAACGTTGATTTCCGCCAATTCGGCAAAGGTTACAAGAAAGGTGGCGGCTTTGATATGCGTACTAAGCAAGGCCGCGAGATGCAGGCTAATTATGATGGCTGTGTTTCAGCAATTTTTTCTTTGCCATTCAGACTTCTCGGAGGGATTATATCATTAGCATTCAATCTTTTCAAATGGATTATGCTGATAGTTTTGTGGCCCATCACCTTACCTGTCTGGCTTATCCGTCGCAACCGCAAGTAACTTATTTCAGCGCGCCGGGAGATATGCCGGCCCGGCTGCCTCTGCTGCATTAAGCGTCACGGTCGTATGAAATAGCAATGCACGCGCATCGCTCACTTTGTTGCAACCTCACCAAGCGTTCCGGATTATCATTCGCCGGAAGTTATCTCATCAAAATGTTCGAGCGACCATGATATGAGTCCGCCAAGTACCGGCAACAGACTCCTGCCCAGTCGGGTGAGCGAGTATTCCACCCGGGGAGGAATTTCAGCATAAAGTTTCCGCACCACAAGTTTGTCCCTTTCAAGATTCTTCAATGTGTCGGTAAGCACCTTTGGCGATATATCGGGAATAGCCTTGCCTATGGCATTGAAACGCGTGGCCTCATTCTCTGCAAGCACACACAAGACGAGCATCTGCCATTTGCCGGAGAATCGTGACACCACATTGCGTATGGGACACTCACTGACGTGAGTGAATTTTTCTAAATTTTCTTGTAGCAGTAACGGCTTCATAATCAAAAATAGTTACCTGGGGGTAAGTACCTTACTTTTGCGTAACGTCTTGTTTTGAAAGATTGTTCGCAGTATATTTGCACTATCAAAACGAAAGCGGCTTACGGCTGCAAAGTTAATATTAAATCAAAAAACAAACAAATACACCGACATGAACGAAGTGAAAGTATTGAACAAAGACGCGAAGTTTGTCCACGCCACAGTTGGCTCTCTCCACGCATTCGAGGGCAAGCAATTCGTAAAGGACGCTACCGGCTCCACATCATGCGAAATCTCTTTCGGGTCTCTCCCCACCGGGGCATCAGTGCCTTTCTTCCACAGCCACAAAGCCAACGAGGAAAACTATATTATCCTCAGTGGCGAGGGCAAATTCCAAGTCAACGACGAAGTCTTCGACATTGCCGAAGGCTCTGTAATACGCGTGGCAACCAACTGCGACCGCAATCTCAAATGCACCTCTGCCCGACCGATGACCTACATCTGCATTCAGGCAAAAGAGGATTCCCTTGGCGGATACACCATGACCGACGCAGAAATCACTGAACGCGAAAACCGTCTCTGACCCTCACGACGCCCGGCAGGCGACGGATGGAGCAATCCGTACGCCTCATTCGCACCAACGACTGATTCGCCGGACAAAACAATCATACCTGCACATACAGTCTAAAAACACCTTAGGCGATAAGCCTCTGTAGCAGAGGGCTTATCGCCTAAGTGACTTATTTTAAGAGGGGATTGCTTAATCCTCGATGGCTGCCTGGGCGGCGGCGACGCGGGCGATGGGCACGCGGTAGGGGGAGCAGCTGACGTAATTCATGCCGAGCTTGGCGCAGAATTTCACGCTGCTGGGCTCGCCACCGTGCTCGCCGCAGATGCCTACCTTGAGCTCGGGACGGGTTGCGCGGCCTTTCTTGACGCCCATCTCCACGAGCTGGCCCACGCCTTCCTGGTCGAGCACCTCGAAGGGATCGACTTTGATGATGCCGTGCTCCTTGTAGTACTTGAGGAACTTGGGAGCGTCGTCGCGCGAGAAGCCGAAGGTCATCTGGGTGAGGTCGTTGGTACCGAAGGAGAAGAACTCGGCCACGCCGGCGATCTGGTCGGCGGTGAGGGCGGCGCGGGGTACCTCGATCATGGTGCCTACCATGTAAGGCAGCGACTGACCCTGCTCGTCGAATACGCGTGCGGCGGTCTCGTTGATTACGTTGGCCTGGTGCTGAATCTCCTTGAGCGAGCCTACCAGAGGTATCATGATCTCGGGCTTTACGTCGATGCCGCGACTCTTGACTGCCAGGGCAGCCTCGATGATGGCGCGGGTCTGCATCTCGGTAATCTCGGGATAGGTGATGCCGAGACGGCAGCCACGGTGACCGAGCATGGGGTTGAACTCCTCGAGAGCGTCGACCTTGGCCTTTACCTCGGCCAGCGAGATGCCCATCTCGTCGGCGAGCTCCTTCTGTGTGGCGGTCTGGTGGGGTACAAACTCGTGCAGCGGGGGATCGAGCAGGCGGATGGTCACGCCGTAGCCGTCCATAGCCTCGAAGATGCCTTCGAAGTCGCCGCGCTGCATGGGCAGCAGCTTGGCGAGAGCGGCGCGGCGGCCGTCTTCGTCGGAGGCGAGAATCATCTCGCGCACGGCCTTGATGCGGTCGCCTTCAAAGAACATGTGCTCGGTGCGGCACAGGCCGATGCCCTGGGCGCCGAAGCTGCGTGCCTGGCGGGCGTCGCGGGGGGTGTCGGCGTTGGTGCGCACGAGGGTCTTGGTGTACTTGGCGGCGAGATTCATGATGGCGCCGAAGTCACCGCCCAGCTCGGGCTCGGTGGTGGGCACCTGGCCGTCGTATACTTCGCCGGTGGAGCCGTTGAGCGAGATCCAGTCGCCCTCGTGATAGAGCTTGCCGCCCATCTCGACGGTCTTCTCCTTGTAGTCGACTTTAATCTCACCTGCGCCGGATACGCAGCACTTGCCCATACCGCGGGCCACTACGGCTGCGTGGGAGGTCATGCCGCCGCGCATGGTGAGGATACCCTGGGCCACGGCCATGCCGCGGAGGTCCTCGGGCGAGGTCTCGATGCGCACGAGTATCACTTTACGCTTTTTCTCGGCCCATGCCTCGGCCTCCTCGGCAGAGAACACTACCTGGCCGGCAGCGGCGCCGGGCGATGCGGGCAGACCCTTGGCCACTACGGTGGCACGCTTCAGAGCGGCCTTGTCAAATACGGGGTGAAGCAGCTCGTCGAGCTTCTGGGGCTCCATGCGCAGCAGGGCGGTCTTCTCGTCGATTTTGTCGGCGCGGAGCAGATCCATGGCGATTTTCACCATAGCGGCGCCGGTGCGCTTGCCGTTGCGGGTCTGGAGCATCCAGAGCTTGCCGTCCTGGATGGTAAACTCCATATCCTGCATGTCGCGGTAGTGCTCCTCGAGACGGTCGGCGATGGCAAAGAGCTCCTGGGCGCAGACGGGCATCGACTCCTCGAGAGAGGGGTACTTGGCTGCGCGCTCCTCCTCGGAGATACCCTGCAGGGCTGCCCAGCGGCGCGAGCCCTCGATGGTGATCTGCTGGGGGGTGCGGATACCGGCCACGACATCCTCGCCCTGGGCGTTGATGAGATACTCGCCGTTAAACATATTCTCGCCCGTGGCGGCGTCGCGGGAGAAGGCTACGCCGGTGGCGGAGTTGTCGCCCATGTTGCCGTATACCATGGCCTGTACGTTGACGGCCGTACCCCACTCCTCGGGGATCTGGTTCATGCGGCGATAGAGGATGGCACGCTCGTTCATCCACGAGTCAAATACGGCGCAGATGCCGCCCCAGAGCTGCTCCCAGGCGCTGTCGGGGAAGTCCTTGCCGGTGTATTCCTTCACGGCGCCCTTGAAGAGCTTGACCAGTGTCTTGAGGTCGTCGACGGTGAGGTCGGTGTCGAGCTTGACGCCCTTCTCCTCCTTCACTTTGTCCATGATTTCCTCAAAGGGGTCGATGTCGGTCTTCGACTTGGGCTTCATGCCGAGCACTACGTCGCCGTACATCTGCACGAAGCGGCGGTAGGAGTCCCATGCAAAGCGGGGATTGCCGCTCTTGGCTGCGAGAGCTTCTACGGTGGCGTCGTTCATGCCGAGGTTGAGCACGGTGTCCATCATGCCGGGCATGGAGGCGCGGGCGCCGGAGCGTACCGACACGAGCAGCGGATTGGCGGGGTTGTCAAATTCCTTGCCGGTGAGCGACTCTACATGGGCGATGGCTTTGCGTACCTCGTCTTCGAGGCGCTTCACCACTTCTTCGCGGCCGTACTGGGTGTATTCGGTGCAGACTTCTGTGGTGATGGTGAAGCCGGGAGGCACAGGCATGCCCAGGAGGTTCATCTCGGCCAGGTTGGCGCCTTTGCCGCCGAGAAGGTTTCGCATATCTGCCTTGCCTTCTGCCTTACCGTCGCCGAACGTATAAACTCTTTTCATATGTCAGGTGGTATTGGGGTTATATAATATGTCGTTATTCTCTCAATGGAGTGCGAGTGCAAATTTAATAAATATGAGCGTAAAATGTGCATTTTCGGCCAATTTTTTATTGGCCCGGCTTGCCCGGCATATACAGCGCGGGCCGCCCGACGGTATGTCGGGCGGCCCGTGCCTGTGTCCGATGGCATATCACGGCCTGGGGCCGTCGGTATTGCGGGGTTGTTGTTGAGGCTGCACACGTCTTGCTCGACTTGCTTTTTTGATACTTCGTCGTGATCGGCGCGGTCTGTTGCGGCGCCGGGCAGTGTCTGCTCGGCCTCGCGGGTGGTGATGTCTTCTTTGTCCATGATGAGTGTACTTTTTGAGGTACAACGCATCACAGGGGCAAATGGTTCAGCTCGTCGATATAGGTGAGCAGAGCGTCGCGGCCGCGACGATCCTGGGCCGAGGTGGCAAATACGGGCGGCAGCTCCTCCCACTGCTCGAGCAGAGCATCGCAGTAGGCGGCCACGGCTTTCTTGCCCGCGAGAGGAGTGAGCTTGTCGAGCTTGGTAAAGACTATTGCAAAGGGCACCTCGTGCTCGCCCAGCCACTGCATGAACTCCATGTCGATGCGCTGGGGCTTGTGGCGTGAATCGATGAGCAGGAAGAGGCAGGTCATCTGCCGGCGGTCGAGTATGTAGCCCTTTATCATCTTCTCCAGACGCTCGCGGTCGGCCTTGCTGCGCCTTGCGTAGCCATAGCCGGGGAGATCGACCAGATACCAGTCGTCGTTGATGAGAAAGTAGTTGATGAGCATGGTCTTGCCCGGCGTCGACGAGGTCATGGCCAGGCCCTTGTGGGCCGTGAGCATGTTGATGAGCGACGACTTGCCCACATTGGAGCGGCCGATAAAAGCATACTCATGGCGACTCTCGTCCGGGGCCTTGGCCACCGACGGGCAACTGGTATTGAAGCGTGCGGTATTGATAATCATCGTTGGGTCAGATATTTGCCATAGCAGGCGTGGAGAGCCTCAAAGCGCTCGAGTGTGGCAGCGGAGTGGCGTGCCATCGAGGCGCGCACGCGCTCGATACTCTTGCGGCTCATATCGGCGCTCTTGCTGTAAAACTTATCGGCGTAGCACACCAGCCGCTCGAGTGGCGTCACGGGGTACAATATGCGGTCGGCCGGCAGAGGCAGACCGAGCGAGATGATATCCGCAGGATATATCCCTGCGCCCGTGTGCCGCTCGGCTACCCGCGCGGCCCACTCGGGCGCGCCGGCCTCGCGGAGCATGTCGGCGCCGAGCACACCGTGGAGCAGATATGGCTCGCTGCCCCGGCATCCGATGCCGGGGGCATCGGTGCGGCATATGCCTATGTCGTGCAGAGCCGCGGCATAATCCACCTCGACAGGGTCAAGCGGCAGCCCCATGGCCTCGTTGATGTCGAGAGCGAGGCGAGCCACCTGCCCCGAATGCTTGAGCAATATGGGGCGGGCGGCATCGCCTTCGGGATAGAAGCGGTCGTAGAGCGAGGCTACCGATGGCGCCGGTGTCATCACTCGGCCGAGGGGATGATGGTGTTCCAGCCGTGCTCGTCGGGATACTCACCCAGGCGGATTGCCGACAGGCGCTCGTAGAGGGCGGTGGAGATGGGGCCGGGCTTGCGGTCGGGCGCTATCTCATACTTCACGCCGGTGTCGATGTCGTGGATGGTGCCGACGGGCGATATCACGGCCGCGGTGCCGCAGGCGCCTGCCTCGGTGGCACTGGCCAGCTCGTCGACAGTCACATGGCGCTCCTCGACCTCGATACCCATGTCGCGGGCGAGCTGCTGCAGGGCACGGTTGGTCACCGAGGGGAGTATGGAGTCGCTCTTGGGAGTGACATATTTGCCGTCGATGATGGCAAAGAAGTTGGCCGGGCCACACTCGTCGAGATATTTTTTCTCCTTGGGGTCGAGATAGAGCACGGCCGAGTAGCCCAGGTCGTGGGCATGCTCGCCGGCGGTGAGCGACGCGGCATAGTTGCCGCCGCACTTGTATCGGCCGGTGCCGCGGGGGGCCACGCGGTCATACTCGCGCATGATGCAGATGTCGGTGCAGCCAAAGCCGGTCTTGAAGTAGGGACCCACGGGAGCCACCATGATTATAAAGAGGTACTCCGACGATGCCTTCACGCCGATACTGGGAGTAAGGCCGATCTCGAGCGGGCGCAGATAGAGCGAGGCTCCGCTGCCGTAGGGCGGCACAAAACGCTCGTTGAGCTGCACAGCCTTGATACACATCTCGCAGAACAGCTCCTCGGGGATGGGCGCCATGAGCAGGCCCTCGGCCGACTGGCGCATACGCCGGGCATTGTCGCGCATACGGAAGATGCGTATCTTGCCGTCGGCGCCGCGGAAGGCCTTGAGGCCCTCGAATATTTCCTGTCCGTAATGGAGCGAGGTGGCAGCCATGTGCATCTCAATCTTGTCGGAGGTCGACACTTCGATTTCGCCCCACTTGCCGTCGCGGTACTCGCAGCGTACATTGTAGTCGGTGGGATAGTACCCGAACGGCAGGTGTTTCCAGTCAATATCGGTCGTCATATCATCTAAGTTTTAGGTAGTCACATAAGAGGCAGCGGTACAGAGTGACTGTCCGCTGCCTGCAAATATGACAATTTTATATGATATGGCAAAAATATTGCACAAATAAATCACAATGGTGCCGCATGTGCGTCCCGGGCGGGGTCAGCGCGGCATCTCGAGCACGTACACGGGCTGGGGCGGGGTGTCGGTGGTGCGCTCGCCGTCGCCCTGCGATGTGTGCTGCACGTATATGTGCAGCGGGCCGCCCGAGCGCCACAGCTCGGTGTCTATGGTCGGCTCCCAGGCATCGACGCTGAAATCGGTGAGGTCGCTCACCGCCCAGTCGCCGCCTGCGGCATCGCGCACGGCTGCCGACACCCGGCTGCCGCGCTCGGCGTCGCGGAAGATATATACCACGCGGCGTCCGTCGCTCACCACCCGCGGCCGCGAGATGGGTATCATCTTGGTGCCGCCGCCGCTCAGGCTGAAGGGTGTGCGGCGCTCGCCCACCTGCTCCATCTGCCAGGAGCGGCCGTCGTGGCGCACGAGGCGGTACTGCGGCACGGTCGAGGTCGAGTCACGCCAGTATGTGGCGATGAGCGGGCGGCCCCGGTCGTCGGCGGTCATGGAAGTCTGGTTGATAAGCTCCGAGCCCTGGGGTATGTGCCAGGCCACCTCGGCGGTGGCGGCTGTGACCGGCAGGGCATAGGCGCTGCCGTCGCTGCGCTGCCAGGTGCGGCCGCCGTCGGTCGAGCGGGCGTAGCACAGGTCGTGGTTGGTCTCGACCAGCCAGGTCTCACGCCATACCCAAGACAGATGCAGCGTGCCGCGCGGGTCGGCATACAGCTGCCAGTATGCGTTGCGCTCGCCCTCACCGTCGATGAGCACGTCGTGGACGCGCTCCCAGCGGCCGAGGTCGAGATCGTAGCGGTTCATCACCATATTTCCGCGGCCCGATGCGCCAGAGCGATACACAAATATCAGCTCGCCCGAGGGCAGCGTATGAAACTCCGGATACGTCACATCCTGCTCGTCGCGGCCCACCATCGGCTCGAGTGGCCCGAGAGTGAGCGCGCCGGGTGCAGTCCCGCGCGCATAGCGCAGCGGATGGCCGTGGTGGTCAAACGACGCGTGCAACACTCCGCGGCCGTCCACGGCGATGGATATCACATTGTGAGCGTCGGCCACGTTGCCGCGGTACTGCGTGCGCGCCACAGTCCAGTGGTCGCTGCCGAGGCGGCGCGAGGCCAGGGTGACATATCCCTCGGGGTCGTAATAGGCGGCATACTGCACCGAGTCGCGGGTAGCCAGCGGATTGGTGCGGAATACCGCCGTATTTACCGAGGTGGCGCTGTATCCCTCGCCGATGCGCGAGAGATGACAGCCCTCGCCCCGGCAATCCGGGGCGACGACTGTCGATAAGCACATTAAGACTAAAGCTGTGATGAATTTCATGTGCTTGCTATATCAGAAGAGGTCGGGCATGGGAGCGCCGTCGCCCCAGTGATGGTCTTTGGGGAAGGGCTGGCCGCCCCAGGCTTTCTGCGAGGTCCATGCCAGGGGGGCGTCGGTCCAGAAGGGGTGAGTGGCGGGCAGGCCCAGCGGCAGGAAGGCGAGCGAGGTCATGTACAGCGAGCCATTGTTGGTATACCAGTCGGCCACGTTGGGCTGACGGCCGGCAAAGCCGATGGTGAGGTATCCGCCCTCGTTGAAATTCTCCTTGCCGTCGTACATATTGTGCATCACGCGTGTGAGCGCCGCGCGCACCTGGCCGCGGGTGAGTCCTGCGGGCAGCTTCTCCTGCCAGGCCATCATCGCCAGGGGCTGCATGGTGGCCATGCGGTAAGGTATCGAGCGGCCGAATACCGGGAATGTGCCCTCGGGCGATATGAGGCGCTCGAGCACCACGGCATACTTCTGGGCGCGGCGCAGGGCGCGGTCGTAATACTTGCCGTAGTGGATGCGGGTATAGCGGCCGGTGTCGCGCATGGTGCTGAGGGTCTCCAGATACATGGGGTGGAAGACATAGCTGCTGTAGTAGTCAAAGGCAAAGGAGGGGCCGTCGGCATACCAGCCGTCGCCGGTGTACCACTCCTCGACCTTGCGTATGGCCGAGTTGATGCGGTACTCGTCGCAGTTGCCCGATGCCTTGCAGAGCAGGCTCTCGATGGTGGAGGAGAAGAGCACCCAGTTGGTGTACGGCGGGTCTACGCGGCGCAGCTGGCTGAACTCGGCGATGTAGCGCTGCTTGGTCACCGAGTCGAGCGGCTCCCAGAGGGCGTCGTAGGCGCGGATAAACGACTCGGCCACATAGGCGGCGTCGACCAGGGCCTGGCCGTGGCCGCGCCAAGCCAGATAGTCGGGGCTGTCGGGGTCGACGGCGTTGCGGTAAGCGGCCAGCGCCCACTCGCGCAGCTGACGGCGCTTGGCGCCCTCGGCGGTATCATCGTCGGGCAGGGCGAGCCAGGGGGCAATGCCGGCCATGAGGCGGCCAAATGTCTCCATGTAGGTGACGCGCTTGTCGCGGCCGTCCCAGTTGGGGCTCACCTCGACCTGCATGTTCTGCTGCAAAGTACCCTCGGCCATATTGCGGAGCACGGGAGCGGCCATGTTGTATGCCAGGTCGGTCCAGTATGCGCGGTCGTCGCCGGCCTCGCGCTCCAGATAGCGCACATACTCGCAGGCGGCGAGCAGAAATGCGCCGGTGCCGAAGTTGGATGTCGAGCGGGCATCGACGGTCTGCCCGGGGATGGCCTTCTCGCCGATGGGCTGCACGTAGCCCACCGTGCCGTCTTTCTGCAGGGCCTTCTTGGAGAGGTATTTCCAGGCGCGGTCTACGGCGTCGGTGTATTTGGCACCCTTGAGATAGCCGTGGTTGATGCCCCAGAGCAGGCCGTAGGTAAAGAATGCGGTGCCGCTGGTCTCGTAGCCGGGGGCGTGCTCCTCATCCATCATCGAGCGCGACCAGTAGCCGTCGGGGCGCTGGAGTGCCACCACAGCGTCGGCCATGCGCACGTATTTATCCTCAAAAAACTTGCGGTGTTTCCAATTGGCGGGCACATCGGCCAGCACCTTGGCCAGGCCGGCGAGCACCCATCCGTCGCCGCGGGCCCAGAAGTCCTTATGGCCGCCGTTGCTCTTGTGCTTGGGGTAGACATACTTGGCATCGCGGTAGTACAGACCTTCGTCGGCGTCGTACATGATGCTGTCGCTCACGAGCATATAGTCGTAGAGGCGGTCGAGATACTTGGTATTGCCGGTGATATTGTGGAGCTTGGTCATGACGGGCATCACCATATAGAGGCCGTCGGCCCACCACCAGTAGTCGCGCTGCGGGGTATCCATCTGATACTCCATCACCTGACGGGCGCGGCGTATGCGCTTGTCGTCGGGGAGTATGCGGTAGAGGTCGGCATAAGTCTGGAAGCAGATCTGCCAGTCTCCGAAGAGCACATGCTCGTCGGTCTCGCCGTAATTGTACTTCCAGGCAGAGCGGTCGTCGCTGCGGGCGCCCTTCCACTGGTTGTGCTCGGCCCATTGCTCGGAGTAGCGGCGCCAGTCGTCGCGGCCGGTGAGGAAGTAAGCCTCCATATTTCCGGTATGGTAGGCGGCGTTGTCCCAGAATGGGGAGGCCTCGGCCGGGTGGGTCGACTGCCAGCGGTCATTGACCTTGGCGATCATGTCGCGCACGGCCTGCGACTCCCGGGTGGGACCTGCTGTAAGAGACAGTACCGATGCTGCGGTCACTATCAGAGTCAGGATTCTTTTCATGTCGGTTGTTATAGACTGTTCGGTTAGGTATTTGATGTTTCGTCGGTATTGTCGGGGGCGGCGGCCTGGGTCTTGCGGCGGCCGGCATACTCGGTGGCGGTCATGCCGTACTCCTTTTTAAATGCCTTGGCAAATGATGAGTGGCTGCTGAAGCCTGTGGCCGCGGCTATCTCCACCACTGTCATGTCGCCGTGCACGAGCATCTCGACAGCTTGCGACAGGCGGCGGTGGCGTATGTACTCGTTGGTCGACACGCCCAGTATGGCGTTGACTTTGCGGTAGAGGGTCGATGTGCTCATGCACATCTTGTCGGCGATGAGGGCCACGCCGAGCTCTTCGTTGGCAAGATTTCCGTCGATGATGTCTATGAGCTTGTCCATAAAGCGGCGGTCGAGTTTGGAGAGCGCGCGGCGGGCGTCTTCCGACTCGCTGTGCCGCTCCTCGGGCGAGTTGTCGGCCGGCGCCGTCGCCACGGGCGGCTCGGTGGCCATAAACCGTCCGGCTATCAGGCGGCGTATGCGCAGCAGCGAGTGTATGCGGCTGCGCAGCAGCTTGGCGCTGAAGGGCTTGGTGAGATACGAGTCGGCGCCGGCATCGTAGCCCGACTCGCGGTCGTCCAGGGTATCCTTGGCTGTGAGCAGTATCACCGGGATATGGCTGGTGAGTATATCTTCCTTGATGCTGCGGCACATGGCGATGCCGTCCATCTCGGGCATCATGATGTCGCTGACGATGAGACCGGGATTTTCCTGCTGGGCCAGGCGCAGGCCCTCGAGGCCGTTGGCCGCTGTCACCACGTCAAACTCGTCGGAGAGTGCGCGGCTGATATACTCGCGTATGTCGGCATTGTCTTCCACCACCAGCAGACGCACCCGGCTGTCGCGGCTCTCGGGGCTGTCGGGCTCCTCGACTGGTTTTTCGGGGCTTGCGGGCGCATCCTCGGAGCCGTGTATGGCGCCGGGATATATGTTGTCGGAAAGCAGGGCGAGGGTAAATGTCGAGCCGCGGCCCTCGGTGGAGGCCACGCTGATGCGCCCCTCGTGGATGTCGGTGAGGCTCTTGACCAGCGCCAGACCGATACCGGTGCCGGAGGCCTGATGGGCCCCGTTCTCCTGGAAATAGCGCTCGAAGATATGGTCGAGATTGGCGCGCGATATGCCGTAGCCGGTATCGGCTACAGATATCAGGGTCTTGCTCCCGTCGCTGTCGTCGGTCTGATGGCAGCTCAGGGTGATGGTGCCGCGGGGGGTATACTTCACGGCATTGCTCAGCAGATTGTTGAGTATTGTGGTGATGATGCCGGAGTCGAAGTAGATGGGGCGGCTGTCGGCATCGATGTCGAGTACAAAGTCGACGGCCTGATTGCGGTTGAGCTCCTTAAACCGCAGCCCTATCTCGCGCACAAGGTTGGCGACGTTGCCGCGGCGCACGCTCAGACGCCGGTTTTGGGTCTCGGTCTTGCGGAACTCCAATATGCCGTTGATCTGATTGAGCAGTGTCGAGGCGCTGTCGCGGATGGTCTGCAGGCGGTATGAGTATCGCGAGGGCAGCGTCGGGTCGCTCACGAGGTCTTCGAGCGGACCCATGATGAGCGTGAGCGGGGTGCGCAGCTCATGGGTGATATTGGTGTAGAAGCGCAGGCGCTCCTCATTGAGGCGCTGGCGGTTGAGGTGCATGTCGCGCTCGAGCTGAAGCTGCCGGCGCAGATTTACCCTGCGGCGGGCGATGAGCACTCCGGCGACGACAGCTCCCAGCGCCAGCAGCGCGTAAAGCGTCTTTGCCCACCAGGTGAGCCACAGCGGCGGCTCTATCTCAAACTCGCAGAGAGTGGCCGGCTCGCTCCACGGGCGCCTGTACACACGCTGGCGCACCTTGAGCCGGTAGCGGCCGGGAGGCAGGTCGCGGAATACCACTGTATTGCGGCCCTCGGTATCGACCCAGCTGTCGCTCAGCCCCTCGAGCATATAGGATATGTCGACAAGCTCGTTCATCGACGGGTCGAGCACATTGAATGACACCGACACCGTATTGCGGTCGCTGCCCGAGATGTCGAGGTCGGTCACTCTCACGGGCTGCGGCGGCAGCTCGCGGCCCAGGGCGCCCGGGGCTATGGTAAATATGCCGTCGGTCGAGCAGAAGTATATGGTGCCGGTCGCGTCGGTGACCGACGCGCCCTCGATAAATGCCGCGGTGCGCACGTCGGCTACCTTGCTCTGAAACTCGATGGTGCTCCCCGTGGCATCGATGCAATACACGCCGCGGTTGGTGCTCAGCCACATGCTGCCGTCGGCGGCCTCCTCGATGCTCTTGACGTGGGTGATACCGGCCTTGGTCACGGCAGGTATCACGGTATAGACGGGGTCGGGCGCCTCGGGCTCGGCAAAGAGAGCCACACCGTTGCGGGTGGCTACCCACAGGCGTCCGCGGCTGTCGCGGCGCAGAGCGTTGATGGCGTTGGATGGAAATCCGTTGTCGAGATTATAGGTATGTATGAGCCGGCCATCGGTGTCGAAGAGCGACAGACCGCCGCCAAAAGTACCCACCCAGAGCCGTCCGCTCCCGTCGTGCCATACATCCTGCACCACACGGTCGGGCAGCTGGCTGTTTACGTCGGCGATGGCGCGGCTCGCGGTACCGTCGCTCTCGTAGAGGCCGCGGTCGGTGCTCACGAGCATACGGCCATCGGGGGCGGCATGGAGCCAGCGTACATTAGGAGGCACTCCGGGCACAGGCTCAAACGCTCTTTGGCCATCGTATATGAGACAGCCCGACTCCAATGTGCCGACCCACAGCCGGCCGCGGGAGTCAAATGCCAACGCACGCACCTCCGACTCGTCGGCACCGCCGTGCCGCGGCAACATCACGGGCGTGCACCCGGCCGAGTCGCAGCGCACTATCTCTCCCTCGCCGCCATACCATATGGCATCGCCTGAGGGGGCGGCGGCGGCGCACCACACGGGATTGTACATCGGCAGGCGCGAGCGGGTGTTGAGATATCTCACGCGCGAGAATATCGGGGCAAGCCACGTGGCCACATCGACTCCGGAGCGGTAGTCGCCAATCCACATGTTGCCGTTGGAGTCGGCAAAGAGCGAGCGCACCGTGCGACTCGATGTGCCGCCGGTATCGTAGCCTACCGGGAGATGGTCAAATCGTGCGCCGCTGATGTCGGCGTATGCGTAGCTGTCGGTATTGAGCACCGATACCCCACCCTGCGAGGTGGCAAACCACAGCTCGCCACCGCTGTGACGGGCGATATCGTCGACCTGACCGGCGCCTATCGAGTGAGGGTCGGCCTCGTCGTGCACAAATGGCGTCACCCGCAGGGTCTGCGGATTGACCAGCGCGGCCCCGCCGTCGGTCCCCACCCACAGATTGTTGTCGGTATCGACCAATATACGCTTTACGTTGCCGCCGGGCAGGCCGTCGGCCTCGGTGATGGTCACATGCCTGCGGGTAAGGGTATCGACTATGCTGAGCCCCCCGCCGGTATGCCCCACATATATCTTGTCGCCGGGGCCATCGGCCACAGCCCATGCGCCGCGCGGGAGATTCCTGATATTCGACCGGTCGTATACTTTTGCCTCGCGGGTGCGCGGATTGTAGTACTGCACACCGTAGTGATAGTGGGCCAGCCACATGCCGCCGTCGCCGGCCGGTACTATCGCTGTCACGGCCGAGCTGCGCAGGGCCGGCTCGTCGAGGGGGGTGATGACGCCGGTGCGCAGGTCGTATGTACACATGCCGTTGCGCTGTGTCGATATCCACAGTGTATCGGGATACGACGGAAGCACGGCCAGGCAGTTGAGCTCGTTGGCGCTCAGGCCTGAATTTTCCTTGTCAAATATCTTGAAACCGTGACCGTCGAAGCGGTTGAGGCCATCCTCGGTGGCGACCCATATGTATCCGGCGTTGTCCTGGGTGATGTCTACCACATGTCCGTTGGAAAGCCCGCGGGCCTTGTTGTAGGTCTTGACGTGGCGCTCCCCGGCAGTCTGTGCCGGGGCAACACATGCGAGCAAAAGAAATGTGATGGCTAAGATTGCAGTTTTCACGGTATGGCAAAGATAATGCTATCGGCGGGCGTCGGGTGTGTCACATTGTGCCGTAAATGTGTCCGGATAATTCAAACTGGCCTGCTGTTGATTGATTTCACCACAAAGTTGAGCAAAAAAGTCGGTTTATGTACCATAAAAATGTGTAAATTTGTGTCGATTCAATTCATCATCGCGCCGATTGAGGCGCACACCTGTCTTTTACCATGAAATCTCATCTGACTGCAAAGTCTGCAATCGCATTGGCCGCCCTGGCCATGACTGCCGCGGCCGAGGCCGCCATACCCCCGGTGGCCGGTCCCGACGGCCGCCTCTCCGTGTCTGTATCGCTGCTGCCCGGCGGCCGCCCGGCATACAGCGTGACCTACGACGGCAAGACCATACTGGAGCCGTCGCCGCTCGGCCTCACCATGACCACCGCCGACCTCAGCTCGGGCCTCGCGCTCGCATCGGTCGACTCGGCCCGCATCGACAAGGAGTACAGCCAAGACCGCATCAAGCGCAGCCGGGTGCACTATGTCGCCAATGAGAGGACATACACCTTTGCCGACACGTCGGGGCGCCGGCTGGCAGTCACCTTCCGCGTCGCCGACAATGATTTCGCCTTCCGATACTCGATACCGTCGCACGACGGTATGCACGCCACCACCGTCACCCGCGAGCACTCGGGTTTTGACTTCCCGGCCGGCACCACCACCTTTCTCACTCCGCAGGCGGTGCCGATGACGGGCTGGCGCGGCTCCAAGCCGAGCTACGAGGAGGAGTATGCACTCGACGCCCCGCTCGGCACCCCCTCGCAGCACGGCCGTGGATATACTTTTCCGGGGCTCTTCCGCATCGGCTCCGACGGCTGGGCGCTGGTATCGGAGACGGGCGTCACCTCGCGCTACTGCGCCTCGCGCCTCAGCGAGGGCTCGGCCGACGGACTTTTCACAGTGGAGTATCCCATGCCAGAGGAAAACAATGGCATCGGCTCTGCCAATCCCTCGATATCGCTCCCCGGCTGCACGCCCTGGCGCACTGTCACTGTCGGCGCCGACCTTGCCCCGATAGTGCAGACTACTGTGCCTTTTGACCTTGTCGACCCGCTCTACGAGGCGGGAGCCGATTATCGCCCGGGCAAGGGCACCTGGAGCTGGATACTCTGGCAAGACGCCAGCATCAATTACGATGACCAGCTGCGATACATCGACCTGGCCGCGGCGATGGGCTACCCGTATGTGCTCATCGACAATTACTGGGACCGCAACATCGGCCGCGACCGCATGGCCGACCTCGCCCGGTATGCCGCCGACCGCGGCGTGAGCCTGCTGCTGTGGTACAGCTCCAACGGCCTGTGGAACCATACCGACCAAAGCCCGCTCAATATCATGTGCTCGTCCATCGACCGCAAGCGCGAGATGAAGTGGCTCCGCGACTTGGGCGTCAAGGGCATCAAGGTCGACTTTTTCGGCGGCGACAAGCAGCAGACCATGCAGCTCTACGAAGACATCCTCTCCGACGCCAACGACCACGGCCTCATGGTAATATTCCACGGCTGCACTCTGCCCCGCGGATGGGAGCGCATGTACCCCAACTATGTGGGCAGCGAGGCTGTGCTCGCGTCGGAAAACTTCATCTTTGACCAGCACTTCTGCGACGTGGCCGCAGCAAACGCCGCCCTGCATCCGTTTATCCGCAACGCGGTGGGCAGCATGGAGTTTGGCGGCACTGTCCTCAACAAGCGTATGCACCGCGAGCCCGACAAGGGCAACCTGCGCCGCACATCCGACGTCGCCGAGCTGGCCATGGCGGTGCTCTTCCAGAGCCCCGCGCAGAATTTCGCCCTCGCCCCGGGCAATCTCACCGACGCTCCGGCCCTGTGCCTCGACTTCATGCGTGAGGTACCGACCGCCTGGGACGAGACTCTGCTCATCGACGGCTACCCGGGCCGCTACGCCGTGGTCGCCCGCCGCAGCGGCGACCGCTGGTATGTGGGCGGCATCAACGCCACAGCCGGGCCTCTGCAGCTCGACTTGCGCCTGCCCATGCTCGCCGGCCGCAGCGCCGCCTTGTACCGCGACAAATATGCCAAGGGGGCCGAGCGCGACCTGCGCAAGACCGGCCGCCTCACCCTCGCCACCGACTTTGAGCCTGTACTCGAGTCGGTCAAGGTCGACGCCGACGGCATCGTACCTGTAACAATCCTGCCCCAGGGAGGCATCGTGATCACATCGAAATGAGCCGCAAATCTCTTCTTACCGCCGCTATCGCGGCCTCTGCCATAGCCGCTGCGGCGCAGGACGCGCCGGTGACCCTGCCCCACGACTTTGTCAACCGCGGCAATCCGCTCATCACCCACAAGCATACGGCCGACCCGGCCACCATGGTCGTGGGAGACACTCTGTGGCTATATACCGGCTCCGACGAGCCGGGCAACAAGCCCGGATACCATATGCCCAACTGGTGTGTATTCTCGACCACCGACATGCAGCATTGGACGGAGCATCCCATACCGCTTTGGGTAAAGGAGTTTGAGGCGTGGGACCGCTCCCATACGGCCTATGCCGCCCAGTGTATCGAGCGCGACGGCAAGTACTACTATTATATCAGCACCAACGGCTCGGGCATCGGCGTGGCCGTCGCCGACTCGCCGCGCGGACCGTTCCGCGACGCCATCGGCCGCCCGCTGCTCACACAAGCCGACTGCGCCGGAGCCTCTCACTCGTGGGTATGCATCGACCCGGCCGTGTTTATCGACGACGACGGTCAGGCATATCTCTTCTGGGGCAACAAATACTGCTACTACGCCCGCCTCAAGCCCAATATGATTGAGCTGGACGGCCCGGTACATAGTGTGGAGCTGCCCGACTTCACCGAGGCGCCGTGGGTACACCGCCGCGGCGACAAGTACTATCTGACCTACGCCGCCCGATGGCCAGAGAAAATCGCATACGCCATGAGCGACAGCATCGACGGCCCCTGGGAATATATGGGCATCATATCTGAGGTGGCGGGCAACAGCAATACCACCCACCCCGCCATCGTGCATTTCAAGGGCCGCGACTACTTCTTCTCCCACATCGGCGGCCTGGGCGGAGGCAGCGGCAGCCGCTCGGTCATCGTCGAGCCGCTGGTATACAATGCCGACGGCTCCATCGCCCCCATCCACGCATCGGAGGCCGGAGTGAGTCTCGAGTACTCGGCCGCCGACAACCGCCACAATCCCATACTGCCGGGCTTCCACGCCGACCCCGAGATACTGTACTCCGAGAAGACCGGCCTGTACTATATCTACTCGACCACCGACGGCACTCCGGGCTGGGGCGGCCACTATTTCCACGTGCACTCTTCGCCCAACCTCGCCGACTGGACCGACCTCGGCATCGCCATCGACCTGAAAGGGCCGCAGGTGCCCTGGGCGTCGGGAAACGCCTGGGCGCCGGCCATCATCGAGCGGCGTGAGGGCGACTCATACAGATATTATCTATACTTCAGCGGCCACTCGCCCGAGCTGGACCGCAAGGTGATAGGCGTGGCGGTCGCCGACGACCCCGCCGGACCTTTCTATGCAGCCGACGGGCCTATGGTGACTGACTCACCCGCAGGACACGGCCAGCAGATCGACGTCGACGTATTCCGCGACCCCGTCTCGGGCAAGTATTATCTCTACTGGGGCAACGGATACATGGCCGGCGCCGAGCTCTCCGACGACATGATGTCGATACGCCCCGAGACGGTCACCGTGATGACTCCCGAGGGCGGCACTCTGGCCGACTATGCCTTCCGCGAGGCGCCGTATGTATTCTGGCGCGACGGACGATACTACTTCATGTGGTCGGTCGACGACACCGGCTCGCCCAACTATCACGTGGCATACGGCACATCTGACTCTCCGCTCGGCCCCATACGCGTGGCCGACAGCCCGGTGGTACTGAGCCAAAACCCCGACCGCCGCATCTACGGCACGGCACACAATGCCGTGATACAGCTGCCCGGCACCGACGAGTGGCGCATCGTCTACCACCGCATCAATCCCGACCATCTCTCCGACGGCCCGGGCATACACCGCCAGGTGTGCATCGACCGCCTCGACTTTGCCCCCGACGGCTCCATAAGACCTGTAATACCCACAAAATAACCTACAATCACCATGAACACTGCCCTGAAGACAGCATTGCTCATCGCTTGCGCGGCCTCTGCCTCGCAAGCGTCTGCCCTGCAGCTCGACCTGGATACGCGCCACCCCGGCGCGGAGATTCCATCGACCATGTACGGCATCTTTTTTGAAGACATCAACTATGGCGCCGACGGCGGCCTCTATGCCGAGAAGGTAAAAAACCGCTCGTTTGAGTTCCCGGCGGGGCTCACGGGCTGGAGCGTGGCCGGCGATGTGGTGCTCCACGATACCGGCGGCCCCTTTGAGCGCAATCCCCGCTACGTGACTCTGCAGCCGGCCGTGCATCCCGAGCTGCACACGATGCTCGAGAACGAAGGCTTCTTCGGCATCGCCTTCGAGGCCGGCAAGGAATACCGCTTCAGCCTCTGGGCGCGCACCGACGCCCCCGGCGCCAAGCTCAAGGCCGAGCTGGTAGACCCTGCCGCCAACGGCGAGACCCAGATTATGGCCGCCGGCGACATCACGGTCGACTCGCGCGACTGGAAGCGCTATGAAATCATGCTGCGCCCCGACGCCACTGTCGACAAGGGGCGCCTGCGAGTGTTTCTCTGCAAGCCTGAGGCCGCTGTCGATGTGGAGCATATATCGCTCATGCCGGCCGACACCTGGAAGGGCCGCCCCGACGGTATGCGGGCCGACCTGGCACAGCGCCTGGCCGACCTCCGGCCGGGTGTATTCCGCTTCCCGGGCGGATGTATCGTCGAGGGACGCACGCTTGACACCCGATACAACTGGAAAAACACGGTGGGCCCGGTCGAAAACCGTCCGCTCAACGAAAACCGCTGGCAATCGACCTTCCACCACCGCTTCTTCCCCGACTACTATCAGACCTACGGCCTGGGATTCTACGAGTTTTTTGAGCTGAGCGAGGACATCGGAGCCGAGCCGCTGCCCATCATCAACGTGGGCCTCTCCTGCCAGTATCAGAATCATGCCGACTCGTGCCACATACCCGTCGACAGCCTCGGCGATTATATACAGGACGCGCTCGACCTCATCGAGTTTGCCAACGGCCCCGCCACCTCGACCTGGGGCGCCGTACGCGCCTCGATGGGCCACCCCGAGCCTTTCGGTCTGAAATTTCTGGGCGTGGGCAATGAGCAGTGGGGCCCCGAGTATGTATCGCGCCTGGAGCCTTTTGTAAAGGCCATACGCGCCGCCTACCCCGACATCAAGATTGTGGGTTCGTCGGGCCCCGACTCGGAGGGCGATAAATTTGACTACCTCTGGCCGGAGATGCGCCGCATAGGCGTCGACCTGGTCGACGAGCACTTCTACCGCCCCGAGGAGTGGTTTCTCAGCCAGGGCGCGCGCTACGATGATTATCCCCGCCGCGGCCCCAAGGTATTTGCCGGCGAGTATGCGTGCCACGGACGCGGATACAAGCGCAACCACTTCAATGCCGCTCTGCTCGAGGCTGCCTTCATGACCGGCCTGGAGCGCAACGCCGACGTGGTCGACATGGCCACATATGCCCCGCTATTTGCCCACGTCGAGGGCTGGCAGTGGCGCCCCGACCTGATATGGTTTGACAACCTGCGCTCGGTACCCACGTCGAGCTACTATGTACAGCAGCTCTACGGCCTCAACCGCGGCACCCGCGTGCTGCGTCTCACCTCAGCCGGCAAGCCCGTGACCGGCACCGACGGCCTCTTTGCCTCGGCCGTGCTCGACGAGCCTTCGGGCGACTATATCGTGAAGGCTGTCAACACCACCGGCTCCCCCGCGCCGCTCGACATCGCCCTCAAGGGTCTGCGCAAGGGCAAGACTCCGGCCGAGGTAGTCATCACCACCCTCCACGCCGGCGCCCGTGACGAAAACTCGCTCGACCGCCCCGACGTGGTAAAGCCCGTCACCACCACCGCCACCGTAGCTTCGGCCGACTGGCACACCGAGCTGCCCGCAAATACTTTTGCCATCTACCGCTTCACTTCTGCAAAATGAATAAGATAATATCCTCAGCCCTGCTGTGCTGCGCTATGGCCCTGACCGCGCCCACAGCCTCAGCTGCCGACGCGCCCGGCCGATTTGAGGCCGGCGACGGCACATTCCTGCTCGACGGCAAGCCCTTTGTGGTAAAGGCTGCCGAGCTCCACTACCCCCGTATACCCCGCCAGTACTGGGACCAGCGCATCAAGATGTGCAAGGCCCTGGGCATGAATACGGTGTGTCTGTACACGTTCTGGAATTCCCACGAGCCCCGCGAGGGCGAGTTTGACTTCACCGGCCAGAATGACCTGCGCGAGTTTGTCAAGCTCTGCCAGGCCAACGACATGAAGGTGATCCTGCGCCCCGGCCCATACGTATGCGCCGAGTGGGAGATGGGCGGCCTGCCCTGGTGGCTGCTCAAGAAAAAGGATATACGCCTGCGCGAGGGCGACCCGTACTTCCTCGACCGTGTCGACAAATTCCAGCAGCAGGTGGCCGCCCAGGTGGGCGACCTCACCGTGGGCCACGGCGGCCCCATCATCATGGTGCAGGTCGAAAACGAGTATGGCTCCTACGGCATCGACAAGGAGTATGTCGGAGCCATACGCGACATGCTCCGCCGCAACTTCGGCCCCGAGGTGACGCTCTTCCAGTGCGACTGGGCATCCAACTTCCTCAACAACGGCCTCGACGACCTCATCTGGACGGTCAACTTCGGCACCGGCGCCAACATCGACCAGCAGTTTGAGAAACTGCGCGAGGTGCGCCCGACTTCGCCGCTGATGTGCTCGGAGTTTTGGAGCGGATGGTTTGACAAGTGGGGCGCCAACCACGAGACCCGCCCCGCAGCCGACATGATTGCCGGCATCGACGAGATGCTCTCCAAGGGCATTTCATTCAGCCTGTACATGACCCACGGCGGCACCAACTGGGGCCACTGGGCCGGCGCCAACTCGCCCGGCTTTGCCCCCGACGTGACATCTTACGACTACGACGCCCCCATCAGCGAGTCGGGCCAGCCCACGCCCAAGTACTGGGCGCTGCGCAAGGCTCTCGCCAAGTATATGGACGGTAAGAAGCAGGCGCCCGTACCGGCCGCCATCAAGCCCATAGCTGTCAAGCAGTTTGAGTTTACCGAGGTGGCTCCCCTCTTCAGCAATCTACCCGAGGCCAAGCGCGAGCACGACATCAAGACGATGGAGGAGTTTGACCAGGGCTTCGGCAGCATCCTCTACCGCACCACCCTGCCCGGCCTCGACGAGCAGGCCGTGCTCACCGTCAACGACCCGCACGACTTCGCCCAGGTATTTGTCGACGGCCGCTACATCGGCAAGCTCGACCGCCGCAACGGCGAGAAGGAGCTTACCCTGCCCGCCTGCGCCAAAGGCGCCACTCTCGACATCCTCGTCGAGGCGATGGGCCGCATCAACTTTGGCCGCGCCATCAAAGACTTCAAGGGCATCACCGACAATGTCACTCTCACCGTCGACCGCGACGGCCACAGCTTTGTATGCGACCTCAAAGACTGGGAGGTATTCAATATCGAAGACAAGCTCGAGACATACACCGGCATGGGCGAGTTCTACCCCGTCGGCACCTTCACACCCGATGCCGACGGCCGCCTGCCCCGCGGCGTATACCGCGGTACATTCAATGTATCCAAGCCCTCCGACACCTTCCTCAACTTCGAGACCTGGGGCAAGGGCCTCGTATATGTCAACGGCCACCCGCTCGGCCGCATATGGGAGATCGGCCCGCAGCAGACTCTCTACATGCCCGGCTGCTGGCTGCGCAAGGGCGAGAATGAGATCGTGGTATTTGACATCCTTGGCCCGCGCCGCGCCGTGTCGGAGGGCCTGAAAGAGCCCAAGCTCGACCAGCTGCTCGTGCAGAAGCCTCTGGTACACCGCACCGAAGGCCAGCAACTCGACCTCTCGGCCGAGACTCCGGCACTCACGGGCGAGTTCCGCCCCGGCAACGGCTGGCAGGAAGTATCCCTTGACTCGCCCGTCGCCGGCCGCTACGTATGTATCGAGGCTGTCGACGCCATCGACGGCGGCGACGTGGCTTCCATTGCCGAGATGTATGTGCTCGACGACAAGGGCGAGCGCCTCTCGCGCGAGCCTTGGACGGTGATGTATGCCGACAGCGAGGACACCCGCGGCGTCAACCGCTCGGCCGACAAGACCTTCGACCTCCAGGAGTCTACCTACTGGGCCACTGTGCCGGGCGACGCCTTCCCCCACGCTGTGGTGATTGACCTCGGCTCCACCCGCCGCGTGTCGGGCTTCCAGTACCTGCCCCGCATGGAGGCTGAGGTACCGGGCGCTATCCGCAACTTCCGCATCTACGTCAAAGACACCCCCTTCAAGTACTGATGAAAGGTATGGCCATCACAGCTCTGCTGGCCGCCCTCGCCTGCGCGGGCGGCCACGCGGAGTCGCCCGCCGGCTGGGAGCTGGTGTGGCACGATGAGTTTGAGCAGGCCGGCCGCCCCGACAGCACCATATGGAGCTACGAGGAAGGCTACGCGCGCAATCACGAGGCGCAGTGGTACCAGGCTGACAATGCCGTGTGCCGCGACGGCTGCCTCGTCATAGAGGCCCGTCCCGACTCGCGCCCCAATCCTCTATACCGCAGTGGCTCCACCGACTGGCGCGCCTCGCGCCCCACCCTGGGATACACGGCCTCGTCGCTGCACACCCGCGGCAAAAAGTCGGTCCACTACGGCCGTGTCGAGGTATGCGCGCGCATACCCGTGGCATCCGGTGCCTGGCCCGCCATATGGCTGCTGGGCGAGGAGATGGAGTGGCCTTCATGCGGCGAAATCGACATGATGGAGTACTATCAGGTAGGGGGCAAGCCCCATATCCTGGCCAACGCCTGCTGGGGCAACGACCGCCCCTACGATGCGGTATGGAACAGCTCCAAGACGCCCTTTACCCACTTCACCGACCGCGACCCGCAGTGGGCCGATAAATTCCATCTCTGGCGCATGGACTGGGACGAGCAATCGATACGCCTCTACCTCGACGACGAGCTGCTCAACGAGATTCCGCTCTCATCGACCGTCAACGGCTCCATCGGCCACGGCACCAATCCCTTCACCCGCCCGCAGTACCTGCTGCTCAACCTCGCCCTTGGCGGCGACAACGGCGGTCCCATCGACGACAGCGCCATGCCGATGCGCTACGAGATCGACTACGTGCGCGTCTACCGCCCCACCGCCCGATAATCCCCTCCTCCGCGATAAGTCAAGCGGGCCGCGCATTGCGCGGCCCGCTTCTGCATAATATTACCTTTGATGCTGCCGGTTTAATACCTTATGCTGGCGCGGGCGCGGCAGGCCGCGCCCCTACTCGCCGTGAAAACTATCATTGGGCCAGTTGGCGACATTGCTGTCGATATAATTCATGATATTGTCGTATGCCCGTTGGCTGCGCACGATATGTTCATGATACAGACGCTGCCACAGCCGCAGTAGGGGCGCGGCCTGCCGCGCCCGAAGCAGTCGATGGTATTTTCGTGTTACTGCGGATTTAAGACCGCCGACCACAATGGCCAGGTTGGAATTGTGATGTGAATCGACACAGGCTTCACCATGCTTTGGCGGCCTTAAACATCCGACGGGCGCCGATGCACGACCTGCGGCAGCTACAGCCACCATGAGATGCACATGATTGGGCATGACCACGCTGCTTAGAATCTCAGGATAAGGCGGATGGTCGGGCAAGTCGGCGATGGCATCCTTGACGACTTGCCCCAACTCGGTATGGCAGATTTCGCCATTGCTTATGCTCCCGAACATATGGCTCTTATCATGAGTGCATATCGTCACAAAGTAAATGCCATCATTGTAGTCATGCCATTGAGCCCTGAAGGCATGCCGGCAATTGTCGCTGGTCATCTGACGTCGGTATGCCAGGCGCCGTCGCGGCGGTATACCAGGCGCACGCGCACTCCCGGCAGCGAGTCGGCAAGGGCCAGGGCACGGTCGGGCGGCAATACCATGCAGGCGGTGGCCAGAGCGTCGGCCAGGGCGCATGTGGGCGCCTCGACGGTGGCAGCGGCGATGCCGGTGTACACCGGCCGGCCGCCGACGGGGTCGATGGTGTGGGCCACGATGGTGTCGCCCAATTCGCGGTAGTTGCGGTAATTGCCCGATGTGGCTACTGCGCCGTCGCTTATCTCCAGCACGTCGGTGGGATTGCTGCCGGGAGCCGAGCCTGCTTCGGGAGCCTCAAGGGCGATACGCCACTGCCGGCCGTGCGGATTGCAGCCGCTCGCAGCCACCTCTCCGCCTATCTCCACCATATAGTCGGTGGCGCCGCAGCGTCGCAGCGCCGCGGCCACCCGGTCGACACCGTAGCCCTTTGCCACGGCGGAGAAGTCGAACCGTGTGAGCGGATGCGCCTTGTACAGATCCGACCCGTCGATGCGGCAGCGTGCGATGCCCACGGTGGCCAGGGCGCTGTCGATGGCGGCAAGTGACGGCGGCTCCTCCTCGTCGATATGCGACGGGCCAAACCCCCACAGGTCGACCAGCGGCTGCACCGTGGGGTCGAAGGCGCCCCCCGACGCCGTACTCACCTGCCGTGAGAGCGCAAACACCTCGGCAAACATCGAGTCGACTTCGATGGGACCGTACTCTGCTGTGGCATTGACCCGCGACACGGTCGATGAGGGGTCAAACATCGACAGCGACCGCTCGACCCGCCGCATCTCGGCAAGTATGGTATCGTGCAGGTCACGGTCGGCACGGTAGGTGATATGATAGGTCGTGCCCCACACCGAGCCGGTGGCCCGACGGTATGTGGCGGCCGGGCGACACGATGCGAGCATCAGTACCGCGGCGATGAGCATGAACGTATATCGGCGCATGATTTCGATTTTTATGCAAATTTAATGATTGTATGTAAGCCGAGCCACGCCAAAAAGCGTTATTTTTGCGACAAACACCAAAATTACATAGCGACATGAAAAAGTCTTATATCTTTCTGGCACCCGGCTTTGAGGAAGTCGAGGCCTTGGCGACGGCCGATGTGATGCGCCGCGCCGGCATGGAGGTATCGGTAGTGGCCGTGGCCGATGGCACGGCTGTGACCGGCTCCCACAATCTCACGGTCGTGACCGACATGATGCTGGCCGACGCCGACCTCTCCGACGCCGACTGGCTCATATTCCCGGGCGGTATGCCCGGCGCGCAGAATCTCCACGACGACGCCACTCTGATGGACGCACTCCGCGCCCACGCCGCCCGCGGCGGCCGCTACGCCGCCATCTGCGCGGCTCCGGCGGTGGTGCTGGCGCAGGCCGGTCTGCTCGAGGGCAAGCAGGCTACGTGCTACCCGGGATTTGAGGAACTGCTGCAGCGGGGCGGCGCCTCCTATGTGAGCGACCGCCGCGCCGTGACCGACGGCAACGCTGTCACGGCCAACGGCCCGTCGTCGGCCATCGACTTCGGCCTGGCCATCGTGCAGGCCACGCTCGGCGACGGCGCGGCCCAGTCAGTAGCCGACGGGATGCTCTGCTGACCCATCGCCCCGGCGACATGGAAAATCGCCCGCTGTCTTTTGATGACAGCGGGCGATTTCATATTGCTGTGCCGCGGATTACTCGTCGGCAGTGGATTTCTCGGCGTAGTCTTTGAGCAGGCGATCTTGCACGTCGGCAGGCACGAGCTCATAGGCGGCAAACTTCATGGTAAACGAGGAGCGGCCGCCGGTGATGGAGCTGAGCGCGGTCGAGTACGACGACATCTCTTTCAGAGGCACCTTGGCCTGAATCTTCTCGAAACCATTTTCGCTCGACATGCCCATGATGATGGCGCGGCGGCCCTGCAGGTCGCTCATCACATCGCCCATCACGTCGCCGGGCACGAGCACCTCCACGTCGTAGACGGGCTCGAGCACCTTGGGGTTGGCGTTGCGGAAGGCCTCGGAGAAGGCATTGCGGCCGGCCAGGCGGAAGGAGATTTCATTGGAGTCTACCGGGTGCATCTTACCGTCGTAGATACATACACGCACATCGCGGGCATATGAGCCGGTGAGCGGGCCTTGCTCCATGCGATCCATCAGACCCTTGACGATGGCCGGGATGAAGCGGGCGTCGATGGCGCCTCCGACGATACAGTTGCACACCACGAGCTTGCCGCCCCATGCCAGAGGTATCTCCTGGGTGTCGCGCACGCTCATCTTGAACTCCTGATTGCCGAAGCGGTATGTGTCGGGCGCGGGCATACCCTCGCTGTACGGCTCCACTATGAGATGCACCTCGCCAAACTGGCCGGCGCCGCCGCTCTGCTTCTTGTGGCGGTAATCGGCGCGGGCGGCGCGGGTGATGGTCTCGCGGTAGGGGATGCGGGGCTCGTCAAATACGATGGGCAGCTTGTCGTTGTTCTCGACACGCCACTTGAGGGTGCGCAGATGAAACTCGCCCTGGCCCGACAGTATTGTCTGCTTGAGCTCCTTGCTCTGCTCGACTATCCAGGTGGGGTCTTCCTCGTGCATGCGGGTGAGGATGGCGTTGAGCTTCTCGGCGTCGCTCTCGGTGACGGGGCGCACGGCGCGCTGATACTTGGGCGCGGGATAGCGCACGATGTCAAACTCCCAGTCGCAGCCCTTCTGGTCGAGGGTATTGCCGGTGCGCACGTCCTTGAGCTTGACGGTGGCGCCGATATCGCCGGCGAGCAGGGTGTCGACGGGTGTCTTGATCTGGCCGCACACACAGTAGAGTTGGGCCAGGCGCTCGCGTGAGCCGCGGGTCACGTTTTCGAGGTCGGTACCGGCCTTGAGGGTACCGCTCATTACCTTGAAGTAGTTGACCTCGCCGATATGGGGCTCGACTGTGGTCTTGAACATGAATATGCTCAGCGGGCCGTCGGGGTCGGGCTTGACTTCCTCGCCGGCGGTATTGACCGGGGCGGGCATGTCGTCGACAAAGGGCACCACATTGCCCAGGAACTCCATCATGCGGCGCACACCCATGTCTTTGGCGGCGCTCACCACAAACACCGGGTATATCGAGCGGTCGATGAGGCCCTTGCGGATGCCCAGACGCAGCTCATCCTCGGTGAGATGCTCCTCCTCAAAGAATTTTTCCATGAGGCCCTCGTCGTTTTCGGCGGCGGCCTCCACCAGGGCGCGGTGCAGCTCCATGGCATGATCCATCTGGTCGGCCGGGATGTCCTCGACAGTGGGAGTACCGCCGTCGGGGCCCCAGGTGAGCTTTTTCATGAGCAGCACGTCGATGAGCGAGTTGAAGCCGGGGCCGCTCACGAGAGGATACTGCACCAGAGTGACACGCGGGCCAAATACCTCGCGCATCTGCTCCACGACGTTTTCAAAGTCGGTCTTCTCGCCGTCCATCTGGTTGAGGGCGAAGATTACGGGCTTGTCAAGCGAGGTGGCGGTGCGGAATATATTCTGTGTGCCGACTTCGACGCCATACTGGCCGTTGATGACTATCACGCCCGTATCGGTCACGCTCAGGGCTGTCACGGCATTGCCCACGAAGTCGTCGGCGCCCGGGCAGTCTATCACGTTGAGCTTCTTATTGTTAAACTCGGCATAGAATACGGTCGAGAATACCGAGTAGCCGTATTCCTTCTCCACGGGGAAATAGTCGCTGACCGTCGACTTGGCCTCGACGGTACCGCGGCGTTTTATCACGCCACACTCGTAGAGCATTGCTTCTGCGAGCGTGGTCTTACCCGAGCCTTTGCTACCAAGCAAGGCTATGTTTTTGATTTCGTGCGAGTTGTATGTTTTCATGCTATAAGGGTCTTTTGAGCCGGGGGTGAGGGGAGCCGGCTTTCACGGCCGCAATTTACATAAACACGCCGAAAAACGACCAAAACTACGATATGTTGTGCAGCAGTTTTACAATTTTTTCAGCCGCGGGGCAGGAGCTCAAAGGTATCGACATATATTTCGGTGACGGTACGCTTGATGGCATTGCGGTCTTCCCAGTGGCGCGTGCGCAGGCGTCCCTCGATGAGCAGACGGCTGCCTTTGCGTATGTATTTCTCGGCAAAGGCGGCGGCGGAGTCCCACATCACTATATTGTGCCACTCGGTGAGCTCGGGTATACGCGCGCCGTCGGGGCCGGTATGGGCCGGCTCGCGGGTGGCGAGCGAAAACTCTGCCACCTGGCGCGTCTGCACAAAGCGGATGCGCGGGTCCTGACCGGCAAATCCGCAGAGTATCACCTTATTCATGCGACGAGGCTATCAGACCGGCTATCACGGCCGGGGTAAATCCGGCCGCCTCCATGGCATTGAGTCCGCGGATGGTGGTGCCGCCGGGGGTGGTCACGCGGTCTATCTCGGCCTCGGGGTGAGGCGTGGGCTCCTGCATCAGTATGGCGGCGGCCCCGCTCAGCGTGGCGGCAATGGCACGGGTGGCCACCGCGGGGTCGAAGCCCATCTGCACGGCACCCTCGGCCGCAGCCCTCACGTATCGCATGGCATAGGCGATGCCGCATGAGCACAGGGCTGTCGCGGCGCCCATCAGCCGCTCCTCTATCACGGTCACCTGCCCCATCACCTCCATATCGGCCACGAGCATGGCACGCGAGTCTGCGGGCACGTCGGCGGCAAAGGCGGCAAAGGTCATCGACGCGCCCAGCCGCAGCGCGGTGTTGGGCATGAGACGGGCGGCGAAAGTGCCTGCGGGGAGATGCGACTGCACCTCGGCCAGGCTCATGGCGGGCGAGAGGGTGGCCACCACGGCAGCGGCAGCGAGAGCCGGAGCGGCCGCATCGAGCACGGCGGCGGTGGCTGCCGGCGGCACGGCCACGATCACCAGTTGCGCGCCGGCCACGGCCGCGGCCGGATCGGTAGTGAGGCGTATACGCGGCTCGTCGCCGGCCGCGGCTTTGAGCCTGGCCATATCGCGGGCCGAGAGGCATACGTCGTATCCGGCGCCGGCGAGCCGCTGCGCCATTGGGGCGCCCATGCGTCCGGCGCCAAGTATAGCTATGGTATGTGTGGAGGTCATCATCTCAGAAATTTGGGTGGGAGGATAAACACGCCCAGCGACAGTCCGAAGCGCCAGTGGTCGCCGGGAGAGGTGGTGTAGGAGGCGTAGCCCGACAGGGTGCCGACCGGAAAACGGTAACTCACGGCCGCCTCGGCCCATACCTCGGGGTCGCTCAACGGCCGGCCGCGGCCGGCCACATCGGCCACGGTATTGCCGGTGATACGGCGCACGGGCAGGAACCCGTATGCACCGACACGCGCCGACAGCGACTCATTGTAGCGGTACACGGGCACGACGCCTGCCGCGATAAACGAGAAGGCGCGCAGCGCCGGATTAAACGAGCCGGCCGCCGAGGGTGTCGGCGTATACTCGGGCGCGGCGGCGACCGATGCGCCATAGGTGGGCGAGAGGCCGCGGGTGCTCAGGAGCATGTCGCTCTCGAGGCCCAGCGAGAAGTGGCGGCCACACTCTATATAGTTGCGGGTACGCAGCTCGCTCTGGAGCCACCGCTCGTCGCGACGCCCGCGCGGATGGTCGGGGCGGTGGAGGGTGCTGTGACCGAGCAGCCCCATGCCGCTGAGCATGTAGGAGTGGCCCGATGTGGGATATCCCTGGTCGTCGAGGGTATTTGACGAGTAGCGCAGCAGGGCCTGGCCGAGGGCATAGTCGGAGTGATTGCGGCCGAGGCGGTAGCTGTCGGCCGAGCTGTCGCGGAAGTAGCTGTCGCGGAGCCAGCCGTAGCCCACAGCGGCGGTGAGCTTGCCCACACGCCCCGTGGCCACACTCCAGCCGAGACGGGCAAAAATCTGTCTGTCGATGAGGAAGGTCGGACTGCGGTCTTCAAAAAACAGCCGCTCGCCCTGGGTATACCGTGTGCGCGACACCACCGCGGCAAACTCCAGCGCCGACGGCAGCGGCGTGTGCAGGAAGAGGCGGCCGCCGAGCCGAGCCGCCATCACACTCTGGCCGAGCCAGCCGCTGAGCGAGGCGTCGAGGCTGCTGAAGCTCATCGAGGAGAATCCGGCCGAGGCATACAGGAAACTGTTGGCACTCGAGGTGATGTATCCGCCCACGCCGAGGCGGAAACGGCTCTTGACCGCAGCGCGCATACGCAGCGCAAACAGCCCCGTGGAGTCGCAGTACGGCGCCTGCACCGACAGGTCGGCGAGCTTGCCCGACGATATGGCTCGGTAATAGGCATCGCGGGCGCGGCCGATGCCGATGGTGTCGCATCCGCGCCGCGGGTGGAAGAGGTATCGCAGGTAGTCATTCTGCCGCGGAGTGCCGCCGCTGACTTCCACCGAGCCAAAGCGGGTATAAGGGTAGCGCGCGCGGAAAGCGTCGCGCCGCAGCCGGCGCACCTCGGGCGACGTGCGCCCGGGTATGCGGGTCTTCAGAGAGTCCATCACGGCCAGGGCGTGCTCATAGCCGATACGGTATATCTCGCGCGCCTTGGGAAAATCGAGTAGCCCGAATTGCCGCAGGTCGATATGCAGCTTCATGCCGCGCCGCGGGGGCAGATTGTAGTCGGCTCGCTGTATCACCAGATTTTCCAGCTGATCCATCAGCGAGTATTGCGGGCCGGGAGTCGGGGTATTGACCGTGACGCCGAATATCACGTCGGGGGCAAAGTCGCGGAGCATCACATCGACCGGAAAATTGTCGTAGATACCGCCGTCGTAGAGCAGAGCCGAGTCTATCTCGGTGGGCTGAAACACTATCGGAAACGACATCGACGCGCGTATGGCATCGCCGAGGCTGCCGCCGCGCAGTACCTTCATGCGCCGGGCGTCGATGTCTGAAGCCACGCAGCGGAAGGGCACCATGAGCCTGTCGAAGTCGCCACCGCACGCGGCCGTGGCCGGCGCAAACAGCTCCATGAATGCAAAATTCATCGGCAGCGGCGATATGAGCGATGCCGGCACCTTGGGGCCGGGCTTGGGGCCGATGGGCACGTTGATCATCACGGGCGACGGCTCCTCGCGGTTGAAGTAGAAGGTAAGGTCGGGGTCGATGCGACCCGTGCTCCAGTAGCCGAAGTCGCGCGACAGTATGAGGTCGAGCATCTCGGCCGGGGTGTAGCCCATCGCATACAGGCCGCCGACGATGGCGCCCATCGAGGTGCCGGTCACGTAGTCGATGGGGATATCGTTGTCTTCGAGGGCCTGTATCACACCGATATGGGCGATACCCTTGCTGCCACCGCCGCTGAGCACAAGCCCCACGCCGGAGCCGGCGGCCGCCGTGGCCGCGCCGGCGATAAATATCACCAGAGAGGAGAGCCAGCGCCGCATGGTCAGGCCGGATTAAGGTCGCCGGGCACGGTACGCTCGGGCTCGGCCATATATGAGTCTTTGAATCCCAGGAAGTAGAGCACTCCGTCAATACCGATGGTCGATATCGATTGCGAGGCGGTCTGCTTCACGCGCGGCTTGGCATGGAAGGCGATGCCGAGGCCGGCAGTGGTGAGCATGGGCAGGTCGTTGGCGCCGTCGCCCACGGCGATGGTCTGCTGTATGTCGATATTCTCAAACTGCGCTATGAGCCGCAGCATCTCGGCCTTGCGGCGACCGTCGACGATGTCGCCCAGATAGCGGCCGGTGAGCTTGCCGTCGACAATCTCGAGATTGTTGGCATACACGTAGTCGAAGCCGAATTTCTGCTTGAGATAGTTGCCGAAGTATGTGAATCCGCCCGAGAGTATGGCGGTCTTGTAGCCGGTGCGCTTGAGCACTCGCATCATGCGCTCGACCCCCTCGGTGATGGGCAGCGACTCGGCAATCTCGCGCATCACGCTCTCGTCGAGCCCCTTGAGCAGGCTCACCCTGCGGCGAAATGACTCGCAGAAGTCAATCTCGCCTCGCATGGCCTGCTCGGTGATGGCGCTCACCTCGGCGCCCACCCCGGCCCGCTCGGCAAGCTGGTCGATACACTCGGTGCCGATGAGCGTTGAGTCCATGTCGAAGCATACCAGGCGGCGGCAGCGGCGAAATACATTGTCTTCCTGCAGCGATATGTCGAGCTCCTCGTCGGCGGCTATCTCCATGAAGCGCTGCTGCATCTGGCTGCGCGAGCGGGGATTGCCGCGCACGCTGAACTCTATGCATGCCTTCGACATGGGCAGCTCGTCGTCGGCCAGCGGAGTGCGGCCGGTGAGGCGCTGTATGGCGTCGATATTGAGCCCCTGGCCGGCGATGACATCGCTCACCAGGGCGATGTGGCTCGCCGTGATGCGGCGGCCAAGGGTGGTGATGATCCAGCGGCCCTTGCCTTGGCGGCCCACCCACTCCTCGTATGCCTCGGGAGTGATGGGGGTGAAGCGCACCTTCACATTGAGCTCATAAGCCTTGAAGAGCATTTCCTTCATGATCTCGCCCGAGGCGGAGTCGTCGGTGCGGATGAGTATGCCCAGCGACAGATAGTGGTGGATATCGGCCTGGCCGATGTCGAGGATGCGGGCGCCGTTGCGCGCAAGTATTTCGGTGAGCGCCGAGGTCACGCCCGGGCGGTCAAAGCCGGAGATATTTATCAGGATTAGCTCGAGTTTCTTCATAGCGTGGCAAAAGTAGCAAAAAAAGCGCAGGCGGCAAAGTTTACTTTTGCCGCCTGCTGTAGGTCATTTGTCGGTCTGCGCGGGTTTGAGCCACTTGTCAAACCAGCGGAAGAAGAGCCGCTGCCACATCACGGCATTCTGCGGCTTGAGTATCCAGTGATTCTCGTCGGGATAGATGACCATCTCGGCGGGTATGCCGCGCAGCTTGGCGGCATTGAAGGCGGCCATGCCCTGCGAGGCGAGGATGCGGTAGTCGTACTCGCCGTGGGAAATCATGATGGGGGTGGTCCAGCGGTCGACAAAGCGGTGGGGCGAGTTGGCAAAGGTGCGCTGCGCCACGGCATTGTCTTTCTCCCAGTAGGCGCCGCCCATATCCCAGTTGGCAAACCACATTTCCTCCGTCTCCAGATACTGCGCCTCCATGTTGAAGATGCCGGCGTGGGCGAGCAGGGCGGCAAAGCGACCGTCGTGGTTGCCTGCGAGCCAGTAGATGGAAAAGCCGCCGTAGCTGGCGCCGGTGGCGCCGATGCGGGCGGGGTCGATGTAGGAGGCGTTGGCCTTCATGTAGTCGACCGCGGCGAGGTAGTCGCGCATGTTCTGGCCGGGATAGTCCTTGGAAATCTGCTCCTCCCACTCGGTGCCGAATCCCGGCACACCGCGGCGGTTGGGCGCGATCATCACATAGCCGTTGGAGGCCATCAGGGCAAAATTCCAGCGGTAGCTCCAGATTTGGCTTACCGACGACTGCGGGCCGCCCTGGCAGTAAAGTATCGCGGGGTATTTGCGCGAGGCGTCGAAGCGCGGCGGACGTATCTCCCAGGTGAGCATCTGCTTGCCGTCGGTGGTGGGCACCATATGGCGCTCTACGGTGGGCATGTCGAGCTGGGCAAAGATGGCGCCGTTGACATCGGTGAGGGCCTTCACGGCTGCGGCGCCCTTCTTGCGGGGCTTGGTGACGGAGTAGATTTCGTTGGGGCGCAGCATGGAGTGCTGCATGGTGATGACGGTACGCTCGTCGACGGGACTGAGCGAGGTGAAGTCGGCCTGCTGCTCGGCCACGGTGGCTACGGCGCCGCTCTTGGCGTCTATCTCAAATACGGGAGCCACACCGTCTTTGTAGGCGATAAACCACAGCGAGCGTCCCGAGGGATTCCAGGCAAACTCCTCGATGGTGTAATCCCACGCGGCGGTGAGGTCGGTCTTGACGGCGGTGCGGCAGTCGAGCAGCATGAGGCGGTTTTTGTCGGCTTCGTAGCCGTCGCGCTCCATGCTCAGCCAGGCCAGATAGTTGCCGTCGGGCGAGAATGCGGGTGCGGTGTCGTATCCCATCATGCCCTCGGTGAGATTGCGGGTCTCGCCGGTCTCGAGGCTGTAGAGATAGAGGTCGGAGTTGGTCGACACGGCATACTCCAGGCCGGTCTTCTTGCGCGACACATACACGAGCATCTGCTCGCCGGGGTGCCAGGCAAAGGATTCCGAGCCGCCGAATGGCTTCATGGGCGCCTCAAAGGGCTCGTCGGCCATGATGTCTTTGATATTGACCACCTCGCGGCCGGTGTAGTCGCCCACAAAGGGGTGAGGTATCTCGGTGACCCACTCGTCCCAATGCTTGTACATGAGGTCGTCGACCACGCGGCCGGTGGCCTTGGGCAGGTCGGGGTAGATGTCCTGTGCGGTGCGGGCATACTTTACGTTGCCGATGAGCACCACCTTCTTGCCCGAGGGCGAGAAGAGAAATCCGCTCACGCCGCCCTCGAGGCTGCTCACCTGTCGGCGGTCGCTGCCGTCGGCGCCCATCACCCACAGCTGGGGAGTGCCCTCGCTGCCGGGGTAGATAAAGGCTATCGAGCGGCCCTGCTCGATCCATACGGCCGAGTTTTCGCTCTTGGGGGTAGTGGTGATGCGGGTCTGTGCCGAGCCGTCGACATCCATCACCCACAGCTCGCGGTTGGAGGTATTCTGCTCAAGGCTCTCGTAGGAGATGCCGTAGAGCACCTTGCGGCCGTCGGGCGACACGCGGGGCTCGCTCACACGGCCCAGCGCCTCGAGGGCATCTATATCAAAAATACCCGTGGTGCTGTGAAAGTCGGGGCGCTCTATCAGGGGCGCCTCAGCGTCGGGCGCGGCGGTGGCGGCCGCCGCTGTCATCAGTGCGGTCGCGCTCATTGCTATTTTATATAATGTATTCATATGGTAGATATGATGGTTTTCATATGCAGAGTGACGCGCCGGCCACATCGGCCACGGCGCGCTCCAGGGCTTCGGCGCGGTCGGCCTCGACGTCGAGCACCAGCCGGCACACATTGTCGTATACCGAGTCGACCACGCGCACGCCGGGCAGCCGGGTGAGGCGCATGGCGTCGTTGATGGAGGCATACGGATAGGTAAACTCCACCCGCCGCATCACATGGCGCTCGTCGACGACGGCGGCGTCGAGTGCGGCGCGGGCGGCGGCGCGGTAGGCCGCTATCAGCCCGGGGGTGCCGAGCTTGATACCTCCGAAGTATCTCACCACGCCGACCACTACGTCGGTCAGCTCCAGAGAGTTTATCTGCCCCAGGATGGGCTTGCCGGCAGTACCCGACGGCTCGCCGTTGTCGTTGGCGCGAAAGGTGGCGCGGTCGGCGCCGAGCATGTATGCGTAGCACACGTGGCGGGCATCGTAGTACTTGCGCTGCAGCTCCCCCACCCGCTCCATAGCCTCGTCGACCGTGGCCGCCGGGTACGCGAAGGCCAGAAACTTGCTCCGCTTCTCGGTGACGGTGGCCTCGGCGGGCGCTGCTATGGTGCGGTACAGGTCGGCCATGGTATCAATATTGGTGGGCGCTGTCGTCGACATCGGCCGGGGTGAGGCCGCCGGCATTCATTTTGCTCCATACATACCAGATGTATGCCAGCACAAAGGGCACCAGCAGGCTCACCCAGCTCATCACGCGCAGGGTAAAGAGCGAACTCGACGAGTTGGCCAGCGTCAGGGAGCTTTGCGGGTGTGTGAGCGAGGGCAGATAGCAGGTATCGCCGTAGCCGGCCACAGCCAGCATGGCCACCACCACCAGCACTGTGCCGATGCCGGCATACCATATGCCCGAGCGCAGGCTGGGCAGCAGCGCGGTACCGATGCCGCAGAGCACGAGCACCACGCCGGCGGCGAAGATGACACCCCACCACCACATGCCGAGCAGATTGTGGAGATACAGATAGGGCTCGGCCTCGACAGTCCCGCCGGCATTGGCGCGGTAGCCGGTCTGGAGCAGGAGCACGATGGCAAAGGTCACGAAGAGGGCGGCGAAAATCACGCCGTTGACCAGCGCGCTACGACGCATACCGGCCTCAAACGCCTCTCCGGCGCCGCGGATATTATTGATGAAGTAGAGCGAGGCCAGTGTGCGCGCCAGGAAAAACACGGTCACGCCGAGCAGGAGGCATTTCCAGCATGCAATCACGTCGAAGCCGTGGGCGTCGCCCCAGCGCGAGATGACGGGCGACGCAGGGTCGAGCAGGCTGGCGCGGGTCACCTCGAAGTCGGCGCCGAAATACATCATGCCCACGGCGCAGCCCAGCAGCACACAGCCCACCACGCCGTTGACAAGCAGGAAGATGTCGTAGGTGCGGGTGCCGTAGAGATTGCCGCGCTTGCGGCGGAACTCATAGCTCACCGCCTGCAACACAAAGCTGAACAGGATGAGCATCCACAGCCAGTATGCCCCGCCGAAGCTGGTCGAATAGTAGAGGGGGAAGGAGGCGAAGAATGCGCCGCCGAATACTACCAGCGACGTGAACGTCAGCTCCCACTTGCGGCCAAGCGAGTTGACCATGAGCTGGCGGTGTGTGAGGTCGTGGCGGCAAAATAGCATCGACTGCCCGCCGAGCACAAATAGCATGAATACGAGGACGGCGCCCAGCACACATATGAGCAGCCACCAATAGGCTTGAAACATCTGTAAGTCTGTCATGACTGCTTAGATTTTGGGGTTGGTAATGATATCGGTACGCGACATGCGGGCTATATAGCGCAGCATGATGCTGATTTCGGCCACGAGCAGCAGGGTGAAGAGCACTGCGAAGAGCCAGAATGTGGTCTGCACGGCGGCAGTACTGTTGGCCGATATGGCGGCGCCGGTGGGCATGAGGTCTTGTATCACCCAGGGCTGACGGCCCACCTCGGCCACTATCCAGCCGGCCTGTGAGCATATCCATACCAGGGGGATGGAGATGATGCCCACCCAGTGGAGCCAGGGCTTCTCGAGCCAGCCGGTACGACGGGTGCAGGCAAAGATGGCGCCCAGGAAGAGCAGCAGCAGATAGCCGCCGATGATTACCATCACGCGGAAGGCGTAGAATGTGAGCGCCACGGGAGGCACGGCGTCTTGGGGCGAGTCGAGGTATCCGTAGCCGAAGTAGGGGTATGCGGCCTCGAAGTCGGCGCGGGCGGCGGCCATGGCGGCGGAGTCGCCCTCGGCGCGGGCCACGTCGTAGAGGCGCAGGGCCTCGCGGGCCTCGCGGCCGATGGCGATGCGCTCGGCATACGACACGGTGCGCACGGTGTCACCGGCCGGCGTGAGCGCGATGCCCTCGATGAGGTCGTTGATGCCGGGCACAAATGAGTCGGCGTCGTGATTGGCCAGTATCGACAGGCCGTAGGGTATCGACACCTCGCCGTAAAGGGCGGGAGCGTCGTCGCCGGGGCGCTTGTCGGTGTTGACGATGCCGAAGCCCACCAGCTCCTGACCGACCTTGCCGTCGTAGAGAGCCTCCATGGCGGCGAGCTTCATGGGCTGCACGCGAGCTACCTGCACGGCCGAGCCGTCGCCGGTATAGATGGTGGCCACGATGCCGGCAAGGCCCACCCAGGCGCCGATGGCCAGCGAGCGGCGGGCCACGTCGATGTTGCTGCGGCGCCAGAGCAGCCAGCAGCTCACGCCCAGCACAAACACGCCGGCAAGACACCAGCCCGATGCCACGGCATGGAAAAATTTATTGAGCGACACGGCATTGAAGGCCATGCCCCAGAAGTCGTCCATCACATTGCGCATCTGGTCGGGGTCAAAGGCCATGCCCACGGGATTCTGCATCCAGGCGTTGGCCACGAGTATCCACAGCGCCGAGAGGCTCACGCCGATAGCCACGAGCCAGGTCGAGGCCAGGTGGAAGCCGCGGCTGACTTTGTTCCAGCCAAAAAACATCACGGCCACAAATGTAGCCTCCATGAAGAAGGCCAGTATACCCTCGATGGCGAGCGGAGCGCCGAATATGTCGCCCACAAACCATGAGTAGTTAGACCAGTTGGTGCCAAACTCAAACTCGAGTATCAGTCCCGTGGCCACGCCGCAGGCAAAGTTGATACCGAAGAGAGTCATCCAGAATTTTGTAATCGCCTTCCAGTCGGCGCGGCCCGTGCGGTAATACATGGTCTCCATGATTGCCACCACCACCGACAGGCCCAGGGTGAGAGGCACAAAGAGCCAGTGGTACATGGCGGTAAGCGCAAATTGCGCCCGCGACCAGTCGACCACAGATAGCAGATCGTTCATCATTGTATAGTTTTAGGGGTTGTGAGCGAGGTACGCACTGCCTGGGCGCGCTCGGCGTCGGTGGTGCAGTCAGACATGGCGTCGGGCATAAAAAACAGCTTGATTACCAGAAACATCACCGCCAATTTTATGGCGATGACAATCCACAGCGAGCGCCCCACCGTCATCGAGCGGAAGCCCTCGGCATACATCGAGTAGACTCTGTGCCAGACACTTTTCATATCTACCGACAAAATTAACCAAAAAATCATTACCCGCCCGCAATTTGTACAAAGAAATCGCCCCAATCTGCAAATCTTTTTTACTACCTTTGCAAAAATTTTTTTCGGATGAAACAAGTCACCTACGAAGGCCTGACCTTTGAACCTTATATTCTGAGAGAGACTATCGACGCCCGTGTGCGCGAGCTGGGCAAGGACATCATGCGCGACTGCGCCGGCCAGCGCCCGCTATTTGTGTGTGTGCTCAACGGCGCCTTCCCCTTTGCCTGCGACCTCTTCCGGGCATGTGAGGAGCTCGACGCCGAGATTGCTTTCATCCGCCTGCGCTCCTACGAGGGCACCGGCTCGACCGGCGTGGTCAAGGAGGTGCTCGGCCTCACCGACGACATCGAGGGCCGCACCGTGATAGTCGTCGAGGACATCATCGACACCGGCAATACCATCGACCGCCTCGTATCTGACCTGCGCGCCAAGAATCCCGCCGCCATCAAGGTGGCCACCCTGCTCTTCAAGCCCGAGGCGCTGGTAAAGCCCGTGAGCCCCGACTATGTGGGATTCAGCATACCCAAGAAATTCATCATCGGTTTCGGCCTCGACCTCAACGGCCGCGCCCGCAACCTCAACGACATATACATACTTAAAGAAGACTGACGTAAAGTGTTCAACATCGTAATATTCGGTGCGCCGGGCAGCGGCAAGGGCACCCAGAGCGACCGCCTCATCGAGCGCTACGGACTGCACCACATCTCTACCGGCGAAGTACTCCGCGACCATATCGCCCGCGGCACAGACCTCGGCAAGACCGCCGACTCGTATATTTCCAAGGGTCAGCTCATACCCGACGACCTGATGATACGCGTGCTCGAGCACGTGCTCGACTCCAATCCCGACAAGACCGCCGCCGGCGTGATATTCGACGGCTTTCCCCGCACCATCGAGCAGGCCCGCGCCCTCAAGGACATGCTGGCGCGCCGCGGCTCGGAGCTCCACGCTGTGGTGGGGCTCGAGGTGCCCGAGGATGAGCTGGTGCGCCGCATGGTCGAGCGCGGCCGTCTCACCGGGCGCGCCGACGACACTCCCGAGACCATCAAAAACCGCCTCAAGGTATACCACGCCAGCACCGCCCCCCTGCGCGACTACTATGTGGGCGAGGGCAAGTACCACGCCATCGACGGCAACGGCGACGTCGACGCCATCACCGAGTCGATACACCGCTCACTCTGCGAGCGCGTGCCCGGCCTGAGCGGCATCAACAACTGACCATCCCCCCCACCCGCCACAGCCATGAATCTCTCCGAATGCGCCACCCGCGGCTGCGGGCTTATCGAGATATACCGCGAGTCGCTTATCGACAACGGCCCGCTCCCGGCCATCACCGACTACGGCTCGGGCAAGACCATGACGTACACCGAGGTGGCGCGCCGTATAGCGCGCCTGCACCTCTTTTTTGAGGCAGCCGGCCTAAAGCCGGGCGACAAGGTGGCCCTGCTGGGCAAAAACACCTCCACCTGGATATGCGTGTTCATGGCCTCGCTCACATACGGCACGGTGATCGTGCCCATACTGCACGACTTCAATCCGGCCGACGCGGCCCACATCATCAACCACTCCGACGCCCGTGTGCTCTTTGTCAACGACAGCATATGGGAGCATCTCGACATGGACATGCTGCCGGAGCTGCGGGCGGTGGTGTCGCTCGATACCCGCAAGATACTGGCCGCGCGTACCCGCGGCATCACCACCTTTGTCAAGACTCTGTCGCGGGCCTTTGCCAAGCGCTACCCCGACGGTTTTGGCCCCTCCGACATCCACTATGCCTCGCGCCCGTCTGACGATACCGTCATACTCAACTATACCTCGGGCACGACAGGCTTCTCCAAGGGCGTGATGCTCACATACGACAATGTGGCCGGCAACGTGGCCTTCGGCATCGCCTCGCGGCTGCACTACCGCGGCTCGCGGGCACTGTCGTTTCTGCCGCTGGCCCATGCCTACGGCTGCGCCTTCGACATGCTGGTGCCGCTGGCTGTCGGCTCGCATGTGACTGTACTGGGCCGCACCCCGACCCCTACCCTGCTGGTCAAGGCCATGCGCGAGGTAAAGCCCAATCTCATCATCTGCGTGCCCCTCATCCTGGAGAAGATCTACCGCAAGATGATCGTGCCGATGATTACCCGCAAGCCGGTGCGCTGGATACTGGCGCTGCCCGGGCTCGACCGCGCCATATACGGCCGCATACGCGCCCGGCTGGTGGAGGCCTTCGGCGGCGAGTTTGAGGAGGTGATTATCGGCGGCGCGCCGCTCAACCCCGAGGTGGAGGAGTTTCTGTACCGCATCAAGTTTCCCTTCACGGTGGGCTACGGCATGACCGAGTGTGGCCCGCTCATCAGCTACCGACCCTGGCGCGAGTTTGAGCCTGGCTCGGCCGGGAGCGCCCTGCCGGTGATGGAGGCGCGCATCGTGCCCGACGATACCACGCCCGGCCAGGGCGAGATAGTCGTGCGCGGCCAGAATGTCATGAAGGGATACTACAAAAATCCCCAGGCCACCGAGGCCGCCCTCGACACCGACGGCTGGCTCCACACCGGCGACATGGGCCGCGTGGGAGGCGCCGACGGACGCACCATATATATACGCGGCCGCTACAAGACCATGATACTCTCGGCCAACGGCCAGAATATCTACCCCGAGGAAATCGAGGCCAAGCTCAACAATATGCCTTACGTATCGGAGAGCCTGGTGGTCGAGCGCGACGGACGCCTGGTGGCCCTGGTGTATCCCGACCACGAGGAGATGGACGCCGCCCGCCTCTCTTACCATCAGCTCGAGCCTATCATGGAGGATGTGCGCGCCGAGCTCAACAAGCTGGTGGCGCCTTACGAGCAGATCTCGCGCATACAGGTGATGCCCGAGGAATTCAAGAAGACACCCAAGCGCTCCATCAAGCGCTTCCTTTACCGCTGAGTATGTCAAGAAAACGCAAGGATTTACCCATACTTGAAAACGTGACCATCACCGGCGTCGCTGCCGAGGGCAATGCCGTGGCGCGCCACGGCGAGATGGTAGTGTTTGTGCCTTACGGCGCCCCGGGCGACGTGGCCGATATCAAGCTCACCCGCAAGCGCTCGTCGTATGCCGAGGGGCGCATCGTGCGGCTGGTCGAGCCGTCGCCGCGGCGCGTCGGGCCGCCCTGCTCCCACTTCGGCACATGCGGCGGCTGCCGCTGGCAGCATCTGCCCTACGACCTGCAGCTCGAGTGCAAGCAGCAGCAGGTGACCGACGCCCTGACACGCATCGCCAAGGTGGAGCTGCCCCCGGTATCGCCCATCAAGGGCTCGGAGCGCATATGGGAGTACCGCAACAAGATGGAGTACACCTTTTCAAACCGCCGCTGGCTCACCCGCGAGCAGATGGAGTCTGACGAGATTTTCGACGACCGCGATGGCGCCGGATTTCACATCTCGGGCGCATTTGACAAGGTGCTCGACATCAGCCGCTGCCATCTGCAAGACAGCCTCGGCGACCGCATACGCCTTTTCATCAAGGACTATGCCCGCTCTCGCGGATACTCCTTCTACGACCTCAAGGCCAACACGGGCCTGATGCGCACCCTGATGATACGCCTGGCATCGACGGGCGAGTCGATGGTGGTGATGAGCTTCGGCGAAGACTCGCCCGAGGCCATCGCCGACGTGATGGACGCCGTGCGCCGCGAGTTCCCGCAGATCACATCGCTGATGTATGTGGTCAATCTCAAGGCCAACGACACCATCGCCGACCGGGACATCCTGCTCCATTCGGGCCGCGACTACATCGAGGAGGAGATGGAGGGGCTGCGCTTCCGCATCGGCCCGAAGTCGTTCTATCAGACCAACTCCCGCCAGGCCTACGAGCTGTACTGCGTGGCACGCGACATGGCCGGCCTCACCGGCTCCGAGCTTGTCTACGACCTCTATACCGGCACCGGCACCATAGCCAACTTCGTGAGCCGCCGCGCCGCCCGGGTGGTCGGCATCGAGTATGTGCCCGAGGCCATCGCCGACGCCAAGATAAACTCGGAGCGCAACGGCATCACCAACACCGAGTTTTACGCCGGCGACATGAAGGATGTGCTCACGGCCGCCTTTGTCGAGGAGCACGGCGCGCCCGATGTGATGATAGTCGACCCGCCGCGCGCGGGTATGCACCCCGATGTGATCGACGTGATACTGCTGGCCGCGCCGCGCCGCATCGTGTATGTGAGCTGCAATCCCGCCACACAGGCCCGCGACCTGGCTCTGCTCGACAGCCGATACAAGGTGACGGCCGTGCAGCCGGTGGATATGTTTCCGCATACCCACCATGTGGAAAACGTGGTCAGGCTTGAGCGTCGAGATTAGAATTGTAATACTCGGCGCGGCCGGTGACTTCCTCGCCGAGCCACGCCGGGCGCTCAAATGCAGCGTCGGCCTCGGGCAGCTCTATCTCGGCCACCACCAGCCCGGACACACGCGCCGGAGCCTCAAACTCGTCGATCTCCCAGCGCAGCCCGCCGCCGGCCGGCACCACATAGCGCCGCTTGGCCAGCACGGCTCCCTCGCACACCTCGGCAAGCATGCTCTCGGCGTCGGCCGCCGGTATCTCGTACTCCCACTCAGAGCGCACGGCCCCCGTGTTGATGCCCTTTACGGTGAGGTATCCGCGGCCGTCGGCCACGCGCACTCTCACCGTGCCGCCCGGGCGTCGGCTCACATACCCCTGGCGCATATGCCTCACCGCCGTGGCCTCGGCGCGGTAGCCGTCGCCGGTCACTAAAAACTTACGCTCTATCTCTTTTGCCATAGCTTGATGGATTTGCCCGCAAAGATAGCAATATTTGTCGTAACGACGCTCGCATGGGCACTGCCTGCCCGCAGCGCCGACTATATCGTGCGGGGCATCGTGCGCGACTCGGTGACCGACTCGCCGCTGGGCCGCGCGTCGGTGATGGTCGACGGCGCCCGCCGCTCGGTGGTGGCCGACGAGAGCGGGCTTTTCGAGCTGGCCGTGCCCGCCGACGCCCGCGCCCTGAAAGTGAGCTGCATGGGATATGCGTCAAAGACGGTAAGACTGCGGCGCAACCCATATAATATGTATGCGGTATATCTGTCGCCGGCGGCGGTCGGGCTGCGCGAGGTGGTGGTGCGCCGCCGCAAGTACTCCAAGCGGGGCAATCCCGCGGTCGACTTTGCCCGCCGCATCAAGGAGGCCGGCCCTGCCGGCGACCCTGCGGCCATGCCATATTACACCTACGACAAATATACACGCACGACCGTAGCCGCCAACGACTTCCGCGCATCTGGCGGCTCGGCTCTCGCCCGCGCTACCGACGACATCACCCTCCATGTCGACACATCAGACGTCACCGGCAAGCCCATCCTGAGCCTGGTGAGCAAGGAGCGCGCCTCGCGGGTATACCGCCGCCGCGACCCCTCGGCCGTCAAGGAGCGTGTCGCCGGTGTGCGCTCGACCGGCATCGACCACATGCTCGATCCCGAGGCGATGCGGGTGTTTCTCGACGATGCCATGCGCGAGATAGACCTCTACGATGCCGACCTCACCATACTGGGCTCGCGGTTTGTGAGTCCGCTCAGCCCCCTGGCGCCCGACTTCTACCGCTTTTATCTCACCGATACGGTGTCGCTCCCGGGGCTGGCGGGGCGATATGCCGTGCTGTCGTTTTACCCGCGCAACAAGGCTTCATACGGTTTCACCGGCCACCTGTATGTCGATGTGGCCGACTCGACCATGGCTGTGCGCCGCGTCGACCTGCGGCTGCCGTCGGAGACGCCGGTCAACTTTGTCGACGCCCTCTACATCACCCAGACCTACGATATCTCGCCCGAGGGGCGCCGCCTCAAGACTCTCGACGACCTCACCATGGAGCTGAGCGCGCTGGGCGGCGGCAAGGGCGGCAATCTCTACGCCCGCCGCACCACCTCCTATACCGGCCATACCTTTGCCCCGCAGCCCGACTCTGTATACGCCTCGGAGGGCCCGGAGCTGGAGCTGCCCGGAGCGGCCGCGCGCGACGACGACTTCTGGCTCGAGGCCCGCACGGCCGCCATGCCCCGGGGCGAGAGCCGCCTCGACCGCCTGCTCTCCGACTTGCGCCGCCGCCCGGTCGTATACTGGGGCGAGCGTGTGCTGCGCACTATATTTACCGGCTACTTCTCGCCCTGCAAAGACTCGCCCGTCGATATCGGCCCGGTCAACACCCTGGTGAGCTTCAACTCCATCGAGGGTACCCGCCTGCGCCTGGGCGGCATGACCACCGCCCGGCTGTCGCCGCGGTGGTTTGGCCGCGCCTACGGTGCCTGGGGCACCCGCGACCACCGCTGGAAACACCTTGCCGAGGTGGAGTATTCGTTTATCGACAAGACGCTGCACTCGCGGGAGTTTCCGATGCGCTCGCTGCGGTTTACCTCGCAGTACGACATCGACCGCCCGGGCCTCCACTACATGGCCACCTCGCCCGACAATGTGGTGCTGTCGCTGCGGCGCATCAGCGACGACCGCGCCGCATACCGCCGCCTGCAGCGGCTCGACTTCCTGTGGGAGATGCGATCGGGGCTGTCTTTCGACGTGGCTGTAGGCACCGACCGCATGGAGGGCGCCCCCACGATGCCCTTCATCCTCGGCGACGGCACCGCGCTGGGCCATTACACCCAGAATTTCGCCGAGCTGACGCTGCGCTACGCCCCCGGGGAGAAGTTTGTGCAGGGCCGGCTCCACCGCGTGCCGGTCAACTACGATGCCCCGGCCCTCACACTGCGCCACACCTGCTCGCCGGGCGGGCTGTGGGGCTCGCGATATACCGTCAACCGCACAGAGCTGGACATACGCAGCCGCGTGTGGCTGAGCGCCTGGGGATACCTCGACCTCTCGGCCGCGGGCACCCACGTATGGGGCCGGGCGCCATTCCCCGCCCTGGCCATCCCCAACGCCAACATCTCCTATACCATACAGCCGCGCGCCATGGCGCTGCTCAATCCCATGGAATTCATATGCACGTCGGCCGCCAGCTGGGAGGTCGAGTACAACGCCCGGGGAGCCCTGCTCAACCTCATCCCGCTGGTAAAGCGCGCCCGCCTGCGCGAGGTGGTGGGCTTCCGCGGCTTCTGGGGCCGGCTCGACCGCCATTCCGACCCCGCGCTCGACCCTGCGCTGCCGCGCTTCCCCGAGGGCACGGCGCGGCTCACCCCCGACCATACCCCCTACATGGAAATCAGCGCCGGTCTCGACAACATCCTGCGCCTGGTGCGCCTCGAGTACTACTGGCGCCTGACATACCGCCATGTGCCCTACTCCATCGACCGCAGCGGCCTGCGCATCGCCCTCCACGCCACATTCTGACAGCGGTTTGACCCCCACACGTCACGTTTATTTTGGCGGTACGGTAAAATTTGTTAATTTTGCCGCACATAGTATATTTTTGAAACCAATCAAATAAACCTTAACATATGACTTTCAGACACCCCATCACGCACGCTCTGCTCGGCTTCGGCCTGGCGGCGCTCGCGGCCGGCTGTGCGTCCGACGATTTCGCCGGTGCATCGACGGTCAAGGGCACCGGAGGATTCGACCCGCAGATTGAGCTGAATCCCGAGGTGTTGGCCGCCAAGCGGCCTTCAAAAGCGATGTCGCGGGCCGAGTACTCCGACATCACCGCCGACGACCTGAGCCTGCGGCTCACCGCGGCCGACGGCTCCTTCACACGCACATGGGACCACCTGACCGACTTCGACGCCGACGAGCGCTTTGCTGTGGGCGACTATACTCTCGAAGCTTTTTACGGCGACGAGAGCTCCGAAGGCTTCGAGGCTCCCTACTTCATGGGCTCGCAGTCCATCACCGTCGAGGAAAACAAGGTGACACCCGTGGCCATCAGCGCCTCGCTGGCCAATGCCCTGGTGTCGCTCGACTACACCGACAATTTCACCTCGTACATGACATCTTACGATGCCGAGGTACACTCGGCCGGCGGAGCCACCACCGCCGTCGCCGCCGCCGAGAGCCGCCCTGTCTACGTCAAGGCCGGACTGGTAGAGGTGTATGTAAATTTTGTAAAGCCCAACGGCAAGGGCGCCAAGCTCCTGTCGGCCTCCTTCACCGCCAAGCCCCGCTGCCACTACCGCGTGACATTCGACCTGGCCGAGGGTCAGACATCGGGCGAGGCCACTCTCAAGGTGATATACGATGATATGCTCGACGAGCAGGATGTGGAAATCGACCTGAGCGACGAGCTGCTCAACTCTCCTGCCCCCGTGGTGACCGCCCGCGGCTTCACCTCGGGCGAGGCCATCTCATTTGTGCCCGGCAACGCGCCCACCGACCCGCTCGGCCTCGACATCATCGCCCGCGGCGGTCTCAGCCGCGTGACCATGACCACCCGCTCGGCCTCGCTGCTCGCGCAGGGCTGGCCGGCCGAGGTCAACCTCGTGGGCGCTCCGGCTGCCACGCAGGGCACCCTGTCGTCGCTCGGCCTGCAGGCCCGCGGCCTTTACAACAATCCCGAGCAGATGGCCGTGGTGACTCTCACCGACGTGCTTGGTCACATCGGGCTGGTCGACGGCGACGACGGTGTGAGCGAAATCAGCTTTGTGGTGGTCGACGCCATGGGCAAGGCATCAGACGCCGTGACCCTGCGCATCGAGGCCGCCCCGCTGGAGGTGTCGCTCGCCAATCCCGCGCCGCTGGCTCTCGGCCAGTCGGAGCTTACGCTCGACCTCAACTACAACGGCGGCACACCCGACACCGGCGTGCAGATACAGTACTTCAACGACCGCGCCACCTGGTCGACTGCCGCGTACACCTCCACCGGGAGCGCCGAGGGCGTCTACCGCGTCACCCTCACCGGCCTGCCCATCTCGGGCGACCTGCGCCTGCGCGCCAAGGCGGGCAATCTCATATCTGAGGAAATCACCGTGACCCGCGTGCCGGTGACCATCGCCCTGGCGACATCAGACGCCGACGCCTTTGCCCGCCACGCCACAGCGACAGCCACTCTGCCTGCCGACGCCCCCGAGGGCGTCACACTCGACATGGTGCTCGCCTCGGGCAAGCTGGCCGTGTCGACCGATGGCGGCGCCACCTACAGCGAGGCTCCCACCGCCGTATCCGGCGCGCGCCTCACCGCCTCGGGTCTGGAGCCCTCCACCACATACACCGCCCGCTTTGAAATCAACGGCACCGTGTGCTCCGACCCGGTGACTTTCACCACCGAGGCCGCCCCGCAGCTCCCCAACGGCAATATGGACGACTGGACACAGACCGCCCATAAGTCCAACATGGTCGAGTACTTCCTCGGCGGCGACGCATGGGGTACTCTCAACGGCCTCACCATATCTCAGTGGAACAATGGCGGCATCTTTGCCGCAAACGCAGCATATCGCGCCACATCTGGCACCATCCCCACCACCGACACCCCGAGCGGCAGCGGCAGCGCCGCACTCATCCGCTCCATCGCCTGGGGCCACGGCACCACTTCGGCCGGCGGTGCCACGATACTCAAGCACGTAGACCGCGGCGAGCTGTATCTGGGCAAGTGGGAAGGCGGCGGCGATAATAGTGCGATGCCCACATACGGCATGGCATTTGCCAGCCGTCCTGCGTCGATGTCGTTCTACTACAAGTTTGTGGAAGTCAACGGCCACAAAGGCTCTGCCGAGATATCGGTATACGATGCCTCGGGCGCGAAAATCGCCGGCAACACATTTGAGGTCGCAGCTCAGGACTCCTACGTCTTGAAGACTTTGCCGCTGGAGTATGCCGCAGGCGCCGCCAAGGCCGCGCGCATCGAGGTGATATTCCGCTCGACCGCTCCGGGCGTGTCGCTGGGCAAAAACGACCTCAACTGGGGCAGCGGCTCGTCGCAGACCCACACCGGCTCGATGCTCTATATCGACGACATAGTGCTTAACTACTGATAAACCGACCATATATGAAAACCAAGATATTTTTTGCCGCCATCGGCGCCGCACTCGCTCTCACAGCCTGCGACAGCGCCTGGACTCCGGCTCTCGACGGCGGTCGCTCGGGTAAGGTAGACCCCGCCTCGCTCGAGGTCGAGGTCGACGACACCGAGATACTGCTCACCCGCGGCGCGGGCGACTACAATCTCGCCGACTTCACCGTGAAGATTTTCCCCAAGGACAGCGATACCCCTGTGCGCACCTGGACGTATGCCAAGACTCCCGAGATATTCTCGCTGCCGGTGGGCGACTACCGTGTCGACGTGGTATCTCACGAGGTGAAGAAGGCCGCCTTTGCCGAGCCGCTGTACATGGGCTCGGCCGAGTTCAGCATCGCCGACTCCAAAATCACCGACATCGGCACCGTCAACTGCACCTTCCGCTCCATCAAAGTGAGCGTGCGCTTTACCGACGAGCTGCGTGCAGTCATGGGCGATGATGTGAAAGTCACCGTCGTGTGCAACGACGACGGCCGCCTGGAGTACACACCCTCCGAGACCCGCTCGGGATACTACGAGGCTGTCGCCGGCAGCTCCACCCTGGCCGCGCGCTTCACCGGCACTGTCAAGGGCAATGCCGAGGACATCCACCGCGTGTATACCGATGCCGCAGCCGGCCAGCACCGCATCATCACATTCGGCCTGCGCGACTCTCAGCTCGAGCCCGACCCCGAGACCGGCCAGATCGACCCCTCGCAGGGCATCAACGTGAGCGTCGATGTCGACACCGAGGATATAAGCGGCAGTGTCGACGGCGGCGAGGACAATCTCGACCCCTCCGACCGTCCCGGCCACGAGGATTTTGTCGACCCGGAAGACCCCGACAAGCCCAACCCGCCCACACCCGGCGACGACGCCTCGGAAATCAAATTAGACTGCCCGCTCGACCTCTCCATACGCCACGAGGTAAATGCCGACAACGCCGCCAAGTCTATCGTCACCATCACCTCGAAGTACGGTATGACCAATCTTATGGTCGACATCAGCTCCACCTCCGAAGACTTCATCGACCTGCTCTCGACCGTGGGGCTGGCGACCAGTTTCGACATCATGCACCCCGGCTCGTGTGAGGAAGGCCTGCGCACACTCGGCCTGCTTGAGGGTGTGGAGGTCGGCAAGTGCGAAGTCACATTCAACGTGTCGACTCTGATCGGTCTGCTGGGCACGTTCAACGGCAACGACTTCGACTTCCGCATCACCGCCACCGACGAGAAAGGCAAGAGCGAGAGCGAGACACTTATGTTCCACGTCAATTAACCCGCCATGAAGGGATATATCAAACTATTGGCAGCGGCGCTCGCAGTAGCGCCCGTGCTGGGCGGCTGTGCCGCCGACGACCCCTTCGGGTACAAGGGCGAGGGCTCTGTGCGCCTCTCCACCAATCTCAGCGAGAAGCTCACCGCCGCCCGCGCCTCGTCGACCGAGGCCGAGCTGCAGGAGTCGACCATCGTGTGGATTTCAAATGCCAAAGGCCCGGTGCGCAAATTCCACGGCGTGGCCGAGGCCTCGGCCGCTCCCATCCGCCTCATCTCCGACAGCTATGTGGCCGAGGCATGGGCGGGCGACTCGGTGCCGGCATCGTTTACCGACCGCTACTTCTACGGCTCGACTGACTTCCGCGTCGCAGCGGGCGCGGCCACCGAGGTGACCGTCACCTGCCGCGTGGCCAACTCCGTCGTGGCCGTCGACTACGCCGCCGATGTCGACGACGTGCTCACCGACTACACCATGACCGTGGGCCACTCCCAGGGTACCCTCACCTACGAGGGCCGCGACGACCGCCGAGGATACTTCATGATGAACTCGCGCGACCACGACCTCACCTGGACGCTCACCGGCCGACGCACCGACGGCAGCGAGTATACCCGCACCGGCGTCATCACCGGCGCCGCCCGCGCCACCCTCTACACCCTGCGCGTGAGCTGCGCTCCCCAGGATGAGACCATGGGCGGCGGCTTCCTCACCGTCACCGTCGACGAGAGCACCGTCGACATCGAAGACGCCATCGACATCGTGGCCGCACCCACCATCCGCGGCCTCGGCTTCGACCTGTCGCAACCCGTGCGCGGCGAGCAAGGCTCGGTGGGCCGGCGCTCGATTTGGATCTCGGCAAACTCTGCCATCACCAAGCTCATCCTCACCTCCGACGCCTTTGCCGCGCTTGGTATCGGCGGCAACGACTTCGACCTGCTCAACAAAGATTCCAAGTACGACGCCGTCATCGAGGCCGCCGGCATCAACTATACCGTCAAAGACGATGAGGCTACCGGCGCCCAGGGCATCAAACTCAACTTCGAGGCCGTGTACACCGCCACTCTTACCCAGGGCGACCACACCTTCCTCATCGAGGCTACCGACGCCGAGGGCCGCACATCATCGGCCACCCTCACCATCTCGGTCAACGATGCCGAAGTAATCACCATCGAGGCCGACCCGGCCGACGCCTTCGCCACCCGCGCCACCATCTGCGGCGAGATGCTCAAGGCCGGCGTGACGCCCGCGCTGAAGTACCGCCCCCGCGGCACTGCCGACTGGACCGACGCCGCCGATGTCACTGTCGACGGCACCCGCTTCTCGGCCATCATCTCAGGACTGACGCCCGGCACCGTATACGAGTACGCCGCCGCCACCGCCGACGGGTTTATATCGCCTGCGGTGATGAGCGTCACCACCGAGAGCCTGGCGCAGATTCCCAACGGCGACTTCGAGGGCTGGAGCATGAGCGGCAGCGTGCAGATGCTTTATGCCGACGGCGCTCCCATGTACTGGGACTCGGGCAACCACGGCTCGACGACTGCTCCGTCGTTTCTCGGCGGCGGCAACATTACCGTGCCCGTCGAGAGCCCGCGTCACGGCGGCAACTACGCCATCAAGATGGAGTCGAAGACCATCTTCAGCATCCTGGCCGCCGGCAATGCCTTCATGGGTAAATATCTCGGCACCGACGGTACCAACGGTATCCTCGGCTGGGGTCGACCCTTCACCTCTCGCCCCGCCAAGCTGCGCGGCTGGGTGAAATATACCCCCGGCACCGTGAGCAGCACCAGCGACAAGGCACCCGACATCGTCAAGGGCCAGCCCGACAAGGGTATCATCTATGTGGCTCTGCTCTCGGGCAAGACGAGTACCTACGAAGATGGCTATGCTGAGTTCCCGGTGGTGGTGCGCACCAAGTCGCCGGGCAAGTATTTCAGCAAAGACGACCCTGCTGTCATCGCTTACGGCGAAAAGGTATTTGACTCGGCCACCGACGGCGACGGCCTCATCGAGTTTGAGATACCCATCGACTACCGCACACTCTCCGCCAAGCCTGCCTACATACTCCTCACCATGTCGGCCAGCAAGGGCGGCGACTACTTTGCCGGCGCCGCAGGCTCCTGCATGATTGTCGACGACCTCGAGCTCGTTTACGAGTAAATACCTCCTGCTCATATAAGTGTGCGGAGGATGTCGCAAAACTCGACATCTTTTACGTACATCAAGTTGTATGACTTGGGGAGGGACGTCCGCAGGACGTCGATTATTCATAACCCCGTACATCGACCGTCAGGGAGATGTGCGGGGTTATAGTGTACACGGCCGGGCATCCGCAAGAGGCCGATTTACAGCAGTTACCGTGTAAATCGGCCTCTTGCGGATGCCCCATTACTGCGGATATGTACCCCGTACACCTGCGCCTGCGGCTACGGTGTGCGGGGTTACGAATAATCGGCGTCCGACGGACGCCTGCGTGATATATGGTTATGCTTCGTCAATCGTAATGTCGGTTTTGCAACATCCTCCGCCTGTATTTTTACACATTTTAGCACAGGTGTGTACCTTGTCGGCACATGCGAGGCGATACCTTTGCAACGTAATCAAACTCAACACGCAAAGCCATGATCTCCTCTACCGACACCATCTTCGCAACAGTATGCCAGCGCGGCCGCCAGGTCTACAGCACCGTCGGCACCGGCTTCACCTCGATGAGCGACGTCGTGGGCCGCCTGCGCGGCGCCGCCTCTGGCATGGTCACTCTTACCGTGCGCAACTCCTCGCAGGGATGGTCGCGCACCGCCAACCTCTATATCGCCTGAGCCATGAGCCGCACACACAGCTACAGCCTCGGATTCATCTCCGACGCGGCCATCCGCGACATCGCCGCCCGCACTCTGAGCCGCCGCATCAACGGATGGAGCAGCGCCCGCCTCGCCGAGCTCCATCGCCTCATCGTATGCCGCGCGGGCGAGGGATGGTGTGCCGACACGGGAGAGTTTGACCTGGCCAACTTTGAGCTGCACGCGCGGGTACGCCTCGTCGACCGCGCCCGCAGCCTCGGCCCGGCAGCCATACACCGCCTCAGCGCAGAAGCCGCGCGCTCGGCCGATACCTGCTACATCGTGGAGACCGCCGCCACCGCCGATATCGACGAGCCATGGGAGGCCGACCGCCGCATCAGGCGCATATCAGTGAGCCGACTGTACGGCATGGTATTCGGCTCGCCTCACGCATATCCCGCTCTGGCCGCGGCGATGCCCTGCATCGTCGACGATGTGATGGCCGACACGCCAGCCCCGGCCGACCCGGTCGCCGGCGTACTTGCCGCCGCCATGGCCCGCAGGCTGTGCATGGTATGCGCGTGATATGCAATAATTGTTAACATCCGGGAGGCTTTCGCAAATTTTTTGTAAGTTTGCAAGCATGATAGCCCGCTTGCTCGCTTTGTGTGTCCTCGTGTGGGGCGCGACACTGGCCACCGGCGCCCAGATCAATACCGACCAGGTGCTCCGTGTGGGTCAGAACGCCCTGTATTTTGAGGATTACATGCTCTCGATACAGTACTTCAACCGTGTAATACAGTCGAAGCCATACCTGGCCCAGCCTTATGTGCTCCGCGCCATCGCCAAACTCAATCTCGACGACTTCGGCGGAGCCGAGGCCGACGCCGCCCGCGCCATCGAGCTGAATCCGTATCTCACCGACGCGTGGGAGGTACGCGGCGTGGCCCGCCAGAATCTCGGCCGCGACAGCGCCGCCATCGACGACTACGACCACGCCCTGCGCCTGCTGCCGCGCAACCGTCAGCTGCTCTTCAACAAGGCCCTGGCCGAGACTGCCGTGAAAGACTACACGGCGGCCGACTCCACTTTTGCCGGGCTGCTGCGGTATTATCCCGGCTACGACTCGGGCTATCTGGGCCGCGCGCGCCTGAGGCTGGAGCAGGCCGACACCACCGCGGCCGTGGCCGACATCGACAGCGCCCTGCGCATCAACCGCAATGCTCTCAACGCATACATCATGCGCGCCGACATCGCCATAAGCCGCGACGCCGACCATCGCGCCGCACTCACCGACATGGACGAGGCCATACGCCTGGCACCGCGCATGGCCGGCCTGTATATCAACCGCGCCTATCTGCGCTACACCCTCGACGACTACTTCGGCGCCATGGCCGACTTCGACTATGCGCTCCAGCTCGACCCGGTCAACCGCGCCGCCCTCTTCAACCGCGGCCTGCTCCTCACCGAGGCCGGTGCACGCGACAAGGCCCTGGCCGACTTTGACCGCCTCATCGACCTGGAGCCCGACAATTACCCCGCGCTGTACAACCGCGCCCTGATCAACCGCGCCAAAGGCCGCTACGACCGCGCCATCGAAGACATCAACCGCGTGATGGCCGAGTTTCCCGAGCTGCCGGCCGCCTATTACGTGCGCGGCGAGATATACCGCGACCGCGGCGACCTCGCCCGCGCGGCCCGCGATATAGAGCGCGGCCGCGCCCTGGCCCGCACGGCCGTGGCCTCAGACGCGCCGTCGGCCGCGCCGGCCGGCGACGAGCCATCGGCCGAGGCCGCCGCGCGCGAGTTTGCCACCCTGCTCACCGTGAGCGACAATGCCGAGATCCACGAGGAGTACAACAACTCCGCCATCCGCGGCAAGGTACAAGACCGCAATCTCCAGATCGAGCCGGAGGGATGGATAGACCTGTCTTACTACTCGTCGCCCTCGGAGCTGCGCCCCGGCGGATACTACATCAAGGAAATCGACGACATCAACGCCACCCGCATACTGCGCTACGCCATCATCGTCACCCCGGCCGTGCCGCAGACCGACGAGGCCACCGCCGAGCGCCACTTCAAGTCTATCGAGTACTACAACTCCTATCTGGCCACCCACCGCCCGCGCGCCATCGACTATCTGGGTCGCGCGCTCGACTTCGTGACCGTGCGCGACTACGCCCAGGCAATCGCCGACATCGACCGCGCCCTGGCCCTCACCCCCGACCTGGCCGCCGCCTATCTGCTGCGCGCGCAGGCCGGATACCGGCAGTGGCAGTCGGAGCTGTCGATGCCTTCCGACCCGGGCCGCGACGCCCTCACCCGCTCGGCTCTCCGCCGCAAGATACTCGACGACGTGATAGCCGACCTCACCCGCTGTATCGACCTGTCGCCCCGCATGGCCGAGGCTTGGTACGACCTGGCCGTGGCGCGCCTCGCCTCCGACGATTACACATCGGCCCTGGCCGCGCTCAACAAGGCTATCGAGCTGAAGCCCGAGCTGGGCGAGGCGTGGTACAACCGCGGATACGTATACCTCAAGCTCGGCAACCGCCGCCTCGGCATCGCCGACCTCAGCCACGCCGGTCAGCTCGGCATAGTGCCGGCATACAATCTTATCAAACGCATCAGCGGCCATTGACCCGACTGCAATTCTTTCTATTTTACCCTATAATCATTACCTGAAATGTTTACTTCCGACGACCTGACCCAACTCCGCTCTCACGGCATCTCGCCCGATGCCGCCGAGGCTCAGATGCGACGCTTCGTGAGCGGCTTCCCCTATCTCAAACTCGCCGGCTCGGCCACCGTAGGCCACGGCATATTCCGCCCCGACGCCGCCGAGCAGGACGAGGCTGTCGCCCGATGGCACCGCTATCTTGCCGACAAGGGCGACGTGGCCAAGTTTGTGCCCGCATCGGGCGCCGCATCGCGTATGTTCAAGGCTCTCTTTGCCTTTGTCAACGGCGATGAAGACACTGCCGCTCCCGGCTCGCCCGTGGCAACCCTGCTGGCCGGGCTCGACCGCCTGCCCTTCCGCAAGGAGCTCGACGAGGCATGCACACGCCTCTACGACGCCCCGGCCCGCGCCCTGCTCGAAGCCGGCCGCCAGAAAGACGTCATCTCGGCCATCGTAGGCGCCGAGGGCATGAATTACGGCGCCCTGCCCAAGGCCATGCTCACCTTCCACCGCTATGCCGACGGCTCCACCCGCACCCCGCTCGAGGAGCACCTCGCCGAGGGTGCGCAGACCGCCGCCACCGACGGCCGCGTCAAGCTCCACTTCACCGTGTCGGCCGACCACCGCCGCCTCTTCGAGGAGAAGATTGCCGCCACCGTACCTGCCATGGAGCAGCGCTTCGGCGTCAAGTACGACATATCCCTATCTGAGCAGAAGCCCTCGACCGACACCCTGGCCGCCAATCTCGACAATACCCCCTTCCGCGACGCCGAAGGACGCCTCGTATTCCGCCCCGGCGGCCACGGCGCGCTCATCGCCAACCTCGGCGACATGGACTCCACGGTGGTATTTATCAAGAATATCGACAATGTGGTGCCCGACTCGCTCCGCGCCGACACCATCCGCTACAAGGAAGTGCTCGCCGGCACTCTTATGCTCGCTCACGACCGCATAGCCGCCTGGCTCGAGATGCTGCGCGAGGGCCGCTACAGCGCCGAGACTCTGGCTGAGATTGTCGGCTTCATGCGCGGCACTCTCTGCACCGACTCACCCCTCTTTGACAGCCTCAGCGAGAGCGAGCTGGCCGAGCTGCTCACCGCCAAGCTCGACCGCCCGCTGCGCGTGTGCGGCATGGTGCGCAACGACGGCGAGCCCGGCGGCGGCCCGTTCCTGGCCCACAATCCCGACGGATCCTGGTCGCCTCAGATTCTCGAGTCGACTCAGATAGACACCGCCAATCCCGAGTATATGGACATGATGAAGAGCGCCACCCACTTCAACCCCGTCGACCTTGTGGTGTATCTGCGCGCCACCGACGGCCGCCGCTACGACCTGGGCCGCCACGTCGACCCCGATACCGGCTTCATCTCGTCGAAGTCGCTCGGCGGCAAAGACCTCAAGGCACTCGAGCTGCCCGGCCTGTGGAACGGCGCCATGAGCGACTGGAACACCATCTTTGTCGAGGTACCCTCGTCGACGTTCAATCCTGTCAAGACCGTCGGCGACCTGCTGCGCCCCGCCCATCAGGCCTGAAACCCTCTCACAGCGCCGCCCCGCCACCTGCTTCGGGAGGACGGGGCGGCGTTTAATCTATAGACTATCTTTTCAATGCGCGACTTATTAAAATTGCTCGTGGCCGTGGTGACGCTCAGATGGCTGTTTGAGCGCGGCGGATGCGGCTGCATCCTCACCGCCCTGGTGCTTCTGGCATGTGCTGTAATACTACTATGAAGGCGGCATCATCCTCGACGCCATCGTAGGCAAGCCCAAGCGGAAGCGCAGAAAATAATACCGCCTTTTTCACGTTAATAACGCATGAGACATCTGATTGCACCGATGGTATGCGCCATCATGCTGGCCTCGTGCGCCAAGCCTGATGCCCCCGCCACCACATTCTACACCGAGCTGCGGTCGGTCGACAAGCTCGTGCTCGCCTCGATGACCATCACCAAGATGGCCACAGTCGACGACATGTCGCTGGCCGAGGCCAAGGGGCTGAAGCAGACTGCCGACGCCCTGCTGTCAAAAGTAAAGGTGGGCGACCGCGTGGCCGCCTACTCCTATGATACCTATCTGCGCGCGTACATCGACATGTCGGCACTCTCGCCCGACGACATCACCGTCGATGAGCGTGCCCGCCGCGTCACCATCAATCTGCCCGCCGTGCGTACCGAGTTTGCCGGCCGCGACCTCGGGCTGCGCGAAGACCACTACCGCGTCACCGGCCTGCGCTCCGACATCGACGCCACCGAGCGCGCCGCCATCAAGGAGCGCATGAACGCCCATCTCAAGCAGGAAGTGGAGCGCAAAGGCACATTCCGCGCCGCCGTGGAGCAGCAGGCCCGCGCCAAGGCCACGCGCTATTTCGAGTCGCTTGTGGCCCCTGCCGGCTACACAGCCGTAGTCACATTTAAAAACTCCTGACACATCTTATGAAAGCAATACGCATATTACGGCTGCTCATCGTGCCGGCGGTGGCCTGCGCTGCCGTCTGGCTGACATACCGGTGGTGCATATCGCCCGACGCCGACAGTCTGACCATCCACAGCGCCACCGTGAAGGATGTCAAGGATATGGTACGGCTGTGCTCGATGGAGATATACGACGAAGTTCCCGTCAAGGGGCACGTGGGCCCGCGCCACCTCTTCGCCAAGATGCAGTTGAGAGGCACCGTTAATTTCGACCTCGAGAAAATCACCGCCGACCTCACGGCCGATACCGTGCGCGTCACCCTGCCGCCCGAAGAGGTAGAAGTGCTCGAGTCGACCGACGACGACGCCTACGTGGTCATCGACACCTGGAACGACAACTTTCTCGGCTCCGACCACTTCACCACCGCCGAGGAAAACACCATGAAGGCCAAGGTGCGCGCAGGCTGGGTACGCCGCATATACGCCAACGGCACCATCGCACGCGCCCGAGCCGAGGCCGTCGCCAATCTCAGCGCCATGCTCTCGGGCATACTGCACAAGCCCGTAATAGTCACCGATCCCACCCCGCGCGGCACGCTGCCCCATGCCAAAACCGACCGTTAAGACAATGCTTGACCGCCTGAAATCCGGAAGCCGCAAGCTGACCGACTTCGCCGCATCCGTCCCCACGGCCATCCATGCATACGCACACAACTTCTCCGAGGCCGACATGTGGCGCAAGATTGCCGACTGCGCCGGCAAGGCCGGGCACAAAGTGATAGAGATGGTGCTGACACTGTACTACGCGCTCGGCACGGCATCGCTCAAAGACAAGATGCTCATTACCGGCGCGCTGGGCTATTTCATCTTGCCCACCGATCTGATCCCCGACTTCATACTCGGCGGATATACCGACGACCTTGCCGCCCTCACCGCCGTATACAAAGCCGTCAAAGCCAACATCTCCGAAGCCACCATCACCAAAGCCCGCGCACGCACCGACTCCCTCCTCGGCCGCCACGACACCCCCGCCTGCACGTGACCCTATCCCCGACCCTCTTAAAAAATGTAAAGCACTTGCACAAGCCGCCCGCTTTTCGTACCTTTGCGCGTTGAAACCCATTATCAGCATATGCGCTTATTCCTCACAATAGCTTTGCTCGGCTGCCTGATGTGCTCATGCGGCGAGTATCAACACGTACTGAAGAGCAACGACTACGACTACAAGTTTGACTTTGCCAAGCGTGCATTCGAGGCTAAGCGCTACGTGCAGGCTGCCACGCTTTTCAAAGATTGCAGCACCGTATTCAAGGGCACAGGCAAGGCCGAGGAGTCGCTCTATCTGCTCGCCCTGAGCCACTATGAAAACAAAGACTATGTAAGTTCGGGCCCATACTTCCGCAGCTACTACACCCGCTATCCCAAAGGCAAATACGTCGAGGATGCCCGATTCTACTGCGGCTACGGATACTACCTCGACTCCCCCGACCCACAGCTCGACCAGACGCCCACCATCCAGGGCATCGAGGAGCTGCAGACATTTCTCGACTATTTCCCGCGCAGCGACAAGGTGCCCATGGCTCAGAGCGCCATCTTTGAGCTTCAGGACAAGCTCACCCTCAAGCAGCTGCAAAACGCCCAGCTCTACTACAACCTCGGCACCTATATGGGCAACAACTACGCCAGCGCCATCATCGTGGCGCAAAACGCCGTGCGCGACTACCCCTACTCCAAATACAAGGAAGACCTCGAGCTGCTCATCCTCAAGTCGCGCTTCAAGGAGGCCGACCTCAGTATCGACGAGCGCAAAGCCGACCGCTTCCGCGAGGTAATCGACGAGTACTACTCATTTATCAACAATTACCCCGACAGCCCCAACCGCGATGAGGCCGAAAACATATTCGCCATCGCCCGCAAATACGTAAAAGACTAACACCAGTATAGATGGACTACAAGAAATCCAACGCCCCGCTCAACACCGTCACCCGCGACCTGGTCGAGATGGCCGAGGCCACCGGCAACATCTACGAGACCGTCAGCATCATCGCCAAGCGCTCCAATCAGATTGCAGCCGAGATGCGCCACGATCTTGAAAAGAAGCTCCAGGAGTTTGCATCGCTCAACGACAACCTCGAGGAGGTAAGCGAAAACCGCGAGCAGATCGAAATCTCCCGCTACTACGAGAAACTCCCCAAGCCCACCCTCATCGCCACCCAGGAGTATCTCGACGGCAAACTCTACTACCGCAACCCCACCAAAGACCGCGCCCGCGTGGATTAAGCCCGACTGCCGCTGATTTTCAGCAAAAAGTTTGGCCGATGAGCAAAGTTTTTGTACCTTTGCACCCGCAAACCCCATTTTTAATTAACTATATAACTTTCAAAGAATGCACTTAAATTCTGACGAAAAAGTACAGATCTTCGAGAAGTACGGTAAGGGCAAGACTGACACTGGCTCACCTGAAGCGCAGATTGCATTATTCTCGGTCCGTATCGCTCACCTGACTCAGCACCTGAAGTCAAACCACAAAGATCATACTACAGAGCGTGCTCTTAAGATGCTCGTCGGCAAGCGTCGTCGTCTGCTCGACTACCTGATGCGCAAGGATATCTCCCGCTACCGCGCCATCATCGCACAGAAAGAGCTCGGTATCCGCAAGTAAGCCACGGCTCGCTTAAAGATTACACCACACAGAATCGGGCTGCCGTAAACGTTTACGGCAGCCCGATTGTTATACTCACAAGTCAAGACAAACTCACATATGAAACACACCGCCTCAATCTTATGCGCGGCCGGTCTGGCACTCGCCACCGGCTCATGCTCCCTCTTCCAGAAGACATCGACCGTCAGCGGCGCCCAAGGCACCGCCACATCGACCTCAACTTCGACATCCACCACTACCACCCAAAATCAGGCCGGCAGCACCGCCGCTTCCGACAGCCGCAAGTCTCAGACACACGACCTCAGCGGCGAGTGGCTCATGGTACAGGTAGGAGCAGAGACCCTCGACCGCGACGAAGACATGCCCTACATCATATTTGACAAATCAGGCCGCTTCTACGCCAACGACGGCTGCAACACCATAAACGGCGACTGGAAGCTCGGCGCCGACGACTGCTTCCGCTTCAGCTCCCTGATGATGACCCGCCGCTACTGTCCCGACGAAAACGTACAGCACACCATCGCCACCGTGCTCGACGACAAAAAGCCCGTACAAGCTAAATTTTCCGAGGTCGGCACCGAGTCGTACATCGACCTCATCGGAGCGTCGGGCAAGACCGCTGTGCGCCTGCGCCGCGCCAACATCGACTTCCTCAACGGCGAGTGGGAGATAACCTCCGTCAACGGCACATCCATCAATATGGACGCCCCCGCCGACATATTCTTCGACATCGCCGAGCGCAAGGTACACGGCAATACCGGCTGCAACTACTTCAACGGCGAGATCTACCTCGACCATCGCCAGAGCAACGCCATTGACCTGAGCAAGATGGGTCTCACCCGCATGGCCTGCCCCTACTCCGAGCAGGAGACCGCGCTGATGGTAGCCCTCGAGGAAGCCACCACCGCCCTGAGCGGCGGCAAAAACTCGGCCATGCTCCTCAGTGCCGACGGCCGCGAGCTGGTGACCCTGCGCCGCGCAGAGCAACCCACCGAATAACCCGCCCCGCCCCCAACACACAGCGCCGCTTGCAACCCAAGCGGCGCTGCGTGTGTTGTAAAAGTAGGCTTATGCCTTGAGCACCTCGAGAGCGGCCCGTTAGTCCGCGCAGGTTTGTAACCTGCGCGCCACCAAGCTATTGCACCTCGTAGTTTTGACTTTGCAAGTCAAAACTACGCCATTGCCACGATGATTCTGGCACCGCCGTTTTAATGATGTCTTATACATGTCAAATGAGCCATATGCATTGGCGGTGTTTTGACTTACAAAGCCAAAACACCGAGGTGTAATACATCGGCAGCGCGCAGGTTACAAACCTGCGCGGACTATCTTGAATGAGTGATGATTATGTAATCCAAGTGCGTACTGCCGACTATCTTGAATGCGATTACATAATTGGGCATCGTGAATCAAGGGGCATATCCACAAGACGCCGCGCCACTTGTCATGACAAGTGGCGCGGCGTGTGCGTTGTAAGAGTCTGCTTATGCCTTGAGCACTTCGAGAGCGGCCTCGTAGTCGGGCTCGTGGGTGATTTCCTGCACCAGGTCGGTATACAGCACCTTGCGGTCGGTGTCGAGGATTATCACTGCGCGTGTCAGAAGTCCGGCGATAGGGCCGTCGACAAGCTCAAGACCATACTCGTGTGCAAACTGCGGCGAACGGAACGCCGACGCGGCCACCACATTGTCGATACCCTCTGCAGCGCAGAAGCGACCCATCGCAAAAGGCAGGTCCATCGACACACATACGACAGCCACATCGTCGAGACCGGCAGCCATCTCATTGAAGCGGCGCACGCTCATGGCGCACACCGGCGTATCGAGGCTCGGGAATACATTGAGCACCACGCGCTTGCCGGCAAAATCCCGGCAAGTGACATCGGCAAGGTCTTTTGATACGAGGTTGAAGCACGGGGCAGTGTCGCCCGGGGCGGGCACCTTGCCGTAGGTATGGCAGGGCGCACCTTTGAAATATACGGTTTCCATATTCATTTTAATATTGCTATCTTCTGAATAACACTCGAGCACAACTGATTGTTGCGGCCAATCATCACATCGGCCACGGTGCCGTCGGGCCGGCAGAAGATTATCGACGGAGTGACACTCGCCCCGCTGTCGCGGGCAAGCGTGCGGGCACCCATCAGTATGGCCTCCTCCGGCTCAAGACCCGGGGCGACCGACTCTATCGAGTCTATGTCGGTATCGATGAAAGCGAGTATCAGCTTGCAGGCCACCGACGATAGCAGCGCAGCCTCGCGCAGCTCCTTGACCACGTCGGCCGTGCCGTCGACACGCGAGTCCAGGATAGCTATCACAGTGGGGGCGCCCATCGGCTCGCCGGTATCATAAGTATAGCGCTCGCCCGTCGGAGTCGGAGCCGAAAACGTCGGCATACGCCGGCCCGGCAAGTGCTCAATCGAGTATGTGTCGCTGCGATACTTGCCAAATGCATCGGCATACTTCTCAGCCAGCGCCGCCTCGGTCGGCTGCACGCATCCATCCGGCACGGCTTGGCCGTAAGTCATGGTAAGAGTCTGCTCGGCCGGCATACCGGGGCTTGTGACATACTCCACCTCGAGGGGCAGCAGAGTCGATGCGTCGAGCTCGTAAGTATACTCGCGCCGGTCGTAGCCGCGTACACGCTCGACACCGCGCACCGTCACACGCCCGCCGCGCTCCTCCACAGTGTAGTGGTGGGTCGAGTCTGAAGCCATCGCCTCGAAAGCCAGCCCGAGCCGCTGCGGCAGGAAGTCGACAAACTGTGCCCGCGCCTGCACACCCTCGGCCGCGCGGCCGCGCGGCGCGAAAGGCACCGCATCGCCGTCGATGTGATACTCCTGCAGCCGACCGTCGCGGTATCGGAAATGATTTCCGGCCGCATACGACGTAAATCCCGTCGTGTGTGTGCCGGCCGGAGTGGTCACACTCCAGTCTATCAGATAGTCGCAAACAGAGAGCGTGTCGCCGGGCGCGGCCGACGACATCAGCGCCAGAGTATAGACCACAGGCACATCAGCATTGGGCAGCAGTATCTCGCATCGCGCGTCGGCGCGGTAGCAAGGCACGGCAGCCAGCCGCGCGCCTATCTCATCAAGGTCAAGAGCAGCGGCAGCAAAAGCCGTCGCCACCCCTCCAAGCAAAAGTACATATCGCATAGTGATGAATTTTATATACAACATCCGGAGCGCGGATATAGTTCGGTCATCCGGATAATATTTTTAAACATGAACTCCGGCACCTGCGTCCCGACAATGTTCAAATAAATTTGGCATAGCTCTCTACTTTTGCGTATCTTTGCAGTCTGATATATCAACCACACGCAATATCAGAAGCACTCAATCCAAACCACCCAACTATCCATGGATATTCCGGCCTTACTTCTGCGCTACAGACAGTTTCTGCTGTATGGTATAATCGGCGGCGCCTGCGCCACGCTCGATTTCATCATATACTCACTGGTACTCTCCGGAGGAGGAAGACTGATGGCGGCCAACACATTGGGTGTCATATGTGGCATAGCGGCGAGTTTTACGCTCAACCGCCAGTACAATTTCAAGGTGAAAGACCATACAGCCCGGCGCCTTGTCATATTCTTTGCCGTGGGGCTGTCAGGGCTGGCCATAAGCAGTGCCATAATATACGCCACTGTAAATTACGGCGGCTGGAACAAACTATATGCCAAGGCATTCACAATAATTGTGGTGAGTATCTTCCAGTTTATACTCAACAAATCGCTTACTTTCAAAAACAACGATAACCAACGATGACCCAGGAGAAGATATACTTTGTGATGCCTGCGTACAACGAAGAGGCAAACATACGTGCAGTAGTGGAGCAATGGTATCCCACCGTCATGAGACTCCGCGACCAGGGTGCCGACGCCACTCTCGCAATTGCAAACGACGGCTCCAAGGATTCGACGTACGCCGTTCTCTGCGAGCTCAAGACCGAGTACCCACATCTCGAAGCCATCGACAAGCCCAACTCGGGTCATGGCGCCACCGTGCTCTATCTGTACCGCCATGCCCTTGCAGCAGGAGCCGACTACATATTTCAGACCGACAGCGACGGACAGACTGATCCGGCCGAGTTTGACCAGTTATGGGATGCCCGCGCCGCCTACGACCTGCAGGTCGGCCACCGCAACCACCGTGAGGACGGTCTCAGCCGAGTGGTAGTCACCAAAGTCCTCAAGGGTGTCGTACGCCTCACTTTCGGAGTAAGTGTGACAGACGCCAACACACCTTTCCGCCTGATGCGGGCCGAAGCGCTGCGCAGCCTGATGGAACAGATTCCCGATGACTTTTTCCTGTCAAATGTAGCCCTGTCGGCCATCGCCGTCAAGCGCGGCATGCGCACACGCTGGCTTCCGATTACGTTCAAGCCTCGCCAGGGCGGCGTCAACTCCATAAATCTGCGACGGATATTCAAAATCGGTCGCAAGGCCGTAGGTGACTTCTACCGTATAAACAAAACTCTCAAGTAAATGGCACAATACGACTTCTTGATAGTCGGCGCCGGTCTGTTCGGCGCCACCATGGCGCGTCTGGCCACCGACGCAGGCATGAAGTGCCTGGTGATTGACCGTCGCGACGTCGCAGGCGGCAATCTGTATTGCAAGGTAACCGACGGTATTGCCGTGCACAGCTACGGCGCCCATATATTCCATACATCCAACAAGCGTGTGTGGGACTTCGTCACATCACTTGTAGACTTCAATCGATATACTAACTGCCCCGTGGCAAACTACCGCGGCGAGCTCTACAACCTCCCCTTCAACATGAATACGTTTCATGCCCTGTGGGGAGTGCGTACTCCTGCCGAGGCTATGGAGATTCTTGACCGGCAGCGTGCCGCGGCACGCTGCCGGGTCGCCGGCGACCCGGCCAACCTTGAAGAGCAGGCTCTCGTCCTCGCCGGACACGATATATACCAAAAGCTCATCAAGAGCTATACGGAAAAACAATGGGGACGCCCCTGCGACCAACTGCCGGCCTTCATCATACGCCGACTGCCCCTGCGACTCACTTATGACAACAATTACTTCAACGACACATTTCAGGGTATACCATCGTCGCCCGACGGCTACAACACCCTCATAAACCGGCTGCTCAGCGGAAGCGACGTGCTTCTCAGCACCGATTTCCACAGCCGTCCGCGCGCAGAGTGGGAGGAGATGTGCCGCCACATAATATACACCGGGCCTATCGACCGACTGTACGATTTCCGGTACGGGGCACTGGCATACCGCACCGTCAGATTTGAGACGGAAACTCTTGACACGGCCAACTTCCAAGGCAATGCAGTCATAAATTACACCGATTCTGAAACACCTTTTACCCGTATAATCGAGCATAAACACTTCGCGACGTTCGGCGACGCCGTGTACGACAATCCGCGCACGGTCATATCGCGGGAATACTCGACAGAGTGGAAGCCGGGAGTAGAGCCGTTTTATCCCGTCAACACGCCCGACAACGATGCCATATACATGCAATACCGTCAACTGGCCGATGCCGAACCGAATATCAGCGTAGCCGGCCGGCTCGGCAGCTACCGCTACTTTGACATGGACAAGACCATCGAGGCGGCCTTTGCACTTGCAGACACACTGATTCAATCCTGCGGCGAGTAACCACCACCATCCCCATCTATGACTGACAACCGTACCTTGGCTGCATGCAGTAGCAGCCAACGGAAGGACAGGCCAATCCTACCGACACATACGGAGCCGGTATTGAAACTGGCGCTGCGCCTCCTCGTATTGACATTAACGTGCGCCGCAGTCCTATCGCTGTGCGCCTCAGAATCAAGTCCTTTCTTCCCCGACTTCACATCAGACTATGCCGTTTTCAGGATTGCGTCTGAAGGATGGCTGCACGGAGGGCTACCGTACCACGACCTGTTTGATCATAAAGGTCCCATGGCGCTGCTGCCACATATGCTCGGGCTGCTAATATGGCCGGGCAAAGCCGGGGTATTTATCGTGGAGGTAATCTTTGCCGTGGCGACATTTGAAATGATGTACAGATGCGGCCGTGTACTCGGCATCTCCGACAGGCTCAATTATGTATCACTCGCCACAGGCATGATACTGTTGGCCGGGCTCGTCGAGGGCGGAGCCACGGTCGAGGAGTGGAGCCTGCCCTTTCAGGCGCTGCCGCTGCTGCTGGGGCTGCGATGGCTGCGCGACACCGACCGCAGCATTGTACCGATTGCATTTGTAAGCGGCATATGCTTCGGGCTGGTGGCTTTGATACGCATAAATGACAATAATATCATATGCGGACTGTGCGCCGGCATAGCCATAATCCTGGCGATGTACCGCAGATACATCGAGCTGGCAAAGTGTATCGCTTCATTTATCGGAGGTATCATACTCGCCATACTCCCGTTTGTCGTATACTTCGCCGCAAACGGTATACTTGACGAATACTGGTATGCCAACTTCACGTACAATATACATTATCGTACAGTATGGGCCGAGCCGGATACGTTCATGACACTTGCCCGCAAAATCTTGCGACTCACCCCTTGTATCATGGCTCCGGTCGCAGCATACTTCTACGGGAAGTCATCTGAGCGGAATATCCTGATTACGGTAACGGCAATGAGCGCGTTCACGGTATATGCTTTCCTGCCGGGTAACGGCTTCTCACATTATTATCTTATGGCCATGCCGCTCGGGGTGTTGGCCGTACAGCTGACATCGTCGATGCGGCGCGCCGGCAAACTCATCACTGTCGCTGCCGTATGCGGGCCTGTAGCTGCGTACTACTGCGCTAAACCGATAGAGGGTTATCGCAATATCGTCAGGCGACACAGCGAGGCCGTACACCGCGGACGAATCCATCCGCTTACCCCGGCGATTGAGGCGGTCATACCCGCCGCAGAGCGCGGCTCGGTGTATATATTCGGCGGTGAGTCCGCCGCTCCGGCGCTCCTCGAAACAGGGCATATGCCGGTTGGTAAATACTTCTTCGGGCAGATAAAGCATTTCAAGGTCGACAGCCTCATATGCCGAGATATCGCCGAGCAGTTTTCAGCTGCACGGCCGCTATGGATTGTCGCACATCTCAGCCCTGTGAAGTGCGCGCCTCTGCAACCCATGCTATCAGAATATACCGAGATTCCGGCCGACTCCATCCCGGTAAAAATGCCACCGCTATACCACATTTACCGTCATAAATGACACTTTTTTAATGTAACATCTGTAAAATTGTAAAATAAAAATGCCGGGTCTCACGACTCGGCATTTCATTTAAACCTTTATCTTAATCTAATACTATAAAAACACACATACAAATATAGCGAGAATATGGCACCTGAGTCAAGATTTTGTTGTGAAAAAATTCACTATCTTAACATCTTTTTGCGATTATGCTGTAACAGCTGTATAATCTGTCACACTCGTTAACATGAATGTGCGTCGATTTTGCCCACCCACGTCGCTGATCATTTGCCGCCCTTGTGGCGGGCGTAAGCTGAGGCGAGGCGGCGGTGATAGCCGAGGGCGGCGTAGGAGGGGCCGTTGTAGCCGCGGGCAAAGGCGCTCCAGTTTTTGGCTTTGAGCGCCGGCAACAGCCCCGAGCGGGTGATAAACTCGGCAAACAGCTCGAGCTGGTCGCGCTCCGAGCGGCTGTTGAGTTGAAGAAACTCCTGTGGCGACGATGTGCCGCAGAGTTTGTAGTTGAACCCGCCGATCTGAAACATGCCCCAGAATGTGCCTTCGATTGCCGTCACGGAGTCTATCGACGCGGCGGCATCAAAACGCGCCTGCACCGCTGCCTGCTGGCTGCCGTGCTTGCGTATGTCGGGACGGGAGAAGATGGCGGGGTGCGACTTGGTGTAGCGGCCGAGGTTGAGCTTGCGGCGCGATGCGCGGCTGCGGTACACGGTGAGGTCGAAGTTGAGCACGGGCTTGCCTTCGGCCCAGAATCCGCGGTGGCCTTTGCCTGCCTCGATGTCGACGATTGCCTTGATGGCGGCGACTTCTACGCCGAGCTCGGCGGCCACTTCTTCATAGTCGCGCTCGGTGAGGGGGCCGCGCCGCTGCGAGCGGCTGTCGAGCGGTTCGAAGTGAAGCCGCACGGTATCGCCGCTGATGATGTATATCTCTCGCTCGGGGTCGAGGTATCGCACTGTGTCGGGCGGCAGCAGCGGCTCCTGGGCGCGGCACGATGCGGCCGCGGCGGCAAGCATGAGTATCAGTAGTATACGTGTCATATGATGAGGAGATGTGAAAACACAGATGCGCGGCAGGCATCCCCTGCCGCGCATCCGTTGTGCATGAGTTGATATCAGGCCTTGAGGTCGGCGACCTTCTCGAGGGTACGGGTGAGCTGACCCCAGAAGCGCTCTACGGCAGGGATGTACATGCGCTCGCTGGGCGAGTGCACGCCCTGCAGAGTGGGACCGAACGATACCATGTCGAGATGGGGGTGCTTCTCCTTGAAGAGGCCACACTCCAGACCGGCGTGGATGGCCTTGACGGCGGGCTTCACTCCGTAAAGCTCCTCGTATGCGTCGGAGGCAAGGTGCATGATGGTGGAGTTGAGGTTGGGCTTCCAGCCGGGATAGCCGTCGCCGTGGGTCACCTGCGCTCCGGCGAGCTCAAAGAGGGCCTCTACCTGATGGGCGATGTCCCACTTGCGCGACTCTACCGACGAGCGCTGCGAGGTGGTGACCATAATCTGATTGTCGGGCTTCATCTTTACCGAAGCCAGGTTGGTCGAGGTCTCTACGAGGCCCTCGATGTCGCGGCTCATCGACACGACTCCGTGGGGAGCGCAGTAGAGAGCCTCGACGAGGCGGCGGGCTGTATCGGAGTCGATGCAGAAGTCGGGACGCTCCATGGTCTCGATGGTGAGCTCGAGAGTGGGCTCGAGGTCGGCATACTCATCTTTCACCTCAGCCGCATACCGGTTGAAGAGGGCGACCACTTCTTCCTTATGGGTGGTGTGCACGCCAAATACGGCATGAGCGGCGCGGGGGATGGCGTTGCGCAGGTTGCCGCCGTCGATTTCCACCAGCGACAGCTCGTATTTCTTGCCGAGCGCCCAGAGCAGGCGTGCCAGGAGCTTGTTGGCGTTGGCGCGTCCGAGATGGATGTCGCCGCCGGAGTGGCCGCCGAGGCCCTTGGCGATGTCGGCCTTGAAGTAATGATAGTCGGTGGGGGCCATCGAGCGCTCGTAGTGGAAGAGGCAGGTGGTGTCGACACCGCCCGCGCAGCCTACAAATATCTCGGCGTCGTCTTCAGAGTCGAGATTGAGCAGGATGGAGCCGGAGATGATGGAGGGGTCGAGATTGTTGGCGCCGGTGAGGCCGGTCTCCTCGTCGACGGTGAAAAGGCACTCAACGGGGCCGTGGACGAGCTTGTCGTCGACCATGACAGCCAGAGCGGCGGCCATGCCGATACCGTTGTCGGCGCCGAGGGTGGTGCCGTCGGCGCGCAGCCAGTCGCCGTCGACGATGGTGGTGATGGGAGAGTTGTCAAAGTCGAAGCTCTTGTCGTTGCTCTCGCATACCATGTCCATGTGGGCCTGGAGGATTACGGTGGGAGCCTGCTCGTGGCCTGCGGTGGCGGGCTTGGTGAGCACTACGTTGCCGATGGCGTCGGTCTTGGCGGCGATACCGTGCTTGGCTGCGAAGTCAAGCAGAAACTGCCGTATCTTGTCTTCTTTCTTTGACGGACGGGGTACCTTTGTTATCTGGTCGAAAATATCGAATACCAGCGCGGGCTTAAGGTCTTTGATAGTCATGAGGGTTATAATATATGTGTTATTATCTCGAATGTTAAATTTATTTATTTCCGTGCACTAAGGTACAAAAATAAATCGACAAACGGCAAAAAATCAGCGAAGCTTTCTTATATTTGCACCATAAAAGCAATTATGTGCCGTGAAAGTCGTGCTGCTGTCCATAATAATTACAGCTATCTGCTTCCTGTTGTTGGCGGTGAAGGTAATTTTTGTACGCGGCGGCCGGTTTCCGTCGCACCACGCGAGCCACAGCCCCGCCCTGCGCAGCAAGGGCGTCACCTGCGCCTCGCACGACAGCGACCGCGGCACTCCACGCAGCTAATCATCATCTGACATACCTCTTTTATATAGACATGAAAAAAGTATTCATCGCCGCAGCCTCACTCCTGATAGCATCGTGCCTTGTCACTGCCTGCTCCGACAGCGCCGACAAGGCCGCCGACAAGGCGCCTGCGGCAGCACAGGCCAAGCCCGCCCCGGCTCCCAAGCCCGGCGAAGCTTTCGCCCCCACCACCAACATCCGGTACATCGACCTCGACTCAGTCCTGGCCAACTATACCCTGGCCCAGGAGCTCTCCAAGGCCAGTCAGAAGATGATGCTCGACTATCAGAATCTCGAGCGTCAGAAAGGCAACGAGCTGCAGCGCATGGGCAACCAGATACAGCAGAAAGTCAACTCCAGCGGCTACCTGTCGCAGGAGTCGTACCAGGCCGACGTCAACAACTTCAACCAGAAGCAAAACGAGGCCCAGACATTCCTGGCCGGCCAGCAAAACAAAATCTCGACCTACATGGCCCAGCAGCAGGCCCGCCTCAACGACTCAATCCAGGCATTCGTAAAGGACTACAACGCATCGCGCCACTACGACGCCATCCTCTTCAAGGAGGCCGGCGTATACTTCAACCCCGCCCTCAACATCACCGACGAGGTGGTGGCCGGCCTCAACGCCCGCTACACCCCCGCCGCCGATGACGACGCCCGGAAGTAATCCCTCCCCGCGCGCGCAACCGTCACGCATACATATCGCCGCATCGCCCATCCGTACACCGGGCGATGCGGCGATTTTACGCTACGGGCAAAACATTTGGCGGCGGCGGTTGTTAAGTCAGTAAACTCAATCTCCTGACATGAAATACCTGACAGACGAAAAGCTGGTCATCGTCGGCGCAGCCGGCATGATTGGCTCCAACATGGCCCAGACCGCCATGATGATGCACCTCACCCCCAACCTCTGCCTCTACGACCCCTATGCCCCCGCCCTCGAAGGCGTGGCCGAGGAGCTGATGCACTGCGGTTTCGAAGGCATCAACCTCACCTTTACCTCCGATATCAAGGAAGCCCTCACCGGCGCCCGATACATCGTATCGTCGGGCGGCGCTGCGCGTAAAGCCGGCATGACCCGCGAAGACCTCCTCAAGGGCAACGCCGCCATCGCAGAGCAGTTTGGCAAGGACGTGCGCGCATATTGCCCCGACGTGCGCCATATAGTGGTGATCTTCAACCCCGCCGACATCACCGGCCTCATCACCCTGCTATACTCGGGCCTGAAACCCTCGCAGGTGACCACGCTGGCCGCGCTCGACTCCACCCGCCTGCGCTCCGAGCTGGCCAAGTACCTGCACGTGTCGCCCGACTCGGTCGAGAACGCACGCACCTACGGCGGCCACGGCGAGCAGATGGCTGTATACGCCTCCACCACCACCGTCGACGGTCGGCCGCTCACAGAGATAATCGGCACCGAGCGCCTGCCCGAGGCCGACTGGGACGCGCTCAAGACCCGCGTCGTACAGGGCGGCAAGCACATCATCGACCTGCGCGGACGCTCATCGTTCCAAAGCCCGGCATACCTCTCCATCGAGATGATTGCCGCCGCCATGGGCGGACCCGCCTTCCGCTGGCCTGCCGGCACATATGTCAACAACGACCGCTACTCCCACATAATGATGGCCATGGAGACCGTAATCGGAGCCGACGGCGTAAGCTGCCGGGCCGTCGCCGGTACCCCGGCCGAGCAAGAGGAGCTCGACCGCAGCTACCGCCATCTCTGCGAGCTGCGCGACGAGGTCATCGCCATGGGAGTGATGCCCCCCATCGACAAGTGGAGCACACTCAACCCCTACCTCGACGCCAAGACCTGCTGAACATTAGTCCCCGCGGCTTGTTAATATTAGTGAGCGCGCACCTCTGCACGCTCACTAATGTTTTTTGTATATGAAAGCTATCAGACTCATGGGCGCCGCGCTGGCCATCCTGCTCGCCGCAGGCGCGACCGGCTGTGTCAGCAAGAAGAAATATACCGAGCTGCAGAGCCGCTACGACAATCTCACCTCGACATACAATGCCTCGCAGGTCTACCTCGCCCAGGCCAAGGCCCACGGCACCAGCCTGGAGCAGATGCTCGCCGATGCCCGCACCAACAACGACCGCCTGCAGGACGCCCTCGCCCAGGCGATGCGCAACAACAATCAGGGCAGCGTCAACATCGCCACCCTGCTCGACCAGATCAACGCCTCAAACAAATACATACGTCAGCTCGTCGACGCCAAGCAGAAAAGCGACTCGCTCAACCTGGTGCTCACCGCCAACCTCACCCGCTCGCTCTCGCCCGACGACATGCGCGACGTCAACGTAAAAGTGCTCAAGGGCGTCGTATACATCTCCCTGGCCGACAATATGCTCTACAAGTCGGGAAGCTATCAGATAAGCCCCGCTGCAATGTCGATTCTGAGCAAGATAGCCAAGATTATCAAAGACTATAAAGACTACTCCGTGCTCGTCGAAGGCAACACCGACAACGTGCCCATCGACCGCCCCAACATACGCAACAACTGGGATCTCAGCTGCCTGCGCGCCTCATCAGTCGTGCAAGCCCTTCAGAACGACTTCGGCGTCGATCCCTCGCGCCTCACCGCCGGCGGCCGCGGCGAATACAATACCGTGGCATCAAACGACACCCCCGACGGCCGCGCCCTCAACCGCCGCACCGAAATCATCATCACCCCCAAGCTCGACCAGTTTATGGACCTCATAGGCAAAGCTCCGAAGCAGCAATAAACCTTGCCGGACATATGCCGACGGCGGCCGCACCCGCGGCCGCCGCTTTTATTTGTCCGTGGCCGGTCAGTCGCGGTAGCGGCGGGTGAGGTCGGCGTAGGCGTCGATGCGGCGGTCGCGCAGGAAGGGCCACCAGCGGCGCACTTGCTCGCTGCGGGCGAGGTCGATGTCGATTACGTCGAGGGCCTCGTCGGTGCCGGCGCGGTAGAGGAGCTCGCCCTGGGGGCCGGCCACGAAGCTGTTGCCCCAGAATGTGATGCCGCCGGTGGCGCCGCTCGGGTCGGGCTCGTGGCCGACGCGGTTGACGGTGACCACGGGCAGGCCGTTGGCCACGGCATGGCCGCGCTGCACTGTCATCCAGGCGTCGAGCTGGCGGGCCTGCTCGGCCTCGGTGTCGCTGCTCTCCCAGCCGATGGCGGTGGGATAGATGAGCATGTCGGCGCCGGCAAGGGCCATGAGGCGGGCGGCCTCGGGATACCATTGGTCCCAGCACACGAGCACTCCGAGCCGCCCGACCGATGTGTCGATGGGGCGGAAGCCAATGTCGCCGGGGGTGAAATAAAATTTCTCGTAATACGCCGGGTCGTCGGGGATGTGCATCTTGCGGTAGCGTCCGGCCTCAGAGCCGTCGGCATCGAATACGACGGCGGTATTGTGGTACAGCCCGGGGGCGCGGCGCTCAAAGAGCGATGTGACCATCACCACTCCGAGCCGGGCGGCCAGCGCGGAGTAGAATGCCATGGCCTCGGAGGAGTCGAGCGATACGGCGCGGTCAAATTCGGCAACGTTTTCGGTCTGACAGAAGTAGGGGCCGTCGTGCAGCTCCTGATTGACGATGAGGCGGGCGCCGCGGGCGGCGAGCACTTCGGCGCGGGCGGCTATGCGCGAGCGGCAGTCGGCGGCATCGGTGCCGGCGGCCATCTGTATGATACCTGTAGGTAGGGTCTTGTTCATAGGGGTAAGGCTGAGGCGGGTACTTGCATGGTGGCGCAGTGCAGCGAGCCGTGCTGGCGCACCAGGGCGCTGCAGTCGACCGTTTCGACGGTATGGCCCGGATAGGCCACCCTCACAATCTGCGAGGCGAGCATGTCGGGCTTGGCCTGGCCGTAGGTGGGGAGCAGCACGGCGTCGTTTATCACCAGATAGTTGAGATATGTGGCGGGGAGGCGCGAGCCGTCGTCGGGGTCGTACATCGGCTCGGGCAGGGGGACCCCGACCAGCGAGTACGGCTCGCCATCGGCGTCGGTGACGCCCTCGAGGCTCGCGCGCAGGCGCTCAAGCAGGGCCGCCTGCCCGGGGTCGTCGACTCCGAAGGCAGGAGTGGCGTACAGTATCACACCTCCGGGCGCAAGGCGGGCGAGGGTATCGACGTGGCCGTCGGTATCGTCGCCGATGATGCCGCCGGCGTCGAGCCACAGCACCTTGCGGGCGCCGAGCGAGCCGGCCAGGACTGCGTCGATGTCGTCGCGGCTCATGCCGTGGTTGCGCGTGGGCGTGAGCAGGCAGTCCGACGTCACCATAAGCGTGCCGCGGCCGTCGCTCTCGATGCTGCCGCCCTCCAGTATAAAGGCGCGGCGGTCTTCGTAGCGGCCGCGCAGCAGGCCGGCCTCGGCCATGCGCCGGGTGACATCGTCGTCGAGCTCAGCCGGAAACTTGCCGCCCCACGCGTTGAAGCCGAAATCGTTGAGCACGGGGCGTCCATCGGCGTCGAGCGTCACTATCACGCCGTAATCGCGTATCCAGGTATCGTTGGTCGGGCAGTCGAAGTATACTATCGGATAGCGCGCATCGACATCGCGGAGCAAGCGGCGCGGGCGCTCCGTATCGGGCGCGACCACCACCAGCGGCGCGTGGCGGGCGATGGCTGCGGCCAGCTCCACGTAGCAAGCTTCCACACTGTCGAGCATATATGCCCAGTCGGTCGCCTCGTGGGGCCACGATATGAGCACACCGCCCTGTGGCTCCCACTCGGCGGGCAGGCGCACGGGCTCACTCTTCATCGTCGTAGTCGTTGAGGGTTTCCCACACTTCGTTGCGGTCGGCCATGTACTCCTCGCAGAAGTCCATGAAACCGTGCTTCTCGGTGGTACCGCGCTCGCGGCACCACTCGCGGTACTGCATATGCAGGCTGTCGTCCTCGGCGATAGCTCGCTTGAACTCCGACTCTGCAATGTCGTAGCTGTGTGCCTGCTCGATAATATGTACGAAGTAATCTTGAATATCTTCCATAGCGTGTGTGTAGGCAGAGGTGTGTACAAATGTAGCGCATATCCGGCTATCGGCCGTCGCGCAGATGGTTATTTTTCGTTAAATAAACTATTTGGGCCGGTGATATGTTGTAAATTCAAACGATTGCGTTATGAAAAAGCTACTCTTCCTCTCATCACTGGTGCTGGCGCTCGCCCTGGGCAGCTGCTCCCCCTTCTCGCTTGTCAACAGCGAGACCTACAACGACGCCGACCTGGCCTCGTACAAGACATTCCATATCGTATCGCCGGCCGACGGACAGCTGCCGCCCGGCATGCAGATGGTGACGTACTACAATATCGCCGCCGCCATACGCGAGCAGATGATCATGCGCGGATATACCGAAGACCCCACCTCGCCGCTGCTGGTCAACATCGGCCTGACCGTACACAAGGAAATCGACACCGAGCCTGCCCTGCCGCCGGGATACTTCCCCTACTCCGGCCCGTACTACAACGGCTACTACCCCTACTTCATGTATCCCCGCGCCGCCTACTGGGACAGCTACTATGCCAACGCTCGCGTCATCACCGGCATATACAAAGAGGGCGTGCTGACCATGGACATGGTCAACATCCGCGAGAAACTGCCGCTCTTCTCAGCCTCCGTAGCGACCATACTCGAGAACGGCAACGCCCAATTCCGCGACCTGAGTGGCATCGCCGAAGCCGTCAAAACCCTCTTCTCGCGCTTCCCCGTACCCCTGGAGCCGCAGTACCGCCCGCAGAAATAACCCCTTGCTACACACACGACGCGGGACGCTCCTCATTCGGGCGCCCCGCGTTGTTTAGGCAAGGGAATTACCCTCACTCCTCGCGGAGGCGTTCAAGCCGATGGGCACAGCAGCCGCATAATCCCCCGTTGTCTCGGGCTGCCACCCGCTCTTCAAGAGGAATATTGCAACCGCAACCCGCGCATGTATCGGGAAACTCCGCCTCGATGAAGCGCTCTATCTCATCTTTAGCTTCCGACGGCAACTGCGCCAACTCACAGTGATGAATCAAACGTAGTGAGTCTCTGAGCAGGGCCTTATTACCGCTCCAAGTCTCAATAAGCGCCTCCAAGTCGAAGTATTCCGAAACTTCAAGCGCGAGACCGAGAGTATCGTCAGTCAGTATGAAATCCATGAGGATTAGATTTTGATTTTAGTAGCTTTCCCGTCGACCGTAAGAATATACAGACCTTTGCCCAGCGGGATGTCCTCGCCATCATAATGGCGAGAGGAATAGCACATACGCCCCATAGTGTCATATACATGTATGCTTTTGCCAATCCCGTATTCAACATTTACACCCGAGGAAGTGATGCTCACCGCATCCACACTCTGTTCAGACTCTACATCCTCAACTCCTGCCGCCAAGTATTTCTGCAAATACTCCTCAGCATCGTCATAATACCATTTAAAATTATACCATGGGTAATATTGTTGATATTCCCACCACTTTCCAGCTGGCACATGAACATCTATGAAATCAACATTACACCCAGCGAATGCATTATCTTCCTCTGAGTACTGTTTAAACTTTGTTAAAGGCGGTAAACAGAGACATACTAACTCTTTTAAATTAGTACAATTTTTGAATTGCTTGTCATTAATGTTCAAATCATACGCCCCTCTGTTCTCGGTAATAAAATTGGGCCCGAAGACAAACGAAGCTATACCAGAATCCATAAAGGCTAGGGGGGACAATTCCTCAAGTAAGGGCATATATGGGATGCTCTCCAAATCTGTAGTACCCTCGAAAGCTCGTTTGCCTATGTATGTGATGCCTTCACAACCCGTCACCTTTGACAGCGGAGCCCCTCTGAAAGCACCTCTTTCCAACCGACTTACACTTGCGGGGATATCTATGCTTTGAATCTGTGATTCAGCAAAAGCGTCTATACCGATTGATTTTAATTCCTCAGAAAGCTCGATGCTTGTAAGTCCCGTTCTGTAAAACGCGCCACTTCCAATGCCAGCAAAAGGAGGCGAATCTACTGTTTTAAGACTTTTACACCCACTAAATGCACGATGTGGAATATTTATCCCATAATCCTGATTATCATCGGGGTGCCGTTCTACCTTAACGTGCTCCAATAATTCACAATCTAAAAACATGCTGGGAGCAAGTCTTTTGACCTTAGCTCTCCGTATTGAAGCTCCACTGAAGATGCCGGCGTTGGAAAAACATTCATTTGTTATAATAATATCCCACATCTGCTTTTCCGCTTCTGTCACGCCAGATGTATAGATTTTCATGTTCACACCTTCAAAGACACAATCACCAGCAAGCTTACATGAGACTGGAAGTATAAGCTCTTTAAGAGACTGATTGTTTTGAAAAGCATAGTCCCTTATAAACTCAAGTTTATCGGGAAGTATAAGTTCCTTAAGGCCGTTACAGTTTTTGAAAGCATAGGCTCCTATGCTTTCAAGTGTAGTGGGTAGAGTCAGATTCTCAAGTGTTGTATTGTCGGCAAAAACAGATTCTCCAATTTTCACTACCGACATCTGTTTCCAAAGATACGTAACCGTTTCGGGGATTTGTATTGTCGAGGCTTGTGAGTGACATGCTATCAACTCACACTTGCCGACTTCCATCACTTTGTATTCGAGGCCGTCCAATGTGAACGACTGCGCAGAAACCACTGCGCTCACCATCGACATGAGGATGATGAGCAGGTGCTTGATTGATGTTTTCATTGCGGGAGGGATTTGAGGATTTTGATTGCATGGAGCATACGCTCGGGAGCCACTCGCTCTCCATTTACCAACCACAGGTTTTGTATTTCTTCTCTTACAGCCTCAGCTTGCGTAAGGAGGAAGATATTCAGATTCTCTACCCACTCACGCATATGAGCCATTTCATCTTTGGGAAGCACGGCCACAAGCGACCCGATGCCAAACACGTCTTTCTCATAAACTTTACCGAGAAGACGCTCGCCCTCTTCAATCAACGACTGTTTTGTTGCCATTTTTTAAAGTGCCGCAGGGCTCCTCTCCTTGGCAATCAGATTATAAAAGAAAAGCGTGAGAGCCTGTACGTTCTGCCCGTTCCACGCATAGAGGCTCTGGCATCGCCCATCGTAGTAGAACGGGCAGACTGCAGAAGCCTCACGCAGAATATGCAGACGCGTCCACATTCAATACATACGCATAGAATCGGACGGATAAACATATCCACAAAGGCATCTACCGCCTGCTACATTCTTGACTACGATTTTGAAACTGCCAGATTTCTATGCGTCAAGAAAGAGCGTCGAGTAAACGCTTTCCATTATGTATAGCACCCTCCCGCTTGCCCATATCGGGCTTCTGCGGTCGATATGCACTGCAAATAACGCTAATATTTTCAAGATACACAATACCTTTCCTTATAAAACAGATTTGTTGTAACAAACTTTTTGCACTTTCGGTATTGTTTTTTCATCCCATCTGCACCTTACGTATACACGTTAATGCCATCACCGCCAAGTGACAGACATGGATATAATAAAACCACGGCCGTGCCCGAAGGCTATAGTTGTGGCCGTGGTTAGATGTATTCCTTTCACTTTAGCAACGTCTATGAGGCTCACACCATCGCTGCTATGTCGTCGGAGTGTGTGGTATGTTTACGGCGACTTCGCCGCTAATCGGCTGATTATTCACCATACAGCACATCCCACAGGAAGAGGGGGGCGGCGGGCATCGAGGTGCCGGCGGCGCAGCGGTCGAGGCGGTCGAGCACGCCGGTGAGGCCGTCGGCGTCGAGCTTGCCGCGGCCTACCTCGACCAGCGTGCCGACTACGGCGCGCACCATGTTGCGCAGGAAGCGGTCGGCGGCTATCTCGAAGTACCAGCGGTGGTCGTCGATGCGGTGCCAGGCGGCGCGGCGCACATCGCAGATGTTGGTCTTGACGTCGGTGTGCAGCTTGCTGAACGATGTGAAGTCGCGGCGACCGATGAGGCGCCGGGCGGCCTCGTTCATGGCATCGAAGTCGAGCGAGGGCGAGGCCTGCCACGACAGCGGCGCGGCAAAGGGGTCTTTGCGGGTATGGGCGAAGTATCGGTATGACCGCTCGGTGGCGTCGAAGCGCGCATGGGCGTCGGGAGCCACGGGCCACGCCGAGGCGATGGCTATCGAGGGGCCGCAGAGGGCGTTGAGCGAGCGCAGAAATGTCGGCGCCGAGGCGTCGAAGCCGTCGGGGAGATCGACATGGGCTATCATGCGGCGGGCGTTGACGCCGGCGTCGGTGCGCCCGGCGCCGGTGATGCCCACCGGGCGGCGCAGCAGACGCGACAGAGCCTCCTCGACGGTCGACTGCACTGTCACCACTCCCGGCTGTACCTGCCAGCCGTGGAAGGGCGCGCCCAGATATGACAGCTCTACAAACCAGCGCATCAGTCGCGCTCGAGATAGGTGTAGCCGAAAAGGCCGGCGCGGTAGGTGCTCACAAAGTTGCGGCCCTCCTCGGGTGAGATGGTGCCGGCTTTCATGGAGGCGGTGACCCAGGCCTCGACGTTGCGCACGAGCTTCTTGGGATTGAACTGCACGTAGTCGAGCACCTCGTCGACGCTCTCGCCCTCGATAATCTGGTCAATCTCGTAGCGGTCTTTGTACACGCTGATATGCACGGCATTGGTATCGCCGAAGAGATTGTGCATATCGCCCAGGATCTCCTGGTAGGCGCCCACGAGGAACACGCCCAGATAGTACGGCTCGCCCGAGCGCAGCGCATGTACCGGCAGGGCGCCCTTGGAGCCTTGATGGGTGATGAAGCTGTCGATCTTGCCGTCGCTGTCGCAGGTCATGTCCTGTATGGTACAGGTGCGGGTGGGCCGCTCATCGAGCCGCGACAGGGGGATGATGGGAAACATCTGGTCGACGGCCCAGGCATCGGGCAGCGACTGAAACAGGGAGAAGTTGCAGAAGTACTTGTCGGGAATCATGCGCGCAATCTTGCGCAGCTCATCGGGCACGTGCTTCATGCTCTCGGCTATCTGACCCACCTCGCGGGTGATGCTCCAGAAAAGTTTCTCGATGGTGGCGCGGGTCTTCAGGTCGAGCATACCCAGCGAGAAGAGGTCGAGCGCCTCCTCGCGTATCTGCAGGGCGTCGTGCCAGCTCTCGAATAGATTGTTCTGGTCGAGACTGTCCCAGATATTGTACAGCTCGCGGGCGAGCTCATGGGCGTCGGCGTCGAGCTCGGCATCGTCGGCCCAGCGGGGCAGCTCGGCCGTCTCCAGCACCTCCAGGATGAGGATGGAGTGATGGGCGGTAAGCGAGCGTCCGCTCTCGGTGATCACATCGGGCTGGCGCAGGCCATGCTTGGTGCATGCCTCGACGATGGCCGACACGGCATCGTTGGCATACTCCTGTATGGAGTAGTTCATCGAACTTTCCGACGATGAGCTGCGGGTGCCGTCGTAGTCGACGCCCAGGCCGCCGCCGATGTCGATGAAGTCGATATCGAAGCCCATCTTGCTCAGCTGCACATAAAACTGTGTGGCCTCGCGCAGGGCGTTCTTGATGACGCGTATCTTGGTAATCTGGCTGCCGATATGGAAGTGTATCAGCTTGAGACAGTCTTTGATGCCGCGCTTGTCGAGTATCGACAGGGCCGTGAGCAGCTCCGACGAGTTGAGGCCGAATTTCGACGAGTCGCCGCCGCTCTCGCTCCACTTGCCCGAGCCGGTGCTCGAGAGCTTGATGCGCATGCCTATGTTGGGGCGTATCTTCAGGCGCTTGGCTATGTCGGCGATGAGGGTAAGCTCGTTGAGCTTCTCCACCACCAGGTATATGCGCCGCCCCATCTTCTGTGCCAGCAGAGCCAGCTCGATGTAGCCGGCATCCTTGTAGCCGTTGCAGATGATGAGGGCATTGTCGGCGATGTTGGTCGCGAGCACGGCGTGCAGCTCGGGCTTGCTGCCGGCTTCAAGGCCGATATTGAATTTCTTGCCGTAGGTGACAATCTCCTCGACTACGGGCCGCATCTGATTTACCTTGATGGGATAAATCATATAGTTGCGGCCGTGATAGTCGTAGGTCTGGGCAGCCTGCTCAAAGCAGCGCGAGATTTTCTCGATACGGTTGTCGAGGATGTCGGGAAAACGCAGCAGCACCGGGGCCGAGATATCCTTGATCTTCAGCTCGTCCATCACCTCACGCAGGTCCACGGAGGCGTACCCCTGGCGAGGGGTCACCACCACGTGGCCGCGATCGTTGATAGAGAAATAGTTGCGTCCCCAGCCGCCGATGTTGTACAGCTCGGCGCTGTCGTCGATACGCCACCTGCGCATTACTGCAGACCGCTGACGGTGACAGTCTTGTCGATCTTACCGATGAGACCCTGGAGCACCTTGCCCGGGCCGAGCTCGACAAACTCGGTGGCGCCGGCGGCAATCATGTTGCGCACGGTCTGGGTCCAGCGCACCGGCGCGGTGAGCTGGGCGATGAGGTTGCCCTTGATCTCGGCGGGATCGGTGTGGGGCATTGCGTCGACATTCTGATATACGGGGCATACGGGCACCGAGAATACGGTGTGGTCGATAGCCTCGGCCAGCTCGGCGCGGGCAGGCTCCATGCAGGGCGAGTGGAAGGCGCCGCCCACGGGCAGGCGCAGCGCACGCTTGGCACCGGCTTCAAGCAGCTTGGCGCAGGCAGCGTCGATAGCCTCGATCTCGCCGGAAATCACCAGCTGGCCGGGGCAGTTGTAGTTGGCGCAAACGACCACGCCGGGGATGTCGGCGCACACGGCCTCGACAGTCTCGTCGGACAGGGCGAGCACGGCAGCCATAGTCGAGGGCTTGAGCTCGCAGGCCTTCTGCATGGCATGGGCGCGGGCGCTCACCAGGCGCAGACCGTCGTCAAAGGTCATCGCGCCGGCGGCCACCAGAGCCGAGAACTCGCCCAGCGAGTGGCCGGCCACCATATCGGGCTTGAAAGCATCGCCCAGAGTCTTGGCCAGTATCACGGAGTGCAGGAAGATGGCGGGCTGAGTCACCTTGGTCTGCTTGAGCTCCTCGGCGGTGCCGGCGTGCATCACGTCGGTGATGCTGAAGCCCAGGATATCGTTGGCGCGGTCAAAAAGCTCGCGCGCTACGGGATTGGTGTCGTAGAGATCTTTGCCCATGCCCACAAACTGGGCACCCTGGCCGGGAAACACATATGCTTTCATGTCGGGAGTAGTTGCTAAGTATTAAATGTATTTAAAAACCGTGCAAAGGTAGCTATTTTTCCCGAATATATAGTAACTTTACACTCAAATCTCCCATCTACGCAATCTTTATCCATCCTTGTTTATCCATCCATGAATACCCTCACCATCCTCCCGCTCTTCCTGGGCAACATACGCGGCATGCAGCTTGTGATAATCATCGCAGTGATACTGCTGCTCTTCGGCGGCAAGAAGATTCCCGAGCTGATGCGCGGCCTTGGCAAGGGCATCAACTCCTTCAAGCAAGGCCTCAACGAAGCCAAGGAAGAAATCAACAAGCCCATCGACACCACCCCCGACGCCGACAAGCCCGGCAAGTAACCCTCCCTGCCCCGTGAGCGACGAAATGACATTCTGGGACCACCTGGATGCCCTGCGCGGTGTGCTCGTGCGCGCCCTGCTGGTATTCGGCGCCCTCGCCATCCTATCGTTTTGCGCCATGCCATGGGTGATGGACCACGTGGTACTCGCCCCCTGCCATGCCGACTTCATCCTCTACCGCGCCCTCGACTCGCTGGGCGCGGCCTCGCCCTTTGCCTCCGTCACCGGCGCCGCCGGGGACTTCAACCTCGACGTGGTGAGCCTCCAGCTCGCATCGCAGTTTTTCGTACACATGTCAGGCGCCTGCTGGATGGCAGCCGTGCTCGGCTTCCCCGCCCTCATCTACATACTGTGGACATTTGTATCGCCCGCGCTCTACGACCACGAGCGCCGCGGCATCCGCCGGGCATTTGTATTTGGCAACCTCATGTTTTATCTCGGCGTAGCCACCGGCTACCTGCTCGTGTTTCCGCTTGCCCTGCGCTTCCTGGCCACGTACAGCCTCAGCGGCTCGATACACACCGTGGTATCGCTCGACTCCTACATGGACAATTTCTTCACCCTCATCCTGGTGATGGGCGCCGTCTTCGAGCTGCCGCTGCTCTGCTGGCTGCTGGGCAAGATGGGTCTGATGGAGCGCAGCTTCTTCAGCCGCTACCGCCGCCACGCCATAGTAGCCCTGCTCATCGCCGCCGGCCTCATCACCCCCACAGGCGACCCCTTCACCCTGCTCGCCGTCTTCATCCCCCTCTACACCCTCTGGGAATTCAGCGGCCGTCTGGTGCCCCGCACCGCGCCCGAGCCTACCGCCGCCTGATCTCCCCCCATACACCGCGATGCCCGCTATTTAGAATGCTGACACGCATATACCGTTGACGCCAAGGCCGGTCGGCCTTGGCGTCAACGGTATATGCAGAGATGAAATCAGCGGGCGGGTTGCTGCGAGCCGAAGGTCTCGCGGATGTTCCACACGGCGGCGGAGCCGAGCAGGAGGAGCACGCCGGCCACTACGAGCATGGCCACTGTGAGGGGGGCGCCGCTCGCGGCGGGCGGGAAGCAGTGCAGCACCAGGCCGCCGCAGAGGGCGGCGATAATCTGCGGGATGCAGATAGTGCAGTTGAACAGGCCCAGGTACGTACCGATATGGCTGCCCGAGAGGGCGTTGGTAAGTATGGTGAAGGGCATGGCGAGCATGGCGGCCCAGGCGCAGCCCATCAGGGCATAGCTCACGCTGAGCAGGGCGGGCGAGGTGATGAAGTATACCGATATGAAGCCAAGGGCGCCGATGAGCAGCGAGAGGGAGTAGCCGAGGCGGCGGTTGCGGAACTGCGACAGCACCACGGCCCACAGCACGGCGGCCACGGCCTGGATGGCGAGCAGCACGCCATTCCAGTCGCCGGCATCCTGATACTGCTTGGAGGCGGCGTTGAGCACGGTGGTGTAGTTGACGCTGATGCTCTCGGGGGAGTCAATCTCGGGCAGTGTCGAGGTCTGCTCGAGCGTGTATGAGCCATCGCCGTCGGGGCGTGCGATGTGGGCCAGGGTGAGGGCGGTGCCGGGCTCGATGAGCGACATCTCCGATACGGCTTCCACGCCCGAGGCCACGCTCATGGCGGGATAGCCGTCGATGACGATGGTGCGGCCGGCCTCGGCGACGGTCACCTTGCCGGTGGGAGCGGGGGTCAGCTTGAGGCTGCCGGCGGCATCGCGTACTATCTGACGGTCGCGTATGAGGGTGTCGCCGTCGATCACCACGGTGCGCGGCTCGGCCCAGTCGCCGTCGATGTAAAAGCCGGCGATGGCGAGCTGGCCGTCGGTGATGACGGGGCGCCGGCCGTTGAAGAGGTATTTGTCGTCGTATGCCTTGCCGTCTATAGTGACGCCGGTGACGCGCTGCTCGGCAGGAGCGCCGAAGCTGTGGCCGGCGATGGCGTCGGTGGAGTATGTCCACATGTACAGGAAGCCTGCCCAGCAGAAAAACTGTACCAGCCCGACAGTCCAGAATACCTTGGGCGCGCGCACCAGCAGCTTTATCAGCCCGGGCTTGTCGCCCTTGGGCTCGGGAGCACCCTGGTAGAGGGCATACTCGGCGGGGGGCATCTCCTTGACTTTGGCAAAGGTGTATACCACGCAGAGCAGCAGCACCGCGGCACCGATGTAAAAAGCCCAGGTGACCGTGGGGGGCACCTCGCCGGCAGGAGCGGTGTTGCTCAGGAAGAGGGCGAGCACGATGGGGGCGATGTAGCCCACGACGGAGCCGGCGTTGCACAGAAAGCTCTGTATGGAGTATGCGAGGCCCTTTTGCTTCTCGTTGACAAAGTCGCCCACGAGCATCTTGAAGGGCTGCATGGCCATATTGATGGAGGTGTCGAGAAACATCAGCATCACCAGGCCGAAGATGATGGCCTGCGACACGCCGAGCCCGAGCGAGCCGGAGTTGGGCAGGAAACACATCACGATGATGGCCACCAAGGCGCCGAAGAGCAGATAGGGCAGGCGGCGGCCAAAGCGGTTCCAGGTACGGTCGCTCGACAGGCCCACGATGGGCTGCACGATGAGGCCCATCAGCGGCGGCAGTATCCAGAAGTAACTGAGGTCGTGAGGGTCGGCGCCGATAGTCGAGAATATGCGGCTTACCTGCGAACTCTGCAGGGCGTATGCGATCTGTACGCCGAAAAATCCGAAACTAAGGTTCCAGAGTTTCCAAAAACCTAAATCGGGTTTGCTTTTCATGGATGATAAATCTCTATAAATTGTTTTTTGAATCGTCGGAAAATACGGTCCGGCACAAGGCGCTCAGCCTGTGGCACCGGCAATTATTGAAAAAATAAATACGCATTCACTCAAATATGCCACAAATTTAGTCAAATATGTATAAACGGCAAGCGTCCGCGCCGAAAATTTTCGGCGCGGACGCTTGTGCAGGCGGTCTGATGAGTCAGATGACCTCGAGGTCGGCCGACAGACGCTGGCGCACTACCTCGTACATCATCACGCCGGCGGCGACGCTCACATTGAGCGACCCGATGTGACCAAACATCGGTATGGCCACGCGGCGGTCGCACAGCGCCATCACCTCGGGCGATATGCCGGTGTCCTCAGCGCCCATCACCAGTGCGACGGGACCGGTGTAGTCGGCCAGGGTATAGTTGATGTCGGCCTTCTCGCTCACGGCCACGATGGTGAAGCCGCTGTCTTTGAGAAAGCGCACGGCACCGGTGAGCGAGCGCTCGCGGCATACCGGCATCGTGAGCAGGGCGCCGGCCGAGGTCTTGACGGCATCGCCGCCCACCGACACGCTGCCGCGCTCGGGCACCACGATGGCATTGACGCCGCAGCACTCGGCAGTGCGGGCGATGGCGCCGAAATTGCGCACGTCGGTGATGGAGTCGAGCACCACCACAAAGGGCAGCACACCCTCGTCGTACAGCCCCGTGACGAGCTGTCCCAGATTGTGGTATGTCACGGCCGAGAGCATGGCCACCACGCCCTGGTGGTTGCGGCGGGTGATGCGGTTGAGCCGCTCGACGGGCACCCGCTGGGCCACGATGCGGTGCTGGCGCATCAGCGCGAAAAGCTCCGAGGCCAGCTCGCCTCCGAGGTCTTTCTTGATGTATAGCTTGTCGATGGTCTTGCCTTCGCGGATTGCTTCGATTACGGCGCGCAGGCCGAAGATATAGTCGGTGGGTTCCATTCTTTTTGGGGTCAGTTTGTGTGTGACAGGAGTGAGTCGGCGGTGGCGAGGGCAGCGGGGTCGGCGGGGTCACCGGCAATCATTGCGGCGAGCTCGCGGCGACGCTCGTCGTGGCCGAGCAGCGATATGTATGTGCCGGTCGAGGTGTCGTCGTCGACCTTGTATACCTTGAAATGGCGCGAGCCGCGGGCAGCCACCTGAGGCAGGTGGGTGATGGTGACAATCTGCATGGCTGCGCCTCCCTCGGCCATGAGGCGGCCGATACGGGCGGCCACGTCGCCGCTCACGCCGGTGTCGATTTCGTCGAAGATGATGGTGGGCAGGCCGATGCGCCCCGCCAGGATGCACTTCAGCACCAGCATGATGCGCGATATCTCGCCGCCGGAGGCTGTATCGCCCACGGGCTGCGGCTCCTGATTTTTATTGAAGGCGAAAAGCCACTCTACCGTGTCGCGGCCCGAGGCGTTGAGCTTGCCGGGCGTCACGTCGATGCGGCACACGATATTGGGCATGGCCAGCGGCCGGGCCTGCTCCATGATGGTGGCGGCGAGGGTCTCGGCGGCGGCGCGGCGCAGGGCGGTGAGGCGATCGGCGGCCTCTATGGCGCGGCGCTTCAGCTCCACGGCACGGGCCTTGAGCTCGCCCAGCACTGCCGGGGCGTCGGCGAGGCGTCGCAGGCGGGCGCCGAGGCTGTCGCGCAACTCGACCAGGTCGGCGTCGCTCTCGACCCCGTGGCGGGCGATGAGGCCGCCGATGAGGCTGATGCGCTCGTCGATGGCATCGAGGTCGCGCGGCTCCTCGCGGCTCTCGCCGGCACGGCGCGCCACGCTGTCGGCGATGTCAGACAGCTCGATGCGCAGGGCGCCGAGCCGCTCGAGGGCGGCGGCGGCATCGGGGTCGTCGGCAAGGCCCTCCAGGGCGGCGATGGCACGGTCGAGCGAGGGGATGGCGGCATCGTCGTCCCACACGAGGGCCTCGGCCGCGCGCACCAGGCTCTCGCCCGAGCCGATGCGCGAGGCCAGCTCGGCGCGCTCGACCTCAAGCTCGGCCATCTCGCCGGCCTGCAGACCGGCCAGATCGAGGCGGTCGTACTGAAACTTGATATAGTCGGCATCGCGGCGCGTGGACTCTATCTCGTCGCGACGCTCGCTGTACTCGCCCAGAGCGGCGCGGTACTCGGCATAGGCGGCGCGGTACTCGGCCAGGGCGTCGGCGTCGGAGGCCACACGGTCGAGGGTGTCGAGCTGGAAGTCGGGCGAGGATATGAGCAGATTGTTGTGCTGCGAGTGGATGTCGATGAGGCGCTCGCTCAGGTCGTGGAGCACATCGAGCGTGACGGCATGGCCGTTGACGCGGGCGCGTGAGCGGCCGGCCGGCGATATCTCGCGCTCGATGGTGAGCGTGGGCAGGTCGTCGGGGGCGCCGGCCTCGCGGAGTATCGGGCGCAGCAGCGCGGCGGTGGCCGGGTCGGGCGCAAAATCGGCGCTGATGCGGGCCGGAGCGTCGGGATGCAGAGCCGAGCGCGATGCCAGGCGCCCTCCGCGCAGCAGGCCCAGCGCGCCGAGCATTATCGACTTGCCCGCGCCGGTCTCGCCGGTGACGACGTTGAAGCCCGGGTCGAGCGCGAGGTCGATGTGGCGTATGAGGGCGTAGTTGCTTATGCTTAGACGGGTAATCATTTTTCCTGTCCGTTTTTGATTTTTACCAGGCGGGCCTCCTCGGTGGGGTAGATTGGCTGGAGGAGGTCGTAGACGGCCTGCCGCTCGTCGGCCGGAGCCTTGGAGTATACGTTGACCAGCTCGTCGAGCTTGGCGTCGCGAAACATCGACAGCGCCACCGACATGGGCTGGGCAGCGTGGACAGCCTTGATGGCGTCGAGCGAGCGGGTGATGGCGGCGCGGCCCTTGTCGGGCGACACCGACATATTGTCAAAGCCCTGGCGGTGGTAGTCGTAGAGCATACGGCGCAGGCCCTCGGCCGTGGAGCCTTCGGTAAAAGCGGTGAGTATGGCCGAGCGGTTTTTGGTATCCTCAAAGGCTTTCCAGCCCACCTCGCCGGCCGACTGCGCCATCTGCACTATCTGCTTGAGCCGCTCCCAGAAGGGCTCTCCGCCGCCGGGCGCGAAGGTGTCGAAGTCGGCGGCCAGTATCAGGTATGCATAATAGTTGAGGATGGCCGTGAGCTGGCTCTCCATGGAGTTGACGGTGAAATTGAGCGGCTCTCCCTCGCGGTAGGTGAAGTCGATCTTGGTGTCCTTGAGGTTGATGATGGTGGTGGTGTAGGCGCTGTTGTATACGGGTCGTGTCGACTGCACCTGCAGGTCGCCCTTGGCTATGCCCTCGTCGGTATACTCCTTGAGGGTGAAGAAAAGGCGGCAATCGATTTTCTCGTTGGCGCCAAACTGCGCGGGGGTGAATGTGGTGGTGTTCATGTAGTCGCTCACGGCTGCCTGCAGGGTCTCGAATACCGACTTGTTGGTGCCCGAGATGGCGTCGGTATTGATTTCGACCTGGCAGTTGAGCTCCTGGGCCGCGGCGGCGAGGCCGAGGCAGGCGGTCACGGAGAGGATGACGGCTCGCAGGTTCATGTCAGGGAGATTGTCTGTGTGAGTATGTCGGCGGCTATGTCGGCCTTGGATTTGAGCGTGGTGGCCACAGGGGTGCGCCCGTCGGCAAAGTACATGGTCACCTTGTTGGTATCGGTGCCAAAGCCGGCGCCGGGGTCGCGCAGCGAGTTGAGCACGATCATGTCGAGGTGCTTGCGGGCGAGCTTGGCCGTGGCAGCCTCGGCCTCGTGGTCGGTCTCCAGGGCAAAGCCCACCATCACCTGGCCGGGTCGGCGCGCGGAGCCGAGCGTGGCGGCGATGTCGGGGTTTTTGACCAGCTCCACTGAGGTGATGTCGCGGTCGGCACTCTCGCGCTTGGCTTTCTGCGCGAGCGGGCGGGCAGGACGGTAGTCGGCCACGGCGGCCGAGAAGATGCATATGTCGGCCTCGGCGGCGGCGCGGGTGGCTGCGTCGAGCATCTCCAGGGCCGACTCGACCCTCACCACATCGACACCGGCCGGCACAGGCTCGCTCACGGGGCCGCTCACCAGCGTGACACGCGCGCCTCGGCGGGCGGCCTCGGCGGCCAGGGCATAGCCCATCTTGCCGGTCGAGAAGTTGCCGATATAGCGCACCGGGTCGATGCGCTCGCGGGTGGGTCCGGCGGTAATCATCACATGTCGGCTGGCCAAGGAGCCGGCAGCGGCAAAGTGGCGGGCCAGCGCGGCGGCGATGGCCTCGGGCTCCTCCATGCGGCCGCGGCCGCGCAGGTGGCTGGCCAGCTCGCCCTCGGCCGGCTCGATGATGTCGACACCGCGCGAGCGCAGGGTGTCGAGATTGGCCGTGGTCGAGGGATGGGCCATCATGTCGAGGTCCATCGCCGGGGCGACAAACACCTTGGCGCGGGTGGCCAGGTAGGATGTCACCAGCATGTTGTCGGCCACGCCTGTAGCCATCTTGGCCAGGGTGCAGGCCGTGGCGGGTGCCACCACAAAGGCGTCGGCCCACAGGCCGAGGTCTACGTGGGAGTGCCACTCGCCGGTGTTGGCGGTAAAAAACTCGGTGATGACGGCATGGCCGCTCAGGGTGGAGAGCGTCACCGGGGTGATGAACTCTCGCGCCGCCGGGGTCATGATCACCTGCACCTCGGCGCCGGCCTTTACCAGGCAGCGCACCAGCACAGCCGACTTGTAGGCGGCGATGCCGCCCGATATGCCGAGCACGATATGGCGCCCGCGCAGCGATGAGAGGTCGGCGGCGCTCATTTTGAGGCGAGATTCATCTTGATGCGGGTGAAGGCCCGCTTGGTATCGGAGGGGAAGTCGCCCTGCATGATCCAGCTGTAGTAGCCGGGGTCGCGGGCGATGACCTCGCGGGCCGGCTGGCCCTTGTACTTGCCGAAGTTGATGAGTTCGCGGCCCTCGGCGTCGTATACGAGGCGACCTATCAGGTCGACATTGTCGTTTTGCGAGGAGAAGGCGGCCAGCTCGTCGATATCGCAGGGGAGATTGTCGTAGCGCTCGATCTGGGCGAGAAGCACCTCGTAAGTGGCCATGGTGTCGGCCTGGGCGCCGTGGGCGCCCTCCAGCTCCTTGCCGCAGTAGAAGCGGTATGCGGCGGTGAGGTTGCGCGGCTCCATCTTGTGGAAGATGGTCTGCACGTCGACAAAGCGGGCCTTGTGGAAGTCGAAGTCGACTCCCACGCGGTGAAACTCCTCGTCGAGCAGGGGTACGTCGAAGCGGTTGGAATTGAATCCGGCGATGTCGCATCCCTTGATGAAGTCGGCCAGCGAGCGCGCCACCTGGCGGAAGGTGGGCGCGTCGGCCACGTCGGCGTCGGTGATGTGGTGTATGGCTGTGGCCTCGGCAGGGATGGGCATCTCGGGATTGATTCGGCGGGTGCGTACCTCGGGAGTGTCGGCGCCGGGCGCGAGCTTCACTATCGATATCTCGACGATACGGTCGCGGGTGATGCAGGTGCCGGTGGTCTCGAGGTCAAAAAAGACTATGGGGCGACGCAACTGTAGCTTCATCGCGGTCAGAATTTATCGACGTTCATGGGCATGAGCAGCATCACCAGGTCCGTGCCGTCTTCGTTTTCAGAGGGCTGGAACACACCGGCGCGCGAGGGGTCGCTCAAGTCGATGTACACCTCGGTGGTGGGCAGCACGGCCATAAACTCGGTGATGAAGGGCGCGCTGAAGCCGATGACGGTCTCGGGGCCGTTGAACTGGCAGGGCACAGTCTCGCGGGCGCAGGTCTGCATGTTGGAGTCGTCGCTCTTGATGAGCAGCTTCTCGGGGGTAATCTTGAATTTCTCCAGACCGAAGCCGGGGTCGACAAACACACCCACGCGGCGCACGGCGTTGAGCATCGCCACACGGTCGACGGTCAGGCGGAAGGGCGAGCTCTGCGGTATCACGCGGTTGTAGTCGGGGAAGCGGCCATTGAGAAATGTGCACTTCAGTGTGAAGTCGGCATTCTCGATTACGGCACACTTGGCGTTCATGCTCACGGTGAGCTCCGACTCCTTGCCAAATACTGTGCGCATGATTGAGGCGGGTTTCACGGGCATGATACACGATGCGGTGATGCCCGGCGCGGTGCGGGTGTCGGTGTAGCGCACCAGCTTGTGGGTGTCGGTGGCCACAAACACGATACGGTCGGGCTTGATGTCAAAGAAGATGCCCTTCATCATGGGGCGGTAATCGTCGTCGCCCACGGCAAAGGCGGTGTACTCCAGACCCTTGAGGATGGTCTGGCTGCTGACGGTAAACGACTGCGGCTCGGCATCGTCGCCGGCGGCGGAGTATGTGGGATACTCCTCGCCGCGCAGGGCGGTGAGATTGTACTTGCCGCCGGTGTAGGCGATTTCCACCTCATATGTCTCCTCGTTGACAGCCACCGTGATACCCTGGTCGGGCAGCTCCTTGAGCAGCTCCACCAGGCGGCGCGCAGTCACGCAGAAAGAGCATTTGCCCTCTGCCTCGGCCACGGAAATGCGGGCGGTGAGCGAGTTGTCCACATCGGCGCCGGTCACGGTGAGCATATCGCCGTCGAGCTCGATGAGGAAATTGTCCAGTATGGCCAGCGCGTTTTTGGGATTGATGACCTTGCTCACGGCCGACACAGCCGAGTAGAAAGCCTTGCAGGGGACGTTGAATTTCATATGATAGATGAGATTTGTATTGCTTGGTATTGATTAGCAAAGGTAATACATTTCCCCAAACCGTGCAAATATATCGACGGCACCGCCGACGCGTAAAATTTTATCCGATTTTAACACCATTTCGGCTTCCCGTTTGTTTATTAACTAAAATGATGTTAACTTTGCCGCTGAATCTAAATGTAAAAAGACACATATCAAAATTTTTAAACTATCGACTATGAAGAAAATCGTACTTACTCTCGTGGCAGCCGGCGCCGCTATGGCAGCGACCGCAGCCGAGCCTGTACCGACTCAGATCACAGCCGCCCAGGGCTGGGAAATCGGCGTCAACGTAGGCGCTCTCACCCAGATGCACAATGGCCCCTTCTTCGGCCAGATGCGCCCCACCGTAGGTATCCACTTCGGCAAGCAGATCTCGCCCGCGTTTGCGGCCGGCATCGAGTCGTGGTGGGGTATCAACACCTCCACATGGCGCGGCATGGAGCACTCCAGCACTGCCTTTGACAACTCCTACACCGGCGTATACGGCAACATCGACCTGATGGGCCTCTTCGGCGGCGCCACCTGCACCCCCCGCATGTTTACCACCGCCATCTCTCTGGGCGCCGGTCTGGGCCACAACTATATGAACGGCTCCGGCGACTGGAACTACTTCGCCACCAAGGTAGGCCTGCTCTTCAACTTCAACGTCAGCAACAACGTCACCATCAAGGTGCAGCCCTCGATACTCTGGAATATGAGCGACGTGAGCGTACGCCAGACCAACGTGGCATACGACGTCAACAACGCCATGTTCCACCTCCAGGCCGGCGTAGCATACCGCTTCGGCAACTCCGCTCCCTGCGTGGTACCCTTCGACCAGGCTCAGATTGACGGCCTCAACGGTCAGATCAACGACCTGCGCGCCCGTCTTGGCAACGCCGAGGCAGCCAACGCCACCCTCCAGTCAGAGCTCGACGCCTGCAAGGCCAAGCCCGCCGTTCGCGAGGTAATCCGCGAGGTAGAGGTCAACAACCGCCTCAACACCGTGCTCGACGTATTCTTCCATATCGGCTCGTCGACCATCACCAACGACCAGATGCCCAACGTAGAGCGCATCGCCTCCTACATGAAGAGCCACCCCGCCTGCACCGTATCCATCAAGGGCTACGCTTCCAAGGATGGCAACCTCGAGTTCAACCAGAAGCTCGCCGCCCGCCGCGCCGAGTCTGTAAAGGACGCCCTCATCAAGCGCTTCAAGATTGCCGCCGACCGCATCCAGGCCGAGGGTCAGGGTATCGGCGACATGTTTGAGGAAGAGAGCTGGAACCGCGTGAGCGTCTGCACCCTCGAGAACACCGACAAAAAGTAAATCTCCTCTAAAACGATTGCACAACTAACATCCGTCGCCCGTGGCACCTCGCCCCGGGCGACTTTCTTTTTGCACCACAGCCAGCAGACGCCGCCCCGCCCTATTGTATGCGGCTGCAAGCCCGCTCCACGGGCGGCAGGCAGTAGGCACGTGCAATGCGACAGCCGCAGCCCATTGTATGCGGCAACAAGCCCGCTCCTATTGTATGTGGTGGTAAGAGTGTGTATCCACACCTCCGACTCCTCCCTTCGGGCGAGATAGATACCGTCACGTTGATATCACTGACGTAGAGCCGCAAAGCGGCTCTCACATGATGTTAGCCGACGGATTTATCCGTCGGATGGTGATTGCCTTTACGATTGAATAAGCATAATTTACGAATCCATCGGCGTCCGACGGAGACGCCGATGGATTCGTAGCAACTCACACCGCAGCCAAAAGCGTATGTGTGAGGGGTATCTGAGAGGGGCTTAGCGGGCTATCAGTTTGACGACACCGACGGGGGTGCGGACTATATATAAGCCCTTGGCAGGAAGGTCCAGCTGTGCCGGGGTGGCGGTACTCGATATGACCCGACCCGATATGTCGCATACGGTCGCATGGCCCGGCACTGCTACCGTGAGCCGCAATCCGTCGAGATATACCTGAGCGTCTGAGCCTATATCATACGCTCCCGAAGGCTTGGATGCCTCCACTATCTCGCCCGGGCCCGATACGCCGCGGTCGTATACGGCTGCGACATAGTAGGTATGCGAGGGCGCCGTCTCATCAGCCGCGAATACATGGTTGTATGAGACAACATCCGGAGCCGAAGATGTGAGCAGCAGACCATCGCAATACACCTCATATCCACGGAGCATCGGCGGAGCGGCTATTGTGGTATACGTAATATTATCGAAGCTCACGGCCTTGGCCTGACAGTCCTTCACGTGGATGGCAAAGCGAGAGGCATCTGCGGGGATGGTGAATGTCTTGACAGCGGCAGCGGCCAAATCCCTGGAGTTGATGGTCTCGCTGTCGATAACGTTGTCAAAGTCTGCCGCCGTGACTCCGCCGGCGCTCGTACAGTAATCTATCTCTACGGCCGAGCTCTTGCCAAAGCAATTGAAAGCCTCACGCGACAGGCTCACCTCGCTGCCGGGGACTACCTCGGGCAGTACAATCCATTTGTCGGGCTTGCCATACAGCGCGCCATTCTCGCCGTAACATCCGGGCACATACAAGCCACGACTGCCGCCGGCACCTCCCTTTGCATATATTTCGGCTGCAAGGGTGCTCTTGTACGCCGGGTCGTCGACGCCGTAACCCTTGGTCGGAAGACCGTCGACATCGATAAACACCCAGCCGTCCTTCTCACCGTTGAGAGCGCCGTCGGCCCAATCCTCAAAGTCTTCATTTACCTCGGCCATACCGCTCTGACCCGGAGCAGGGGTTGTCCAGGCGAGCGCCGCATCATCGTCGGTCATCGACACCGTAAGATTCTCAGGCGCGGGCAACAGACTACGGCTCACCGGCAGCGCAGTGGCGCAGGTATTATTGTCGGCATCGGCATCTGCGCCGCAGACTATTGCAAACGACATCTCTACGTCGCGTCCCGACTCATGCGGCAGAGGTACATAAGTATACGTCAGCGTCGTAGAGCCGAAGCGCTCCACAGAGCCGCCATCGGCCTCGCCCAGCTCACGGCCGTCGGCAGAGGCCTTGACCTTGAATCCGTCTATGCCGGTCAGACCCGTATTGGTGACCAGCAGCGTCAGAGTGGCCTCGCGCCCCACCTCAGCCCGCTTGGGCAGCGCGATTGATGTCAAAGCGAGGTCGGTATCTACCGGATAATCAGCGATGGTTATGTCGTCTACATAGATATATGTGTACGAGCCGGCGCCGGTGCCTTTCAGCACGAGGTTGCAGGCCTGTGTCTTCTCGCTCGGCATCTTCACCTCCATCAGATATTCGCGCCAGCCATTTTCGGTCGGCGCGGGGTCGTCGGCGGCGAGTGTATGGTCGTCGATAGGCTCGCTCAACGCATACTCCTCGTCGGAGCCATAGACGCGCATCACCGGCAGCACGGTCGCGGCGAGCGTCGACGACGGCTTTTTGTAGACCCACATCCTCACAAATGCGCGGATCATACCGCTCAGGTCAAGGATGGGCGAGATGAGCTCGCCGGTCTTGCCCGCGGCTTGGGCATAGCGCGCCATACCCTTGTCGCCGTCGTGGGGAGATACGCCGCTGCCGTTGAGCGCCCATGCGCCGGTGGCGGGACTCATGCTCCAGGTCTCGTTTTGAAACTTAGTGTTGGCAAACGACTCTGCAAATGCCCCTGCGAGCGCCGGACCTATCACTACAGAGTTTGACTTGCCGGCAGTGCTCTCGCCGCGCTCATTGCAGGCATATACGCTGATATATGCACCGACCTGCGACTCGGTCGGCTCGGGATAATCAAATTCAGCCGAAGTAGCGCCGGTAAATGTGAGCTGGAGCGGAGTCTTGTCGGGCAACGCTGCCTTATAGTTCACTGTCGAGGGGTTAAACAGAGCCGACGACGATGTCGAGGCCGTAACCGCATCCCAGCTCGCCGCGAAGTGTGTCCCGCCCTTGTGGGTGATGACGACGTTGGACGGCGCCTTGGGATAGCCGAATGTGGGCTTTGCCGCCACCACCTTCTTGACACCGCGCGCCGAGCCACTGATGATATACACGGCATACTCCGCGCCGGTACCTATGCCATCGGGGTCGACAAAGGTCGCCTGCTGTGACGGCGCCAGCCCGGTGAGTGTAAACTCACGCTCGGCTACGCCGGGTGCCGAGCGCACAATGCGTGCCGACAACTCCGCTGGAAGAGGCGCGCCGAGATGGGTAGCGGCCGGAGGTGTGACTTTCATCTCCACCCGCAGCTTTCCGCTCTCGACCTTATATGTCGGGGTCTGTACAGTCGCCTGCGCGGGCGAGGCGGCAGTCAGCCCCTCGCCGAGCGTAATCCAGTCGATATGGTATTTCTGTCTGGCTTCAGAAATAAAATGTAATGCAAAGCGGTAGTCGCCCGTGACATCGGGGGTAAACTCCACGGCAAACTCCTCCCAGGTATCCACCGCGCTGTTTTGTACCTTCCACGTATCACACAGCTTTATGGCCGAGCCGGTGACTACCAGGTCGTCGTCGTCATCGTCGCCTTTGCAGAGCATACACTCAAAGTCGGCACTGCCGGGACCCGAGCATTTCACACTCATGGAGAGGCGGTATGTAAGCCCCTGTTCAAAGTGAAACCAAGGGAATATCATCCAGTCGTCGGCGCTTTTCAGCGCTTCGCGGCCGTCGTACACAAAGGAGTCAAAGACATTTTTCTGCGGGTCGTAGTTGAGTCCGAAACCGATGTTGTCGAGATTGCTGTCGATAAGCCCCACATTGTCGTGATGGTCGAAGTCGTCGTGAAACGGAAGCGGCTGCACCGCCGGAGCGGCTGACAGCATCGGCACGACCAGCCATCCCATTATAAACGCGGTAAAAGTTTTTCTCATAGTTAATTGTGAAACGTGTGTAAGTGAGTAATTGCGAGGCCGCCGCTACGCCCTCGATGGCAAATATACGCATTTATTATATTTTTACAATCTTTATGACATTAAATTTACATAGACATTTACATTTTTCAAGATGACAGCCATTGTATCAATCTTTTTGAGCAATTATATAAAGAAATCCGGGGCACCATTTTCAGGTGTCCCGGATTCGGTGTGGTATTCAGGGAGGGGTATTACTCTGCTTTGGCTTTGGGCTTGCGCACTGTCTTTGCTTTGGCTTTTGCTTTGGGCTTGGCCTCGGCTGCGGCAACCTCGGCGGTCTCGCGGGTCTTGTGCTCGATGTTGTACTGCTCGAGATCTTGGCGCATGGAGTCTTTCTCGCGGGTGAGCTGCTCTATCTCGCGCTCCTGGTTGCGGATGGTCTTCAGGAGGGAGTTGAGTTCCTCGTTGTCGACACTGAGGGGATACTGCTCGTCGACGCGCACGAGGAAGTCGGCCAGGACATTCATATAGTTGGTAAATGCCTGGAAGGGCGTCTCGTAGGGCGAGAAACCGGCACCGCCGCCACCGAAGTGCTTGGTGCTCATGTAGAAGAAGTGGTCGCTTGCCTGGAGATACTGCCAGTCTTGCTTGAGGCGACGGTCTTCGCAGAGGCGCACGCGCTCGCCGGCGTCGTAGAGCTTCTTGACGGCCTCGCGCTGGAGCTGGTTGCCGAGCCAGGCCGATGTGTCGCGGGCCTCGTCGGCTGCCGACATGGGATAAGGTACCGACAGCTCGCCCACGCTCTTGAGCTTGGTGATGGCCTCGGTGGGTGTCCAGAACTCGATGCCGCGCTCGGCTGCGAAGCGGGGCAGCGCTTCCAGGAACTGGAAGATGCCGGTGCCGGCGGGCTGGAGCGAGCCGAAGGTGTCCAGATTCATGCACAGATTGATTATCTGCTCCTCGGCGGGAGTGGAGGCAATCCAGTCCATGAATTTGTCGGCCGTGAGGGGATACTCGTCCCAGGTGGTATCGGAGAAGCGCGATGTGATATCGTCGGTAAGCTTGCTGTTTTTTAGCAGGAGCTTGAGCTTGGGCGAGGAGGCGGCTGCGTAGACATAGTTGGGCGACTTCCAGCCAAGGATGTGCTTGGCACCCTCGGTGATGCAGCCCTTGAAGCCCATGGCGGTGAGCTGGGGAGCGATTTCGTCGCTGTAGATAAGCTCGGTGTTGCGGATTACCTTGGGCTTTACGCCGAAGAGCTGATGCAGGCGATCGCAGTTGGCTTTTACCTGCTGAGCAAATTCCTCGGGGTCGACGAGCGATGCGAGCGAGTGGGAGTATGTCTCGGCGACAAACTCCACCTTGCCGGTGGCGGCGAGCTTGCCCAGCAGGTCGATAAACTCGGGCACGTACTGCTCGAGCTGCTCCAGGGCGGTGCCGGTGATGGAGAGCGAGCAGCGGAAGGCGCCCTTGGTCTCCTCGATCATGCGCAGGAGGGCCTCGGCGGCGGGGATGTAGCTCTGGGTGGCTATGCGGGTTACGATGTCGTCGTTGAGAAAGTCATCGTAGTAGTAGTGGTCGTTGCCGATGTCAAAGAAACGGTAGCGCTTCAGACGGTACGGCTGATGTATGGCGAAGTTGAAACAGATTGCTTTCATGGTCGTGTTTCGGGGGGTGTGGGGGGGGTTAGCGATTGTTGAGTACCTTGTTGTATATGTCGATGACTTTCTGTCCGGCCTTGTCCCAGGTTATTTGGGCCACCTCGGCCAGGCCGTCCTCGCGCATCTGCTTGTAAAGCGCCGGGCAGGATATGATGGCGTTGATGGCGTCGGCCATGGCGTCGATATCCCAGTAGTCGGTCTTGATGACGTTGTCGAGGATTTCGGCGCAGCCGCTCTGCTTGGAGATGATGCTGGGCACGCCCATCTGCATAGCCTCGAGAGGTGAGATGCCGAATGGCTCCGACACCGAGGGCATGATGTATACGTCTGATGCCTTGAGCATCTCATACACCTGCTTGCCCTTCTGGAATCCGGGGAAGTGGAAGCGGTCGGCGATATCGCGCTCGGCCGCCAGAGTAATCATCTTGTCCATCATGTCGCCGGAGCCGGCCATGACGAAGCGCACGTTGTGGTTGTTTTTGAGCACCTTTGCGGCTGCCTCGACAAAGTACTCGGGGCCTTTTTGCATGGTGATGCGGCCCAGGAAGGTGACAATCTTCTCCTTGGGCTTCTCCACCTCGACGTCGAGCAGCTCGCGGCTCAGGGGCACCACGGCATTGTGCACCGTGGTGACCTTGGCGGGGTCGATGCCGTACTTGTCGATGACGGTGCGGCGGGTGAGCTCCGACACGGTGATGATGTGGTCGGCGTGGAGCATACCGTCGCGCTCGATATTGAACACGGTGGGGTTGACATTGCCGCGCGAGCGGTCGTAGTCGGTAGCGTGCACGTGTATCACCAGGGGCTTGCCGCTGACCTGCTTGGCATGGATGCCGGCGGGGTAGCAGAGCCAGTCGTGGGCGTGGATGATGTCGCACTCGATGGTGCGGGCGACCACACCGGCCATGATCGAGTAATTGTTGATTTCCTCAAGCAGGTTGTCGGGGTATCGGCCCGAAAACTCGATGCAGCCCAGGTCGTTGGTGCGCATGTAGTTGAAGTCGGCGTAGATATGGTCGCGCAGGGCAAAGTAGAGGTCGGGGCTCATCACCTTGCCGATACGCTGCTCCACATATTCGCGGCTCACGTCGCGCCATGCCACGGGCACCTGCGAGGCGCCGACGATGTGTGCAAAGGAGCGGTCTTCGTCGCCCCAGGGCTTGGGGATGACAAAGGTGATGTCCATATTGCCGCACTGCCACATACCCTGTGTGAGGCCGTAGCTGGCGGTACCCAGACCGCCGAGGATGTGAGGTGGAAACTCCCACCCGAACATTAAAGCTTTCATAATATCGTATTATCGAGGGGTGGGTCAGTTGGAAAAGCGTTTGATAAGGCGCACGGTGCGCAGCACCTCGGCCACGTTGGTGGCGTGTGACACGGCGCCTCGGCCGCGGAAGGGCGGGTTGCCGTCGTAGAGCTGGCTGAGCGATGCGATGCAGCCCTCGGTCATCTCGTCTTCAAAGCCGATGAGCATGCGGTCGATGTATCCCACGCCGCTCATGCCGAATACCTTGAGGTATGCCTCGGCATAGAATCCCATGAGCCACGGGCGGGCCGGGCCCTGGTGCAGGGCGAGCTCGCGCTCCTCGGGCGAGCCGAGGTAGAAGGGGCGGTAGCCGTAGCTCTTGGGCGAGAGGGTGCGCAGGCCCTTGGGGGTAAGGAGCTCGCGGGTGACCACGTCGAGCACGCTCTTGCGCTGGCGGCGGTCGAGGGGCGAGTAGTCAAGACCGATGGCGACGGCCATATTGGGACGCACGTCGGGCGAGGCGTAGTTGCCGTCGACGTAGTCGTATAGATAGCCGCCGTCGTTGAGAAACATGTCGACAAATGGCCGGCTCATCTTCTCGGCGGCCTCGGTCCATGCGGCGGCGCGCTCGGCCAGGGCCTCATTGCCCTCGGCGAGCTTGGCGGCAAACACCAGGGCGTTGTACCAGAGAGCGTTGAACTCTACCAGATAGCCCGAGCGGGGTATCACGGGGCGGCCGTAGCGGTTGGCGTTCATCCACGATACAGGGGTATCGGTGCCGATGGTGCTCACGAGGCCGTTCTCGTCGTTGACTTTGAGATTGGGGTGGCCGTTGGAGAGCACGTAGTCGACCGTGGTGGCCACAAACTGTGTGTACAGCTCACGGGCGCGCTCGTAGCCGACCGTCTTGGCATACTGCTGGGCGGTCCACAGCGCCCACAGGGGTATGTCGGGCAGGTCTATGCCGTGGATGCGGCTCGACAGCGAGCCGGTGTCCATATAGTGGGTGAGAGCCTTGATGGCGGTACCCATGATGCTCTCGAAGTCGTCGCGGTGGTCGATGGCGAGGGTAAGGCCGGGTAGCGCCATGAAGGTGTTGCGGGCGAGCACGATGCCCCAGGGGTAGCCCGAGATGACATACATGTTTTCGCCGTCTTTGAGATAAAACTGCTTGGCGGAGTTTTTCAGGCAATTGAAAAAAGATGTACGCGGTGTGCGGCACTTCAGCTCGCTCTCGTACATCTTCTTGAGATTGCGGGGATTCACAGGCTCCACACCTGCCGAGAATACGATGCTCTCGCCCTTGCGGATGGGCACCTCGAAGTAGCCCGGCACCCAGAGATCCTCGCAGTAAGGTACACCGCGCTCGAGATCCTTGACATACTCGATGCCATTGTTCCAGGCCGGCTCGTCGACCCAGGTGGCTTTGTGGCTGAGCTGCATGTACAGGCGGGGGAAGCCGTCGTAGAGGCAGGTGGCCACGCCATTCTCGACCGGCTCGATGGCGCGGTTGATGGCGTCGTTGGCCACACAGAGCGCGTTGCTCTCGCGGAAGGCCAGGAAGGGGCGGAAGCGCAGGGTGGTGGCCGAGTGGGCCTCGACCAGAGTGTAGCGGATGAGGATACGGTTTTCGTGCGATATGAAGACCTTTTCCTTGGTCAGTATCACACCGCCCACGCGGTAGGTCATGCGGGGCACGTCCTCGCAGTCAAACTCACGCAGGTATTTGTGACCGTTGGGGTAATACACGCCGCCCTGGTAGCGGTGGATGCCCAGGTTGAAAGGCGCGCCGTGCTGTATCACGGTCTCGTCGAGCGACGAGAGCAGCACGTGGGGCTTGTTGCCCATCTCAGGTATGGGTATCACCAGCAGGCCGTGCTGCTTGCGGGTATTGCAGCCCACAAGTGTAGTGCAGTGATAAGCCCCGGCCTGATTGGTGCGCAGCATTTCCTTGGGCAATGATTGCTCGAGGTTGATAAGAAGATTCTTATCAAATTTCAGGTAACTCATGCAGGTTATAGGGTTGTTTCAGGTTTAGTCTTAAGGAAGTCCGTTTAGGACACAGCGAAATTAACACTTTCCCGACACGTTTCCAAATCATCTGCACAAAAAAAACGGGCCGCGGCCCGTTTTTATCCTATTCAGGCGGAGATATGTCACACTTTCATGCCGGCAAAGCCCATGAAAGCCATGGCGAGCAGACCGGCCACGATGAGGGCCACGGGCACTCCGCGCATTGGCGCCGGCACCCGCTCGGTGATGTCGAGGCGGGTACGTATGCCCGCAAAGAGCACCAGTGCCATGGTGAAGCCTGCGGCGGTGGCGATGGCATACACGACCGACATGAGCAGCGGATAGTCTTTCTGAGTCACTATCAGGGCCACGCCCAGCACGGCGCAGTTGGTAGTGATGAGCGGCAGAAACACACCCAGGGCGGCGTACAGCGCCGGCGACACCTTGCGTATCACTATCTCGAGCATCTGCACAAGTATGGCTATCACCAGGATATACACGATGGTCTGCACGTACTCCAGCCCCAGCGGCACCAGCACCAGCTGCCACAGCAGGGTGGTGACACACGTGGCCACGGCCATCACGAAGGTGACGGCGGCGCCCATGCCCAGGGCGGAATCGATGCGCTTTGACACGCCGATAAAGGGGCATATGCCCAGAAACTGGGCAAAGACGATATTGTTGACAAATATCGCCGTGATGATGATTGCTATATAAGTTGCCATATCTGTGTCATGCTTTGCCTGTGAGGCGGTTGAACAGGGCGATGAGCAGCCCGAGCACTATGAACGCGCCGGGCGCCAGCACAAAGAGCAGCGAGCCGTACTCGCCGGGGTAGAGCGGCAGCCCGAATACGGCGCCCGTGCCGAGCAACTCGCGCACGGCACCCACGGCCGTGAGCGCCAGCGTGAAGCCCAGGCCGATGCCCAGGCCGTCGCAGAGCGAGGCCCACACGCCGTTGCGCGAGGCAAAGCTCTCGGCGCGGCCCAGCAGTATGCAGTTGACCACTATCAACGGGATGAATATGCCCAGGGCGGCATACAGCGCCGGCAGCCACGCCTGCATCACCATCTGCAACACGGTCACAAACGACGCTATCACGATGATGTAGGCCGGGATGCGAACCTTGTCGGGCACCACCGGCGCCAGGGCGGAGATGGCCGCGTTTGACAGCACCAGCACAAAGAGCGTCGCCAGCCCCATCGACATGCCGGTCAGGGCCGAGGAGGTGGTGCCCAGCGTGGGACACATGCCCAGGATGAGCACGAAGGTCGGATTTTGCTTTACCAGACCGTTGTATATGATTTTCAGCGCTTGCATGATTCCTGATATTGCTGATAGGCGCGCCGGGCGCGGTTGACGGCGCCGAGGAATGCGCGCGATGTGATGGTGGCGGCCGTGATACCGTCGACGGTCTCTGTGGCCGGGGCGCTATGGCGGGGCGACGCGCCGCTGTGGGCGTCGTCGCCGGCGTCTTGCTGCGGGCCGGCGCCGCTGTGAGCGTCGCCGGCGGCGGCAGGAGCTGCGTCTTTGCTCACAATCAGCTCCGAGGATGTGCCGAGCACCGTGTGGGGCGCCGTGCGAAACCACTCGTCGGCCTGCGCACCCAGGCCCGGCGTCTCGGCTTGCTCGAGCACACGGTAGCCCGTAAGGGTGCCTCCGGCATCGAAGCCGGCCATCACCACGATACGGCCGCTGAAGCCGTCCATGGTGGTGACGCGCACAGCTGCGCCGGCCGGCGCGCCCTGCATCGTGGCAGGATATACCTCGCAGCCGTCGATGTCGACGGCCGCGGCCATGGGGTCGTTGTCAAAGGGCGGCAACACCTCGGCAACTGCCTCGCGCGCCTGAGCTGCGGCAGCCTCGGCGATGGGACGGGCGGTGAGCGAGTGCACGGCGCCGAGCAGCGCGGCGACCCCTACGGCTATACCGCCGAGCGACAGTACCATATTGCGCAGCGACGATTTCATGCGGCCACCTCCTTTCGTGCGGGGGCAAACCGCCGCGGACGCAGCCACATATCGATGAGCGGTGTGACGGCATTGCCCAGCAGGATGGCAAACGACATACCCTCGGGATACGCGCCCCACTGCCGTATGACCACCGTCACCGCGCCGATAAACACGCCGTAGACCAGCATACCGCGCCCGGTCATGGGCGAGGTCACATAGTCGGTGGCCATGAATACGGCGCCGAGCAGCAGGCCGCCGCCGAGCAGGTTGTCGGCTACGGGAGCGCCGATGAGCAGGTCAAACACGGCCACCGTGGCGATGATTGCCACCGGAGTGTGCCAGGTGATGACTCTCACGGCAAGCAGGTACACCAGCCCGAGCAATATGGCCACAGCGCCTGTCTCACCCATGGAGCCGCCCATATGGCCCAGCAGCATGTCGGAACGGGAGAGACAGTCTGTGACGCCGTACTTTAGCTGCTCGAGCAGGGTGGCGCCGGTGGCGCCGTCGGCTGCGGCGGCAAAGCCGCCTCCGGCCACGGGCCATGTGGTCATCAACGCCGGAAATGAAATGAGCAGAAAGACTCGCCCGGCCAGCGCGGGGTTGAAGATATTGCAGCCCAGGCCGCCGAAGGCCATCTTGGCTATGCCGATGGCAAACACGGCGCCGGCCACTACCGTCCACCACGGCAGCGACGATGGCAGATTGAGAGCCAGCAGCAGGCCGGTGAGCGCGGCCGAGGTGCTGGGCAGCGCGTCGCGACGCCCGAGCACATAGCGCGCAAGCAGCCACTCGGCGGCCACACAAGCGGCCACACTTACCAGAGTGACCTGCAGCGCAGGCAGCCCGAAGTACCACAGGGCGGTAATCAGCGCCGGAGCGAGCGCCACACACACGTGCAGCATGGCGCCGCGCACTCTGCGCCGGCGGTGGATATGGGGAGACGGGGAGAATGTGAGCATAATAATATCTGTTATTTCCGGCGGCGCAAGGCACTCTTGGCCACGCGTATGTAGTCGAGCAGCGGGCGCGATGATATGCAGGAGTAGGAGCAGCAGCCACACTCGATACAGTCGGCCACGCGCGCCGCGGCGGCCTCGTCCCACATGCGCATACGGCCGTATGTCGACAGCAGGTATGGCTCGAGACCCATCGGACAGGCATCGACGCATGAGCCGCAGCGCACACACGGCTCTACCTCCGGCGCGGGCGCGGGGGGCATCACCAGCACTCCCGATGTGCCCTTGGTGACGGGGGCGTCGAGATTGATGGCCGCGCGTCCCATCATGGGGCCGCCGAGCACCACCTCGCAGTCGTCGGGCAACCCGCGGAGCAGCTCGGCAAGCGGGGTGCCGAGAGCGACAAGGAAGTTGCCGCGGCCGGCCACGCTGCCTGTCACTGTGACGACGCGCTCGATGAGCGGCATACCGCACTCGACGGCCGCGTACACGGCATAGGCGGTGGCGACATTCTGCACGGCGGCGCCGACGTCGGCGGGCAGACAGCCCGACGGGATGCGACGGCCCGTGACGGCCTCCACGAGCTGCTTCTCGCCGCCCTGGGGATACTTGGTCTTGAGCTGCACCACCTCGATGCGGGACTCGGCGCCGAGGGCGGCGCGCAAGGCAGCGGCTGCCTCGGGCTTGTTGTCCTCGAGCGCTATTACGGCACGTCGGCCGCGGCAGGCGGTGAGCATCAGCCCCACCCCGGCGATAATCTGAGGTGCATATTCCCGGCAGAGCGCATCGTCGCAGGTGAGATATGGCTCGCACTCACATGCGTTGATTATCAGCACTTCGGGGGGCGTCTTGCCGCCCATCTTCACGACCGTGGGGAAAGTGGCGCCGCCCATGCCCACGATGCCGGCCGATGCGACACGGTCGCGTATCCCGTCGGGAGTACGGTCGGCGGCGACGACCTGCGGCTCGGCGGCCAGGCGACGGTCGCGGGCGACAGTGTCGGCCTCGTGGTCGGCCTCCGATGCCTCGATGATGATGGCGGCCATGGGGTAGCCGGCCGGTCCGTCGACCTCCCCGATGGCTTTGACGGTGCCCGATATGGAGGCATGCAGAGGCGCCGACACGGCACCGGCGGCCGTGGCGATGAGCTGGCCGCGGCCGACATGGTCGCCCACCGACACACACGGCGCGGCAGGCGCTCCGATATGCTGGGCCAGCGGCAACACCGCCCGGCGGGGCAGCGGCAGCGGCTCTATCGGCATCCCTGCGGTAATCTTCGACGGGGCGGGATGTATGCCGCCGAGCTTAAACGTTTTCATTGACGACCGGTTTTGGCATGGTAAACGTGGCTTTTACGGCGCCCGTCGGGCACACTCCGATACACTTGCCGCAGGCGCGGCAGAGCGAGGCGTCGATACGGGCGAGATTGTCGGTCACGGTGATTGCTCCGAAGGGGCATGTGCGCGCACATTTGCCGCATCCGATGCAGGCGGCCGAGCAGGCCTTGCGGGCCACGGCTCCGCGAGCGCGCGACGAGCAGGCCACCCATACGCGACGGTCGCGGCGGCCGCGCCCCCGCAGCTCTATGAGGCCTCGCGGGCAGGCGCCTACGCATTTGCCGCAGGCCGTGCATCGGGCGGGGTCGACGGCGGGCAGCCCCGTGGCCGGGTCGATGACTATGGCGCCAAACTGGCATACATCGGTGCAGTCGCCGCAGCCCAGGCAGCCGTATGCGCAGCCGGTGGTGCCGGCGCCGGCGGCCGCCTCGACCGCACACGAGCGCGGCCCTTGATATATGTACATGCGCGGGCGCGCGGAGCACGAGCCGGCGCATCGCACCACGGCTATACGCTGCTCCGAGGCGGCCGCGTCGGTACCGAGGATGCCGGCGATGGTCTTCATCACCGCATCGCCGCCCACGGGGCAGTACAGCCCGTCGAGCCGCCCGGCCGCCACACACGCGCAGGCAAAGTCGCGACAACCCTTCAGACCGCACCCGCCGCAATTGGCGCCGGGCATCAGTGCGGCGATGGACTCGACCCGCGGGTCTTCGTCGACACGGAAGCGCCGCGACACAAAGTAGAGCAGCACGGCGCCGACCACTCCGGTGACGCCCAGGATGATAATTGTGGTAATGATAGCAGGCATCAGTCGGATATGATTTTTGTGATTTTCCACTTCGCCGGGGCCTCGATACGCTCCCTCACAAGACACAGCGCCACAAATGTGGCGCCCAGCGCCAGCAGCCCCACGGCCACCGCTCCGGCCTCTGACATGCCGGCGAGCATGGCGATGGCGAGCGCGGCCACAAGCACCGCCGTCGGCAGCAGCAGCGTGGCCACCACGGCGCGGCGCCCGAGCGCGCGGGGCGCTTCGATGAGCACCTGATCACCTGCGGCGGGCGACACGCCCGCGGGTACAGCCACCTCAAGCACCATCTCCGACGAGCGCGTGCACACGGCCGAGATACGGCATCCGGCACAACCGTCGCCGGAGCCGCCCATATCGGTAAGACGCACCACGGCAGTACCCTGCGAGGGCAGCGATACTACTCGGGCACGGTGGCTGATGGGTGACATTCAGGATAAAAAGATGATAGGACAAACTCTGAAACTGCACCACAAAGTTACGGAAATATTTCCGTAATCAAATTGGATGTTTATGCATATTTTTGGAATATTTTACTTGTCGATTGAGTGTCCTGCATTTGTTATCATTTGTTAATGTGGGCCTGCGGTTTTGCATTTCAGCCCCCGACGGTATAAATTTGTATCTTGCGATTGTATACGATGGAAAGAGATAAAGAGCTATACAGGCAGCGGGAGCAGTACCGGCATGCCTCGTGTGATACTGATACGGGCGCGGTATGCGCCAATTGCGGAGCGGCCGTTGCTGCCGACGCGCGCTTCTGCGAGGAATGCGGGGCGCCGCTGGGCGGCCACGCCTGCCGCTGGTGCGGCGCCAGCGTGGCGCCGGGCCTGGCGCTGTGCCCCGCCTGCGGGCGCCCGACCACGATGCAGTGTACATACTGCGGCGCCGCGATGGGCGCCGGCGACGCCTTCTGCGCCGAGTGTGGCAATCCCCGCGCGGGCATCACGTGCCCGGGCTGCGGCACGCTCAACTTCCGCAGCTTCTGCCGCAAGTGCAATCATCCGCTCAACGCGATGGCGCTCCAAGCTGTCGGGCAGGCCAAGGCCGACCCGCGCTACCGCCGCGCATGTCTTCTGGCCGATGAGATGGCCGACATGGAGGAGGAGATGGCCCGGCTGGAGCGGATTGTCGCCGACACGGCCGCCGAGAGCCTGCTGGATACCGGCGGCGGTATGAGCGACGACACACGCCGGCTGCTCGACGAGTATGAACGGCTGTCGCGCATCGCCGCCGGGCGGCGCCGCCCGGCGGCAGCGCCGACTCCCGCGCCGGAGCCGCGCAAGGCCAGGGCATTTGTCATCGGCAAGGCCGAGGAGCGCGCCGATGTCGACACCGCGGGCCGCGCGACCTTTGCCGACGCCGCGGCCAGACTGGAGAGCCTGCGGCGGCAGTACCACGACAAGGCGGCCGAGCTGCAGCGCGAGATAGACGCCATGATACCCGACCCGGCCGACCCGCCCGAGATTCAGCGCAACTATGCCTGCGCCCACAAGATCACCACTCGCGTCACGGTGTATACCAAGGAAAAGCGGCGCGTGGCCTGGGTCTGCAACAAGTGCCACATATGGCACTCCAATCCCTCGGAGTGTGCCGTGGCCGAGTTTGGCGGCAAATGGGTATCCAAGGAAGTCACCGTAGAGAGCGAGGCCACCGGCACCGCCACCATAAATATATAAATACGATTTATACACATTATAAGACTTATAAATCTTATACGACTTATACGTCTTATATACACCGACAGATATGAGCGACTACGACAAGCCCGGCACGGGCACCGCAATACCGCCCGCCGGCACAGGCACCATGGTACCGCCCGCCGCGGGTACCGGCACGGCAATCCCGCCCGCCGCAGGCACCGGCACGGCCATACCAGGCGCCACCGCCGTGACAGCGGGTGCCACATCGGGCATGATACCCGAGTACGACGAGTATGTGATACGCGGCATCCGATACCGTGTATGCCCGCAGCATACGGCCAAGACTCTGCGCAAAAGGTCGGGCGAGGCCAAGATATTTGTGGTCGACAACGGCGGCCGTCTTTTTGTCTTGAAGCTGTATCGCCCGGGCCACTCGCCCAATCATGCCATCCTCGACCAAGTGCAGCAGGCCAAGGGCGGATTTATCATCGACCTCTACGACCACGGCCGGTGGGACGACCCGCTCCACCCCGGCATCACTCTCGACTACGAGGTGATGGCCTACGCCCCTCACGGCTCGCTGGCCGAGATACGGCTGAAAGGCGACGAGAAACGATTTCGCGATGTGGCGCGGCGCATGGCATTCTGCATCAAGCAGTGCCACGACCGCCACATACTCCACCGCGACATCAAGCCCGAGAATTTCCTCTTCACCGACCCGGCGCGCACGACATTTGTCCTCACAGACTTCGGCATCGCCCGCTCGATCAGCGGCGACGGCCCGGTGAAGGTCGACACGGCCAAGTCGAGCTACTTCGTGTCGCCCGAAGGCTCGATGAGCTCCAAAGACCGCACCACATATGTCGACCGCCCCACCGACTATTACTCGATGGGCATGACCCTGCTGGCCCTGTGGCTGGGAGCCGACCGCTTTTACAGACTCTTTCCCTACGACCGGCTGGAGGAGCTCGACCGCCTCAAGCTCAACAACAAGGTGATACACGAGATACGCGACGAGCTCGGCGACATGAGCGCCCACTCGCGCTCGCTGCTCGAGCGCCTGCTCGAGGCAGGCGACCAGAGCCGCGCGGGATTTGACGACATCAGGCGCTGGTGTGAGGGCGAGACGCTCAAGACCGGCGCCGCGGCCGAGGCTGCGCGCTCGGGCGACTTCGAGGTGACTTTTGACGAGACCAAGGGCAAGGTGGCCCACTCGCGCGAGGAGCTGGCGGCGATGATGCTTGATGACCCCGATTTTGCCAAGGCTTTTCTTTACAGGGGCATGGCCCGCGCCGCGCTCCAGAGCAAGTATCCGCGACTGGCGGCCGAAATCGACGACGTCGCCCAGCGGCTGTATCCGCGTCCCGAGGAGCAGTACACCGGCATCTGGGCAGCCTGCCTCATCCTCGACCCGTCGCTGCCTTTCATAGGTATGAGCGGCAAGCCGCGACGCACTCCAAAAGAGATAGCCGAGGAGCTCGGCGCACACACCAACTACTACTACGCCGAGCTATCCAAGAAAGCGTCTCCGCTCTGGGCATACCTGCGCGCCCACGGCGATGCCGTGAAACACTTCCCGGACAAATTCCAGCCGATGATAGCTCACGACGGCCCTCACGGACTGTTTGCCCTGCGCCTCGCCCTTGACCCCTCCACGAAGCTCCTCGACGATAAAAACCGCCCCATCACATCGCTCAAACAACTGGCGGAATACATCTGGAACGACAAGGCATTCAAGGCCAAGCGCCTGATATCGCCGGGCGATATGATATACACCTACATGGCCACTTTCGGGCCAAATGCGGCCAAACTCGCCGCCACCTACCCCGCCCGTATCCGCAAGGAGGGTGTGGCGGGGGTCTACGCCCTGTGTCTGGAGCTGGACAAGGATATGGCATACACGGGCAAGAGCGGCAAGAGCATCACCAATGTGAAGCAGATGGCCGACGAGCTGTGGGACCACTTCAGCACATACCGCGGCGAGCTCGCCGACCCCTCGCACCAGCTGTGGCAGTACATGCGCACCTGGGGCGACTCCTGGCGACGCATCGCCGACACCTACCCCGCCCTGCTCGGCAAGCGCTACGACGATTACGGATTCAAGCTCATATACCTGCTCGACCCGTCCAAGCCCTTTGTGGTGCAAAACCCCGAGAGCCGCAAGTGGGTCAACGTCAAGACTTTCGACGACATGGTGGCATACATCGCCGACAATGGCACCACCGACCCCACCCTCGAGTCGCTCAGCGACGAATGCTTTGTCACCTGGCTCATGGGCAGCCCGCGCGAAGCCGACCGCAAGCGCGGCGCCCTCGTGGAGCAGATGGTGAGGCAGCTCGGCGCCGCCTCGCGCAAGCAGGGATTTTTCATCCTCTACAGCATCACACCCGAGCTGGGATACTTCCTGCGCAAGGGCGAGCGCATGACTCCGGCCCAGATAGCCGAGTACATGGATTCCAAAGGACCCGACGCGCCCATATGCCGCCTGCTCAAGTCGCCCGACACATTTGCCGGCTCGCGTCTCCACCAGTTTATGCGTGCCCGCAAGATGCAGAGCTATATCGACGGCATCAACAAAATCATCGACGTGCCGGCCAATATCGCCGCCCACAAGTCGGCGCCCTACAACGAGCGCATCGCCCTGTACAAGGTCATCGACTTCATGGGACACCGCCCCACCTACCACGTCACATCGACCAGGAGCACGGTGCGCTCGCTCGACGATGTGAAGCGCCTCGACCCCAAGACACGCGACTGGGCCATCAACCGCGGCATGGCCGACTACCTCACCATCTTTTTCCACGAGGCCAAGGGCGCTAAATTCACATTCGACAAATACAAGCAGTATTACTACTATATCGCCAACATGTGTCCCGGCTACGACGGCCTGCAACGCTCGGCCGCCGTGCGCGCCCGCGTCGACACGGCCCGCGGCCGGCGCGACAAGGCATGGCAATCGCTGCGGCGCACCGCTCTGATCACCACCCTGCTGTGCATGATACCGATGATACTCACCGTATTGTGGATGATATACACATCATTTACCGGCGACCGTGCCGCCCTTGAGGAGGCCTTCACCGCCATCGGCGGCTACCTCGCCATCGGCGGCGCCATCATCGGCGTGATCGGCGGCCTGGAGGGCGGTATCTTCGGCGCCGTCATCGGCGGCCTGGCCGGCTACTGGATACCGGCTCTGGTGTTTGCACTGCTCAGCGCCGTGGCCCCGTGGGTGCTCTCGGCGCTGGTCGTGGCCGGGGCGGTATACTGCATACGCAAGATGCGCGTCGACAACGACGACCCCCATATCCCCACCGGCAACGCCTACGCCACCCTCTGCGAGCAGGCCGACCTGCTGGCCATATGCGAGACATTCGGCACCACAGCGGCCGCCTTCGGCTCGGTATCGAGAGTCGACCCCTGCGTGACATTCGACAAATCGCGCGACGCGGCCCTGAGCCAGCGCAAGCGGGTACGCCGCGGAGCCATCGGCATGGTCATACTCACCGCGGTGACCGCCGCCATCGGCATCAGCCTGTACAAGACGGTCGACAGTATCGAGAGCGCCCCGGCCGAGGCCACAGTCACAGTGGTACCGGCCGACATGCCCGGCCGCTGGACAGGCACTTTCCACGGCCGCGCCGCCGAGATGAATCTCGAGCTCGACGGCATCGCCGTGACTGGCACCGTCACCATACAGTACTCCACCCCGATGACCCAGCAGGTACGCGGCTCGCTCGACTACGGTATGCTCACCCTCGAGGTCGAGGGCACGCCCGGCGCCAAGTATGTGGGTACGGCCGCCGAGGGCGACGACACCTATACATACACCGGCATGTACTCCAATCCGTCGAAGGGTACACGCCATCAATTCTCATTCTCCAAGCCCATACACGATGGAATGCAATAAATGCGGGCGACCCGGCCGCCCCACAGCCCGATACTGCAAATGGTGCGGCGCGGCCATGGTCGCGCCCGCGACCCCGGCACCGGCCGACGCCGGTACGGCGCTCGACCGCCTCGTCGGCAAAGACGACATCGCCGGGCGCCTGCGCGCCATCATCGCCTCGGCGCGCAATGTCGCCGCCCAGGGCCGCAAGAGCGGTCTGGAGATGCGGCTCGACCTGAGCTTTGCCATCACCGGCGTGTCGGGCTCGGGCAAGAATTACCTCGCCGACACCATCGCCGCCGCCCTCCACTCCGAGGGTATCATCGCCTGCGCCGAGGCCCATGTGGTCAAGTCGGTCGACTATCAGGACTTCGTGAAGAAGCTCAAGGAAAACTCCGGCAAAATCGGCTCGGCCGTGCTCATCATCGACGACGCGCAGAATCACTGCCCCGCCGAGCGCGCCGACACCATCTGCGAGCTCGACCGCATGCTGCTGAGCTGTCCCGACTGGGGGCCCGACCCCGAGTGTCCGGTGGTGATATTTCTGGGCGACGACGACCTGCTCAAGTTTTTTGAAAACAATCCGTCGGCGCGCGCCCGCGTCAAGGAGCACATCCATGTGCCGGCGCCCACCATCGACGACCTCACCGAGATATGCGTGCGCCGCCTCACCGGCGAGTACGGCCTGCGCATCTCCGGCGATACCCGCGCCAAGATAGGCCGGGTGATCACAGCCGAGAAGCGCGACAATACCGACCGCTTTACATACGGCCACTTCGCAGCCGACCTGGCATACCGCATATACCTCAACTTCTGCGCCATGCCGGGCTCGCCCGAGGTCACGGCCGATATGGTGCCGGGCAAGGAGTACGTGCCCAAGTCGCTCGACGAGGTGATACGCGAGTTTGACCGCTATGTGGGCGTCGACGACATCAAGGCCGCTATACGCAAGATAGCCCTCGGCGTCGAGGAGGCCCGCGCCCGCGGAGGCGAGGCGGCCGCGGCAGGGTCGGTGCGCTCCCACTTTGTGTTTGTGGGCAACCCCGGCACCGGCAAGACCACCATGGCCCGCCTCTTTGCCGAGGCGCTCAGCGCCATGGGCGCGCTGCCCTCGGGACACCTGGTCGAGGTCGACCGCGGCAAGCTGGTGTCGCAGTATGTGGGCGAGACCCCAAAGATAATGCGCAAGGCCGTGAGCGACGCCATGGGCGGTGTGCTATTTATCGACGAGGCATACTCGCTGTGGAGCGGCGAGGGCGACTCGGCCGGCCAGCAGGCGGTCGACACACTGCTCAAAGACTGCGAGGACCTGCGGGGAAAGTTTGTGTGCCTGCTCGCGGGCTACCCGGTGGAGATGCAGCGCTTCATGGGCGCCAACCCCGGCATGGCGCGCCGCTTTGACCGCACCATCGAGTTTCGCGACTACACCGGCCCCGAGCTTACACGCATATTCCGCAACATGGCCGCCGCGGTGCCGGTGGCGCTCGACGCCGATGCCGACAGTCAGATAGGGCCTTTCTTCGACAAGATGTATGCCACGCGCGGAGCGCGCTTTGGCAACGCCGGCACCGTGCGCAATACCCTCGACACGGCCCTGGGCCGTATGCGCGACCGCCTCGAGGCATCGCGCGCCGCGGGCGCGGCGCCCTCCGAGGCCGTCCTCACCATGGCCGACATCGACGGAGCCGCATCGCGCCGCTCGGTCGACGACATACTGGCGTCGTTTGACGACCTCATAGGCATGTCCGACGTAAAGCGCCAGATCGAAGGCATCGCCAAGCGGGTGCGGCTCAACCGCCGCCGTATCGAGAGCGGCCGCGGCCGGGCCACGGTCGACAATATCCACATCGTCATCACCGGCAACCCCGGCACGGGCAAGACCACCGTGGCCACCCGTCTGGGCCAGGTGTTCAAGTCTATCGGAGTGCTGCCCACCGACCGCGTGATTGTCAAGAAAAAGGAAGACATACTCGACTCCTACTCCAACTCGGCCGGCAAAAACATGCGCAAGGCCGTCGACGACGCCATGGGCGGCATACTCTTTATCGACGAGGCATACACGCTGCTGCCCGTCGGCACGCCCGGCACCGTGCATGCCGACGGCGCCGAGGCCGTCAACGCCCTGATGACCTGCATGAGCGAGCGCGCCGGGCAGTTTATCACCGTCATCGCCGGCTACAAGACCGAGATCGACGAGTTTATACGCAATGCCAATCCCGGACTGGAGCGGCGCTTCACCCACCGCATACACATCCCCGACTACTCCGCCGACGAGCTGTGCGCCATATACATGCAGCAGGCCGATAAAAACGGCTTTACCCTCACCGACGAGGCCGCCCGGAGGCTGCGGCTGCGCATCGAGGAAATGGTGACAGCCAAGGACGAGAAGTTTGGCAACGCGGGCACGATGATAAAGCTGTTTGAGCAGACCGTCGAGCGGCAGGCCGACCGCGTCGACCCCGATGCCGACGACGAGGCACTCTTCACCATCGAGGCCGCCGACATCCCTTACGACGCCCCGCGCAAGCTCGACATCGACGAAATCATGTCGCAGCTCGACCATCTCACGGGCCTCGACGGCGTGAAGCAGACCGTGCGCGACCTGGCCGACACACTGACAGCGCTGCGCGAGCGCGACGCCGACTCGGGCGACCGCAGCCGCCTCAATCTCGACCACTATCTCTTCCTGGGCAATCCCGGCACGGGCAAGACCACCGTGGCCCGCATCATGGGCAATATATTCTACTCGCTGGGGCTGCTGCCGTCCAACAAGGTGATCGAGCTCTCGGCCAAAGACCTCGTGGCGCCTTACGTCGGGCAGACCGCACCCAAGACCCGCGCCGCCATGATGCGCGGCATGGGAGGAGTGGTATTTGTCGACGAGGCATACTCCATCACGGGCGGCGGCGCCGACACGGGTACGTCGTCGTTTGGCGCCGAGGCAGTGGCCGAGATGCTGCAGGTGATGGAAAATTACAAGAATAAGTTTATCTGCATCGCCGCCGGATATCCCCGCGAGATGCGCCGGTGGCTCGACACCAACTCTGGTCTGGCATCGCGATTTGCCACATCGATACACTTCGACGACTACTCCGCCGCCGAGCTGGCGACCATCGCCCGCGGGATGCTCGACAAGCGCAATCTCAGCCTCACTCCCGACGCCGAGACCGAGATGCTCAGGCATTTCACCCGCCTCACCGCCGCCAAGGGCCCCGACTTTGCCAATGCCCGCGAGGCGCGCAACTATGTCGACAAAGTGATACTCAATCAAGGACGGCGGCTGCGCTCGGAGATGCGCCTGCCCGACTTCACCCGCGAGCGCCTGTACATACTGGAGGCGCCCGACATGAAAATCGACCGTATATGAGCACCCTACAGCCTTGCCCCGCCTGCGGGGCCGATATCGAAAGCGACAGCCACTACTGCGACCAGTGTGGCGCGGCTCTGATGAAGTGTCCGCAGTGTGGCCGCTTCTGCAAAGGTAAATTCTGCGCGCGCTGCGGCGTGCCGACTGTCGCCGCCTCCGAGGCTGCGGCCCCCGCCGCCGCGCAGCCCGCCGCGCCGGTGCAAGCGCCGCCGGCAGTGGCCGAGGCGCGCTCGCTGGTATGCGGCGCCATGGGCGTGACGCTCCCGCTGGAGGCCGGCGCGGTCATCGGCCGTATCACGGGGCGCTATGCCGCACAGCTGGGCACATTCAAGTATGTGAGCGGCACCCACGCCCGCCTCGACCGCGACTCCTCGGGCTGGAGCATCACCGACCTGGGCTCGCGCAACGGCACGGCCGTCAACGGCGTGCGCTGCTCCCCCACCCTGCCTTTCCGCAAAGGCGACACCATACGCCTCTCCAACTTTTACGACTTCACAGTACAATGAAAATACGATACGATGCGGTGAGCGTGACCGGCCGCGTGCGCGACGGCAACGAAGACATGGCCCTGGTGCTCGGCTCGTTTATACGCGACGACGCGCAAAGCTCGATGGTGCCGATGCGCAGCCGCCCGCGCTTCACGGCTCTGGTGGCCGACGGCATGGGCGGATACGGCGGCGGCGAGATAGCCTCGGAGATGACGCTGCGCTCTTTTGACACTTTTCTGCGCGGGCTGCCGGCCGGTATGTCGCCGCGGGAGCTGACGGGGGCGGTCAAGGACTGGTTTGCCGCCTGCCACCGCGCCGTGACGGAGCGCGCCGCCTCCGACCCCGCGCTCGACCGCATGGGCACCACTCTCACCGGCATATTTACATACGGCGACGGCGAGTATATGCTCAACTCGGGCGACAGCCGCGTGTACCGCTGGCGCTACGAGAGCCTGCGCCGGCTCACCACCGACCACTCCGAGCGCGAGCGCACCGGCGACAGCTCCGTGCCGGCCAATCTGATATACAATGCCGTGGGTGTGCCCGGCGCATTTGTCGAGGTAACCGATCTCACGGCCGACATGCCTGTCATCGACGGCGACGTGTATGTGATATGCTCCGACGGCCTCAGCGATATGATCGACGACGACGCCATCGCCGCCATCCTTGACTCCGGGGGCGGCGCGGGCCGGCTGGTCGACGCGGCCATGGAGGCGGGCGGGCGCGACAATTGCACAGTGATAGTGCTGCGCGTGTCCATTCCCGCCGATGAGCCTCAGCCCGCGCCCGACGATACCGGCTACGCTGCCGACGGCGACCCTGAGCCGACGGGCGGATTTGTCATCGACGAGCCGGCGCCCGTATGCGACGACCCCGACCGGCAGAAGTCTACCGGCCGCATGTAGCCACCGCCCACTCGCCGCCGAGATACTCGCGGGCCACGCGGGCGATGTCGGCGCCGGTCACGGCGCGGATTGCGGCGAGATGGCGCTCAAAGTAGTCGCGCGGCGTGCCCACCAGCAACTGTGTCACGTAGTAGTCGACGGTGCTGAGCGGAGTGTCGGCCTGCGCGGCCAGCGTGCTCCAGGCGCTCAGCCGTAGACGCTCGAGCTCGTCGCCCTCGGGCGGCGCGAGCCACAGGCTCTCGATCTCAGCACGCGTCTGCGCTATCACCTCCTCGACCGAGGCGGCGTCGCACTGCGCGCCTATCTGTGCATAAGCGCCCTCGAATGCGCCAAGCAGCCGGGCGCTGATACCGTATGTGAGGCCGCGCTTCTCGCGGATATTGCTCATCAGGCGGCTGCCGAAGTAGCCGCCGAGCGCCGTCACGGCCAGCCGCAGGGTGATGTAGTCGGGATGGTCGCGCCCGGGGGCGGGTATGGCCATCGATACGGCGCTCTGAAGCGCCTCGGGGTCGACCACGTCGATGCGTCGCGCAGGCTGCGGAGCAAAAGGCTTGATGCTCACGGGTGATGCCGATGCCTCGCCCCGGGGCAAGCCGCGTAGAAAGTCACCCACGCTGTCGAGTACACCGTCGGTAAAGTTGCCGCCGATGAAGGCATGAAGCCCGCGGCGCCCGCGGCCGAGTGTGGCGCGCCAGGCGGCGGTCACATCGTCGCGCCCGACGCCCTCAAAGCCCTCGGCGGTGGAGAAGGCAGCAGCCGGATGAGCCGCGCCGGTGATGAGCGGGCGCAGGGCGCGCTCGGCCCGCACGCTCACCTTGGCGCCCTCGACGGCGGCAGCGGTGGCGCGACGCTTGCGGGCCACCTCCACCGCGTGGGGGTCAAATGCCGGGGCGGTCACGATATCGGCCAGCAGCGGCAGCAGCCCGGGCAACTTGTCGGAGAGGCACAGCAGGCTCACGCCCGAGTAATGGTCGGCGGGGCGGAAGGCGATGCGCGCGCCGGCATAGTCGATGGCGTCGGCCACCGCGTCGGCGTCGAGGCTCGCCGTGCCCTCGGTAAGACACTCGCCCATCACGGCCAGCGCCTCGCGCGAGACGGCGTCGTAGCTGCCACCCTCCCACATCAGCACCAGCCGCGTCACGGGTTGGTCGCCCGAGCGTACCACGGTGAGGGGCGATGCGGCTCCCACCTCGACATACGAGGCCGGAGTCACCGAGATATCGGCCGGCGGATTGAGCGCCGGGGCATGGGTGCGGTCGGGCGCGCTCATGCCTCTATGGTTTTGAGATACTCTACTGCGGCGGCGAGGTCGGCCGGGGTATCGATACCGATGGTGGGCTCGTCGGTGAGGGCGGCCTGTATGCTGTATCCGGCCTGGAGCCAGCGCAGCTGCTCGAGCGACTCGGCCAGCTCAAGCGGCGACTGGGGCAGCTCGACCAGGCGGGCAAGTGTGTCGGCGCGGTAGCCGTACAGACCCACATGGGTGTGGAATGTGGCCGACTCTATCCACTCCTGCCAGGGATGATTGCGCACATAGGGGATGATGCTGCGCGAGAAGTACAGGGCGTGCATGTCGGAGTCGAGCACCACCTTGGGGGTATTGGGGTCGAAGAGGGCGTCCCAGCCGCGTGCGGGGTCAAATCGGCGCACCAGCGTGGCTATCTGTGTGCCGGGCCGCTCAAAGCAGCCCTTGAGCGCCTCTATCTGCGAGGGGGCGATGAAGGGCTCGTCGCCCTGGATATTGATGACGGTATCGGCATCGCTGCCGCTCAGGCGGTATGCCTCGTAGCAGCGGTCGGTGCCGCTGCGGTGGTCGGGCGAGGTCATGATGGCCCGGCCGCCGAATGCCTCGACCGTATCGGCGATGCGACGGTCGTCGGTGGCGACGGCCACCTCGTCGAGGGCCAGCGAGGCGCGGCGGTACACGCGCTCTATCATGGTCATGCCGCCGATATCGGCCAGCGGCTTGCCTGGAAACCGGCTCGACGCATACCGGGCCGGGATGATGCCTATGAATTTCATTGCTTGGATGTTTTCTTTTGGAAATAAGAGGGGGCCAGGCACACGCCGGCCAGCAGATAGATATAGTAGCTGAGCACGCGCCATACGGTGGCTATCACAAGCGCCACCGACAGGCTGCCCACCAGGTCGCCGTAGTAGTTGGTAAAGAGCCACTCGCTCACGCCGCTCCCGCCGGGGGTCGGACTTATCATCAGCACAACCCATACCACAAACTGGCGGCCGAACACTACCAGCCCCGATGCCGCGGGGATAAAGCCCCAGAAGAGGGCGTTGACCACAAAATAGCGGCTGAACCACGACACCGTCGTGGCGCCGAATACCTGCATCCACCATCGGGGCCCGCGAGTGCGCACCCAGGCGGCGGTCTGACGCATGTTGGCGGTCATGCGCTGCGCGCCGGGGCGCCAGCGCAGCAGCCAGCGCAGCGCAAAGAGTCTGTCGACGGCGCGCTCGACCCACTCGGGGCGGGCGATGATGCCGGTAAAGAGTATGGCAGAGTACACCACGATGCCGGCATACACTGTCCAGAAGACCCACTGCACGCCTTGCAGCAGGGTATTGCCGCCGCTGCCAAAGAGGGCGTCGGTGGGAAGCACTGCCACCAGCAGGGGGCAGAATACCACAAAAAACATCTCGTCGAGCAGCAGGGTGGTGAGCGTCAGGGTCGTGGCGCGCCCCACGTCGACGCCCTCGCGGTTGAGGTAAAACACGGCCAGGGCGCTGCCGCCCACGGCCGAGGGGGTCACGGCCGAGGTGAAGGCACACATCAGGTCGACCCGCAGGGCGCGCCGCCAGCTCAGGGAGCCGTCGGTGATGGTGCGGAAACGCCAGGTGAGACCGAAGTCGCGCCCGGCCACAAATATCATGGCCAGCACCAGGCCGGTGACGGTGCGCGGCGTGAGCCGCAGCTGCTGCCAGGCGTCGGGATTGAAGTCGCCGGCAAACAGCCACACCACCACGGCGATGCCGATGGCCGCGGGCAAGACAGCCCGCAGCAGAGTGCTCTTGAGCGAGATGGATGCCACGCGCGGGTCAGTCGTCGGGTGATAGCAAGGTGAGTATCGAGGCGGTGGCGGCGACGGGGTCGGCCGCGGCGGTGATGCGGGCGCCGGTGGCGATGCCGCTCACGCCGGTAGCCATCACGGCGGCGATGTCTTCGGTATCGAAGTCGCCCTCGGCCACCACGGGTGTGGCGCAGCCGGCGGCGCGCACTGCCTCGACAAAGGCGCGGCGGCGGTCATTGTCGGCCGAGGCGGGTATGGTCACGAAGTCTATGTCGGCGGGCGCCATCGGGGCCACGGCTGAGGCATCGGCACACTCGATACCTATCACGGCCTCGGGGCCGAGCTGCTCGCGCATCGACATGGGGGTGGCGCCGGGATTGGCGGCGAAGTAGCCCAGGCTGAGGCGCACGCCATGCAGGCCCAGGTCGGTGGCCACCTCGGGGCGGTCGTCGACGGTGAGGAAGGTGCCGTACTCGCGGCACATGTCTATGACGCCGCCGTCGGTGAGCGCCGCCTTGATGTCGGCGGCATCCATGCCGGGCAAGTGGAGGGTAATCCACGAGCAGCCGCCCTCGATGGCCATCTGGGCGAGCTCGGCGATGGAGTAAGTATCTGATTGGGTGAGTATGTACTGAAGCATAAGAATAGTTTAGAATGTGACGCCGAGGCGCACGCCGGCGTAGTGGAGGTCTTCGTAGGGCTGGGTGCCGATCTCTGTGGTGACGTCCTTGCGGCCCATAAAGATGTATCCGGCGATGATGTAGCTCTGAAATTTGCGGCTGCCGGCGAGGTTGAAGCCCACGCCGAGCGAGGCGTAGGGGCCGCTCTGCTGCACGTCGGAGGGCAGGTAGTTGAGCGCCACGCCTCCGCGCACGTCGACAAACACTATGTGGGGACGCTCGGTAAAGCCCGTGCGCAGGCCAAGATACAGCGGATAGGTGCGGCACGAATTGCCCACCATCACATTGGCTCCCACGCCCACACCGGCAAACGAGAGCCAGCGGTAGCGCAGACCGAATGCCGCGCCGAAGTCGATGCTCGACATATCGTGGGCGCTCAGGTCGATGGAGCCGCCAAACTCCGCGCCCCAGGCAAACTGTACCCTGCGGGCCTCGGGGCGCAGCCCGGCCACCGTATCGACCGGGGCGGCGGCCACGGCGGCGATGCAGGCGGCCACGGCGGCGATGAGCGTAAGCAGACAGCGCCGCATCACGCGTCTTTTTTGAGGATTAGACAAGCCCAGCGATCGCGCTCGGTGCGGGCGGCCTCGTGCAGGCCGAGCGGCGCGGCTGCCTCGGCTATCATGGGGATGTCGTCGGTATAGAATCCGCTCAGCACCATGCGCCCGCCCGGGCGCAGGGCGCGGGCATAGGCGGCGATGTCGGCCAGGATGATATTGCGGTTGATGTTTGCCACAAGCACATCGGCGGCCCGCTCGCCGGCGAGAGCCGAGGCGTCGCCGTGCACGAGGCGTATCTCGGGGTGGCCGTTGAGGCGCACGTTCTCGACGGCATTGACGTATGCAAACTCGTCGATTTCCACGCCGAGCACATCGGCGGCGCCGTGCATGGCGGCAAGTATGGCGAGTATGCCAGTGCCGGTACCCATGTCGATGAGGCGGAGGCCGGTCAGGTCCATGTCGAGCAGCGCGGCGGCCACCTGCGATGTGGTAGCGTGGTGGCCTGTGCCGAATGCCATCTTGGGGTCAATCACGATATCGTATGGCGCCTCGGGGATGTCGGTATGAAATGAGCTGTGTACCACGCAGCGGCCGGCGATGACGATGGGTTGGAAATAGTGGCGCTCCCACTCGGCGTTCCAGTCGCGGCCCTCGATGGTGGTGACTCGGCGGTCGATGGTGCAGTCGTATGGGAAGTCGGCCAGCGCCTCGTCGAGGGCGTCGGCAGAGTAAGCGGCCACCGGCACGTATGCGGTGACGCCGGTGGCGTCGGGCACAAAGCTCTCGTAGCCTATGTCGCCGAGCAGGGCGGCGATGAGGTCGGTGGCGTCCTCGCCCGGGAAGGGCTTCGGGTCGAGCCGCACTTCTACGTAGTCGTTCATATATAATCTGTTTATAGAGTATCAAAAGTACGGCGGCGGCACAGATAGTAGTCTGCGAGGATATTGCGGCCGCCGCTGATGAGGTCGGTATCGGGATGGTCGGTGTATGCGCGGCGCATGCGGGCAAAGTCGCGGTGGGCGCGCCACACGGCGCCGGCATTGGCCCAGTCGAGAGTGGCGACAAATTTTGCCCACGCCAGGGTGTCGAGCAGGCGACGCCGCAGCAGGGTGCGCCGGCGGGTGGCGTCGGGCAGATTTTTGTGCAGCATCACCAGATTGTTGCGGAAGTTGAGATATGTCTTGCGCGGATTGGACGCCGGCAGCGAGCCGCCGCCGAGATGGTACACGGCCGAGGCGGGCACGGCCGCTATCTTGTAGCCCATCAGCTGAAGCCGCCAGCAGAGGTCTATTTCCTCCATATGGGCAAAGAAGTCGGGGTCGAGCCCTCCGGCGCGCAGGTAGAGGTCGGTGCGCACCATCAGCGCGGCGCCGCTCGCCCAGAATATCTCGGCGGGGGTGTCGTACTGCCCGCGGTCGGCCTCGCATACTCCGAAGATACGTCCGCGGCAATACGGGTAGCCGTTGCGGTCGAGGTATCCGCCGCAGGCGCCGGCGTATTCAAAGCGGCCCGGCTCGCGGTGGCTGAGCAGCTTGGGCTGGCAGGCGGCGGTATCGGGGTGCGAGTCCATGTATTCCACGAGCGGAGCGAGCCAGCCGGGCGCGGGCGCCACATCGGAGTTGAGCAGCACGGTATAGGGGTAGCGGGTGGCGTCGAGGGCGAGATTGTAGCCGCGGGCAAAGCCGTGGTTGGTGTCAAAGCGCAAGGTCGCCACCGAGCCAAACTCCGCGGCAAGCACCTCCGTCGAGGCGTCGGTCGAGCCGTTGTCGGCCACTATCACGCGGCCGAGCGCGGGATCGGTATTGGCGACCACCGCCGGGAGATACTCGCGCAGCAGGCGCTCGCCGTTCCAGTTGAGTATTATCACGGCCACGCGGGGGCAGCCTTCCTTATATCTAATGTCAGACATCGGCGGGGAGTGTTACGGGGTGTTTCCAGCGTTTGTGGCTCCACAGCCACTGGGCCGGGTCGCGGCGGATGGTGTCTTCGAGCATACGGGTGTACATCTCGGTAAGCTCGCCGGGAGCGGTGGCGGCAGCGTCGGCGGCCATCAGGCGGGTGGTGATGCGGTAGCGGCCGCGGCCGGTGCGCTCCATATCCCAGTATACGGCGGCGGTGCCGGTCTTGCGGGCGAGGGTCTCGGTGCCGGTAATCATCAGAGTGGGTATGCCCAGCAGGGTGGTGAGATGGCCGGGGTCGCCGTGGCTGGGATGCTGGTCGCTCATAAAGCCCGTGACCGACAGCGCCCCTGAGCGGCGTATGCGCAGCAGCTCGCGCAGGGCCGTGGCCTTGGGCAGGCTGCGCGAGCCGAAGCGGGCGCGCAGCCCGAGCATGAGCCGGTCAAACGATGCCGAGCGCAGCGGGCGGTATATCTGTGCGTAGACGGTCTTGTCTGACGGGCGATGGCGGGTGTGCAGGGTGATGCTGGGCGCCCATTCCCAGCAGAATATGTGTGCAAAGTACACGGTGACGCTGCGTCCCGAGTCGAGCAGGTCGTCTATCACGGCCGTGTCGGCAAACTCCATGCGGCGCCGCATCTGCGCGTCGGATATGTGCATCAACTTGAGGGTCTCCACCACATTGTCGGTGAAGTTGCGGTAAAAGCGGCGCTCGATGTCGCGGCGCTCGGCATCTGTCTTGTCGGGGAAGGCGCGCAGCAGATTGTCGCGCACCACCCGGCGGCGGTAGCGCACCACCCGGCCGAGCAGCAGCGCGGCCACGTCGCTCACGGCATACAGCACCCCGAGGGGCAACCATGCCGCCGGAGTGAGCGCGACCCGCAGCAGACTCATGCGAGCGACCCCTCCACGGTCTCTGTGGCCGGGTCGGCGGCGCCCAGGCGCACCTCCACTATCTGATTGTCGAGCGAGGCGGGCGCATCGGGCACCTCCACGCGCAGATAATTGTCGGTAAAGCCGGCCATCGGCGCTCCCTCGCCGCGCGGATGCTCAAGCAGCACGGGGCGCACGGCCCCGCGGAAGCGGTCGGCAAAGGCCGTCCACTTGGCGTCGCTCAGCTCTATCATGGCCGCGGCGCGGCGGTGCTTGTCTTCGGCGCTCACCACATGGTCGATGCCGAGGGCGCGTGTACCGGGGCGCTCGGAGTACGGGAATACATGCAGCCGCGATATGTCGAGGCTGTCGACAAAGCGTCGCGATGCCTCAAATAGCGCGGCGGTCTCGCCGCGGGCGCCGGCGATGAGGTCGACGCCGATGAAGGCGTCGGGCATGGCGCTGCGTATACGCTCTATCTTGGAGGCAAAGAGGGCTGTGTCGTAGTGGCGGCGCATCAGGGCCAGCACTTCGTCGCTGCCGCTCTGCAGCGGGATATGGAAGTGTGGCATGAAGGCGCGCGACGAGGCCACGAAATCGATGATTCCGTCGGTGAGCAGATTGGGCTCTATCGACGATATGCGGTAGCGGGCGATGCCCTCCACAAGGTCGAGCTCGCGTATGAGGTCGAGAAATGTATCCTCGCGACCCTTGCCGAAGTCGCCTATATTTACGCCGGTGATGACTATCTCGCGGCCTCCCTCGGCGGCGGCGCGGGCGGCCTGCTCCACGATGGAGTCGATGCTGCCCGAGCGCGAGCGGCCGCGGGCGCGCGGGATGGTGCAGTATGTACACCAGTAGTCGCAGCCATCCTGCACCTTGAGGAAGTATCGGGTACGGTCGCCGCGCGAGCACGACGGGCGGAAGTCGCGTATGTCGGCCGTGGCCGTCACCTCGCTCACCTGTGTGCGGGTGGCCATCCAGCGCTCCACAAATGCGTCGATGTCCATCTTGCGGTCGGCGCCGGCCACGACGGCCACTCCGGGCAGAGCGGCCACCTCGTCGGGCTTGAGCTGCGCGTAGCAGCCCGTGACGGCGATGGCTGCCGACGGATAGCGGCGGTGCATCGAGCGTATGGCGCGGGCACACTTGCGGTCGGCCTCGGCGGTCACGCTGCACGAGTTGACCACTATCAGGTCGGGCTCCTCGCCGCCCTCGGCCTTGGCCACTCCCAAGGCGGCGAGCCGGCCGGCGATGGTGGCTGTCTCGGCGAAGTTGAGCTTGCAGCCAAATGTATGATACATGGCGCGCAGCCCGCGCAGTGATGTATCGCAGCTGCTCATCGCGGTATGTATTGGTTGATGATTTCCGCTATCTCGCGGGCGTCCTGCTCAGATGTACCGGGGCCGACGGGCAGGCTCAGGCATCGGCGCGCCACGCTCTCGGCCACAGGCAGCGGGCCGTGGGGTATATCGGCGTAGCAGGGCTGCTCGTGGCAGGCCGCGGGATAGTGTATGTCGGTCTCCACCCCGCAGGAGTCGAGATAGTCGCGCAGGCCGTCGCGGGTGTCGCAGAGCACCACATACTGGTGCCACACCATCGCCTCGCCGGCAGTGCAGTCGGGGAGGGTGACATGTGGCGATGTGATGGCCGAGTCGTAGACGGCGGCCAGGGCGCGGCGGCGCTCATTCTCGGCGGCGAGGCCGGGGAGCTTCACGGCGAGCATGGCGGCCTGGAGCGGGTCGAGGCGGCTGTTGAGACCGCGGTAGACATTGTGGTAGCGGCGGTCGCTGCCATAGTTGGCCAGGGCACGCACTGTGCGGGCCAGCCGCGCGTCGGATGTGAGCACGGCGCCGGCATCGCCCAGCGCGCCGAGATTTTTGGTGGGGTAGAAGCTCACGGCGGCGGCATGGCCGAGCGCTCCGGCGGCGCGTCCCGAGGCGGCACGGGCGCCGAGCGCCTGGGCGCAGTCCTCGACTATCTTCAGGCCGTGGCGGGTGGCCACGCGGCGCAGCTCGTCGTCGTAGCACACACGGCCGTAGAGATGCACGGTGAGTATGGCGCGGGTGCGCGGCGTCACCAGCCGCTCAAGCAGAGCGGTATCCATATTGAGCGTGGCGGGGTCGGTATCGACCGGCACGGGCCGCAGGCCGCAGTCGGTGATGGCGAGCCAGGTGGCGATGTAGGTGCCGGCCGGCACGAGCACCTCGTCGCCCGGAGCCATCTCGCCCTGCTCTATGAAAGCACGGAATATGAGGCGCAGGGCATCGAGACCGTTGGCGGTGCCCACGGCAATGGAGCCGTCGGCCATATCGCCCAGCGCTCTCTCGAATGCCTCACACTCGGGGCCGCCCACATAGCGGCCGCTGCGTATGACGCGCGCGGCGGCCTCGGCGAGGGCATCCTCTACCGGGGCATTGGTGGCTTTGAGCGACAGAAACGGATATCGGTATCGGGTCATTGATTTTTCAGATTGATGTACTCGTCGAGGTCGCGTATATAGTCGTCCTCGCGGTAAGGCTCGTCGGCCATGGTGAGGCAGATGCTGCCCGAGGCATAGTTGTCGAGCACCCGCCAGTATCCGGGCGGCAGCAGCAGGCCCTGATACGGACGGTTGAGGGTATACTCACACCAGCCGCGGCCGTCGAAAATCTTCACGCAGAAACTGCCCGCCGCGGCCACCACCACCTCGCTGCACGAGTGATGAGCATGGCCGCCGCGCTCGGCGCCGGCAGGTATGTCGTATGTCCAGTGCACGCGCTCGATACGGAAAGGCAGACGGCCGTCGCCGTTCTCGACAAAGGTAAGGTTGCCGCGCGGGTCGTATATGCGCGGCAGGTCTATGATGCGGGGCGATTCAGATGATTTTTCCATCGGCGAGTCGTATGAGATATCGGCCATAGTCGGTATTGGACATCGGAGCGGCGAGCCGCCGCAGGGCATCGGCATCGATAAAGCCGCGGCGGTAGGCTATCTCCTCCAGCGCGGCCACCTTGAGACCCTGGCGCTTCTCGATGGCCTCGATGTATGCCGAGGCCTCCATGAGGGAGTCGATGGTGCCGGTGTCGAGCCAGGCAAATCCGCGGCCAAAGCACTGCACGTCGAGCAGGCCGTCGCGCATATAGCCCTCGTTGAGGGTGGTGATCTCCAGCTCGCCGCGGGCAGAGGGGCGCACGGCGGCGGCGCGGTCGGCCACGCCGGCCGGATAGAAGTAGAGGCCGGTGACGGCCTTGTCGCTGCGCGGATGCTCGGGCTTCTCGGCGATGTCGATGGCGCGGCCGTCGGCGTCGAGTGTCACCACTCCGTAGCGGCGGGGGTCGTCGACGGTATAGCCGAAGACGGTGGCGCGGCCGGCGCGCGCCGTGTCGGCCGCCCGGCGCAGCATGGCGGTGAAGCCCTGGCCGTAGAATATATTGTCGCCCAGCACAAGGCAGGCGCAGTCGTCGCCGATAAAGTCGCGGCCGATGACAAATGCCTGGGCCAGACCCTCGGGACGGGGCTGCTCGGCATAGCTTATGTCGATGCCCAGCGCATGGCCGTCGCCCAGCAGGCGGCGGAAGGCCGGCAGGTCGGCCGGGGTGCTTATGAGCAGTATGTCGCGGATACCGGCCAGCATGAGCACCGACAGCGGGTAGTATACCATGGGCTTGTCGTACACGGGCAGCAGCTGCTTCGAGACGGCCAGTGTAAGCGGATAGAGCCGGGTGCCTGAGCCGCCGGCCAGGATAATGCCTTTGATTTTGGGTGTGCTCATCTTTGGCTGTACATAGACTGGTAATACTTCATGTAATCGCCCGAGAGTACATCGGCCACCCAGCTGTGATTGTCGAGATACCAGCGCACGGTCTTCTCTATGCCCTCGGCAAAGGGGGTGAGCGGCGCCCAGCCCAGCTCGGAGGATATGCGCGAGGGGTCGATGGCGTAGCGCAGGTCGTGGCCGGGGCGGTCGGTGACATACTCGATGAGCCCGTCGCTGATGGTATCGACCGGCACATGCATCAGGCTGCGGTACTGCGGCTCGGTCTCCATGATGCGGCGCATTATGGAGATGATGAGGCGCACGATATCGATATTGGTCTGCTCGTTGAAGCCGCCGACATTGTACACGCGGCCGGGCTCGCCGCGGCGCAGCACGGCGTCGATGGCCGCGGCGTGGTCGTCGACATAGAGCCAGTCGCGCACGTTGGAGCCGTCGCCGTAGACGGGCAGCCGGCGGCCGTGCAGGATGTTGTTGATGATGAGCGGGATGAGCTTCTCGGGAAACTGATACGGGCCGTAATTGTTGCTGCATCGGGTGACCAGCACCGGCAGGCCGTAGGTGTCGTGATACGCACGGGCTATCATATCGGCCGATGCCTTCGAAGCCGAGTATGGCGAATGGGGGCAGAGCGGAGTGTGCTCGGTAAACATCTCACTGCCGTATGTCACCGGGGCGAGCCGCCCGTCGGTGAGGGCGTGCAGCTCGGGCGACACCTCGAGGCTGCGGCCGGCGGGGATGTCCTTTGCCAGGGCGCCGTAGACCTCGTCGGTACTTATCTGCAGGAAGCGGCGGTCGGGGCGCATGCCTCCGCCGGGAAGTGCCCAGACGGCGCGGGCGGCGTCGAGGAGGGTCTGCGCGCCCAGTATATTGGTCTGCATGAACACCCCGGGGCCGGTGATGCTGCGGTCTACGTGGCTCTCGGCGGCGAAGTTGACGATATAGTGGGGGTCAAACTCCTCCAGCAGCCGCCCCACCAGGGGGCCGTCGCAGATGTCGCCGCGCACAAAGCTCACCTCGCCGCTCTCCACCTCGGGGGCGATGGTGGCGAGGTTGCCTGCATACGTCAGAGAGTCGAGCACGAGCACCGATACCTCGCCCGGATGGGTACGGAGGAGGTATTTCACAAAGTTGGCGCCGATAAATCCTGCGCCGCCGGTCACTAAATATCGTCGGGTCATATCAATGCACAAAGGTAGCAATAAACACTCGATAAGCGGCCTATTTGCCCACAAATTTGCGGGCCGGAGCGTAATCCATGCGGCGCAGCGGCAGCGATGCGGGGGCCTCGCCCTCGTAGTCGGCGCCGGTATATATGCCGGCAGCCACCACGTCGGCGGCGGGATTGACAAAGTACACGGCATCGGCACCCGAGGCGGCGATGGCCTCGAGGGCGGCGGCGGTAGGCTGGTTTACGGTGTAGATTGTGGCGCCGGCGAGGCTCTTGCGGCGGCTCTTGTCGATGGCGGCCTGCTCGGCTGTGGTGCCGCCGGAGGGCATACCGGTCGAGCGCCAGGCGCCGTTGAGTATCACCACGGCGCCGCAGGGCTTGAGGCCTTGGTCGCGGGCGGTTTCGGCGGCGGTGACGGCCATATCCATGTACACCTCGTCGTTGGGGCTGGCCTTGTCGACGGTGGAGATTGATACCTGGGCGGCTGCGGCCAGCGAGAGCAGCGCCGCGATGGCGGAGAGGATGAGTCTGTTCATCATTGCTTTATGATTTGAAGTCGTAAATATTGGCGGGTGCCGGGGCCGACGGCAAAGTGTGCCGACGCGCGCAGGCCGGGCGCCCAGATTATCTCGCCGTCGCGGGTGAGCAGCCACGCGGCGCGCTTGTCGGCCTCGCTCAGGCGGGCCTGGGCATAGATGTCGCTCACCAGACGGGTGCCTTTCATGCCGAAGGGTCGCATACGGTCGCCGCGGCGGCGGTGTCGCAGCTGCCAGCACGGCGAGCCGTCGAGCGCCGAGGCATCGAGGTACATCACCGAGGGATCTCGCTCGGGGCGGAAGTCGGTCACCGGGTGGCGCGACACGACGATGCGCACGGGCGATACCACGCCACGGGCGATATCGATGTCGATGGCCGCGTCGCCCTGCATGGCCGAGGTATCGGCTGTGGCGGGGCGCAGCATACCGTGGTCTACGGCGCGGCGATGTGTGCCCGAGCCGCCGCGAAACTCGGCCGCGCCGCCGCCGGCGGCGGCACGCAGCATATCGTCGGTCTGCGGGCGGCGGTAACCCTCGCCCCGCAGATATTCATAGAGCACGTAAGCGGCATGTGGCTCTCGGGCGAGAGCGCGCAGGTCGGTCGAGCCGTCGGGGGCGGTGTGGCGCTCCACGGCGGCACGGGCCGCATCGGCGACAAAGCTCCCGGCCTCGCGCAGGCGCTCCATCGCCGCCACCACATACTCCACGGCGCCGGGGCGCAGCTCGTCGAGCAGCGGCAGCAGGCGGTGGCGCAGACGGTTGCGGGCAAAGTCGCAGCCGGCGTTGGTCGAGTCGTCGACCCAGCTCTCGCCGAGGGCATGTATATAGCTCTCAATCTCGGCACGCGTGCAGTCGAGCAGCGGCCGCACGACGCGGCCGCGGCGCGGTGCCATGCCGCCGAGCCCGCGCAGACCGGTGCCGCGCAGCAGGTTGAGAAAAAATGTCTCGGCCTGGTCCTCGCGGTGATGGGCCACGGCGACGGCTGCCGCCCGCTCGCGGTCGGCCAGCTCCTCAAACCACGCATAGCGCAGCTCGCGGCACGCCATCTCGAGCGACTCGCCGGTAGAGGCGCGGCGGGCATCGACGTCGAAGTCGCGCACACAGAGGTCTACCCCGAGGCGCCCGGCCAGCGCCTCGACGTGGCGCATGTCGCGGTTTGACTCCTCGCCCCGCAAATGATAATTGCAGTGGGCAGCCACACAGCGGTATCCCAGCGCATGCAGCACACACAGCAGCGCCACCGAGTCGGCGCCGCCGCTGCACCCCACCACCACCGTGTCGCCGGGCGACAGCAGGCGGTGCCGGTCGATAAAATTTGTCACTTTATCGGTAAATGCTCGCATATGTGGCAAAATTAACATAAATTTGCGACATACGAAACAAAACACATCACACGCCCGTTTACATCACATGAAGAAGTTTACCAAAATAGTGGCCACCGTAGCCGACCGGCGCTGCGACGTGGACTTTCTCCGCAGCCTTGAGGAGGCGGGGATGAACGTAGTCCGTGTCAACTCGGCCCATATGTCGGAGGAGGGATTCGCCGCCATCGTACGCAATACCCGCGAGGCATCAGACGCGCTGGCTGTCATGCTCGACACAAAGGGCCCGGAGGTGCGCACCACCCCAAACGCCGAGGGCGCGCCCATAGCCTTTGCCGAGGGCGACACCACCGAGCTTGCCGGCGACCCCGACAGCCCCACCACCCGCACCCGCATATGCGTCAACTATGCCGGGCTGGTGGCCGACCTTGAGGTAGGCCGTCATGTGATGATCGACGACGGCGAGCTCGACTTCACTGTCGAGGCCATCGAGGGCGGCGTGGCCCGCCTGCGCGCCAATTCCGACGGTGTGCTCGACTCGCGCAAGGGCGTAAATGTGCCCGGCGCAGAGCTGCACCTGCCCGCCGTGAGCGACCGCGACCGCCATATGATAGCGCTGGCCGAGCGGCTCGACGTAGACTTCATCGCCCACTCATTTGTGCGCTCGGCCGCCGACGTGGCCGAGGTGCAGACCGTGCTCGACTCGATGGGCAGCTCGATGAAAATCATCTCCAAAATCGAAAATCAGCAGGGCGTCGACAATTTCGACGAGATACTCGAGGCATCATACGGCATCATGATAGCCCGCGGCGACCTGGGCATCGAGGTGGCCGCCGAGCTCATCCCCGGTATGCAGACCATGATGGTGCGCAAATGTATCGCCGCCCACAAGCCCGTGATCGTGGCCACGCAGATGCTGCACTCGATGATCGAGCATCCGCGCCCCACCCGCGCCGAGGTGAGCGACGTGGCCAATGCCGTGTACCAGCGGGCCGACGCCATGATGCTAAGCGGCGAGACTGCTGTGGGGCGCTATCCTGTCGAGGCCGTCGAGACCATGGCACGCATCGCCCGCGAGGTGGAGTCGAGCCTGGTCAATACATCGCGCGTGCCTGAGATGAGCGACCGCCGGGTCACATCATTTCTGTCGCGCCAGGCAGTGCTGTCGGAGTTTATGGTCGGCACACGCGCCATCCTGGCCGAGGCATACCGCGGCCTCACCGCACGCTTCATCGCCTCGTACCGCGGCAATGTGCCCACCATCGCCTTCTGCTACAACCGCCACGTACAGCGCTGGCTCACACTGAGCTACGGCGTGACGGCATACTTCCTCGGGCGCGACGGCATACGCGAGCGCTCGCGCCTGGTCGAGGCCATCAAGGAGCTGGTGGCCGACGGCATCGTAGAGCCGCTCGACCGCGTGGCATACCTCACCGGCAGCGACTCCGGCGCCACCAGCCTGCGCATCGACCTGCTGTCCAACCTCTGCGACTGACGCCTCCCCGCCGACAACCCGACGGCTGTATCATCGCGGCAGCGGCGCAGGCTACAAACCTGCGCCGACTAAAGTCGAAACTGAGCGCGTGTCGGAGACACGCCATTGTGGTTAACCCCGGGTGAAACCCGGGGGTGCTATAAGCAAGCAGACAAGTGCGCCTCGGAGAGGTGCTCCGAAAGCGTTGCCACACGATGCAAGCATCTCTCCGAGACGCATTTACATAAGTACCCTCATACCCCGGGCTATGCCCGGGGTTAATCACAATGACGTGTCTCCGACACTCACATCCTCAAGATGCCGATTTACCCGGCGATTGCTGTAAATCGGCCTCCTGCGGATGCCCGGACGTATGCACCATACACCCCGCACATCTCCCTGCGGTCGATGTGCGGGGTTACGAATAATCGACGTCCTGCGGACGTCCCTACTTGTTGTCTGCCTGCGTTTGTTACCTGTGCGGACTGAAAGTGTCGCAAAACGTCAATCTATCACATACGTGTATTCCCGTAGGGGGCAGTCGCGTAGCGACAAGAGACTCGTAGACCATGGCAAGGGCGCCGTAGGTGTCCGCGGCCATGGTATAAATCATCTCCCCCACCTTGGCTGCGCCCCATAGGGGTGCTACACCGCCGCCAAAGTGTCACCCCTACGGGGCAAACGGTATTAAAGTACAATGAGTTACTGTGCCGCCAAGGCGGTGTTTTGACTTACAAAGCCAAAACACCGAGGTGTAATAGTCTGGTGACGCGCAGGTTACAAACTATTACTGGTCGAAAGACGCCAAATAGCTAAATATTACA
>CAJUOC010000002.1:0-107809 GCA_910587925.1 uncultured Muribaculaceae bacterium
TGACCCTCAACGGTTTTCAAGACCGCCGCAATCGACCACTCTGCCATCTTTCCTTGAGGTCGGTGGTGCAAAGGTAGTGCTTTTGCAACACTTGACAAAATTTTATCAAATATTTTGTCTTTACCTGTGGTGGCGCCGAGTGTCGCAATCATGACAGTCAGCGCGCGCAGGCTCTAAACAATAGGTATATAAAAAATGTTTGTTGAAATAGTGTGGTACACGGCATTTTTTGTATATTTGCAGACGGAATCCGATAGATACGCATCATTCCTTATGCCTAAGTACCACTAAACTTATTTACGTTCATTTATATAATCCACACTTATACAAGCCGGCCAGCCGAGAGGCGCCGGCAAAGGTTTCAACATTCACTACATCAAAACACTCCACCCACATACTACAATGGACAGCATGGAACAGCCAGGCGGTGAGAAGAAGGCCAAGCGCCCCCGCATCAGTCCGTCGACTCCCGAGAACGAGAGCGGCGAGCGTCGTTATGAACGAGTAAACTACAGTCGCCGCAGCGCCGAGCCGGCAGCCGACGGCGAGACACGTCACTATCAGCCGCGGCCCTATCAGCCCCGTCAGCAGCAGGGCTATCAGCAGCGTCGCAGCTATACCGATTACTCCAAGCCGGAGGGAGCCGAAGGCTCTGAGGGCATGGAGCAGCAGGGCGGCTATCAGCCCCGTCCCTACCAGCCCCGCCAGCAGGGTGGCTATCAGCAGCGCCCCTATCAGCAGCGTCAGGGCGGTTATCAGCCCCGCCAGGGCGGCTACCAGCCCCGTCAGCAGGGTGAGGGCGGCTATCAGCCCCGCCAGTATCGCCAGCAGGGCCAGGGCGGCTACCAGCAGCGCGGCCAGGGCGGCTATCAACCCCGCCAGGGCGGCTACCAGTCGCGTCAGCAGGGCGAGGGCGGTTATCAGCCCCGTCAGCAGGGCGGCTATCAGCAGCACGGCCAGGGCGGCTACCGTCAGCAGGGCGGTTATCAGCAGCGCGGCCAGGGCGGCTACCGTCAGCAAGGCGGCCAGGGCGGCTACCAGCAGCGCGGTCCCCGCGCCCAGCAGGGTGGAGGATTTTTCCCTTCGCGCGGCAAGAGCTTCACTCCGCGCCCCAAGCGCATCGAGTATGAGATGCCGCTGCCCGATCCCAACGAGCAGATACGCCTCAACAAATTTATGAGCAACGCCGGCATATGCTCGCGTCGCGAGGCCGACGAGTTTATCCAGCAGGGTCTGGTCAAGGTCAATGGCCAGGTCGTGACCGAGCTCGGCACCAAGATCACACACAGCGATGTGGTCGAGTACGACGAGAAGGTAGTCGCTCTGGAGAGCAAGTGCTACATCCTGCTCAACAAGCCCAAAGACTGCGTGACCACCTCTGAGGACCCCCAGGACCGCACCACCGTGATGGATCTGGTAAAGGGCGCATGCACCGAGCGCATCTACCCGGTGGGCCGCCTCGACCGCAATACCACCGGTGTGCTGCTGCTCACCAACGACGGCGACCTGGCCTCGAAGCTCACACACCCCAAGTACGTCAAGAAGAAGATATACCACGTGTGGTGTGACAAAGACATCACCGAAGACGACATGCAGCGCATCGCCGACGGCATCGAGCTTGAGGACGGTCCCATCCATGCCGACGCCATCTCCTACGCCACCGAGACCGACCGCAATCAGGCCGGCATCGAGATACACTCGGGCCGCAACCGTATCGTGCGCCGTATCTTCGAGAGCCTCGGCTACCATGTGACCAAGCTCGACCGCGTATACTTTGCCGGTCTTACCAAAAAGAATCTTCCCCGCGGCCGCTGGCGCTACCTCACTCAGGAGGAGGTCAACCTGCTCAAGATGGGAGCATTCGAGTAACCGTATAATGACAGAAAGCATGAAACGCAGCAAGATAGCGACCCTGGTGGCCACCGCTCCGGTGGGTACCGAGGTCGACGTGCGCGGCTGGGTGCGTACCCGCCGCGGCAACAAGTACGTGCAGTTTGTGGCTCTCAACGACGGCAGCACCATCGACAATCTCCAGATAGTATTCGACATGGCCCGCTTTACCGACGAGCAGCTGCGCGGCGTCACCACCGGCGCCTCGCTCCACGTGACCGGCCGCCTGGTCGAGTCGCAGGGCAAGGGCCAGACCATCGAGGTGCAGGCCGATACCATCAAGGTATACGGCACCGCCGACCCTGAGAAGTATCCCCTGCAGAAAAAAGGCCACTCGCTGGAGTTTCTGCGCGAGATAGCCCATCTGCGTCCGCGTACCAACACCTTCGGGGCCATACTGCGCGTGCGCAGCGCCCTGGCCTTTGCCGTGCATAAATTCTTCCAGGAAAAAGGCTTCTTTTACCTCCACACGCCGCTCATCACATCGAGCGACTGCGAGGGAGCCGGAGCCATGTTCCAGGTGACCACGCTGCCCCTGGGCGACGTGCCCCGCACCGACGACGGCGCCGTCGACTACAGCCGCGACTTCTTTGGCAAGCCCACCGCGCTCACCGTCAGCGGCCAGCTCGAGGGCGAGCTCGGCGCCACCGCCATCGGCGAGATATACACTTTCGGCCCGACATTCCGCGCCGAAAACTCCAATACCCAGCGCCACCTGAGCGAGTTCTGGATGATTGAGCCGGAGATGGCATTCTACGACATCACCGACAATATGGACCTTGCCGAGGAGTTTGTCAAGTACTGCATCGGTTACGTGCTCGAGCACTGCCGCAAAGACATCGACTTCCTCGCGGAGCACTTCGACAAAGGTCTTGTCGAGCGGCTCGAGTTTGTGCTGCACAACGACTTCGTGCGCCTCACCTATACCGAGGGCGTGAAGATACTCGAGGAGTGCGGCCACAAGTTTGAGTTCCCCGTAAGCTGGGGCGTCGACCTTCAGAGCGAGCACGAGCGCTACCTGGTGGAGCAGCATTTCCGCAAGCCCGTCATCCTCACCGACTATCCCAAGGAGATAAAGGCCTTCTACATGAAGCAGAATCCCGACGGCCGCACCGTGCGCGCCATGGATGTGCTTTTCCCGCAGATAGGCGAGGTGATAGGCGGCAGCGAGCGCGAGGCCGACTACGACAAGCTCATGGCCCGCATCGAGGAACTCGGCATCCCGATGAAAGACATGTGGTGGTATCTCGACACCCGCCGCTTCGGCTCCGTACCCCACAGCGGCTTCGGCCTCGGCTTTGAGCGCCTGCTGCTCTTTGTGACCGGCATGACCAACATCCGCGACGTGATACCCTTCCCGCGCACCCCGAAAAACTGCGAGTTCTGATTCCGCTCCCGCAGCTCAGCCACCATACCGGAAGCCGCGCCGATTCAGGCGCGGCTTCCGCTTTTATCGGGGGGGGGCAGGGGAGATGCAGCCGCAGTTCTGAGCCCGGCAGAGGCTGTCGGCGCCGGTCGGAGACTGTGTCTGAAACATGCGTATTTTGGCCGTAATTTGGCTAAAATAGGCATATTTGCACAAATTTAAAGTAAAATTAAACATTTTCAAAAGTCATTAGGATTGCTTTATTATGAAATAACACCCCGTTAACATACCGTCATGAGCCGATGAAGTAATTTTGCAATCGATAAGACAACTCATCACCTTCAATCGGTATCATGAAAAGATCCATCATAACCTTGACTCTTAGCCTGGGCATTCTGTGCACCGCTACGGCGGGTGCACAGGATAGTCCGGCCAACATCCGGCTGACCGACGTAAGCCTCATGCACGAGAGCCGCGCCACACCTTACCCCGCCGACGGATGGGTGGAGACGGAGCGCGCCGTATCATTCCAGTGGCCTATGCCCGACTGGGCACGCGGCCGTGCCGAGGCATTTGACGGCATGGCCTCCAAAAGCAAGGGCGGCGACAAGTCGACGCTGCGCTACCGCATCCGTTACTCCCAAGACAAGACATTCCCCGCCGCCTCGACTGTGAGCGCCGAGACGCTGTGGCCATTCTACAACCCCGACCCCGCTCTCACACCCGGCACATGGTATTGGCAGCACGCGCTGGTCAATCCCGACGGCACCGAGGAGTGGAGCCCCGTGTATACCGTCACTGTCGAGGGCAAGCCCGCATTCTGCCCGCCGCTGTATGCTGAGTTCCGCAGCAAGCTGCCCGCGTCGCACCCCCGCATACTGGTCGACTCCGCCCGCTGGGACGAGTTTATCGCCGCCGCCAAGACCAAGCCCGAGTACAAGTGGTATATCAAGGTGGCCGACAAGACCCTGGCCGAGCCGATGCCCTCGGTCGACGACATCCGTACCGACAAGGTCGCTTCCTTCAAGAGCGAGCATCAGGTCACTGCATATCTCACCCGCGAGAGCCGCCGCGTGATCGACAAGGTCGAGAAGCTCAACGACGCCCTCATCCGTGCCTACGTGCTCACCAAAGACCGCCGCTATGCCGACGAGGCCGTGCGCCGTGTGCTCGCCATGGGCGACTGGGACAAGCATCCCAACGTGCGCGGCGACTTCAACAACAGCGCCATCCTCAACAACGCATCCCTGGCCTACGACTCATTTTACAATATCCTCACTCCCGAGCAGCGCACCGCCCTGCTCAAGATAATCGAAGACAAGGCCGGCCGCATGTATCGCCACGATATGAATCATCTCGAGAATCATATCGCCGACAACCACGTGTGGCAGATGACCATGCGCATCGCCGCCCTGGCGTCTTACGCCGTGCTGGGCGACCTGCCTGCCGCCGATACCTGGGCCGACTATTATTATAATGTATGGCTCGCCCGCTTCCCCGGCCTCAACCGCGACGGCGCCTGGCATAACGGCGACTCCTACTTCACCGTCAACACCCGTACACTGGTCGAGGTGCCCTGGTTTTACACCCGTGTCACCGGCTACGACTTCTTTTCCGACCCCTGGTACCGCGGCAACGTGCTCTACACCATGTATCAGCAGCCCCCCTTCAGCAAGTCGGGCGGCAACGGCAGCTCCCACCGCAATGTGGTGCAGCCCAACGCCGTGCGCATCGGCTATCTCGACGCCATGGCCCGCCTGCTCGGCGATACATATGCCGCCGACTTTGTGCGCCGCACCCTGGAGAAGGAGCCGGGCTATCTGAAGAAAGCCCACCTGAGCAAGCCCGGCGACCTGGCATGGTTCCGCCTGCAGTGCGACCGCCCGCTGCCCACCGGCACCGGCATAGCCGCTCTGCCCCACGGCCATACCTTCCCCCAGAGCGGTCTGTCGTCGGCCGTCACCAACTGGAGCCAGCCCCGCTCCGGAGCCATGTGGAGCTTCCGCTCCTCGCCCTACGGCTCGACATCCCACGCTCTGGCCAATCAAAACGCCTTCAACACCTTCTACGGCGGCCTGCCCCTCTTCTACAGCTCGGGCCACCACACATCCTTTGTCGACCGCCACGCAGCCCTCTGCCACCGCGGCACCCGCGCCCACAATACCATCCTGCCCGACGGCATGATGCAGCGCCTCGGCGTCGAGGGTTACGGCTGGATACCCCGCCACTACAACGGCCCCGGCATCAACTATGTGCTCGGCGACGCCTCCAACGCATACGGCAAGGTGATCTCGCCCCTGTGGCTTGAGCGCGGCGAGACCGCCGGCATCGAGTACACTCCCGAGAACGGCTGGGACGAAAACCACGTGAAGACCTTCCGCCGCCATATCGTCGACCTCGGCAGCACCGGCTGGATACTCGTATACGACGAACTCGAGGCCGACAAGCCCGTCGAGTGGCAGTATCTGCTGCACTCCATCGCCGGCCCGGTCGACTTCGCCAAGGCCAAAGACCACGTGCACGTGTCCACCGTCAACAAGACAGCCGCCGGCGACGCCTACCTCTACTCCACCGGCGCTCTGGCTTGCGACACCACCAGCCGATTCTTCGTGCCCGCCGACAACTGGCTCAAGGGCGACGCCAACGGCAAGTTTAAGAAGAATCCCGACGACCATCACTTCACCGCACGCACCGCGCCCGCGCCCGTATACCGCTTTGCCGCGCTGGTCAACTCCCACGCCGCCGCCGATGCCTCCAGTGCTCCCAAACGCCTCAAGGACGGCAGTTTCCGCGCCGCAGGCTGGACAGTGACCGCCAACCTCAGCGCCGACGGCCGCCCCGCCTTCAGCGCCGTAAGCCCCGACGGCAACGTATCGATACGCTACGACGGCGAGGAGACCACCGTCACCGAAGACGGCCACACCACCGTGCTGCGCGACCAAGTACCCGATCTTGAAATCTAAACCATAAATCTATAATGAAGAAGTTTATTATCACATTGATTGCAGTGGCCGTGCTCGGGCTTACCCCGGCAGTGGCACAGCACGCCTCGGCCGAGCCGACGGCAAAGACCGAAAACGCCGGCAAGAGCGGCAAGAAGTCGCCCGGCAAGAAGCAGGGCAAGAAACAGGGTGGCAAAAAGGCCGGCAAGAAAGCCGCTGCCAAGCAGGAGGCCGCCAAGCCTGCCGTGAAGTGGCAGACCGCCCCCTACATGGCCATCAAGACCAACGTGGCATACGACGCTCTGGGTGTAATCAACCTCGCATATGAGTGCCAGATTGCCCGCAAGTGGACAGCCGAGCTGCCCGTGATGTGGGGCTTCCCCGCCTGGAAAGAAGACCGCAGCCTGCGACTGGCCGCCATCCAGCCGGGTGTGAAATTCTGGTTTGGCGAGGTAGGCACCGGCCATGCCATCGGCGCCGACGTGGCACTGGGCTGGTACAACTATACCTGGGAGCGCCGCCGCTATCAGAATGAAGAGCGCCCCCTGATGGGTGTCAGCCTCAACTACGCCTATACCCTCAACCTGGGCAAGGGCTGGAAGACAGAGTTTCAGCTCGGCGTGGGCTATGTCAACACCCGCTACAACACCTACTACAACATCGACAACGGCGCTCTGATCAACACCCGCGACCGCAACTATTTCGGCCCCACCCGCGTGGGCATTTCCCTGGTTTACTCCCTCTAATCCATGAAAACAATGAATAAGATATATACCGCGCTCGTCCTGGGCGCAATGCCCCTGCTGTGGAGCGCCTGCACCTTCCACCAGACCCCCGAAGGCCTTGGCAACGACCCCACCGATGTCGACGTGCAGGCCACCGTCAACCTCAGCATCTCGCTGCCCGACGCCGACGCCGCCAATACCGACATGATCCCCGCCATAACCGACGATTACTCCCACCGCTTTGTGGTCGAGGCCACTCTGCCCGACGGCACCACCGTAGACCGTCAGGAGTTTCTCGCCCCCGTCGAGGACGGTAAGACCGACTATATGCTGCCCGTGAAGATGAGCCTCCACGCCCGCCAGTACAAATTTATGGTATGGAGCGACTATGTGCTCACCACTCCCGTCGAGGGCGAGGAAGACAAGGCCGCCGTATACAACCCCGCCAAGCTCACTCCCGTGATGCCGGCCTATGCCGCATATCCGGTGGGCAACGAGCGCAAAGACTGCTTCCGCGCCTGCGTCGACCTCGACCTGCGTCCCTATGCCAACCAGTGGGCCGCCGAGATGGAGCTCGACGTCGAGCTCGCCCGCCCCGTGGGCCGCTACGAGATCGTGACCACCGACCTGGGTGCCTTCCGCCAGCGCATCCTCGACGGCCAGATTTCGGGCAACGAGTTTAAGGTGCGTATCCGCTACTCCTCGTACCTGGCCACCGGCTACAACGTGCTCGAGAACGTCCCCAAGAACTATCTGTCGTACATGTCGTTCAATCAGACCGTAAAAGCCTCCGACTGGCAAAACGCCGACAAGGCATCGATGCGTCTCTGCTTCGACTACCTGCTGTGCAACGCCGGCGACGAAGTCACCGAGATTCCCGTCGAGATCGAGATTATCAACGAAAACGACGTGCAGGTAGCCCGCTCATTTGTCAACATCCCCGTCAAGCAGGGCTACAACACCGTAGTGAGCGGCCGCTTCATGACCTCGAGCGACGAGGGCGGCGTCACCATCAACCCCGACTACGACGGCACCATCGACATCAATATCGGCCAACTCTAATACGTAGCCTCCAATGAAGACCCTACACACCATCATGCTCGGCCTCATGGCAGGCGCGCTCGGTCTTGCCGGCTGCGCCTCCGACGCCGACGTGGCCGTGCCCGGTGCCGCCGGCGACATCACGCTGAGCGTCACCACCGAAGACGCGGCGGCCTCGCGCGCCCTCGCCGTGGTCGACGGCTACGAGTTTAAGTTTGTCATGCAGCTGCTCGACCGCTCCGGCGCCACCGTCGGCACCCAGAGCGTCGTCGACGGCTCCACCGGCACCGCCGACTTCACCATCAAGGCCGCCGACATCGACGCCGGCGCCTCCCGCGCCCTCTTCTGGGCCGAGTATGTGCCCACCGCCGGCGCTCAGAAGGTATACGACTCGGGCGACCTGCGCTCGGTGCGCTACGCCGCCTCGTCCTACGACCTCTCCGACGCCTCGCTCGTAGCGGCCGCCGACGCCTTTGCCGGCTCGCTCACCACTCTCAGCCAGGGCGCCTCGGTATCGCTGGCCCGCCCGCTGGCCAAGGTGAGCTTTGCCCCGACCAATCCCGACAAAGTGTCCGGCGCCACCGTGCTCACCGTGAAGTACGCAGCCACCTCGGGCTACGACGTGCTTACCGGCAACGTCGCCGCCGACTCCCGCCAGGAGCTCACCCTCACCAACGCCGCCTTCAATCCCGCGGCCAATCCCTGGTACACCGTGCTGATGATAGCCCCCGCCAACCTCGCCACCTTCGACGGCCCCGTCACTATGGAGCTCACCGGCGGCGTGGCCAAGAGCTACACCATCCCCGCCGGCAAGATACCCATGGATGCCAACTTTATGTACAACCTCACCGCCACCCTCGGCGACGGCGCCGACCTCGACCCCGACATCAATGGCGAGGGCGGAGGCGACACCCCGACTCCCGGCCCCGATGAGCCCGGCAAGCCCGGTGCAATCGCCCTGGGCAGCTACGTCGACGCCACCGGCGCTCCCGTTGCCGACAAGTCGCAGGCAGTGGGTATCGTGGTAGCCCTCGACGGCATCGGCAGCGACAAGCCCGCCAACTACCCGGCTGCCCTGCAGGGCAAGACCATCGTGGCCTATGCCATAGCCCTGGAGAATACCAGCCCCGTGTCGCTCCTGCTCGGCACACAGAAATTTGTCACCAACGACGGCCAGTACTCCAACGGCACCCAGTGCACCGACCTCTTCATCAAGACCTGCGCCGACAGCCCCTGGGCCAAGAGCTATACCGAGTGGGTAGCCGCCCATCCTCTGTCGGGCGACAAGGTATCGGCCTGGTATATCCCCACCAAAGACCAGATCAACGCCTGGCTCACCCAGCTCTACGACGACACTACAAAGGCCGCGCAGACCGTGCCCGCATCGGGTACTCCCGAGTTCAAGGCTCTCTTCCCCCAGATAGAAGTGTTTGGCGTCGAGGACGGCAAGTATACCGCTGCCGATTACAGCCCCGCCATAATGGTGGCCAGCTCCACCGTCAACAAAAACGGCTATCCCTCGGGCGGCCGCTTCCTCACCTCGCTCACCGGCATCTGCACCACCTATCAGATGAAGCAGGTCAACAATGTGGGCGACGCCGAGAATGCCCCCGTACCGGCTCTGTGCCGACCCATGTTTACCATCTTCAAGTAAAAAACAGCACTAACTTTAAAGTATAATTTTCATGAAAAAGTACACCAACATCCTGCTCGGCCTCGCCGGAGCACTGGCCTTCACCGCCTGCTCCTCGGCCGACGACGCTCCCGAGATGGCTCCCGCCACCGGCGACGTCACCGTATCCGTCGTCACCGGCGACGCCCTCACCTCGCGCGCCCTCGGCACTGTCGACGGCTACAAGCTCCAGTGTGTGATGCAGCTCCTCGACAAAGACGGCAAGACCGTCGGCACCCAGGCCATCGAAGATGCAGCCGCCGGTACCGCCCGCTTCACCATCAAGCGCGCCGACATCAACGCCGGCGCCACCAACGCCGCTTTCTGGGCCGAGTACGTGCCCACCGCCGGCGGCAGCAAGGTATATGACTCGAGCGACCTTACCAAGATTGCTTACCAGACTACCGCGTTTGACCTCACCGATGCCAACCTCATGAAGGCTGCCGACGCCTTTGCCGGCAAGCTCACCTCCATCGAGGCCAACAACACCGTCACCCTCGCGCGCCCCGTGTCGCAGGTCAACTTCACCCCCGAGAATCCTGCCGTAGTGGCCGGTGCCACCAAGCTCGTGGTGAAGTACGACGCCACCTCGGCATACAACGTGGCCACCTCCAACTGCGCCACCGACGCTGCCGGCTACCAGGCTCTCACCCTGACCAACGCATCGTTTGACGCAACGGCCACCCCCTGGTTCTCGACCTTCATCATCATGCCCTCCAACCTTGCCAAGTACGACAAGGCCATCGACATGACCGTGACCACCGCCGCCGGCGACCGCAACTTCCAGATTAAGGCCAACGAGATTCCCGCCGACCCCAACTACATCGTAAATGTAAAGGGTGAGCTCAGCGAGCAGCAGGACGCCGTGGTCGACGTGACCATCAACGGCGACTACATCAACGAGCCCGAGCCCGAGAAGCCCGCCGAGTTTAAGGTAGGCGCTTTCGTCAAGGCCGACGGTACCGCCACCGCCAACAAGGCTGAGGCCGTGGCCGTAGTCTTCGCCACCGGTGCCCTTGATGATGATGTGATAGAGAATTATCCTGCTGCCTTTGCCGGCAAGACCATCAAAGGCTATGCAGTGGCTCTCGAGAATGTAGCAGAAAAGCGCGAGGCCTTAAATAAGACCACTATCCCCGCCGGTATAACTGTTGCAGACAAAATCACCAACGGTACCCAGAATACTGCCGCTCTTATCAGTGAGATAACCGCCGCTGCTGAGTCGGTTGTGCTTCCCAAGTATACTTCATGGGTGGCAAGTCATCCGATAGCCGGTTCGACTTCGGGCTGGTATATCCCCTCGCTCAATCAGATGATATACTTCATGAACATGCTGGTGAAAGTTGGCGATGTCGATCCTACCGGTTCCGACGAGTTCAAAGCCCTCTTCCCCCTGGCTGGCAACATCTACGATCGTTATCCCGAAAGCTATAATGGTAAGTGGGCCGGCTGCATGTATGTTACCAGCACCGTAAATGCTGGCAATAATGTATCGGGCTTCAGCCTTAACGTCGATGCAACCAACGGCCCGACCGATGGCAAAAACGGCCAGATTGACATCAAGACAAAGACCCAGTCGGTACTTTGCCGTCCGATGATGACCATCTTCGAGTAATCACACCATCTTATCATAAGGGCCGCGACTGCGCGGCAGTCGCGGCCCTTTATCCTTTTTCTGAATACCACCCCACACAATACCGCTTTAAAGTTTAGTCATGAAGAAATATCGCAACTTACTGCTCGGCCTGGCCGGAGCGCTCGCCCTGGGCGCCTGCTCCTCCGATGAGCCGGGAGTGGCTGCCCCCGGGGCTCAGCCCGGCGGCATCACCGTGAATGTGGTCACAAGTGATGCCTTTACCAACCGCGCCGCCGCTACAGTCGACGGCTACACCCTCAAGTGTGTGATGCAGCTGATGGCCGACGACGGCACTCAGATCGGCTCGCAGAGCGTAATCGACGCCGCAGCCGGCTCCGCACAGTTTGTAATCACCCCCACCGATATCGACAACGGTGCCACACATGTACTCTTCTGGGCCGAGTATGTGCCCGCAGGCACATCCGGCGCCCCCAAAGTATACGACTCCGCCGACCTCACCTCTGTGAAGGTCAACCCGGTGTCGCTCACCAAGGCGCAGTGGGGCGCTGCCGACGCCTTTGCCGGCACCCTTGACGCCATCGCCGACGGAGCGACTGTCACTTTGACACGTCCGCTGTCAAAAGTGACATTCATGCCGTCCAACCCCGCCGATGCCCACGGCCAGAGCAGCATCACCGTGCGCTACGACGCCCCCACAGCCTACAATGTGCAGACCCGCACCGTGGCCGACCCCGCCGAGAGCGCGGCTGTCACCCTGACCGATACCGACTTCGACCCCATGGCCGAGCCGTGGTTTGAGGCGATGATACTCTGCCCCGAAAACATCACCATGCTCGACAGCGAGATAGTGATGGAGCTCAGCGGCCGTATCGACCAGACCATCACCATCCCGGCCGGCAAGATCCCCACCGACCCCAACAAAATCGTCAAGCTCTCGGCCGAGATTTCCGAGGAGCCTTCGCAGGACATCAACATCAGCGTCGGTATCGGCGACCTCGACTACACCAACGACCCCGACCGCGCCGTAGAGATGAAGGTCGGCAGCTATATCCGTGCCGACGGCCGTGCCACTCTCGACCCCCGCAGCGCAATTGGCATAGTATTTGCTATGGAGGCCATAGGCGGCGATGTTCCCGCCAATTATCCCGCACAATTTCATGGCAAGACTATAAAAGCATACGCAGTGGCGCTCGAGAATACTGCCAAGCGCACCAATCTCTCGGCCAAAGACGCCCTTACAGGATTCACTTACAACAACACCATTACCAACGGCACCCAGTACACCGCCACCATGCTCGAGGCCCTCGGCTCCGACTCCAAGACGGTGGCTGCTTTCAACGACTGGATCTCGGCTCATCCCCTGAGCGGCGCCGACGTCACCGAGTGGTATATCCCCACCGGTACCCAGCTCGAGACCTGGCTGAAGATGCTCACCAGCGTCAAGCTCTTCAGCGACGCATCGCAGACCGTAGGCCCCGAAGGCTCGGCCGATTTCCGCGCACTCTTCCCCGAGAGCAATCTCTTTGACCGCACCCCGGCCGCCCAGGTCAAGTATCTGAGCTGCTCGGTCAACAGCGGCAACCTTCCCTCGGGCTGCACCATCGCCCCCGGAGACCCCATCACCGGCAATTTCGGTCAGTTCTCCAAGCCCGGCAACCCCTGCGTGGTGCGTCCCTTCCTCACCATCTTCGAATAATCCCTTTACTACAGACGATTACCACCCATGACCAAGCATTTCCTTGCGATAGCTCTCGCCGCGATGGCCTTCACCGCCTGCTCCGACGACGATCCCGTGGTGCCTCCCACCGAGGCTCCCGGTGAGATACAGGAGGCTCCCGAGGTGTCCAATCCCTCGGAGTACCACGAGAAATACCGCACCGTGGCATATCCCCGCTCGGGCAACGAGATTTACATCAATCCCTGCCCGCTGCTGGTACCCGAGTCGATGAAGACCGCCGAGTATCTCCAGTTTGAGCTGTCGACCTCGGCCGACTTTGCCCCCGAGGCCACCATCCAGAGCGAGCCCACCCCCTGGCACATGTACAATCCCCACCGCCGCCTCGACGCCGGCAAGTGGTACTGGCGTGTGCGCAATGTCGATGCCGCAGGCGCCGCCGGCGACTGGAGCGAGACATTCGACTTCGAGATCACCGGCTCCGAGCCCGAGTTTGTCACCCCCGAGTACAAGGTGTTTGAGCAGGGCCTGCCCCAGCAACTGCCGCGCATGACCTGCTATATCGACGGCCTGGTCGACAATGCCCGCCGCCACGTCACCGAGCACCCCGAGTATGCCAAGCTCCTGAGCCGTACCGACAAGGCATTTGCCAAAGACCTTGCCACCTACTTCCCCGGCAAGTACAGCGACTACTCGGCCCTGTATGAAGACATCACCTGTCTCTACGCCGCCTGGACCCTCACCCAGGACAAGAAGTATGCCGACCGCCTCATCGACTTCCTCGAGGCCATGCTCGCCCATCCCGCAAGCAACAGCATCCTCTTTTACGGCGACGACTTTGTGGGCGCCAACATCGTATGGGCACACGCTGCCATATACGACACCCTCTACGACCGTCTCACCCCCGGCCAGCGCAGCGATGTGGAGCGCTTCGTAAACCGTTGCCTCGGTGTATTCTACAAGAAAATCACCGGCGGCAGCAGCGAGCATCCCGAGGAGTGCATGATATTTGACAACCACTTCTGGCAGATCAACGGCCGCCTTTACCTCCAGACCGCTCTCACCATGTATGGCAACCCCAACGTGGCCAATGCCAAGCCCATGGTGCAGTACATCTACGAGCTCTGGACCGCCCGCGCCCCGGCCAGCGGCTGGAACCGCGACGGCATGTGGCACAACGGCACCGGCTACTTCCAGACCAACGTCAAGAGCCTGGCCGAGATCCCGCTGATTTTCTCCTACGTGACCCGCTTCAACTTTGCCAAGCACCCCTTCTACAGCAATATCGGCCGTGCGATGACATACACCTTCACTCCCGGCAGCCACAACCTCGGCTTCGGCGACGGCAACGAGCGCGAGAGCAACATCATCGCCCCCCGCTCCATCGCAGCCTTTGCCGACTGGGTGGCCCGCGAGAATGGCGACGGCTTTGCCGCCTGGTATGCCCAGCAGACAACTGACCTGGTGCGCGACGACTGGAATATGCGCCTCTACCGCATGTGTCAGCCCGACGGATATCTCGGCTCGCTGCCCGACGACCTGCCCATGCTGGCCTGGTACAAGGATACGGGCGAAGTGGCCATCCACACCAACCTGATGGAGACCTCCGAAGACCTCGCCGTGGGCTTCCGCTCCAGCACCTATGGCAGCGGCTCCCACACCTCGTCGAGCCAGAATGCATTCAATGTCGTCTACGGCGGCCGCAGCGTATACCGCGGCTCGGGCTACTACACCGGCTTCAGCGACCGTCACAATCTGCTCTGGTACCGCCACACCCGCGGCCAGAACTCGGTGCTCGTCAACGGCATCGGCCAGCCTTTCACCACCTCGGCATACGGCCGCATACTGCGCGCCGGCTCGGGCTCCTCGATAGCCTACGCCCTGGGCGACGCCTCCAATGCTTACTGCGGCGTGAGCGACGACCCCATGTGGATACGCAACTTTGCCAACGCCGGTGTCACCCAGACTCCCGACAATGGCTTCGGCCCCACACCCCTCACCAAGTACTACCGCCACCTGGTCACCCTCAAGTCGGGTATCGTGGTAATCTACGACGAGCTTGAGGCCAGCGAGCCCGCCCGTTGGGACTGGCTGCTCCACAGCGGCACAGAGCTTACCGTCGACGCCGACGCCTCGACCGTCTACAACAAGGATGTCACCGCCGGCTTCCACTCCCGCGCCACCATCTTCTGCTCCGAGAAGCCCGCCATGAGCGTGACCTCGAAATTCCTCGAGCCCCCGGTGGGCAAGTATGCCGACCAGTGGCACTTCACAGCCACCGTGGCCGACCGCCCCGCCACCCGCTTCCTCACCATCATCCAGCCGGGCAATATTGTCGACGAAATCCCGTTGATAGAGAAAGAAGGGGATACATGCATCATCGGCGACTGGCGCATCACCGCCAACCTCGACCCGGCCACCGCTGCCTCGCTCCGCATCGTCAACACCAAGACCGGCGCCGCGCTCGATGTAAGCTCCGACTCGCAGCTCACCGTGGGCGACCGCACCTACTACCGCGGCTACACCCGCTCGACCCTGCTCATCGACGGCTCCGTACAGGAGATGGTCGACGAGGAGCCCGGCATGACCCGCTCGCGATAACACATCTTACCACAAAGCAACCAATCTTTACCATACCATATAAATGAAAACAGCTTTATCGGCATATCGCAAGACTCTGGCCCTGTGCCTTTCACTGCTCGCGATATTACTCTGGACGCCCGCGGCCATGGCTGCGCCGGCCACTGTCACCGGTACCGTGCTCGACAAAGACGGCCTCGAGATTATCGGCGGCGTGGTCGAGGTGAAAGGTACCCAGACACGCGTGATGACCGACATCGACGGTAAATACTCCATCACTGTAAACAATCCCGCCAAAGACGTGCTCGTATTTACATACGTGGGTCAGCAGACCAAGGAAGAGCCCGTAAACGGCCGCACCAAGATCGATGTGGTACTCGCCCCCAAGACCGAGGCCCTCGACGAGGTGGTCGTGATCGGCTACGCCACCGTCAAGCGTAAAGACCTCACCGGCTCGGTGGCATCTGTCAAGGGCTCCGACATGCTCAAGACCCCCGGCAGCGACGCCACCCAGGCCATCGCCGGCCGTATGTCGGGCGTGCAGCTCATCCAGAGCGACGGCCAGCCCGGCGCCGTACCTGAGATACGTGTGCGCGGCGGTATCTCCATCACCCAGGACAACTCGCCCCTGTACATCATCGACGGTATCCCCAACGAAGACGGCATGAGCAACATCAACCCCAACGACATTGAGAGCATCGACGTGCTCAAGGATGCCTCGGCCACCGCTATCTACGGTGCGCGCGGCGCCAACGGTGTCGTGCTCGTCACCACCAAGAGCGGCTCGCAGAGCGACGGCACCGCCAAGGTATCGTTTGACGCCTACGTGGGCTGGCGCAAGCTCGCCAACAAGATCGACGTGCTCTCGACCGAGGAGTTTGTCCTCGCCGACTACGAGCGTACTTTGGGCGGCCTCACCACCTCCGAGACACAGATGAACTCCTGGCAGCAGCGCTACGGCGGCTTTGCCGACATCCACACCAACTACGGCAACCGTCCCGGCATCGACTGGCTCGACGAGACCATGGGCCGCACCACCACCACCCAGAGCTACCGCGTGGGCATCCAGGGCGGTACCAAGGGCCTCAACTACTATGTATCATACGGCTACTTCGACGACGAGGGCGCCATGGTATACTCCGGCTCCAACAAGCACAGCATCTCGGCCAACATCCGCGCCGACATCTCCAAGCGCGTGAGCTTCAACGGCCGCATCAACTACGATGTGCAGAAGATCTACGGCTCCGGCGTGGCCGGCAACGGTACCAACACCGGCGGCTCCAACGTCGATGCCCGCTTCAACAAGCTCACCCAGATATTTTGGTACCGTCCCACCATCGGTATCCAGGGCTCCGACGACCAGCTCCGCTATACCAACGACCCCATCCTCGAGGACGACTCGGGCAATACCATGGTAAACCCCCTGCTCGGCGCGGCCTCGGAGCGTGACGACCGCAAGATACGTACCCTCCAGGCATCGGCCACCCTTACCCTCAAGCTCGGCAAGGGCTGGACGTTCCGCTCCACCAACGGTACCCGCTACCAGAATACCCGCCGCGACCTCTTCTACGGTCCCAACTCCATCATCGGTCGCCGCCAGGGCATCAACGGCCGTGTGCGCTACACCGAGGCCGGCTCCTTCTCGACATCCAACGTGCTCTCCTACGACCGCCGCTTCAAGAAGATCCACCACGTGACCTTCCAGCTCGGCCAGGAGTTTGTAAAGCGCTGGACTCAGTACATGGAGGCAGGCGTGCAAAATCTGCCCACCGACGACTTCCTGCTCAACGACATGAGCCTCGGCACGCCCTCGACCGTATCGTCGAGCTACAACGACGACGACAAGCTCATCTCCTTCTTTGGCCGTCTCGGCTACGACTACGACTCGCGATACATCTTCACCGCCACATTCCGTGCCGACGGAAGCTCGAAATTCGGTAAAAACAACAAGTGGGGCTACTTCCCCGCCGTATCGGGTGCCTGGCGTATCAGCGACGAGGCATTCATGGACGACCTGGAATGGCTCTCCGACCTCAAGCTCCGCGCAGGTTACGGTCTGGCCGGTAACAACCGTATCGGCTCATACAACTCGCTGGCCCTGATGAACAGTATCCTCACCGCCGTCGGCGACGGTACCGTGCCCGGCTATGCCGCCACTCAGATACCCAACCCCGACCTGAAGTGGGAGTCAAACAAGACCTTCAACCTCGGTCTCGACATGGGATTCTTCAACCAGCGCCTCACCATCTCGCCCGAGTTCTACATCAACCGCTCCAACAATCTGCTGCTCAACGCGCAGCTCCCGTACTCCTCGGGCTACCAGACCATGCTCATCAATGCCGGCTCGACCAAGAATGTCGGCGTCGACATCTCCATCAACTCGGTCAATATTTCCAACCGCAACTTCCAGTGGACCTCCACCCTCACTCTTACCCACAATAAGAATACGGTGACCCAGCTCGTGGGCGGCGACCGCCAGCTCTACGAGGCCAAGTATGGCAACAACATCAACACCCACCTCCTCGAGGTAGGCTCGCCCATCGGCCAGTTCTACGGCTGGAAGACCGCCGGTCTCTACCAGGTAGAAGACTTCGACTACAACCCCCGCACCAAGACCTACACCCTCAAAGACGGCATACCCTACCACGGCAACAAGGAGCAGATCAAGCCCGGCCACTGGAAGTTTGTCGACATCGACGGCAACGGCACCGTGGGCGAGGAAGACCGTACCGTCATCGGCCAGGCCGCTCCCAAGCTCTACGGCGGTTTCAACAACCAGCTCAACTGGCGCGGCTTCGACCTGAGCGTGTTCCTCACTTTCAGCCTCGGCAACGACGTGTACAACGCCACCAAGGACAAGGCCACCCGTATCGGTAAGCAGAATGAAAACGCCCTCGACGTCGTAAACAGCTCCAACCGCTGGATGACCATCAACTCCCAGGGCCAGATTGTGACCGACCCCAATGAGCTCGCCGCCCTCAACGCCGGCAAGACCATGCCCGCCTACACCGACCTGATGTCTGCCTCCAACTACGTGCACTCATGGTTTGTCGAGGATGCGTCGTACCTCAAGCTGAGCAATATCACCTTTGGCTACACCCTCGAAAACAAGCCCTACCTCAAGAAAGTGGGCCTCACCAAAGTACGTATCTTCTTTACCGGCAACAACCTTGCCACCTGGACCAAGTACACCGGCTTTGACCCCGAGGTATCGACAATGCGCTCGCCCCTCACTCCCGGTGTCGACTTCGGCGCCTATCCTCTGAGCCGCACCTATCTCTTCGGCGCTAACCTCGTATTCTGATACCCGCAATGAAAGCAATCTTAAAATACATACCGATGTGCCTCGCCGCCGCCATGCTCTGGTCGTGCGAGGACACCCTCACCGAGAAGCCTTCGTCGGGCTACGACAAGGACACCTACTTCCAGGACGCCTCCAAGGCCGACATGGCCATCCTCGGCATCCTCCAGTCGATATCCGACCCCAACAATTACGGCAACACCGAGATATATCTCAACGGCGCCGACGACGCCGTGCACTCCAACCGCGGCGTGGCCCGCGACAACATGCGCGACCTCTGCAATTACCTGGTCACATCCACCAACAGCGATGTCGAGAATGCCTGGCGCCTCAAGTATCAGGCCCTCGACCGCGCCAATACCGCCGTGGCCGGTATAGAAGGCATGGCCGACTATACCACCAATGAGGAAATCCGCCGCCTCGGCGCGGAAGCCCGCTTCTGGCGCGCCTTCGTGTCTTTTGATCTGATACGCGCCTGGGGCGACGTGCCTTACACCACCGAGCCCTCGGGCGCCGGCTACGAGGCATACTTCCGCCCCCGCACTCCCCGCGAGCAGATCTACGACCAGATATGTGAGGACCTCGACAATGCCTGCTCGTACCTGCCCTGGGCCGACGCTTCGTCGACACCCGAGCGTGCCACCCAAGGCGCCGCCCACGCTCTCTACATGCGTGTGCTCATGCAGCGCGCCGGATACTCGCTCCAGCTCGACGGTACTTTCTCGCGCCCCTCGGGCTCGCTCCGCCGCGACTATTACAGCAAGTGTCTCGAGCACTGGCAGGCCATCGAGGACAATGGCTACCACGGCTTCTACGACGCCGGCTACGAGAAACTCTGGCAAGACATCTCGGCCAGCATCCTCAACTCCAAGGAAAACTTCTTCGATGTGGCATCATACCAGGATACCGGCCGCCGCAACGGCTCGGGCTGGGGCGTGTACAACAGCCCCGTCACCGCCCAGCCCACCGGCGTCTCATCAGCCGAGGCTGCCAATCTGATGGGCCGTGGCCAGGGCTTCTTCTCCGTAATCCCCGAGTGGCAGGAGCTGTATGAGGCAGGCGACGTGCGCCGCGACATCAATATCTGCACTTACCGCTACCAGTGGGACTCCGCCGCCAAGCAGCACGTAAAGCAGGAGCGTACCGCCCAGAATGGCTGGTACATCGGCAAGTGGCGCCGCGAGTGGATGGCCGAGGGCCGCAAGAATGTCTACATGAACTATGGCGACATCAACTTCTGCCCCATGCGCTACCCCGACGCTGTGCTCCTCGCCGCCGAGGCTTACAACGAGCTCGGCCAGCCCGACCAGGCCTGGCCCCTCATCAACCGTGTGCGCGAGCGCGCCGGCGCCACCCCCGTCACCACTGCCAATTACAAGCAGATTGTCACCAACAAGTATCTTAAGAAATTCCCCGTCGACTTCCTCGACGATGCCGGTGAGCAGGGCCAGGTACGTGTGCTGCTCTACTTCGAGCGCGCCCTCGAGCTCATGGGCGAGAGCGGCCTGCGCAAGTACGACCTGGTGCGCTGGAATTGCCTCGGCCCGGCCATGAAGATGGTAGCCGGCGTGTCGATCACCCACGCCAAGACCAAAAACTACTCCTGCGCCGACAACTTCATCCACGGTCAGCACGAGCTGCTCCCCATCCCCCTGCGCGAGATTCAGAGCAACCACTCCCTGCAGGGTATCAACAACCCCGGCTATTGATACCAGTACTTTAAAGATAGCTTGCCCAAGAGCCACGCCCCCTCCCCGGCGGCGTGGCTCTTTTTTGTATGCCGGTGCGGTGATTTTTTAGTACATTTGCCGGCAAAGGATTTTGATATGGATTATATATGGCTTGTGGCCGGGCTTGTGCTCATACTGCTCGGCGCAAATATGCTCACCGACGGCGCCTCGGCGCTCGCCCGCCGCTGGGGAGTGTCAGACCTTGTGATAGGTCTCACGGTAGTGGCTTTCGGCACATCGGCGCCTGAGCTGGTCATCAGTCTGATGTCGGCCGTCGAGGGCCACGCCGAGCTGGCAGTGGGCAATGTCGTGGGCAGCAATATATTCAATGTGCTGGCAATCGTCGGCATCACCGCGCTTGTGCGGCCCATACCGGTGCAGCGCAGTGTGATAGGCGTCGATATACCCATGGTGGTGCTGTCGGCGCTGGTATTGCTCGCGCTGGGCTGCGGCCCGTGGCTGGGCGACGGCGACGGGCGGGTGCTGTGGCGCGCCGACGGTATAGTGCTGCTGATGTTCTTTGCCATATTCATGCGCTACACCTTTGCCCAGGCAAAGACGGGTGCGGCCGAGGCAGATACCGCCGTAAAGCCGATGCCCGTGGTGCGCTCGCTGCTGTGGGTCGTGCTGGGGCTGGCCGGGCTGGTGGCAGGCGGCGACAGATTTGTGGCGGGTGCCTCGGCCATCGCCTCGGCGTTGGGCGTGAGCGACGCCGTCATCGGACTCACCGTGGTGGCCGCCGGCACCTCGTTGCCCGAGCTGGCCACCTCTGTGGTATCGGCCGTAAAAGGCAAGCCCGGTATCGCCATCGGCAATGTCATCGGCAGCAACATATTCAACATCTTCATGGTGCTGGGCCTGTCGGCCACGGTGCGGCCGCTGCCCTTCGGCGACATAGGTCCCGTCGACCTGCTCGTGCTTACGGCCGCCTGCGTGGCATTCTGGATAGTCGCGCGCTTCTTCAAGTCGTGCACCGTGAGCCGGGCCGAGGGCGCCGTCATGGCCTCCGCCTACGTGGCATACACCGCCTGGCTCGTCATCAACGCCTGATTCCAGCACGTGCCTACTGCCTGCCGCCTGCTACGCAGGCTTACCAACGCATGTCGTTAGTTGCGTAGCGCGTCATCAGCATCTGATTACGATGTGGGGATGCAGCTGCGGGTCGAGCCACTCCAGCAGCTCCAGCAGATTGCTCTCCGGCATCGATATGCATCCCGCAGTCCGATGGTCAGACGTGCGGCGGCAATGTATGAATATGGCGCTCCCGGCTCCCGGCACTACCGGGTCGGTGTTGTAGTCGATGGCGATGGCATGGCGTGTGATGCGGCTGATGAGCATCAGCGGCTCTGAGCGATTGCGGTACATGTGCAGACTGTCGACGATGATTCTGTTGTACAGGCTGTCGCTCTGGTCTGTGACCCATACGTGCAGCGGCCCTACCACGGTGTAGAGCAGAGCTGTATTGCAATCGGCCTCGTATCCGAAGGCGCGGGTAAGACTGTAGATGCCCGCCGGGGTGCGATAGTCGCCCTCACGCTTGCGGCCGACGGGTGCGATGCCTTTGGCGCCGACGTTTACGTCGATTGAGGTGCCGATGGCAGTCCACTTGCCGCCGCTTAGCATATAGCGTTGCATCAGAGCCTTGTTGCGGCGTGCGCCCGATGCAGTGACGACCACCAGCTGGCGGCACGGGTGTCGCTGTCCCATTTTGTCCGGCAGCATCCGGCGTACGTCGCCCGGCAGATTTTCGGCTGAGCGCACTTCATTGATATACCGGCTGATAAACCCTATGCGCGTTTGTACAAATCCGTCGGCAATACCGGGTATTTCGTTGGCAAACAGGGTATAGTGGCCGATGGCCTCGTTCAGTTCGCCGATGTTGTGGTTGGCGTATCCGCGATGCTCGTATATGCTGGCGATAATGGCATGGCGCCATGCGCCGGCCGGCGGGTCAGGTATTGAGGCTGTATTTTTGAGACAGTCGAGTTTCTGCTCGGATGTAAGCTGGCTGTCATGCCACACATTGTTGTCGTAGCTCTCGATATCACCGTCGTATCGGAGGTCTTTCAGTACGATTGCAAGACCGTCTATGAGTCCGGCTACATCGGCGCTGATTTTTGCTATAAGCGCGTCTACACACTTTGCCGGGTCGCCGCAATCTGCAATGTTTACGCTGTGGAAGCGGTTGCTCTCGACATCACCCCGGGATATGACACTGTGCGCGCTGATGGAGCCTGCTGTGTCGCTGCTGAAGATGACAGTCACACTGATATCCTTGTATGAGGTAAGTGTGGCCCGCAGAGAGCGTGTCACGCTGCGCAGGTCGATGGAAAAATAGTCACCTGAGATACCGAAAGCCTCGTCTTCGGTTTTCACGCGCCCGCGGCGTCTGCGGGACTCTGAGCCGGGTATGTGTGTATCGGCAATGTTACCCATTGACAATTGACGCAGCTTGATATATACTGAGTCGAGCGCGGCGTTGGTCTCCATTGCCATGCGCTGCTTGATGTAATCCTCGCTTATACCGTAGTCGCTGAGAAGTTTTGACAGATTTATGCCTTTGAAAATGATTATGTTGTCGTGTGTCCATACATTGCCGGCAACGATTATCAATACCAGCAGTGTCAGTGCAATAGTCGTAAGCTGTAGATATCTGAGAAGTGTATGTCCGTGGCTCCGGTGTTTCGTGGCCGGTAAAGGGTCATCGTGATTGTTGCCGCCGTCTGCGGGGTGTAGCCCGGTACGTGGGGCATTTTTTACTTGCTTGCGCTGGGTGGGGTTTCCCCGGTGATGTCGTAAAAGTCGTTTCTTTGCCATTGCAGTCATAGATTGAGATTAAATGCCAAAAAAAGCGCTCCGGCAGGTAGGCCCGGAGCGCGTATTCCATCCCGTGGAAAATGCGGTGAGTCTTGTCTATGGTGTCATCGATGTCAGTGCTCGAGGGCGTAGGTGATGGAGGTCACGACGCGGATGTTTTTGATGTAGGGGGTGTACTGGTCGCGGTCTTCGATGGTAAACTGCCCCTGCGATGCGGTCTGTATCTTGCCCAGGCTGCTGTGTGAGTCGGCGGCAAAGCGGTCGGCGGCGGTACGGGCGGCCTCGGTTGCCTCGGCTATCATCTCGGGCTTGATTTCGTTGAGCTTGGTATACTCGTAGCTGGTCTGGTACTGATAGTCGCCGGCGACCACCGCGATGCCCTGGCGCATCAGCTCGGGCTGCTTGTCGATGAGCGACTTTACGAGCTTGACTTGCTCGGAGCTGACGACGATGACGTTGGTCACCAGGTAGCGTGAGCGCACCTGGCTCTCGTTGGAGTAGGTATTGGCCACGCGGTCTTCGACCTGGGGCGGATTGATGCTGAACTCGTCTTCTTTCAGGCCGTTGGCTTTCAGGAAGGCGGTGATTTTGGCGTTGGTGGTCTGGATGCGGTTGTAGATATCGATGAGGTCGTTGCCCATCTCCTTGGTGACGATGGGCCACGTGACGGAGTTGGCTTCCACAGAGCGCTCGCTCAGGCCGCGCACGGTCACCTGGCGGCCGCGGTTGGCGATATTGTCGATGCCGCCTTTGATGAAGATGCCCAGCAGGAGCAGGCCGGCGCAAAGGAGTGACGCGCCGATGACGCGTGATAAGTCGAGTTTCATAGTCGGGGGTGTGTTTTATTTGTCGCGGCTAAGATAAGCAGTTTGGATGACAAAAGCAAATTTTAAATATGTAGGACATGTAGGTCAGAGATGCAACATTACAACAATCGCCGCGGCGCTGATGTTCAATCTTGCGGGGGCGGGAAAGTTTTTGTTAATTTGCAAGCGATGACTTACCGCAAATACCGCACGCTCCGCCGCGCGCGTATCATCGTGTCGCTGGTGTTGATGCTCGCCCTTACGGCCGCCCTGGCCGCGGGACGCGACAGTCTGCTGTCGCGCTGGCAGATAGTGCCGGCGCTGATGGCGAGCGCGCTGCTGTGGATAGTGCTGTGGGTGGCTGTCACTCTGCTGCTGGGGCGGGTGTACTGCTCCGGCATATGCCCGCTGGGCACGCTCCAGGATATGTTTATCGCTGTGAGCCGCCGCCGGCGGCGCGGTTTTTTCTACCGCACGGGGCGCCCTGCGGTGCGCGTGGCCATCGCGGCGGTGGCTCTCGGGGCCTTGCTGCTGGGTATGGGACGGGTGGTGGAGGCGCTCGACCCCGCGGCCGCATACAGGCGTATGGTGGAGTGTCTGGGGCGGCCGCTTGTACGAGGCACGGCCGTGGCGGCGGGCGGCGCGGTGATGGCCGCGCTGGTGCTGGGGGCGGTGGCCGTATGCTCGCTTGCCCGGGGCCGGCTGATATGCAATACGGTGTGCCCGGTGGGGACGCTGCTCGGGGCGCTGTCGCGCTACTCGCTGTATCATATGGATATCGACACCGACCGCTGCATCGGATGCGGCGAGTGTGTGCGCCGCTGCAAGGCCGAGTGCATCGACCCGTCGGCGCATACGGTCGATGTGACCCGCTGTGTGGTGTGTTTCGACTGCGCGGCTGCTTGCCCGGCGTCGGCGCTCAGATACCGCCGCGGCCGCCATCGCCTGCAGATGCCGCTGCCGGTGTTGCCCGCGGCGCAGGCGGCCGTCAAGGCTGCCGTCGCCAAGCCGCTTGCAAAGAGTGCGGCGCTCTATAGCGCCCGCGGCGTGAGCCGGGCCAGCGATGGTACCGAGTCGAGCCAGGCGGAGTAGGGGGCGCGGCGGGGACTGTTGTAGGTCGAGATGTCGACCGGGCCGCGCACGCCGTCCACGCGTCCGATGTGGCTGTGCTGCCACAGCGTCCAGCGCGATTGGTCGGCCAGGGGTGGATTGGTAAATGAGCATATCCACAGGGTCACGTCGTCGAAGCGTCCGCGGATGAAGCGGTAATACCCGTTTTTATTGGTATAAATCATAGGCTCGCGGCCGTTTTGCCGCAGCAGCTCCACGAGCGAGCGCAGGTTGGCCACCACCTCGGCGGTGGTGGCGTCGGGCGGATTGGCCCACTCCTCCACGTCTATCGCCACGGGCAGGTCGAGGTGGCGCGCTCCCAGCGCGCGCAGTATGTTGACGCTCTGGCGCCATCCGTCGACATCGAAGCGGAAAAAGTGGTATGCGCCCACGTGCAGCCCCGCGTCCATCGCGGCGGCATAGTTGCGCTCAAAGAGCGAGTCGCGCCAGGTGGCGCCCTCGCTGGCCTTGAGCATGGCAAAGTCGATACCGGCGTCGGCGACGCGGCTGAAATCGACGCGGCCGTTGTGGGCCGACAGGTCGATACCCCTCACGGGATATTCGGCCGGGTCGATGCCCACAGCGGCGCGCGATCCTCTGAGCAGGCGCGGCAGCATGGCGCCGCCTATGGTGGTGGCGGCGACTGCGATGAGTATTATGGCTGCCGTGCGTGCTTTCATATGCAGTCGTTTACTCCACGCGCAGGCGGTCGCCCTCGCTGTCGACTATCGAGCGGTAATACTGCTCGTCGTAGCCGGGGAAGTCGGGGTAGGCGGGTGTGCCCTCGGGTGTGCGCACAAACTCGCCCGGAGCGCTCTCCTTCTTCACATTTCCGTCGAGGTACTTCACCAGCAGGTAGTCGCCCAGCGCCTTGTAGTCGCGGGTGACATCGGCGGCGGCGCGGAGTGTCATGCCGTCGAGAGTGGCGCGGGCGGCAGAGTAGTCGGTGTCGGGGGTGAGGGTGGCGGCCACGGAGTCGACGGCGGCGGTCAGAGCGCTCTCGTGGCGGCTCTGCACGCGGCGTATGTCGGGTATCATCTGCGAGTAGCGGTTGTAGGCCTGGTTGGCGACGTAGTTGTTGACCCAAAACATGGCGTCCCACGACAGATTGTACATGTCGCCGTTGCCCTCGGCCAGCTCGCGGGGCACGACCGAGTTGGAGTTGAACACCGGTATGTACACACATGTATTGGCATCGTCGACACCAAACCACAGCACGCCGCGCATGGCCGGGTGGCGGTCGGCGCGCATGTTGGATACAAAGGAGAATCCGGTCTGCTGTGTGGCGATAGCGCGCTCGTGGGTGTATGTCTTGCCGTCGACCTTATAGGTGAGCGGACGCCAGCGGTAGGGCACCTTGTAGGGGCCGGCGCCGGGGTCACTGGTCATGTCGAGCGGGGTGTCTTCAAAGTGGTCGCGCATCATCCACTTGAGGTCGTCGGCGCTCACGGGGCGCGACGGCTTTACCCACAGGGGCATCACCTCGCCCTCGCCGCGGGTAATCCAGGGGAGCCAGGCGTCGGCGCTGCCCTTGGGCAGAAACTTATTGTAGTACGCCCACACGCGCGCGTCGCAGCCGCGCAGGGCGCCCAGGTCGGTCACGGCATAGGTGCGCGAGAAGTCGAAGTCGCGGTCGGCGCCGTCGTACAGCCCCTGCTTGCGGGCAAATGAAATCACGTCGGGCGAGTAGAGGGTATTCTTGTCGCCTTTGAGGGGGAAGGTGTGTATGCGGGCGTGGTTGGCATGGCCGCTGATGTAGCCGTCGGGCACGCGGCGGGCCACCCATACGGCGCCCGGGTCGCTCTTGCCCTTGCCTATCATCTCCATGATCCATACCTCGTCGGGGTCGGCGATGGAAAAAGACTCGCCCTCGGAGGCGTAGCCGTATTTGTCGACCAGCGAAGTCATCACCTCCAGAGCCTCGCGGGCGGTGCGCGAGCGCTCCAGGGCGATGTAGATGAGCGAGCCGTAGTCGATGATGCCCGAGCCGGCCAGCTCGGGGCGTCCGCCCCAGGTGCTCTCGGCGATGGTGACGCCGTGCTCGTTCATGTTGCCGGTGCGGGCATAGGTATGGGCAGGCTGGGGTATGTAGCCGAGGTGGCGGCCCGAGTCCCAGTCGCGCACCTCGCGCATTTCGCCGGGGGCGTGGTCGGCGGCGGGCTGCTTGTATAGCTCGCCGTAGAGGGTGTGGGAGTCGGCGGCGTAGGTAATCATGGTGGAGCCGTCGGCGGTGGCGCCTTTGGCCGCGATGAGGCTGGTGCAGGCGTCGGCGGCCGGGGTGGAAAGGGCGGCGGCGACGATTGCGGAGGCAATGAGTCTTTTCATGCAGATGGGGAGTGAGAAGTGTGTAAGATGATGTGTCACCACTCGATGGTGAATGTGGCCTCAAACGACCGGGCCACCGGCGGGGCTTCCTTGGTGACTGCCACCGAGCCGCCCGTGATGGCGGGGTAGGCGGCCGTGAGCTCGCGGCGGATGCGTCCGGCCAGATGCTCGAGCAGGTCGGAGGGGGTGGCGGCCACGCGGGCCACTGTCTCGGCGACCTCGGCATAGTTGAGGGCGTCGGCCACCGAGTCGGAGGCAATGGCGCGGGAGGCGTCGTAGCGCAGGTGCAGGTCGTAGCGAAACCATGCACCGACGCGGCGCTCCAGCGCCCCTACGCCGTGATAGCCGTAGAGGCGCAGGCCGCTGATGGTGATGGCGGTGCGGGTCATTTGCGGCGACGGCCTTTGCCGCCCTTGGAGCCTTTGCGCTCCTTGGCCGGCTTGTGACTGTCGGCGCTCTTGCCGCGGCTCTTGCCTCCTCGGCGGGGCGACGACGGCTTGGCCGAGCCCAGGGTGGCGATGGAGCGTGGCGGGTGTTTCTCGTCGACGAGCACAAAGTCGAGCTGCTTGCGGTCGAGGTTGCAGCGGGCCACCTGCACCTGCACAGCGTCGCCCAGGCGGTAGCGGTTGCCGTTGCGGCGGCCTACGAGGCAGTAGTTTTTCTCGTCGAAGTCGTAGAAGTCGTCGGCCAGGTCGCGTACCGGCACCAGGCCCTCGCACTTGTTGTCGTCAAGCTCCACGTACAGGCCCCACTCGGTCACGCCCGAGATGACGCCGGCAAATACCTCGCCCAGGTGGTCGGTCATATACTCGACCTGCTTGTACTTGATGGATGCGCGCTCGGCGTTGGCGGCCAGCTGCTCCATGGCCGAGGAGTGCTCACACTCCTCCTCGAGCTTGTCGACGCTCACGCTGCGGCCGCCGCGCAGATAGCGCTCCAGCAGGCGGTGCACCATCATGTCGGGGTAGCGGCGTATGGGCGATGTGAAATGGGTGTAGTAGTCAAAGCCCAGGCCGTAGTGGCCGATATTGGTGGTGGTATACACGGCCTTGGCCATCGAGCGGATGGCCAGGGTGGAGAGGAAATTCTCCTCGCCCTTGCCCTTGATGTCGGCGAGCATGCGGTTGATGGAGCGGTTGACATCCTTGGCCGAGCCGCCGGTCTTCACCTTGTATCCAAAGTTGCGGCACAGGCCGGCCAGGTCGGCGAGCTTGCCGGGGTCGGGCTGGTCGTGCACACGGTATACAAAAGCCTTGGCTTTCTTGCGGGAGCCGGTGCAGCCGATGAAGGCGGCGACGGTGCGGTTGGCCAGCAGCATGAATTCCTCGATGAGCTTGTTGGCGTCTTTGCTTTCCTTGAAGTAAACCGATACGGGATGGCCCTTGTCGTCGATGTTGAAGCCCACCTCGGCGCGGTCAAATTCCACCGAGCCATTGTCGTAACGCTCTCGGCGCAGTATCTTGGCCAGGCGGTCGAGGGTGAGTATCTCGTCGCGCATGTCGCCCTGGCCGGTCTCGATGACGGCCTGAGCCTCGTCGTATGTAAAGCGGCGGTCGGAGCGTATGACGGTGCGGCAGATCTCGCTGCGGAGCACGCGGGCGCGGTCGTCCATCTCAAAGATTACCGAGAAAGTGAGCTTTTCCTCGTCGGGGCGCAGCGAGCAGATGCCGTTGGACAGATGCTCGGGCAGCATAGGTATCGTGCGGTCGACCAGATAGACCGATGTGGCGCGGCTCTCGGCCTCTCGGTCGATGATGGTGTCTGGGCGCACGTAGTGTGTCACATCGGCGATATGCACGCCCACCTCCCAGTGGCCGCCGGGCAGCTGACGTATCGACAGGGCGTCGTCGAAGTCCTTTGCATCGGTGGGGTCGATGGTAAAGGTGGTGACCTCGCGCATGTCGCGTCGGGCGGCTATCTCCTCGGGGGTGATGCCGGCCGAAATCTTGTCGGCGGCCTTCTCCACAGCGGCGGGGTAGCGGTACGGCAGGCCAAACTCGGCCAGGATGGCGTGCATCTCGGCGTCGTTCTCGCCGTTTTTACCCAGGATGTCGACCACCTCGCCGCGGGGGTTGGCAGTGTCGTCGGGCCAGTCGGTGATGCGCACCACAGCCTTGTCGCCGGTGACACCGCCCTTGAGTTTGGGCTTGGGGATGAGGATGTCGGTGGCCAGATACTTGGAGTCGGTATTGAGGGTGGCAAAGTGCTTGTCGACGCGCAGGGTGCCGATGAAAGTCTGGTCTTTGGCCTCGATAATCTCGGTGACCACGGCCTCGGGCTCGCGGCCCTTGACACGGGCGGCGATGCTTACGCGCACGCGGTCGCCGTTGAGGGCGTGGAGCGAGTTGCGCTCGGCCACAAATATGGCCTGGCCGTCGTCGTCGGTCACGACACTGTTTTTGCCGTTGCGCAGGCGCACGAAGGTGCCCGTGGCCGTGACAGTGTCGACCGGCATCTTGTACTGGCCGGGCGACACCTCGATGAGGTCGCCGTCAAAGGCGAGCTCGGCCAGGTGCAGGGCCACGGCGCGCTGCTGGGCCGGGGCGTCGAAGCCGCAGGCGGCCGAGACTTGCTTGTAATTGAATGTCTTGCTGCCGCGCGAGGCTATGTATTGGTCGACGGCGGCGTAGAGCGCAGCCTTGTCGGCCGATTTGGTTTTGGTTTTTGCCATTGGATGTGTTTATGTTTAGAGGAGAAAGGATTGTGTGTGGCGCTCAGGCGTCGATGTTGGCGTAGGTGGCGTTGGCTTCGATGAAGTCGCGGCGCGGGCCCACATCCTCGCCCATGAGCATCGAGAATACGCGGTCGGCCTCGGCGGCGTCGTTGATGGTCACCTGCTTGAGGATACGGTGCTCGGGCGACATGGTGGTGTCGCGCAGCTCCTTGTCGCTCATCTCGCCCAGACCCTTGTATCGCGATACGGTGGTCTTGCCGGCGTGGGCGTCGATGAACCGCTGCACCTGGGGGTCGGTCCAGCAGTATTCCTCGTCTTTGCCGCATTTGCACTTGTACAGCGGGGGAGTGGCCAGGTAGAGGTAGCCCTGCTCGATGACGGGACGCATGCGACGGAAGAAGAATGTCATCAGCAGGGTGGCGATGTGGGCGCCGTCGACGTCGGCATCGGTCATGATGATGATCTTGTGGTATGCGAGTTTGCTGATGTTGATGGCCTTGGGGTCGTCTTCGGTGCCGATGGTGACACGCAGGGCGCGGAAGAGGTTGGTGATTTCCTCGCTCTCAAATATCTTGTGCTCCATGGCCTTCTCCACATTGAGGATTTTGCCTCGCAGGGGCAGGATGGCCTGGAACTGGCGGTCGCGGCCCTTCTTGGCCGTACCGCCTGCCGAGTCACCCTCGACCAGGAATATCTCGCAGTCTTCGGCCGTGCGGCTCGAGCAGTCGGCGAGCTTGCCGGGCAGGCCGCCGCTCCACAGGGGCGACTTGCGCAGCACTTTCTCGCGGGCGTTGCGCGCGGCCTGGCGTGCCTGGGCGGCGAGCACCACCTTTTCCACGATGGCCTTGGCCTCGCGGGGGTGCTCCTCCAGATATGTGCGCAGGGCCTCGCTCACGGCCACCTGCACGCTGCCCATCACCTCGGAGTTGCCGAGCTTGGTCTTGGTCTGGCCCTCAAACTGGGGCTCGAGCACTTTCACCGAGATGACGGCCGTGAGGCCCTCGCGGAAGTCCTCGGCGGCAATCTCTACCTTGGCGTTCTTGAGCAGATTGTTGTCTTCGGCGTATTTCTTGAGAGTGAGTGTGAGGCCGCGGCGGAAGCCGGTGAGGTGTGTGCCGCCCTCGATGGTGTTGATGTTGTTGACAAAGGAGTAGATGTTCTCGTTGTACGAGTTGTTGTAGGTGAAGGCCACCTCGACGGGTATGCCGCCGCGCTCGGTGTTGAGGTCGATCACATCGTTGATGAGCGAGTCTTTGCTCGAGTCGATGTACTCGACAAACTCGCGCAGACCCTTCTCAGAGTAGAAAGTCTCGCCGCGGGGCACTCCCTGCTCGTTCACCTCGCGCATGTCGGTGAGGGTCAGGGTGATGCCGGCGTTGAGAAATGCCAGATCGCGCAGGCGGTTGGCCAGGGTCTGGTAGTCGTATACGGTGACGGTGAATATCGACGCGTCGGGCTTGAAGGTGATGGTGGTGCCGGTGGTGTCGCTCTCGCCCTCGACGCGGAGCGCCGTGGTGGGCTTGCCGCAGGAGTACTCCTGCACGTAGCGGTGGCCGTTGCGGCGCACCTCGGCACGCAGGTAGGTCGACAGGGCGTTGACACACGATACGCCCACGCCGTGCAGACCGCCCGACACCTTGTAGTTGCTCTTGTCAAACTTGCCGCCCGCGTGCAGCACGGTGAGCACCACCTCCAGAGCGCTCTTGTGCTCCTTCTCGTGCATGTCTACGGGGATACCGCGGCCGTCGTCGACCACGGTGATGGAGTCGTCGGAGTTGATGACGACGTTTATATTGTGGGCGTAGCCGGCAAGGGCCTCGTCGATGGAGTTGTCGACCACCTCATACACAAGGTGGTGCAGACCCTTGGCCGAGATGTCGCCGATGTACATGGCCGGACGCTTGCGCACGGCTTCCAGGCCCTCGAGGACCTGGATTTTATCCGCGCCGTAATTTTCTGTAGCTTCTGACATAGATATGTATTAGTATGCTTTCGTATTGTCGGTATTTTCTCTACAAAGGTACGAAAAAACGGCCAAACGGGCAAACATTCGCGCCCCGCCCCGCGTTGCATTTTCAATAAAAATCACCGATATGAACGACCGACTTACCACCGAGGAGCGCAAGACCTTACCCGACAGCATGTACGGGCTGCCCGAGCGCCGCGAATATCCTATGCCCGACGCCGCCCATGTGCGTGCCGCCGAGGCTTATTTCCGCTATTGTCCCGAAGACCTCAAGCCTCAGCTGGCCCGCGCCATCCTCGCGCGCGCCCGAGCCTGCGGAGTCGACGTCGAGTCGCCCACGGTGCTGGCATACGCCGGCGTCAAGAGTTGATGCCTCCACGCAGCCACTGTTACACTCCGACGTGGCTGCATCCCCCGCTATTCGTTACGTACATCAACATGTATGACCGGAGGGGGACGTCCGTCGGACGCCCGCGGGCCGCATGATTATGCATTGTCAATCGTAAAGTGTGTTTTGCCGCGCCCTCGGGCGTCGCGGCAATGTTCACAAATAAATTTGGCATTGCTCTGGACTTATTTGTATCTTTGCGCCATGCAGGCGTTTTACAGATACAATCAGGCCACCGAGCGCTACGAGAGGGTATTCCCCTCGCGGCGCAGGAGGGTGTGGGTCACCCTGTGGCAGTTTGTGTGGGGCGCGCTTGCCGGCGCGGCTGTCGTGGTGGCGCTGTACTATGTGGTCGACTTCCCAAAGGAGAGGCAGCTGCGCCGCCACAACGATGCCCTGGCCGAGAGCCTTGAGGAGCTTGGCCACCGCGCCGACCGCGCCTTGGCCGTGATGGAGGATATCGCGGCCCGCGACAACAATTTCTACCGTGTGGTGATGCAGGCCGAGCCCCTGGGAGCCGCCGCCCGATATGCGGGGCTGGAGCGCCGTCGCGTGGACTCGCTGCCCGACGATGCACTGGTGCGCGCCGTGGCCACCGATATCGACCGTCTCGACAATATGATTTACCATCAGAGCCGGTCGTTTGACTTCCTGCGCGCGCGCGCCATGGAGTCGAAAGACCGCATCGCCCACATCCCGGCCATACAGCCCGTGTCTGAGAAGTCGCTGCGGCAGATGGCCTCGGGCTACGGCTACCGCCGCGACCCCATCTACGGCACGGCCAAGTTTCACGAGGGCATGGACTTCTCTGCCGCCCCGGGCACACCCGTATATGCCACCGGCCGCGGGCGTGTGATCTCCGCAGGCTGGAACAGCGGCTACGGCAATCTCATTGAGATAGACCACGGCTACGGCTACGTCACCCGCTACGCCCATCTCTCCAAGATAGGCGTGAGCGCCGGGCAGACCGTGAGCCGCGGCGACCTCATCGGCGAGGTGGGCAACACGGGCAAGTCGACCGGCCCGCATCTCCACTACGAGGTGAGGCTCCACGGCGCCCCGCAGAATCCTGTCAACTACTACTTCATGGATCTCTCGCCGGCCGAGTACGACGCGATGATAAAACAGGCCGAGAATGCCGGCCGCGTGATGGACTGAATATGAGCGAACTTACCAAGAAATATTACCGCATCAGCGAGGTGGCCGAGATACTGGATATCCCGGCGTCGACGCTGCGATTCTGGGAGTCGAAGTTTACGGTGATACATCCGCGGCGCAATGCCGGCGGCCTGCGCATGTACACACCCGCCGACATCGAGAAGATACGCATGATATATTACCTCGTAAAGGAGAAGGGCCTCAAGCTCGATGCCGCCCAGGAGCAGCTGCGCACCAACTCGTCGGGCGTGGCGCGCCGCTTCGAGGCTGTCGAGCGGCTGCGCGCCATACGCGCCCGTGTGGTCGCCCTGCGCGAGGCCATGGGGCGGCTGCGATGAGCGCGTTCAATCAATTCAACGACCGTCTGGAGCTCGACTTTCTGCGTGAGCTGTGCCTGCGGGATGGGCGCCTGCGCCGCTTTGCGCGGGGCGACGTATTCCTGAAGCGCGGCGAGGTATGCCACGAGATAGCGCTTGTGCGCAGCGGCTACTTCAAGTATGTGACGGCCGATACGGCCGGCGCCGAGTGTGTGGTGGGCTTTACCTTTGAGGAGGAGTATGCCACTTATCTCTACAGCGCCATGAATGGCACGCCGCTGCCGGTATCGGTAGTGGCCGGGCGATCGACCGAGGCGCTCGTGGTGCCGGTCGTGCCTGATACGGCTATAGAGGGCTTTGTGCGTGATTCCATGCCGGTGCTGTTCGACGAGCTTTACGCGCGGTTTCTCGACAGCTACCGCTACTCGCCGGCCGAGCGGTATGCCCGCCTCTGCGCCGCCCACCCAGAGGTGATACAGAAAGTGCCTCTGCGCGAGATAGCCTCCTATCTGCGCGTGTCGCCCACCCACCTGTCGCGCATCCGCCGCGAGATGGTGAATGTCTGACGGCGCCCCTCGCCACGCTACCGGCGGGTATGCGAGCCCGACTCCGGCTCGCCGGGGTACCACCAGCCGCGCTTGAGGTCGGTGACGCGCCCTGTGGCGCGGTCGTACTCGTAGCGGGCGTCGTGCTCAAACTCGGCGAAGTCGTCGGCCGCCTCGGGTATCTCGGCCAGCACGGGATTGTCGCGCACCCACACCTTGCCGCCGTAGTGGCAGTGCTCGAGCGGGATGGAGGTGAGGCGGTTGGAGGTCAGGTAGCAGTTGACCAGCGAGGTCTCGGGGTCAAAAGTGATGGATGTGAGCCGATTTAGCTCCGCGTAGAGCGAGCCGAGGCCCTTGCATCCGGTGAGGTCGAGTTCCGAGAGCCAGTTGTCGGAGACGTGCAGTTGGCTCAGCCGGCGGCATCCTGTCACGTCGAGCCGCTCCAGGCGGTTGGAGTAGCAGTAAAATTCCCCGAGGATGTCGCGCAGCGAGCTTACGTCGATGGTCGACAGCTGATTTTCGTAGCAGAACAGCCGGCCCAGCTTGGGGCAGCCCGAGATGGTAAGCTCAGAGATTTCATTCTGGCCGCAGTTGAGCAGGCGCAGCTGTGGGTAGTCGTGCATGGCGAGGCTGCGCAGGCGGTTGCCCCAGCACCACAGCACCTCCAGCCGCCGGCTGTCGGGGAGGTCAAGCTCCGTGAGATAGTTGCGCCAGCATGCCAAAGTCTCGATCGAGTAGCAGCCGGTGAGGTCGAGCGATGAGAAGTTGCCGGCACTCACGTCGGCGTACTGCAAGGCGTAGGCGTCGCGCAGCAGCGCGGGATTGCTCAGCGGCGGATTTGTCGAGGCGCTGAGGGTCTTGAGCGACAGGCAGCCCGATATGTTGAGGTCTGCAATCTGATTTGACGCCACGTCGAGCGACTCGAGCTGCGGGCAGCCCGATACGTCGACCGCAGTCAGCGAGTTTTTGCTGCATTTGAGCATGTAGAGCGCACGGCACCCGCTCAGGTCGATTTTGCCGCTCAGCTTGTATTCGCTCAGGTATAGCGACAGTCGGCCGTTTTCGTAGTGCACCTCGCTGCCCCACTGGTTGATGGGCAGGTCGGAGAGCCACTTGGGATTTTTCAGGCGCGTGTCGGGGCCGCCCACGGCGTGGTACAGCCTCACCAGGTATGCCCGCACCTCATCCTCGCTCATCGGCTCGATATCGACCGCCGGATGGCGTATCTCCACATCGGCACTCGCGCGGCCGCATACGACACCCATGCGCGTGATCTGCTCCGTGCCCGAGGTATTGGGCATGGCGCGGAAGCATATCTCGCCGCGGCCGGCGGAGCCGCCGGACGTCTCGATATATCCATGGAGAAATTTGGAGTCGGAGGGCGGCACCACAGTCCAGTCGCCCGAGGCGCTCAGGCTGATGGTAATCTCTCCGCCCTCGGCCGGGGCATAGTATACCGGGCTGTCAAATGCCACCTCGTCGATGGCCGGGGCGGGCGGCGCGGGCTCGCCGCTGTCGGAGCAGGCGACACACAGCAGTATCATCGCCAGGATGGCCGGGATGGTGCGCAGTGTATGTGTCATTTCTTGCGGCCGGGGGTGTAGTCTTTGACAATCTCCTCGAGCAGATAAGAGTTGTGTATCGTGCCCTGGCGGTAAGCCTGCTTGCGGTCGAAGTATTTCTCGTTGAGGATGCCCTCGGCGAGCACTTCATCGTCGCCTAAAAACCATGCCAGCCAGTTAAGGGTGATAGAGCGCTTGGCGCCATACGGGATATATACGGTCACGTCGGAGCCGCGTTTCATCAGGAAGTGCGGCGACGGGGTGACGTTCATCGAGATGCTTTTCTTGCCGGGTTTTACGTTGGTGATACTCATCCAGTATGCGAGATTGTCGCCGGCGGCCTCGAGCGAAAACCATTTTTTATTCTTGGCCTTCACCTCGTCGAGCTTGCCCTTCTTGGCGTCGCCTGTGGTCCAGTTGCACCATAGCAGGTACACCTTGTTTTCGGGGTTGTCCTCGTGCCATATCTCCATGTGCTCGATGGAGTCAGACATCACCTTGCACTTGGTCTCGCCGTCTTTAAACTGGATTTTGTCGTCCCAGCCGTTGGGGCACTTGATTACGACATCGGTATATCGGGAGCCGTCTTTCATATAGATATTGGCGATGCCGCGGGGCTTGGCGGCGACGGATATGGCGACGACGGCCATCAGCAGTAAGATAAGTGTGCGCGGTATTGGTTTCATAGCAGTGTAAGATATTTTCTGCAAATATACCGCGCAATTTGTAAAATGCAAGCAAGTGCGCCGATTTCTCAACAAATGTCGATAAAACCGGGACTGTCGCTTACCGGGGCATCAGCCGTATCTCCTGCACCGCGGGCTTGTATACGGAGTCGCCGGGCGCCTCCATACACAGGGTGATGCCGCTCCACAGCCGCGAGGGGTCGTCGCCGAAGTAATCGGGGTCGATGCGGAAGGTATATTCGCCCGTCTGTATCACCGGGCCGGAGATGATACTCACCCGCGGGCGCGCGGCGCTGTGGTCGGTCGAGGGCGCCATGCGTGTGGAGTCGGCGTAGAATGGCTCGACGCGAAACTCAGGCCCGTCGACGCGCGTGTCGAGCTTGATATGCGACTCGGCGCGGAATGGTACCCCGGCTCCGTCGACCGCCGCTCCGAGATATTGCATGCGGCGGCCGCGGGTGGCCTGGTAGCGCGCGCGGGTAAGGGCGGCCATCTCCTCGTCGTGATACCAGAAGCAGTCGTGGGGGTCTGAGCTTTCAGAGCCGTCGGGGTACCAGCGCGAGAGATATACGCCGCCATCGGGGCGCGGGTCGTCGATGGCCTTGGCGATGAAGCGGGCCATGTAGTCGAGCGTCTCGTCGCAAAGGTCAAAGTGGCCGCGGCCGGCGTCGCAGAGCATCGATATGCGGCTGTCGGGATACATCATGCGGAAGGCGAGGGCCGGGCGCAGGCGGGCGTCCCACCACTCATACTCACCCATGACCATCAGGCCCGGGATGCGGTCGATATTGCGGGTGCGTCCCCACTCGATATTGGCCCGGCCGTAGCCGCAGAGATTGGTGCGCGGGGCGTCGCCGTGAAAAGATATGATGCAGAGGGTGCGGTCGGGATTCCAGGCGGCGAAATTCCATGGGAAAGTCGCCTGGGCCGAGTGGCCGAATGGTATCACCCGTGCGCCGGCAATCTCGGGGTGCCCGCTTCCGCAGGCCAGGTCGCGCATGATCTGCTCAAACCGCTCCTGGCATCCCGAGGCCACATCCCAGTCTTGCGAGCCGCCCTGCACAAATACCATCGCCACGCCCAGCGAGTCCATCGCCCGTGTAAACCGCGGGCTGCGGAAGAGTACCTCCTCGGTCATATTCTGATGGGCATACAGCACGGCCCGCACACTGTCGGCGCCGCGCGGCAGCCGCAGGCACACCCGACGTCCCGCCTCTCCGAGCGTGCAGTCAAATGTCAGTGCTGCCGATGTGGCGGCCGTCAGGAATATTGCCAGAGCGATGAAGATAGAGCGCATAAATGTTTTTTATATCATAATACGCCCGTCGTCGCTCCGGCACTCATTGCCGCCCGTCGCTCAGTATGGTATCTTGTCGGTCGAGTGCTGCCAGAGTCGGAATGCCTCGATGGCCTGGGCGCCCATGAGGCGGCGGGTGAGGATGGAGCGGCGCTCGGCGGGCAGGCTCAGCTGGTCGTAGATAAAGGAGTCGTCGAAGTCGATGGCGCGGGCGTCGTCTTTGGTATTGCCGTAGTAGAGGCGGTCGATACCGGCCCAGTAGATGGCGCTCAGACACATGGGGCATGGCTCGCACGAGCTGTAGATGGTGGCGCCGCGCAGCTTGAAGTCGCCGGCTGCGAGGCAGGCCGCGCGTATGGCCGACACCTCGGCGTGGGCGGTGGGGTCGCAGGTGGCGGTGACGCGGTTGACACCGGTGGCGAGTATCTTGCCGTCGCGCACGATTACGGCGCCGAAGGGGCCGCCGCCGGCGCGTACATTGTCTATCGACAGGTCAATGGCTATCTGCATGAAGTGACGGTCGTCGGGAGTTATAGGGGTAGTGTGGTCTTGTGTCATAGTGTGGTGTGTGATGTGTGATGATAAAACGCGCGCGGGGCGGCGATTGTTTGTCGGCGCGGGCGGCTCTCGCCGCCGCGGTCACTCGCAGTCGCAGTCGGTGTGTATGCCGTGTCGGGCGGCGGTGCACTCGGTGGCGGTGCGGTCGATGATGAAGTGGCGGTTGGCCATGGCGTCGATGGCGCTCATCTCGTGGGATACGAGCACGATGGTGCAGGCTGGCGCTATCTCGGCGAGCAGGTCGTAGATGCGGTGCTCAAAGTGCTTGTCGACATAGCTCAGCGGCTCGTCGAGCACGAGCAGGGCGGGGTCGGCGACGATGGCTCTCCCGAGCAATGCGCGCTGTACCTGTCCTCCCGACAGGCGTCCGATGGGGCGGTCGGCGCAGTCGGCCAGGTCGATGCGGCCGATGGCGCGGTCGATGCGTGCGAGGCGGTCGTCGGGGTCGAGACCGGCGATGCCGAGCAGCCCCGATGCCACCACATCGCGCACGCTCACCGGGAAGTGGGCGTCGATGGTATTTTTCTGTGGCAGGTATCCGATGGCGCTGCGCGGCACTCTCACGCTCACCGTGCCCCGGGTGGGGCGCAGCAGGCCCAGTATGATGCGCAGCAGGGTGGTCTTGCCGCCGCCGTTGGGGCCGGTCACGGCCACAAAGTCGCCGGGCGCCACCTGCAGGTCGATGCCGTCGAGCACGATGCGGTCATCTCGCCGCATCTCCACTCCGCGCAGCTCGATCACCGGGCTGTCAGGGGCGGGCGAGCTCATCGGCGATGGAGTCGAGCTGGGCGAGCCAGGAGTATGAGTTGGGCTGTATAGGCAGCATGTGGGAGCCTACGCCGGAGTTGATGGCGCGGGCCTGGCGGGTGTCGTACTCTTTCTGATAGAAGAATACTCTCACGCTGTCGGCGCGGGCCTCGTCGATGACGCGACGCATCTGCGGCATCGACGACTCGCGGCTGTCGGCGCTCACGGCGAGCTGCTCCAGGTCGTAGTCGCGGGCAAAGTATGTCAGCGACGGGTGCCATACCAGAAATGTGCGGGTGGGCAGGGTGTCGAGCTTCTCCGATATGACGCGGTCGAGCGAGTCGAGGCTGCGGTCGATGCGGCCGAGGGCCGTGCGGTATGAGTCGGCATTGTCGGGGTCGGCGTCGATGAGCCCTTGGGCGATGCGCGACGCCATGATGCGGGTATTGCGCACCGAGGTCCACACGTGGGGGTCGGGGGCGCGGTGGGCGCTGTCGACGTGGAGGAAGTTGGCGTGGCCGTCGGCATGTGAGTGAGTGCCGTAGATGAGGTCGATGCCCTCAGATGTATTGACCACTGCCGTGGAGCCGGATACGGCCAGGGCGGCCGCGCTCTCAAAGGGGAAGAAGCCCGTCGAGAAGAATACTCGGCTGCGGTCTACGGCCATGCGCGACGCCACCGGAGGCTCATACATCTCGGGATTCTCGCCGTTGGGCATCAGTGTGACCACGCGGAAGCGATCGCCGGCTATCTGCTCCACGAGATAGCGCTGTGGCTCGACGCTGACGGTGACCAGCGGTCGGGCGTCGTCGGCATCGGAGCGGGAGCAGGCGGTAAGGGAGGATATGGCGGCCGCGAGTAGCATCAGCGGCCAGAGGCGATTGGTTTTCATGACATGCACTGCAATGTATGCACCCCGTCTTACAGCGGGCGCATACATTGACAGTGCAAAGTTACAAAACTTTTTCAATACGGCAACGTCTGTATTACGAAAAAATTACAATCCCGTGAAAACCTGCCGTATCCGGCTGCGCGCGCCGGAGCCTCAGAGGTAGGCTGCCATCTGGTCGCGCAGCTCGCGGGCCTTGTCGGCGGCGCGCTCGGCAAAGTCGTCGCCGGCAGAGGCGTGGATGATGCCGCGCGACGAGTTGACCAGCAGGCCCACCTCGTCGATCATGCCGTAGCGCACCACTTCCTCAAGGCTGCCGCCCTGGGCGCCCACGCCGGGCACGAGGAAAAATGAGCGCGGAGCCAGGCGGCGCACATCGGCGATGAGCTCGCCGCGGGTGGCGCCGACGACAAACATCATGTTGACGGGCGAGCCCCACTTCTGGGCGCGCTTCACCACCCGCTCAAACACACGGGCGCCGTTTTTGTCGGGTATCATCTGGAAGTCGCCGCTGCCTTTGTTGGAGGTCAGGGCCAGCACCACCGCCCACTTGTCTTCAAACTCCAGGAAGGGCGACACGCTGTCCTCGCCCATGTAGGGGGCCACGGTCACGGCGTCGACCCCGGCGCGCTCAAAGAAGGCGCGGGCATACATGCGGGCCGTATTGCCGATGTCGCCGCGCTTGGCGTCGGCGATGATAAACTGGTCGGGGTGATTCTCGCGTATATAGGCCACGGTCTGCTCGAAGGCGCGCATGCCGTCGGGGCCGAGAGTCTCGTAGAATGCGAGATTTGGCTTATACGCCACGGCATAGGGGGCGGTGGCGTCGATGATGGCTTTGTTGAAGTCGATGATGCCGTCGGCGCCGCGGGCTGCCAGGTCGGTGGGCATCTTGGCGGGGTCGGGGTCGAGACCTACGCAGAGAAATGAGCCTTTGCGGCGGATGTTCTCGACAAGTTCAGTACGTTTCATATCTTGATTGGTTTTTGCTGATTATCGGGTATGTGTCAAAGCTCGGCGTCGCGTAGCCGCTCGGCGCGCTCGGCGGTGCTCAGGGCAAAGATGAGCGCGTCGAGGTCACCGTCGAGTATGGCGGGGAGATTGTGCACGGTGTAGCCGATGCGGTGGTCGGTGACGCGGCCCTGTGGGAAATTGTATGTGCGTATCTTGGCCGAGCGGTCGCCGGTGCTGACGAGGGTCTTGCGGCGGGCGGCGATGTCGTCGACATACTTCTGATGCTCGCGGTCGTAGATAAATGTGCGCAGGCGTGCCAGGGCGCGCTCCTTGTTTTTGGGCTGGTCGCGGGTCTCGGTACACTCGATGAGTATCTCCTCTGTCTCGCCGGTATTGGGATTGCGCCAGTGGTAGCGCAGGCGCACACCCGACTCGACCTTGTTGACATTCTGGCCGCCGGCGCCGCCCGAGCGGAAGGTGTCCCACTTGATCTCGCCCTCGTTGATTTCCACCTCAAAGGGGTCGGCCTCGGGCAGCACGGCCACCGTGGCGGCCGAGGTGTGTATGCGGCCCTGGGTCTCGGTGGCGGGCACACGCTGCACGCGGTGCACGCCGCTCTCGTACTTGAGCACGCCGTAGACGCCCGTGCCGCTCACCGAGATGACAATCTCCTTGAAGCCGCCGGCCGCGCCGGGGCTCTCCGATGTGACGGCGGTGGCCCAGCCGCGGCTCTCGCAGTAGCGCAGATACATCTTGGCCAGGTCGCCGGCAAAGAGGGCGGCTTCGTCGCCGCCTGTGCCGGCGCGTATCTCGAGGATTACGTTTTTGTCGTCTTCGGGGTCGACCGGGAGCAGTAGCACCCGTATGTCGGCGTCGGCGTCGGCGAGGCGGTCGCGGGCGTCGGCCTGCATACGCGTGGCCTCGTCGCGCTCCGAGGGGTCGCCGGCGGCAAGTATCTCGTCGGCAAAGGCCAGGTCTGACGCGGCGGCGTCGCGGCGGCCGACAGCGGCGGCAAACTCCTCGAGGTGGCGGTACTCCTTGCTGAGCTTGACATATCGGGCCTGGTCGGCGAGCACGTCGGGGTCGGAGAGCAGGGTGCGCACTTCCTCGTATCGGGTGAGGTAAGTGTCGATTTTTGGCTGTAGGGTATCGTCGGACATGTATCGTGTTGCGGGGTACGGTTGCGGGGTACGGTTGCAAAGGTACGGAAAAAAGCTGAACCAAAGCCGCCGGGCGGTTGTTTTGTGTACATCGATATACATACTTACTATCAACTACCCTATTTATGAAAAAGGTACTTTTCACTCTGATTGCCGTGCTGGGCCTGGCCTTCGGCGCGGGCGCCCAGAAGGCTCAGCTTCAGCTGGGCTACGGCGGCTACACTATGATGGATGCATGTGACATGCACGACGGCGGCTCGGTCGACACGGCCTGGGGCGCGCTCACCGCGGGCGTCAATTTCAAGGTGCTGCCCAAGTTCTGGCTGGGTGCGTCGTATACCTTCTCCTCGGCCGACTACAAGCACTGGGACGATGCCCATGCATACTATCATGTAATCATGCTCAACGGACGCTATGACTACTACCGCAACAGCATCGTCACTCTCTACGCCCATCTCGGCGTAGGTGTCGACATCACACACATGAGCGACGGCGATTACAAGAAAAACAAGGCATATTTTGCCATGCAGGCTTCGCCTCTGGGCGCCGAGGTGAATATCACCCGCGGCCTGTCGATGTACGGCGAGCTGGGCTTCGGCGCCCAAGGTCTGCTGCAGGTGGGTCTGCGATACAATCTCTGACCTCCCCGCGCCCTACACTCCCGCGCAGATACAGCAAACCCCGGCTCGGGTCACGAGCCGGGGTTTGTCGTCATCGGGATTTGGCGGCGCCGTGCTTGGCGGCCTGGCGGCCGCGTATCTTTACGTTTTGCATGCGCTCCGACTGGTAGATGCGGTCGACTTGCTTGGCGGTAAGGAATTTGCGGTACTCCTTGTAGTACTTCTCGCGCAGGTCGAGCAGCTTGCGGCTGTGGGCAAAGCGGGCGCGCAGCAGGCTGTCGGTCTGCTCGTCGGAGATGCGGGTGCGGGGCTTGCCGGGGGCATTGCCCAGCGCCCACTTCTCTTGCTCGCAGCGCATGTAAGTCTCGATAAACCGGTCGGCGGTCTCGGCGGGGAGGGCAAGCTGGTCGGCGATGCGCTCGGCCTGCTTGCGGGCGAGCTCGGTGCGGTCGGGTTTGGGCTGTGAGTCTTTGTCGCGGCGGGGCATACGGGCCTCGGCGGCGCCGGCGCCGGCCAGTATGATGGCGGCCAGCAGCATGATGCGGAGGAGTCTGTTCATGAGGTTGTGGTTATTGATAGGTTTGGAGAAATATATCGTCTTGATAGTTTCCGATGAAGGATGAGCGGTCTTCGTCGCTGAGGCGGTCAAATGCGGCCAGATAGTCGCCGCCGGTATCTGCGGCGGAGGGCGCGGGGCTGTGCATGTACGACACGGCCGTGACGACCAGGGCGGCTACTGCGGCCGCTGCGGCGGTGCATCGCAGGGCGAGGCGCACCGGGGCGGGGCGGCGGGGCGCCTTGGCGCGGGCGAGGACGCGCTCCTCGACGGCGGCCATCATCCCCTCGGGGATGCGGTATGGGGTGGGCCCGGGACGGTCGGGCAGCTGATACTGTGTCATAGGCGGTCGGTCATGTATCGGGTGATTTTCTGCTTGGCTATGTGGTAGTTGACTTTGGCGGCGTCGGCCGTGGAGCCGACGATCGACGCTATGGTGGAGTAGTCGAAGTCGTCGTAGTAGCGGAGGTTGAATACTGTCTGCTGCCGAGGCGGCAGAGTCTGTATGGCCTGCTGGAGATGCACGGCCTCGAGGTCGGAGAAGTCGAAGTACTCGTCGGCCACCGGGCCGTGTGCGTCGGCCAGCGTGCCCTCGTCGATACTGATGGTGATGCCGCTGCGCCGCTGGCGCAGGGCCTCGCGGGTGGCGATGCGGTACAGCCAGGGGGCGAGCGACTCGCCGCTGCGCAGGCAGCCGATATTGCGGTATGCGCGCAGCAGGGTCTCCTGCAGGGCATCCTCGGCGTCGGCGTGTACCAGTGTGATGCGGCGGATGTGTCGGTACAGCCGCTCGCCGTAGGCCCGCACGAGCAGGCGGAATCCGTCGTCGGGGGCCGAGCCGATGCGCTCGATGATCTCTATGTCGGTGGCTGTGATGGACATTTTATCGGGTATCTGTATGTAATACCCGCCCAAGCGGCAAAAGTAAAATCAGAAGGGTAAATTTTTTTACCGCCTGCGGAAGCGCAGCGTGGCGCGGCGGTCGGGAAACTGCACCGTGAGCAGGTGCTGCTCGATGGCGGCCCCGGCGTCGAGGGTGATGGCGGTGCCGTCGGCGGCATACCACGTGAGGTCGTACACGCCCGGGATGAGGGTGGGGCGCATCTCGGCCTTGATGCGCCCGGGGCGCCACTCGTCGGCGCGGTCGTCGGCTCCGCCGAGGTAGACGAGCAGCACGCGCCCGTCGGGAGCGACGGTCGATGCCAGCTCGTATCGGCCGCCGGGTCGCGAGCGCAACGGGTCGGTGTCGCGGTCGAAGTATGTCCACAGGCTGCATCGCGGGTCACCGCCGGCCGATGCGAGGCTCACAGCCGAGTCGGCATCAACATACCTCGGCAGAGGCGTGGCGGTGATGCGCATGGTATCGAGCAGGATATCGACGGCGCCGCTGCCGACATAGCTCTCGAGGCTCTCGAGGCTGTCGAGGCGCATGGGCATGGCGATGGTGCTCTCGGCTCTGCGACGGCCGATGGCGACCGATGCGCCGCCCTCGCCGGCTGTCAGCCGCAGCGAGACGCCGCTGCGCCATCCCGGGCCGGCATAGGGCGGTATGCGCAGCCGCAGGGTGGAGTCGACCGTGGCTGTGTCGCCCTGCTGGTGGCCCGAGGTGACGGTGAGCAGTGTGCCGGTCACATGGTCGGTGCCGTCGGCGCCTGGGTGCGAAATCTCGACAAAGCGGCCGCGGTCGCCCTCGCGCCAGCGTATGCCCCAGCGGCCGCCGCGGCGCTCGTCGGCTGTGGCGCGCACATGCCAGCTGATGGCTGCAACGCGCTCTCCGGCCCCGGGCGCGCGGTAGAGACGGCCCGCGGCGGTGGCGGCGGTGAGCAGCAGCACGAGGAGCAGGGAGGAGAGGCGCATGTACATGTGGTCAGGGGCGCGGAGGCAGCAGAGCGGCCACGGCCTCGACAAAGGCCGCCGGCTCCATGTCGTATGGCAGCCAGGTGATGCGGTGGCCGCGGCGCTCCATGCCGCGAAACCATGTCATCTGCCGCTTGGCAAACTGGTGTATGGCCGTCTCCAGCCCGCTCACCATCTCGTCGCGGGTGGTGCGGCCGAGCACATACTCGGTGAGATACTTGTATTCGAGGCCGTATCGCAGGAGGTTTTCGGCCGGCACTCCCGACGCGAGCAGGCCCTCGACCTCGGCCACCATACCGGCGTCGAGCCGGCGCTGAAGGCGGTCGGTGATGCGGGCGCGGCGCACGTCGCGGGGGATGTCGACGCCCACCACCACGGCGCCGGTGCGCGGGTGGGGGCGCGTAAGCTCCGCCTCGTCGGGATGCGCGGCGTAATATGTGGCAATCTCGATGGCGCGGATGGCGCGGGCCGGCGTGTCGGTATCGGTGGTGTTGTGGAGGCGCTTCATCGATGCCAGGCGGGCGGTGAGCTCGTCGAGCGACAGGGGGGCCAGCTCGGCGCGCAGCTGCTCGTCGCGGGGCACGCGCGGCAGCCGCAGGTCATTGAGCACAGCCTCGACATACATGCCGGTGCCGCCGCAGAGTATGGGCAGCCGGCCGCGGTCGCCCACGTCGTCGATGGCTGCGGAGGCGTCGGTAAGATACTCATACAGGGTGTAGTCGGAGCATCCGGCGGGGCGCACGTCGATGAGATGGTATGGCACCCGGCCATACTCCTCGAGGTCTTTGCCCGTGCCGAGATCCATGCCGCGGTAGAGCTGGCGCGAGTCGGCGCTGATGATTTCGCCGCCGAAGGCCCGCGCGCAGTCGACGGCGCGGGCGGTCTTGCCCGAGGCGGTGGGGCCGGTGATTACCAGCAGCGGTGCGTCGGAGCTCATGCGGGCGATTGCTTGGTGAGGCCGGTGAGACGGCGCCAGAAGCGGCGCAGACGCCAGAAGGGGCGGTCTTCATTGTTGCCGGCGATGTCAAACCACGTCAGGTCGCTGTAGTCGACATCCCAGCGGCGGAAGTCGCGCAGGCGGAAGGTGGGACGATAGTTGCGTATCGGGTACAGCCGCCGGGCATTGCGGTCGTATGTCTTCCAGGCCATGGTGATGGTGTATATGCGGTAAATCTCGTCGGCGAGCTCGGCGGCCAGGCCGGCCGAGTGCAGCAGGCGGTCGATGTCGTCGAGCGACATCCACTCGCCGCGGAGCCAGCCGGTCGGGCCGGGGCGTCCGTCGTCGCCGTCGGGTATGAAGGCGGCGTAGTGTACCACGTCGGTCACCAGGTCGTGAGACTTCGAGGTGTAGAGATATCGCAGCGTAAATGTCGAGCCGCCCATCAGGCGGGTCATCTCGTCGCGGGCCATCTCCTCGGTGACGGTGCCGTCGGCGGCGACTATCTCGGCGCGTGCCGGGGTGTCGTAGCGCCCCAAGCCGAGGGTCTGGAGGAGCATACGGTCGCCCGACACCACGATGTATCTCACCACCGTGGCCTGCTCGCGCTCGCCCACCGCCATGGGGCCGATGATGTCGGCGAGATTGCCCAGGCGCATCCACATGAAAAATATCGTCAGGATGAGCACCGCCAGCGGCATGTAGGCAAAGAAGAAGCGGTCGGGGGCGTTAAACGAGATATTGATATAGTAGCTGAAGTAGTACCAGCACTGTATCACGGTGAGCGTAAAGGAGATGTACAGCATCATCATCACCTGATAGCGCGACTCGCGCGAGTAGATGGTGGCCACCACTCCGCCGCCGGGGTAGAAGCCGCTGCGGGCGCGGCAGTCGGTGCAGAATCGTGTGCCGTAGCCGCGGCATATCTGCCATATGCAGTTGACAGCCAGCATCGGGAATACCACCAGCGACGTGATGTACGGTATGTCGGTATTGTGGGTCGAGCGGTCGATGATGCCGTCGAGCAGCGTCGATGTCGTCAGGACCGATATGGCGCCCATGACCACCGCCGACCAGAATAGTGTGAGCAGGGCCACGCGCAGGGTGAGCACACATCCCGGGCCGGGTCGACGGGCCTCGCGGCGCACGTCGGCCATCAGCAGCCAGGCCATCACCACCATGGACAGCGGCAGCCATGCCGGCGGTACAATCAGGCTGAGGGCGAGAGTGGCGGCCACGGAGCCGACGGCCAGCACCCAGTTGGCCCACAGGCCGAAGAGGATGTGACGGGTGAGGATGTTGCTTGACGGAGCCATAGCGGATGGGGGATTACTTCAGGTTGCGGTCGAAGTAGCGGAGCATGTTGCCGTATACCAGCGCCCGGGAGTTGCAGCCGTTGATGGAGTGGTTCATGTCGGGAAAGACGAGCATGTCGCAGAGGATGCCGGCCTGCTGCAGGCGGCTGATGTACTCGATGGAGTTGGCGGGATGCACATTGTCGTCGGCCGTACCGTACATGAGCAGGGTGGGGCAGGCGAGCTTGTAGGGGCGCGAGAGGGGTGCCGACTCGCGGTATCCGTCTTCATTCTGCTGCGGGGTGAGCATGTAGCGCTCGGCATATACGGTGTCGTAGAAGCGCCAGTCGGTGACCGGGGCCACGGCTACTGCGGCGGCGTATGGGGCGCCGTCGGCCGAGGCGGCCATCAGAGCCTCGTAGCCGCCATAGCTCCAGCCGAAGATGCCGATGCGGGCGGGGTCGACGCCGGGCAGAGTGGCGGCGTGGCGGGCGGCGGCGAGCTGGTCGATGGTCTCGTAGTGGCCCAGGCGGCGGTACACGATGTCGCAGAAGGCGCGGCCGCGGCCGCCGGTGCCGCGCCCGTCGACGCATACCACCACATATCCGCGCATCGCAAATGCCTCCTGCCAGTCAAGCTGCCAGCGGCGCAGCACCTCCTGCGAGCCGGGACCGCTGTACTGGTACATCACGCAGGGATATTTGCGCGAGGGGTCGAAGCCGGCCGGGCGGATGACGTAGCCGTTGAGGGTGAGACCGCCATCGGCGGGCATGGTGAAAAACTCGCGCTCGGGTACCTTGCCGGCAAAGCGGGCCGCGTAGGCGGCGTTGTCCTCGACAGTGCGCAGGGCCTTGCCGGCCGAGGTGCACAGATTGTACACCGGCGGCTGCGAGGGCGAGTCGTGGCGCAGCATCATGTACTGCATGTCGGGCGAGAAGGTGGCCGATGCGTTGCCCTCGGCGGGCGACAGGGCGGTGACGCGGCCCTTGGGGTCGACGCGGCTTACGGTGCGGTCGAGCGGCGTCGGTGCGGCGGCGCGGTAGTAGTGGTTGCCGGCGGCGTCGCGGCCGTAGTAGTCGGTCACATCGAAGTCGCCGGTGGTGATGTCGCGCATCTTTGCGCCGGCATAGCTGTACTGTGTGAGGCGGTGCCAGCCCGAGGCCCATGAGTTGACCACAAATCCGTCGGAGAGCAGGGTGAGGCCTTCGTAGCTCACGGGCGAGATCCATGTCTTGGAGTCTTCGACGTAGAGCGAGCGGGCCACGGTGCTCTTAGGGTTGACGGAGTATATCTCGTAGCGGTTTTGGTCGCGGTTGAGGGTGGCCACTATCACATTGTCGCCCTGGGGCGGGTATGCCATGCGTGGGATGTACTCGATGCGGGTGTCGGGCAGGGTGATGTCTTTGACCTTGCGCAGGTCGACGTCGTAGGAGTGGAGCGTCACGCGCGAGTTGGGCTTGCCGGCCACGGGGTACTTGTATGTGAGCGCGCCGGGATAGAGGTCGTAGCCGGGGTGGGGGTCGCAGGTACCGCCGTACAGAGTCAGGCTGTATGTGGGCACGTCGCTCTCGTCGTAGCGCAGGTAGCAGAGGGTGGTGGCGTCGGGCGACCAGCTCATGGAGCAGGTGGTGGCAAACTCCTCCTCGTATACCCAGTCGGGCACGCCGTTGATGACGCGGCCGGCTGCGCCGTCGGTGGTCACGGCCACCTCGGTCTTGAAGTCGAGCTTCTTGATGTAGATATTGCCGCCGGCGACAAAGGCCACCATGCGGTTGTCGGGCGAGAATACGGGCGACTGCTGGCGCGGATGCTCGGCCGAGAGCGGCTGGAGTATGCGCGAGTGGCAGTCGTAGACGTAGTGCACGGCATCAGACGAGCGGCGGTATATGGGGCGCGAGTCGGTCCATACCATCACCTGTGTGCCGCCGGGGCTTACGGAAAAGCTCTCGATGGCGTCGAGCTTGAGCTCGCGGGTGCGGTCAAGCGACAGCAGCGGCTCCATAGCCTTGCCGGTGCGTATGTCGTAGCGCTCGACGGTGCGGTGGTCGTCGGAGAGCACGGCGTAGCTCACGCCGTCGGGCAGATAGGTAAATCCGGCCGGGGCGGCGGGTTTGTTGGCGGGGAATACGTATGGCTCGACGGCCTCGACGTCGGGGTTGCCGGCCCAGGCCGCAGGCATGGCGGTGCCCAGGGCGGCGGCGAGTATGAGTATCTTATGCAGTGTCATGTCAGAATAGCGAAAGTTGGTCGGGATGTACGGGAGGGGTGGCGCGCTTGCGGGGCGGACGGTATCCGAAGTCGGAGTCGTCTTCCGAGGGGCGCATCGACGGTGTCTCGGCCGGGGGTGTCTTGGTAAACCACTCCTCCGACTCAAAAGTTTGCTCCATGGCCGATAATTCCGACTCCGATATGCGCGGGGCGGGGCTTTCCTCGGGGGCGGGGTCGACGGCCGTAGCATCGTCGGCGGCGTATGCGGCGGGGGTGTCGGCTGTCATGTGCGAGCGCAGGGTCTCAAGCTCCGAGTCGCGCTCGGCCAATTGCTGCTTGAGCCGCTTTATCTTGGTGTCGCGCGAGCGCAGGGCGCGGTCGACCTCCTCCATCTTGTGCTGCAGCTCGTTGAAGCCGTCGAGGAGCGCATTGGCCTCTTCGAGGCGCCGGCGGCAGTCTTCAAGCTCGGTGGCTGTGGCGGCTCCGGCCTCGGTGGCTTCGGCGAGGCGTGCGTCGGTATCGGCGACGCGGCGGCGCAGACCGTCGGCCTCGTCGCGGACGGCAGCCAGCTCTTCAGTGGCGGCCGACAGCGACTCTGTGGCTGTGGCCAGGCCTGCGGTGGCCTCAGCAAGACGGCGGCGCTCGTCGTCGAGCATCTCAGAGCTTACGCGCTGCTGCTCCTTGAGCGCCTCGATGCCGTCGGTCATCTCGGCGACCTGCCGGCGCAGCGCCTCGGTTTCGGCCGGGTCGGCGGCCGCCTCGGGCAGGTTGCGCAGCCGCTCTACCTCGGCCTTGAGGCGGTCTATCTCGGCGCGGGCGGCGTCGGCGTCGTCCTCGCGCACTCCGGCCACCTTGAGGCGGTTGACCAGCGAGCGGTTTTCGAGCTCATACTGCTCGCGCTCGGCCTCGAGCTTGCCCACCACGCTCTCCAGGTCGTGGACGCGGTCAGACAGGGCCCGCTTCTGGCGGTCGGCGCTCAGCTGCTTCTGGCGGGTGTCGGCGCTCTGCCGCTCCAGCTCGGCGCTCTTGGCGCGCACCGAGTCGAGCTCGGCGGTCAATGCCGCCTGGCGGCTCTCCCACTCGCGGCGGCAACGGGCGTCGGCGGCCTCGGAGAGGCTGTCGAGATATGCGCGCAGATCCTTGTCGAGGGCGCCGAGCAGATACTCGCGCTGCGCGGCCTGGTCGACGCTGCGCGCCAGGAAGTCGGGCAGGGCGGCGTCGAATACCTTGACCACGCTCTCGAAGATGCGCGCGCGGGCGTCGGCGCTCACCTCCAGCGGGCGATCGGCGTCGGACGGTGCGGTATCGGGCTCGGTGGCCGCAGTGTCGGAGTCGTCGGCGAGAAGACGGTCGTCATCATCATCGTCGTCGTCGCCGCCAAATCCCAGGCCGCGTTTAAGGGAGGAAAAAAAGCTCATTGTGCAGAGTCGTTTTCAGGATTATCAGTAAGGTCGGGCACAGCCACCACACCCACGCCCTTGCGGCCGTTGATGGCCACTGTGAGCGGCGCGGGGAAGCGCACCACGCGTATGCGGCCGTCGTCGTACCCGGCGGGCATGGCGTCGAGCCGGGCAAAGTCGCAGCGGGCCTCGGCGTCGGCCGGGCTGATGGTGAAGTATCCCACGCCAAACGATGTGAGGTTGTGAAAGAAGTGTGTGCCTTGCGATGGCTCGATGCGGTATGAGTCGAGGGCCACCTCGGCGATGACGCGGGCGGCTGATATATCGGCCCAGCGCACCGGGATACCCAGGGCGGAGTCGGATGAGCCCCAGCGGCCGGGGCCGATGAGGATGTAATTTTCGTCGCGCGCGATGAAGTCGCGGTTGATGCGGTCGAGGGTGTCGACCAGGTCGGCGTTGTGGCGGGAGTCGAAGGTGTCGGGACGCACGTACACGATGGCCCGCAGGTCGTCGGTGGTGCCGTTGCCGATGGCGGTGGAGCTGCGCAGGATGGTGCGCTCGGCCGGAGCGGCGAGCACCTCGTCGCTCACCAGCTCCTTGCGGTCGATGATGGGGCGTATCTGCAGCCAGTAGATGTGGCCGCGGCGGTCGGGCGCCGACGAGGCGTCGGCGGCGATATTGCCCGCAAACTCTATCTCGATGGGGCGGCGCATGGCCCGTTCGCCCTCGGTGAGCATGAATCCCACGGCGTCGGCCAGCGGGAATACTCCGTCGCGCAGCACGTTGTTGAATGTGATGACGCGCCGCCCGCGCCCCTCCTCATAGTCTTTGAGGTAGCCGTCGGCGGGGTCGTAGACCGATGCCATGTAGCGCAGGGCGCCCGTGTCGGCAAAGTCGCGCACCGGGCGTGTCACGATATTGTATGAGTCGTCGGTGGAGATAGCCTCGCCGGGAGCGCTCTCGGGCAGTGCACACAGTGTGGTCTGTGTCTGGCGCAGAGCCAGGTCGAGGGTCGATGTCTGAAGCACGTGGGCCGGATAGCGGGGGCAGAATCGCAGGCCGGCGCCGCCGTCGACGATATACTTGCCCAGCCCGACGGCCACCTCGGCCACGCCGTCGTCGGGCTGCTCCTCGCCGATGGGGTAGTAGTTGAGCGAGCGGCCGACGCCCGAGAAGCTCGGGAAGTACAGCCCGCCGCGGCTCTCGCCCACCACCTCCTGGATAATCACTGCCATCTTCTCCTGGTCGATGACATTGGATGTGGCGGTCATGTATGCCTTGCCGGCGCGGTAAAACACCGAGGCGTACACGCCCTTGATGGCGTCGCTGAGCATGCGCAGCCGCTCGTAGGGGTCGGCCACGCAGGGCACCATATATGTCGAGTATATGCCGGCAAAAGGCTGGTAATGGCTGTCTTCGAGCAGCGACGACGAGCGCACCGCCAGCGGCCGGTCGACCACATCAAACAGCGCAAAGAAGTCCTCGACCAGCCGCTCGGGCAGGCGCGCGGCCAGGAAGTGGGCGAGTATCTCGTCGTCGGGCAGGTCGCTCAGGGCCACCGGGTAGAGATTGTTGTGCGCCATAAACTCGTCGAAGATGTCGGTGCACAGCACCACGGTGCGCGGTATCGAGATGGTGGCGCCGCCGAAGTTGTCGCAGACGGGATTCTTCTTGATGATTGAGTCGATGAAAGCCAGGCCGCGGCCCTTGCCGCCCAGGCTGCCCTGGCCGATGCGGGCAAAGTTGCTGTAGTGGTCAAAGCGGTCTTTGCGGAATACGGCCACCACGCCGCGGTTTTTCATCTTGCGGTACTTCACTATCAGCTCAAAAAAGAGCTGACGCGCCGCCGGAGCCTCGGCCAGTGAGCTGAAGCGGTGGCGCTTGATGACCTCGGCGATGGGAAAGAGGGCGCGCGAGTACAGCCAGCGCGAGATGTCGTTGCGCGAGGCGTGCATGAAGAGCGAGTCGTCGGGGATGTCGAAGATATGTCGCTGGAGCGACTTGAGGTCACGCAGGCGCATGATTTCGCGCCCCGTGCCGGGCTCGCGTATGATGAAGTCGCCAAAGCCGAAGTTGGCCATGATGGCCTCGCCCAGGTCGACGGGCAGTTTCTTGGAGTTTTTGTCGAGAAATACGGCGCCCATGGCCTCGACGGGGGCGCGGTTTGCCGTCTCCGACGACTCGACGATGAGCGGCAGATAAGGGTCGCGCTCGCGCAGATAGCGGGCGAGCCGCAGGCCGGCGGCGGGGTCTTTTACCCCCTCGCGGTGAAAGGATACGTCGCTTATCACGCCCAGCAGATTGGAGCCGTACTGCTCGTAGAGCGCCACGGCCTCCTCATAGTCGCGGGCGAGCATCACCTTGGGGCGGCCGCGCATGCGCAGCATCTGCTCGTGCTCGTTGAGGGCCTCGGTAGAGAATTCCCTCGACTGCTTGAGCAGAAACTTGTAGATATGCGGCAGTACCGACGAGTAAAATCTCACCGAGTCCTCGACCACCATTATCATCTGCACGCCCACCTCGGTGATGTCGGCCGCGTTGAGGCGGTCTTCCATCAGCTTGATGATGGCCAGCAGCAAGTCCATATTACCCAACCAGCTGAATACGTAGTCGATGGCGCTGAGGTCGGTCTTGGCCAGTCGTCGCGACACTTCCTTTGAGAATGGCGTGAGCATCACCACCGGGGTGCGCGGATACTCCGCCTTGATGCGCGCGGCGCCCTCGATACACTCGGCCACATCGACGCCCGGCATGGCTATGACCAGGTCGGTATGGTGGGCACGGCGTGACTCGAGGGCCTCGTCCATGGTGCTGACGCGGGTCACGCGCGGGGGCGAGCTGAGGTTGAGCGACACGTACTCGAAGTACAGCTGCTCCTCGACACGCCCGTCCTCCTCCATCATGAAGGCGTCGTAAGGCGAGGCGACCAGGAGCACATTGAAGACACGGCGTTGCATCAGCTTGCCAAACGCCGTGTCTTTCATGTACAGTCGGCTCAGAGCCTGCTCATTCATCAGAGCCTGTGAGCTTATTTATTGAGGGCGCAGGCGCTGCACTTCTCACTGATTTCGGTAAAGAAGTCGTGGCCTTTGTCGTCGACGAGGATAAATGCGGGGAAGTCTTCCACCTCGATTTTCCAGATGGCCTCCATGCCCAGCTCGGGATACTCCAGGAGCTCGACATTCTTGATGGAGTTCTGGGCGAGCACTGCGGCGGGGCCGCCGATGCTGCCGAGGTAAAATCCGCCGTGCTTGTGGCATGCGTCGGTGACCTGCTTGGAGCGGTTGCCCTTGGCAATCATCACCATCGAGCCTCCTGCGGCCTGGAACTGGTCGACATACGAGTCCATGCGGCCGGCAGTGGTGGGGCCGAATGAGCCTGAAGGCATACCGGCGGGTGTCTTGGCCGGGCCGGCGTAGTAGATGGGATGGTCTTTGAGATACTGGGGCATGGGCTCGCCGCGGTCGAGGCGCTCTTTGATTTTGGCGTGGGCTATGTCGCGGCCCACGATGATGGTGCCGTTGAGCGACAGGCGGGTCGACACGGGATACTTGGTCAGCTCGGCCAGTATCTCGGCCATGGGGCGGTTGAGGTCGATCTTTACCACCTCGCCCTCGCCGGCGCGGCGCATTTCCTCGGGGATGAGCTCGCCGGGGTTGGAGTCGAGCTTCTCGATCCACAGGCCGTCGCGGTTGATTTTAGCCTTGATATTGCGGTCGGCCGAGCAGCTTACGCCAAGCCCGACGGGGCACGATGCGCCGTGGCGCGGCAGGCGTATCACGCGTATGTCGTGGGCAAAGTATTTGCCGCCAAACTGTGCGCCCAGCCCGAGGCGCTCGGCCTCCAGCTTGAGGGCGGCCTCCAGCTCGACGTCGCGGAAGGCATGGCCCAGCTCATTGCCCTCGGTGGGCAGCGAGTCGTAGTACTTGACCGACGCTTTCTTGACGGTCTCGAGATTTTTCTCGGCCGAGGTGCCGCCGATTACAAATGCGATATGGTAGGGGGGGCAGGCTGCGGTGCCGAGCGACTTCATCTTCTCCACCAGGAAGGGTATGAGCTTGTCGGGGTTGAGCAGTGCCTTGGTCTCCTGATAGAGGTAGGTCTTGTTGGCCGAGCCGCCGCCCTTGGCCACGAAGAGGAAGTGGTACTCGTCGCCCTCGCCGGCGTGGATGTCTATCTGGGCGGGGAGGTTGCAGCCGGTGTTTACCTCGTCGTACATGGTGAGAGGTGCATTTTGGCTGTAGCGGAGATTGTCGGTGGTGTATGTGAGATACACGCCCTCGCTGAGGCGCTCGGCGTCGTCGCAGCCGGTATACACGCGCTGGCCCTTCTCGCCGTGCACGATGGCTGTGCCGGTATCCTGGCAGAAGGGGAGCTGGCCCTTGGCGGCCACCTCGGCGTTGCGCAGCATGGTGAGGGCGACAAACTTGTCGTTCTCGCTGGCCTCGGGGTCGGCGAGGATTTTGGCTACCATGGCGTTGTGCTCGCGGCGGAGCATGAAGGCATTGTCGTGGGTACACTGGCGGGCGAGCACGGTCAGAGCCTCGGGGTCTACGACCAGAAACTCATGTCCGCCCCAGTTTTCGACGTGCACATAGTCAGATGTGAGGTGGTAATACTCGGTAGTGTCGGGGCCGAGGGGAAACATCGGCTGATACTTAAACGGTTTGGTAGCCATATCTATAGTTTCTATAGTTTGAGCGAAAAATACGGAAAGTTTTCCGCAAAGATAGCGTTTCTAAGCCAAAAACCCCGCCATTCGCCCCAAAAAGTTTCATACTTTTTCGAGGGCGGATGGCGGGGCCGTGTCATGCGGGGGCTGCGCCTCAGCGCACCACCACCTTGGTGGCCTTGCCGCCGCTGAGGCGGATGTACAGGCCGGCGGCGGGACGGTCGACGCGCACGCCGTTGAGGTTGAAGTATACAGCCGGGCTGTCGGCGTCGGCGCTTACCGAGGTGATGCCGTCGACTTTTGCCTCGGAGGCAAAGAAATTGACAGCCGCGTACTTGAGCAGCAGAGCGACCTGGGTGCCGGCGGGAGCCGTGCCCTTGCCTATCGACCATGTGTCCTTGACGGGAGCCTCGTCCCAGGTTAGAGCGATTTCGTCGCCGATGGTAAATTTGGCAGCTGCGGCGTCGTATACGGCGCTGTATGCCTTGACGTATGCGCCGGTGGCGGCTACGTCGTTGAGGGTGGCGCCGAGCACCAGCTCACCGCCTGCCATGGGCGATATGAGATAGTAGTAGCGGTCGTATATCTCGCTGTAGGGCATGGGGTTGCCGTGGTTCCAGAGCAGGGCGTCGTAGCCCGATACGGCGGCGCTTTCAAAGCGCAGTACGCTGCCAAACTCGTCGTACTCGGTCGTCGAGCCGGAGAATGCGCCCGACTCGGCCAGATACTCCTCGGCATAGGCGTTCCACCCGGCCGGTACGGCAGTGTCGTATTCCTTGCCGCTGAATATGGTGCGCACTTCCGAGGGGCCGTCGACGGCAGTGCCCGAGATGCTTGCGGTGAGCGGGTCGATGCCGTCGAGAGTCACGGTGAGGGTGCCGGTGTATTTGCCTTGGGCGGCGGGGTTGAAGTCGACCGTGAGGTCGACACTCTCGCCGGCGGCGAGGTCGGTCACGGCGGCGGGGCTCACGCTGAATCCCTCGCTGTCGATGGCGACGGTACCCGACAGTGCCTGCGTGCCGGTATTGGACAGTCTCACGGTGGCCTGAGCGTTGTCGCCTACAAATTCAAGAGGGAACGCTACGGCCGAGGCCGACAGGGCGGCGCTTGCCTGCGCTGCCTGGGAGTACTCGACGGTGAGCGTGGGGAGAAACTTCTCCTGGCGCACACTGTTGGTCATCGACAGACCGGTGTACCCGGTCTGCGCCTGACCCTTGAATGTCCAGTAACGGGGACCGTTGTCTTTTGTATTGAGCATGTCAATCACGAGATTGTCGCCGGTGTATGCAAAGGGCGTGTCGAGAGTGATTTCCCATTGGCAGGGGGCGGTGAGGTCGGTATTCGACAGGGTGAAAGCCTCGAGACTGGCCACTACCACGAGGTTGTCGCTGATATACTGCTTGTCGGGGTAGGTGGCTTGGGTGGTGGTGCCCATCTTTACGGTGAGGCCCTTGCAGTTCCAGGCCTGATTGCCTATGCGGGTGATGGTAAAGGCGATTTTGTCGATTGTCTTGCCCTTAAGAGCCGCGATGTCGGCGGCCGGGTATATCATCTGGGTGTGGATGTCGCCATTTGATGCATAGTAGATGCTGAAAGGCAGTGTGGTGCTGGTGGCCTCTGCGTCGGGGTAGATGGAGAGGCTCTCGGCCGAGGCGGCGGCCGGAGTCAGGGCGGCGGCGCAAGCGAGCAGGGCGGGGTAAAGTCTGTTCATAAGCAGAGTAAATTAAGAAAGTTAAATTATTGCGGCGGCCGCACGAGGCGCGCCGCCGCAATGGATTATGTGTCAGAATCGTTTGATGGGGCGTACCAGCTGGTACATGTACTTGCGGTAGTCGAAGGTGGAGCCGTTTTTGAAGCTGACGGTGGTCATGCGCACGGAGGGCTCGTTGGTGCCTTCGGTCGAGGTCCAGTAGTCGTTGGTGTCGAGGGCCTTGCCGCCGTGTGCCTTGCAGGCTGCGTCGACGGTGGCCTTGGCGGCGTAGAGGGCAAGCATCTCGTTGGTGGCGCCGATGTACCATCCGGCGCCCTTTGCGGCGCAGAGGCCCAGGGCGGTGAAGTTGGCCAGGTCGGGGTCATTGGCCAGCGCGGCCTCCATGTTGGCCATGCCGTCGTCGAGGCTCGATGCGCCGATGAGCACGTAGTTGTCTTTGTTGGCGCGTATGTCCCACATGGCGTTGATGCGGCCCTTCTCAAACACATTGGTGAGGGCCACCACCTTGCCGTGCTTGCCGCCGTCGGAGATCTCGTATACGATGCCCACTACCTCGTCGGCCTCGTAGTAGGGGTCGCCCACGGCGTAGACTTTCTCTTCCTCGGGGCGCTCGCCCAGCCAGGTGATGGCGCGCACAGGGCGCTCGGCGCTCTTCGACGATGCCAGCGTGGAGCCGTCGGCCATCGAGAGGGCGGAGGCGCTGTTGGGGGCGTCGGAGGCGTATTGGGTCGAGGTCCAGTAGTAGGTCGAGGTAAGCTCGGTGGCTCCGGCGGCCTTGAGAGCCTTGTTGAGGGCGGTGTACTGCGAGGCTACGGTGGCCAGCTCCTTGGCCGAGGGCAGATACCAGCCGGCGCCGAGGTCGGCCGCGGCTTTGAACGCGGGATAGGCGCCCAGTGTGGCGTCGGCGGCCTTGACGGCCTTGAGATTGGCCTCGCCGTCGAAGTCGCTCGAAGCGCCGGCATCGGTGCCGACGGGGCCCCAGGCTGCCTTTGACTCTGTGAGCGAGATCATGCGGGCGTTCTCGCCGTCTTCAGATACCCAGTATACCAGGCCGGTCTTGCCGTCTTCGGTGCAGAGGGTGCCGGCGATGTACTTGGGCACGGGCTTGTCGCCAAACTCGCGGAAGGCGCGCACCTTGTAGGGCTCTTTCTTGTCCACGGCAAACATGCCCGGCATATCCATCCATGCCGTGAAGGCCATCGCATCCATATACTGGTCGGCCTCGGTCGACGACCAGTATACGGTCTTGGGGTCGATGGGAGTGAGGTCGCGGGCGGTGAGGGTGGCGTTGATGGCGGTGAGCGAGGCGCGCATGGTCTGCAGCTCCTTCTGCGCGGGCAGATACCAGCCGGCGCCGAGCGCGGCGGCGGCCTTGAAGGCCGGGTATGCCGAGTATGTGGGGTCGAGGGTGGCGACGGTGGCCATGTTGGCCGGGCCATACTCCTCGTCGGAGGCGCCGGTGATGACCCATCCGGTGCTCCACGCGTGCTTGTCAGAAAGATCGGCCAGCGCGGCCACGGTGCCATACTGACCCTTGGCGTCGACTGTGACCACGACGCCCTGCTCGGTGCCGTCGCACCAGTAGTCGCCCACGGCATATGGGCCGGTGGTGGGCTCGCCCATGGGGATTACGGGCTCGCCGAATGTGAGATGCTCTATCTCGGCGAGGTTGTAGCGGGCGGTGGTGCCGTCTTTGAGGGTCACCACCAGCGATTTGTCGGGAATCTGTGCGGCCGCGGCCATTGCCACGGTCATCGCCACCAGAGTGTATGCGGTCTTTTTCATCAGTTTTTCAGTTTGAGAGTCTTGTCGTTTACCTTTACTATATATATCCCGGCGGGCATGGCGTTGAAGTCGACCGATGCCGCGCCGACCGATGCGGCGGTGGCGCGCATCATGCCGGTGGTGTCGTATACTGTGATGGTGACGGGCACGTCGGGCGCGGCGGTGGCAGTGAGCACTCGCGCGGCGATGGCGATGTCGAGGCCGTCGGCGAGAGCGTCGGCGATGTCGGCCGTGGCGTCGTACTCGCGGTCAAACCGCATCTCGCCGATGGCCGCCACCGGCAGTGTGTCGGTGCCGTCGGCATGGGTCACGACCATGTCGGCGCCCTCAAAGGTGATTTTGTCGACTGCATGGATGTGCCACTGGTGTGTGGCGCCGTCGCCTGCCGGCAATACCGACAGTGGATTGGGCTCCGCCGCGCCGCACATCCCGCACCCGGCAGCCGCCGCAATCAGCGTGGCTAAGGTTTTGGTGTAAGTCATGTGTGTATGTGTGGAAATGACAAATGAAATGTTAAGTGGAATAAACGTTTGCAAAAATAATAAAAAGCCGGATATTACAAGAAAATATCCGGCTTTTTTATCGGTATGGTGGCAGATTAGTGCCGACAGATCAGTACCAGTCGTTGTAGTAATAGCATCGGCTGTCGAAGAGGGCGTTGAGGTCGTGGATGGGCATCTTGTGGTAGTTGGAATCCTTTGATATGTAATATCGGTGGTTGGAGTCGTCGGTATAGCATATCTTGACTACCAGGCCGGTCTGCCGGCGGAATGCCTTCTCGATGTCGTCGGGTGTCGAGCTGCCTTCGATGCGTATGGTCGACGACGATTTAAACGAGCGCACCTTGCCCATCGTGCAGTCGCGGTCGATGGAGGAGAGGTCGGAGCCCGAGCGGTCGGCTGCCTTCCCATGGCCTACCATGAAGAATCCCAGACGCAGGTATGGCCACATGTCGTTGAAAAACTTCTGAATCTCGCCCACGGTGCAGGAGGAGTCGACATCGTATGTCATCCATCGGCCGAGCCCCTGCTGCCGCTCGCGCTCCTTGGCTCGCTTGCGCTCTTCCTCCTCGCGGCGCTCGCGCTCCTCCCTCTCGCGACGGCGGCGCTCTTCCTCCTCGCGGCGACGGCGCTCTTCCTCCTCGCGGCGGCGGCGCTCCTCTTCCCGGCGCTGCCCGATTATACGTATCGGCTCGGCGCAGGCTATCTTGATTTTGTCGATGGCGTCGCGTACAAAGTCGATGACGGCCTCAGGCCGGGCGGCGTCTCGTCCGGTCGGGTTCAGTTTCAAGGTACCCGCGAGGCGTACTGAATCTTTTACGACTGTGGCAGTGAAAGGCGTGTCTTTGAGCGCGGCAGCAGCGTCGGCGGCTATTTTTGCCGTATCGGTGTCGGAGGGATAGTCACTGATGCCGCCGCTCACCTGGATGGTGTCGGGCTTAAACATCACCCAGATAAACCGACTTGCGATGCAGGTCGTGTCGGCCGCGACTCTAATCTGGATGTCGCCGTCTTTGTCGGTATCCGAGGAATACCGCATCGAGCGGGCATACTTCTCTACCTCCTCGCGGATACGTTTCTCGGCCTCGAGGCGGGCGCGCTCCTCGGCCTCGCGCTGCTGATATATGCGTATCGGCTCGGCGCAGGCTATCTTGATATTGTCGATGCTCTCGCGCAGAAATTTGATGATTGCTTCTTTACGCTCTGAATTGTGCTGAAGCTCTTTCGCCTCAAGCGCGCCTCTGAGGCGCACGGTGTCTTTGTATGCGCCGACGGTGTAGCGCGTGCCTTTGAACTTGGCGTCGGCCTCGGCTGCAAGTTTCTCTGCATCGATGCCCGACGGCGTGCCCAATATACCGCCGTTGATTTTGATTTTCTCGGGCGAAATCATCACCCAGATGAAGCGGCGCAGGACACAAGTGCTGTCGGCCGGGATGGTGAGCCGGGTATCGCCGGCGTCGTCTTTGGTGGTCTCGTAGCCCATAGTGTGCAGCAGCCTCTCAATATTCTTTTTATCGAAGAAGTCGCCGGGGCGACACGGTATATCCATCTGAAGATGTGCTTGCTGCCAGGCGCTTCTCACATCGGAGACCGCGGCGAGCACAGCCTCGTAGAGTCGCATGTTCTGCGGGCGGTCGTCGCGGCGCAGGTCGTCGAGTGTGACACGCAGCTCCAGCCCGCGGGTCTTGCCGTCGGATACATCGGCGATGATGCCGGGGAAGTACTTGCGCAGTATGGAGTGTGTATCGGCGTCTATCTCCTTGTCGATGGTGCCGCGCACCTGCACACTCACTTTCTCGGCCCGGGGCAACACCCATACGGTGCACTGGCGGGCAAAGGAGTCGTCGCCGGGTACGACAAACTTGATGTCGCCGTCGTCGTCGATTTTTGAGAATGTATCGAGCACGCTCAGGCGGCTGCGCAGATAGTCGGCGTCGATGCCGCCGGCAAAGGTGTCGGCCGTGATGGGAGTGCGGCGGTGAATGTCGGCGAGGGCCTTACCGGCGCTGTCGACGTATTTCCTGATGGCTGCGGCAAGGACTTTGGTGGATGAAATCCTTTTCAATGGGAAGCGCTTGTAGGCGGTGAGGCAGTCGACTTTGATGTCGGTATTCAGGCCTTGGCTCTCAAACGGTTTTGCGACGGCAACCGTGTCGATGCCATACATTTCCACGTAGGCGGTAAACTCTTCCGCGCCGATCTCGATGCGGAATGGCCACGCGACTTTCAGCTCTTTCGACGCCGGTACCGACACGGCAATCGTGTCTTCCAGCTCGCGGTAGGGCTTCAGACTGAGGCTCTTGACGGCGTCGATATATGTCTCGTATGTCACGTCGAAGAGCGAGATGCCCTTGGCCGACAGCTCTTTCATGGCCTCGGCGGGTATGGAGTCTATCGCCTCATCGAGGGCGGTCGCCAGCGCAGATGTGTTTTTGATGACGGCGCTGTCAAATGTGCGCACAATCTCCACCCTGGCAGCCTCGCCGCCCTTGACGGGCGTGACTGTGGCGCGCAGCTCGGCGCCGCTCTTGCCGGGTGTGACGGTTATATCGGTGGTAGCCGCAAAATCGGTCGACGGATGGCTCGACTTTACAAACACTCCGTCGCGCTCGACGAGGAAATTTCGGGTGGTCTCAAGGGCTTCGCGCAGAGCCTGGGCCGTCTGCTCGGCCGAGCCGGTGAGGTTGTCCACTGCCTTTTTGATGAAATTCAGCATACTTGGTTTACATTAGGAATCACATCACAAAGATACTAAACTTTAAGCGGCAAATGGTTGTTAAGAGAATAAAAAATTCGTCACATGAAAGCTATACTTCCCATCGCCATGCTGTGCTGCGCCCTCGCCGCCGGCGCCCAGTCGCCCGCCGACGTGCAGGCCGACTCGCTCATGGCCGACCACCGTATCATCTCGCTCGGCACGGGCGGCGTACAAGTTTCCATGCCCGTATCGCCCGAGCTGCGCGAGCGTTTTGTCAATTTCTACTACGACCAGTTTCGCCACGCCCAGGACCCCGAGGCGCCATACTTCATGTTTATGAGCAAAGACTCCGGGCTGATGATGGGTATCGGCGGAGTGGTGAGGATGCGCGCCTGGTACGACTGGGCCGGATCGGTGCCGGCCAACGGCTTCTCGCCCATACTCATACCGATGCAGCCCGACCCGGCTCAGCGCCGCCACCTCGGCACGACCCCGGCCGGTACCTGCCTGTACTTCCGGCTCGCCGGCCGCTCGGGGCTGCTCGGCGACTACTCGGCATATATCGAGGCCAACTTCAATGGCTGGCAGGGCCGCGATTTCCATCTCAAGAAAGCGTATGTGACCGTGCGCGACGTCACGGTGGGCTATGCGGCGTCGACATTCTCCGACCCCGCGGCTGTGCCCTCGACGGTCGATGCGGCGGGGCCGTCAAACAAGCTGGCACGCACGTCGGTGCTGGTGCGCTACATGCCCCGCGTGGCCCGTCATGTGACGGTCGGAGCCTCGGTCGAGGCGCCCGAGCAGCAGATTGATGCCGACGGCGTCGATACCAAGGAGTGCAGCGTGTATGTGCCCGACTTTGCCGCTCTGGTGCAGTACGACTGGGGCCGCGGACAGCATGTGCGCCTGTCGGGCATCGTGCGCACCATGGCATACCGCGACCTGCGCTCGGGGCGCAACCGCAGTGTGCCCGGCTGGGGCGTGCAGCTCTCGTCGGTATCAAATCCCTGGGCGCCGCTCACCCTGTACGCCACCGTCAACTATGGCGCCGGATATGCCGGCATGGGCGGCGACCTGCTCGCCGGGGCATACGACCTCATCGCCGACCCCGGGCGCCCGGGACGGCTCTACGCGCCCCGCTCGCTGGGATGGTGTGTGGGCGTGCAATACAATTTCCGGCCCAATCTCTTTGCCACCCTCATAGGCAGCCAGACGCGTTTTCTCCCCGGCAAGGCCATCTCGCCGGCCGAGTACAAGTATGGTCTGCTGGGCTCGCTCAATATATTCTGGAATCCTGTGCCGCGCGTGCAGCTCGGCGCCGAGATAGACCTGGCCAAGCGGCAAGACTTCTCGCGCGACCATCGCTACGCCCGCCGCGTGGGCATCATGGGCCAGCTCAGCTTCTAACGATCCCGCGAGCGGGCGCCAGGCAGTAGGCACGTGCAAGGCGAAAGCGCGGAGCGCTCGTGTTACTCATAAGGGTCAGCGCTCCGCGCTTCCCGGCGCCGGCAATGCAAGGAGGCGCCGCCAACCCAAGCTCGCTCCGCAGGCTTGCACAATGGACAGACGGTTCTTTGCACCTGCCCATTTGCGGGGGCAACTTATGTCGGCGCAACTTCAGAGAGGCGTCGCCAGCAACGAGCCCGCGGAGCGGGCGGCAGGCAGTAGGCACGTGCAAGGCGCAGCCGCAGCGCGTGTACCAAATGCGCCCCAAGCGATGGAGCTGCGTAGCTGCGACACATTGGAAGTGTCGCAGCTACGCAGCTCCGTATTCATACAAATGCTCTCAAACATGCGCTGCGGCTTCGCCTTGCACGTGCCTACTGCCTGTCGCCTGCTCCGCAGGCTTGCACAATAGACAAGCGATGCTTTGCACCTGCCCATTTGCGGGGGCAACTTATGTCGGCGCAGCTTCAGAGAGGCGTCGTCAGCAGCGAGCCCGCGGAGCGGGCGTCAGGCAGTAGGCACGTGCAAGGCGCAGCCGCAGCGCGTGTACCAAATGCGCCCCAAGCGATGGAGCTGCGTAGCTGCGACACATTGGAAGTGTCGCAGCTACGCAGCTCCGTATTCATACAAATGCTCTCAAACATGCGCTGCGGCTTCGCCTTGCACGTGCCTACTGCCTGTCGCCTGCTCCGCAGGCTTGCACAATGGACAAGCGATGCTTTGCAGCACCTGCCCATTTGCGGGGGTAGCTCAGGTCGGCGCAGCTTCAGAGAGGAGCCTACTGCCTGTCGCCTGCTCCGCAGGCTTGCACCGCAGAGCCATAATGGTGTATTGTCAGCTTCTGAAGCCGAGCACAAACTCAAACTCCGGGGCCAACGCCGCCAGGGCGTCGCACAGCCGCCGCAGTCCCTGCTCCGACACTGGGGCGGAGCTGAGGCGGTTGTCGGCAAATACCTGCACGAGCATGTCGGGGCGCAGCGCGCTCTCGCCCTCGCGGGCGACGGGCAGCGCGGCCAGAGCGTCGTAGTCGGCCTCCACCGCGGCCAGCTCACCGTCCTCGATGGAGGAGTCGGTGGCCAGGCGGTAGTATGTGCGGTCGGGGGTGAGGGCGATATCGGCGCGGGCGGTGTCGTCGGCGCGCAGCATCAGCGTGAGCCGCTTCATCGGGGCAGCACGCTTATCTTCAGCTTGTCGTAGGCGCGCTGGGCCTTGGCCAGGGCGGCCTCCACGGTGTCGTCGGTGGCCAAAATCACGCCCATGCGGCGGTGACCCTTTATCTCAGGCTTGCCGAATATGCGCAGCTGCACGCCCGGCTCGGCGAGCACCTCGTCGAGGGCGTCCATCACTATCTTGTCGGTGTCGCCCTCGACCACGATGGCCATCGAGGCCGACGGGCCGTAGAAGCGGATGGCGGGCACGGGCAGGCCGAGCAGAGCGCGGGCGTGGAGGGCAAACTCGCTCTGGTCCTGCGATATCATCGTCACCATGCCGGTGTCGTGGGGGCGGGGCGATACCTCGCTGAATATCACTTTGTCGCCCTTGATAAAGAGCTCGACGCCGAAGATGCCGTAGCCGCCCAGGGCCTCGGTGATGGCGCCGGCGATGCGGCGGGCTTCCCCGAGGGCGGCGGCGCTCATGGCTTGGGGCTGCCAGGAGCGGCGGTAGTCGCCGTCGACCTGGATGTGGCCGATGGGCTCGCAGAATGTGGTGCCGCCGGCCGAGCGCACCGTGAGCAGCGTGATTTCGTAGTCAAAATCTACAAAGCCCTCGACGATGACCTTGCCGGCACCGGCGCGGCCGCCTTCCTGCGCCTCGCGCCAGGCGTGGTCTACCTGCTCGGGAGTGCGCACTGTGCTCTGGCCGTGGCCGCTGGAGCTCATCACGGGCTTTACCACGCAGGGCAGGCCTATCTCCTCGATGGCCTTGTCAAACTCCTCGCGGGTCTCGGCAAAGCGGTAGGGCGAAGTGGGCAGGCCGAGCTCCTCGGCGGCGAGGCGGCGGATGCCCTCGCGGTTCATGGTGAGCAGGGCGGCGCGAGCTGTGGGGGTCACATTGTAGCCCTCCTTCTCAAGCTCCACCAGGGTGGGGGTGGCGATGGCCTCGACCTCGGGGATGATGTGGTCGGGGCGCTCGTCGGTGATGGCTCGGCGGAGCTGCTCGCCATCGAGCATGTCGAATACATAGCTGCGGTGGGCTACCTGCATGGCGGGGGCGCCTGCATACTTGTCGCATGCTATCACCTCCACGCCGTAGCGCTGGAGCTCAATGGTAACTTCCTTGCCCAACTCGCCGCTGCCGAGCAGCATTGCCTTGCACCCCACCGGGGTCATCACTGATCCTATCTTTGCCATGTGTTTCGATTAAAAGTTTATGGGCACAAATTTAAGAAAAATTCGCTAATTTTGCCGATAGAAACTGCATATATATGAAAGACGGATTTCTGCGCGCGGCGAGTTGCTCGCCCGCCGTACACATCGCCGACCCCGAGGCAAATGTCAATGAGATACTTTCCCTGATGGGGCGCGCCGTAGACGCCGGTGCCGACCTGGCTGTATTCCCCGAGCTGTGTGTCACGGGATACACCTGCGCCGACCTCTTCCACCAGCACACGCTGCTCGACGCTGCGTCGGGCGCCCTGGCTCACCTGGTGGCCGCTATGCCGGCGGGGTTGCCGCTGGCAGTGGTGGGCGCTCCGGTAGAGGCCGGGGGCGCGCTGTACAATTGCGCTGTCTTTATATCCAGGGGCGTCATACATGCAGTCGTGCCCAAGACTTTCCTGCCGTCTTACAATGAATTTTACGAGAAGAGGTGGTTTGCGCCCGCGCCGGCCGGGCAGGGCACGTGCACCGTGGCCGGTGTGGCCGGCGTGCCCTTCGGACAGGGCATCGGAGTCGAGGTGGCCGGCGTGGCTGTGGCGGCCGAGCTGTGCGAGGATCTGTGGGCCACGGTGCCGCCGAGCTGCTCTCTGGCGCTGGGAGGGGCGCTGGTGGTGGCCAATCTCTCGGCCAGCGACGACGTGATAGGCAAGTACGGCTATCTGCGCTCGCTCATCGACCAGCAGTCGGCCCGCTGTCTGTGCGGCTATGTCTACGCCTCGGCCGGATACGGCGAGTCGTCGACCGACCTGGTGTTTGACGCCAAGAATATCATCGCCGAAAACGGCCGTACCATCGCCACCGGGCGCCGCTGGGAGCGCGGCGGCCGCATCGTCACCGCCGACATCGATATCGACTCGCTGCGCCGCGAGCGTATGCACATCTGCACCTTTGCCGACTGCGCCCGCCGCGCCGCCGGCGCCTCGCTGCGCATCGCGGGCTCGGTCGAGGGCAGCTCCACCGAGCCGGGGCGCTTGCAGCGGCAGGTGGAGCGTATGCCCTTTGTGCCGGCCGACGACGACCGCCTCGCCGAGCGATGCGAGGAAATCATACATATACAGACCGCCGGCCTGTGCCGTCGGCTTGAGGCGGCACACTGCAGCAGCCTCACCGTGGGTATCTCGGGCGGTCTTGACTCGACACTGGCGCTGCTGGTGGCGGTGCGCGCCTTTGACTCGCTCGGGCTGCCGCGCGAGGGTATCATCGGAGTGACCATGCCGGGATTCGGCACCACCGGCCGCACTCACGCCAATGCCCTGTCGATGATGCGCGCCCTCGGGGTGAGCATCCGTGAAATCAACATCTCGGCGGCCGTGATGCAGCACTTTGCCGACATAGACCACGACCCGGCCGTGCACGATGTCACCTACGAAAACTCGCAGGCCCGCGAGCGCACCCAGCTGCTGATGGATATCGCCAACGCCACCGGCGGCATGGTGCTCGGCACGGGCGACCTCTCGGAGCTTGCCCTGGGCTGGGCCACCTACAATGGCGACCACATGAGCATGTACGGCGTCAACGCCGGTGTGCCCAAGACGCTGGTGCGCCATCTGGTGGGATACTTCGCCCGCCACGACGAGGCTGCCGCAGGCGCCCGCGAGGCTCTGCTCGACGTGATGGATACCCCGGTGTCGCCCGAGCTGCTGCCGGCCGACCCCGACGGCAATATCGCCCAGCGCACGGAAGACCTCGTGGGGCCATACGAGCTGCACGACTTCTTTCTCTACCACATGCTGCGCCACGGCGAGAGTCCGCGCCGCATTTTCCGCCTGGCCATGGCGGCCTGGGAGGGGGTATACGACGCCGATACGGTGCGCCGCTGGCTGGGGACATTCGTGCGCAGATTTTTCACCCAGCAATTCAAGCGCTCGTGTCTGCCCGACGGCCCCAAGGTGGGCAGCGTGACTCTCTCGCCCCGAGGCGACTGGCGTATGCCCTCCGACGCCGCGGCGTCGGCCTGGATGGCCGAGGTGGCGCAGATTTAACACTTCGGGGCCGAACTTTTGCCGGCCGGCGGCGTTTTAGCAGTAAACATCATACTAAAACACACCGCCATGACATACGAACAGCCCAAACTCCCCTATCCTGAAGACGCTCTGGCCCCGGCCATCAGCGCCCAGACCGTAGCGTTTCACTACGGCAAGCACGAGAAGACGTACATCGACAATCTCAACCGCCTCATCACAGGCACCGAGTACGAAGACATGACTCTGGAGGAGGTAATAGCCGTCGCCAAGGGCGCGCTGTACAACAATGCCGCCCAGGCCTGGAACCATATCTTCTACTTCTTTACCTTCTCGCCCGACGGCGGAGGTGAGCCGGGCGGAGAGCTGCGCCGCGCCATCGACCGCGACTTCGGCTCGTTTGACAAATTCAAGGAGGCCTTTGTCGAGGCAGGCACCGGCCTCTTCGGCTCGGGCTGGGTGTGGCTCAGCCGCGACGACAGCGGCAAGCTCTTCATCACCCAGGGCTCCAACGCATCAAACCCCATCGTCGACGGCCTCACGCCGCTGCTGACATTCGACGTGTGGGAACACGCATACTATCTCGACTACCAAAACCGTCGCGCCGATGCCCTGAAGGCTCTTTGGGACATCGTCGACTGGGACGTGGTCGAGTCAAGATATTGACTCTGACGATAGGCTTCAGTGCCCGCCACATGGCGCAGCCCTGAGCCGCACGATTCTCTATAGTACAACCATCGTAGAAGTACTTATTTCTTAAGCATAATGTGATGAATGGAAAGGGAGGTACCTGTGAAGGCGCCTCTTTTTCTTTTTCATCACATCGTGCCGGTCTGTCTCAAATATGCTCGTAGACGGCGATGCGGCCCCGGCGCTCCGACAGGCGGGCGCCGCTGAGCACGGGCGCGGCCACGGCGCCGCGGGCGCCCAGCGCCACGGGCGATGTCTCGACGCGCGCCGCATCCCACAGCCCGCTGTCGATAAAGCTCTGAAGCACCTCTCGGCCGCCCTCGACCAGCACCGATGTGATGCCGCGGCGATACAGCTCGCCCAGTACGTCGGCCACGTCGGCGCAGCCGGTGAGCACGAGCGGCGTGGCAGTGGTGGAGATGTCGGCCGGCCCGAGCCGGCGGCGACGGTCGAGTATCACCGGCTGCGGAGTGCGCCCGGCGGGCCACAGCCGCGTGTCGAGCCGCGGGCGGTCGGCCAGCACGGTGCCGCTGCCGGCGAGGATGGCGTCGTGGAGCGAGCGCAGGCGGTGGGTGAGCATGGATGTGAGCGGGGTGGAGAAGCGCTCGGGGCGGCCGTCGGGGCGGTCGGAGTCGATGTAGCGGTCGGCGCTCTGCGCCCACTTCAGCGTGACCCACGGGCGGCCCTGGCTGTGGGCGGTCATGAAGCGGCAGTTGAGGCGTCGCGACTCGTCGGCGAGCACTCCCTCGGTCACCTCTACACCCGCCTCGCGCAGCATGGCGATACCGCGGCCCGACACCTCGGGGAAGGGGTCGGCGGCGCCCACCACCACCCGGCGTATGCCGCGGTCGATGATCAGGCGGGCGCAGGGCGGGGTCTTGCCGTAGTGGGAGCATGGCTCCAGGGTGACATACATGGTCGACTCGGGCAGCAGGGGCAGGTCGGCGGCCGTCACCGACGCCACGGCATTGACCTCGGCGTGGCCCTCGCCGCAGCGGCGGTGGTAGCCCTCGCCGATGATGCGTCCGTCGGGCGCGACTATCATGGCGCCCACCATGGGATTTGGCGAGGTATTGCCCATGCCGCGCGCCGCCAGTTGCAGAGCGCGGCGCATGTATCGCTCGTCGACGGTCATAGCTCGGAGTAGTCGGGGGTGAAGGTGTCGCCCAGGGTGGGGTCGCCGGTGCGTATGCCGCGGGTGAGCCAGGCCACGCGCTGCGACGAGCGGCCGTGGTTGAAGGAGTCGGGCATCTCGCGTCCGGTGGCCTTGCGCTGGAGGTAGTCGTCGCCAATCTTCGAGGCGGCGTCGACGGCCGTCTCGACGTCGCCCGGCTCGATGGAGCCGAAGAGGGCATTGTCGCGGTTGGCCCACACGCCGGCGTAGAAGTCGGCCTGCAGCTCCAGGCGCACGCTTATCTTGTTGGCCTCGCGCTCGGGCAGGCGGCTCATGGCCGAGTGTGCCTTGTCGAGCGTGCCCAGCAGGTACTGCACGTGGTGGCCCACCTCATGGGCGATGACATAGGCGTATGCAAAGTCGCCCGAGGCCCCGATGGTGCTCTTCATCTGCTTGAAAAAGTCGAGGTCGATATACACGGTCTGGTCGGCCGAGCAGTAGAAGGGCCCCACCTGCGAGGTGGCCGAGCCGCAGCCGCTCTGTATGGCGCCGGAGTAGAGCACCAGCTTGGGGCACTCGTATTCGCCCCAGCCGCGGCGCTCAAACTCGGCCGTCCATACGTCTTCGGTGCCGGCGAGCACTTTCGAGGCCAGGTCGGCGAGGCGCTCGTCTTCGGCGTCGGGGGTATAGTCTTGCCGGGCATACTGAGTCTGCGTGGCCTGCCCGAGGGCGGCGCCTATCACATCGCCCACGCTGCCGCCCGAGAGCAGGGTGATGATGCCGGCCACTATCACGCCGACTATGCCGCCTCCGATGCCGAGCGTGCGGCCCGACAGGCCGCTGCCGCGGCGGTCAGATACATTGGTGCTGTTGCGTCGTCCTGTAAGTCTCATGTATGTAGTGTTTGATGATTGACAAGCCTCTTGAATATCTAACGGGCGCGGGCACATTATTGTTGGACAAAATCGATGCTCCGCGGATTATGAAAGCCGTAAAAGTCGGCCGATAGCCCGTCGGGGTGCACCCAGTAGTATAGCCGGCCGTCGCCGGCGGTAAAGGGTACGGCGCAGTACCAGCGGGTGACAGGCCCCAGGCCGTAGTCGGCCGTGAAGAGGGTGGTGCCGACCGGGGCGCTCACCGTGTGTCCCTCCCACAGCCACATGCCGACCGACCCGGGGATGAGCCGGGCACTGTCGGGGCTGAAGGTGCGCAGCTCCCGCGGCACCACGTAGATATGGCCGCCGGCCGGGGCATACATCCACTCCATCACGCTGCGGGGGCGCGAGTGTGCCCACCAGTCGTAGTACGGCTTGCCCAGCAGGGCGGCCGGGGCATCCTCGCGCAGTGTCATCGGAGCGTATATGGTGGCGACGCCCGGGCGTGCCGCGGCTATGATGGCGCGGTTTTCGGCGTCGAGCCTGGCACACATCACCGTCGCCGCCGTCCAGTGGGCGGCGACGGCGGCAATCACCACGGCTGCCGCGGCGAGCGAGGCGCGCCGCGGCATCAGCTGCCGCGCGGGCAAGAGGCGCATCAGTCCGCACAGCGCGCATAGCGTGCCGAAGGCGGTGATGCGCGGCCCCACGCAGAAGTATACACACAGCACAGTAGACGCTGCGGTGGCCGCCGCCAGGCAAAATCCGGCCCGGCCGAGCCGGCGGCGGCACACTGCCGCCGCGATGAGGCAGGCGACTGCCGGCACTAAGAATACAAATGTCGAGGCGCTGTGTATGGCCGGCGGTACAAATCCGCCACCCGTGCTGTTGTAGATAAACGACAGCGCCACGGTCGCCACGCCTCCGGCGAGGCCCGCGGCCGCGGCGGCCGTGCGGGCGGTGCGCATCGCGGGGTAGCGCACGGCGGCGGCGAGTGCGGCGGCGAGGAGTGCGCCGGCCGGAAGCTCGTGCCAGAATCCTATGGCCCAGCCGAGCAGTGCCAGGCCCGCCGGTGTGCCGCGCCCGCGCCACAGCAGGCTCAGCATCCACAGCGCGGCCACCGGGCCCCATAGGTACGGGAGCTGAAACGATGTGAGGTAAAGCTGGTCGGGCCACGGATATGCCGCGGCGAGGGCCGCGGCAAAGATGCCCAGGCGCAGCGGGCGGTCGGCAAAGCGGCCGATGCGAGCCGCCAGCAGGTAGAGCGCCGCCAGCGCCGCGCCCGATATCAGCGCGGGTATCCATCGCGGCAGCAGTATTATCAGCGGCATGAGCAGATTGCACAGTCGGAAGTGATTGGTGTGCAGTATGTGGCGCAGGGCGGCCACGTAGTCGGCCGCGTCGGGTAGCAGTCGGCCCTCGAGATAGGCGTCGCGTATGAAGTTGGCGCTGTAGAGGTCGTCGGCGATATGTGGAAACAGGGCAAAGCCGGCCGCCGCCACTGCAGCGAGCGCCATCGAGGCGATGAGTACGATGCGGCGGGCGGTGCGGCGGGTCATAGGCTGATGAAACGGGCAAACTGCTCGGCGACACGGCTGCGCGAGAAGTGGCTCTCGACATATGCGCGCCCCGACTCGCCGATGGCGGCGCGACGCGCGGGGTCGGCGAGGAGCGCGGCCGCTGCCGCGGCGAAGCCGTCCGGGACGGCCACGGCAAATGCGCCGGCCGATGTGTCGAGGCCGTCGGCTCCGATCGGTGTGGTGAGCACACAGCAGCCGTGGGCCATGGCTTGCAGGATTTTATTCTGTATGCCCGAGCCCGACAGCATGGGGGCCACCACCAGGTCGGCGCTGCGGAAGAAGGCGCTCAGCTCGGCCACGCGCCCGGTGACGTGCACGCAGTCGCTCTCCAGGGCCACCACCTCGGGGGAGGGTGCGGCGCCGGCGATGGTGAGATGGGCGCCCTCGGGCAGCCGCGCGGCCATAAACTGCACGGCCTCGATATTGGGGCGGTAACTCATGCGGCCCACAAAGAGCAGCTCGGGGGCGGCCGACTCGGCGCGCTGTGCGGCAGCCGGCGGGGCGTCGGGGATGTCGACCCAGTTGCTTACGATGGCTGTGCGCTCTGCATGGCGGCCGACAAAGGTACGGTCGACCTCCGAGATGTATGCCACGCCGCGGAAGGCGTCGCGGCAGCGGGCCTCGTAGCGGGTCATGCGGCGGCACTGGTCGCGCAGCATGGCGGCGTGCAGGGCGCGGGCGGTGCGGGATGCGTTGAGGTTGTTGAGCGCCATCGAGTCGGTCATGTCGAGATATGCGGCCGGGTGGCCGAGGCGGTCGGCATACTGTGCCATGGCCGCGCTGCCGCAGAGGATGAGGTCGTAGTCGGCGGCGCGGTCGCGTACCCATGCCATCAGAGCCGGGTCGCGGTAGTGGTTGACAAACTCGGGCAGGCGGTTGACGGCCGTGCGCGCCGCGCGCATGTAGCGTCGCAGCGGCGGCACGTATATCACGCGGCTGTCGGCCGAGAGCCGCGGGTCGTAGAGATGGGCGGGCTGTGCGGTGGGGTCGTGGGTGAGCGATACGGTGTCGACGTCGTATGAGTCGGCCAGCAGCGATGCTATCTGGCTGAAGCGCACCTGGTCGCCGCCGAGCACCGGGTAGATTTCCTTGTGGGTGAGGTAGAGAGCGCGTGGCATGGTGGTCAGAGCGAGGGCTTGCCGCCGTCGGGGATACGCATCACCGCCCATGCCACTCCGAGGGTGGCCAGTGCGCCCAGCGCGTAGGCCGCGGCAGTGGCGCCGAGCCCGACAAATTGCGGCGATATGAATACAAAAGAGGTCACGATATATGTCATCACCAGCGCCGGCAGCAGCGCCACCCACACGCAGCGCTTGCGCCGCCGCTGCCATATGTATATGCTCCAGAGGGTGACGACGGCCAGGGTCTGGTTGGCCCAGGCGAAGTATCGCCACACGATGTCGAAGTCAATCAGTGTGATGCCGTAGCCGATGGCAAAGAGCGGCACACACACGGCGATGCGGTGAGAGAGCGGGCGCTGGTCGTAGCGGAAGATGTCGCCCACGATGAGGCGGGCCGAGCGGAAGGCGGTGTCGCCCGAGGTGATGGGGGCGGCGACCACGCCCAATATGGCCAGCACGGCACCGATGGTGCCCAGCGTGGTGCGCGAGATGGTGTCGACGGCCCAGGCGGGATTGCCCGCGGCTCCGGCGAGAGCCGTGTTGAGCTGGGGTACGCCGCCGAAAAATGCCATGGCGATGGCCGCCCATACCAGCGCGATGATGCTCTCGGCGATCATGGCGCCGTAGAATACCGCCCGTCCCTGGCTCTCGCAGCCGATACACCGGGCCATCATCGGCGACTGTGTGGCGTGGAAGCCCGATATGGCTCCGCAGGCGATGGTGATGAAGAGGGTGGGCACGATGGGCATGGCCTCGGGGTCGGGCTGGAAATTGTGCAGCGACAGCTCGGGCACCGGGTATCCGCCCAGCAGGGTCACGCCCAGCAGCAGCAATGCCATCAGTATGAGCGCCGCGCCAAACACCGGGTAGCAGCGGCCGATGACCTTGTCGACGGGCAATACCGTGGCCAGTATGTAATATGCCAGGATAATCCATACCCACACCTGTGTGTCCATCGACGGGATGAGCGTCGAGAGCAGCTGGGCGGGGCTGAGCAGAAACACCGCGCCCACCAGCACCATCAGCGCCAGCGAAAACCAGCGCATGCCGTGGCGCACGGCGCCGCCCATGTACTCGCCCACAATCTCGGGCAGCGAGCGTCCGTCGCCGCGCACAATCATCATGCCCGACATATAGTCGTGCATGGCGCCGAAGAAGATGCCGCCCAGCGTAATCCACAGGAAGGCTACCGGCCCGAAGCACGCGCCGAGGATGGCTCCGAAGATGGGGCCTGTGCCGGCGATGTTGAGCAGCTGGATGAGGAAGGTGCGTCGCCGCGGCAGCTCGATGTAGTCGACGCCGTCGGCCATGCGCCGGCAAGGCGTGGGGCGGGAGTCATCGGCTCCGGCCTGTCTCTCGAGATATTTACCGTATGTGAAGTATGCCGTGACGAGCGCTGCCAGGCAGAGGAGAAATGTGAGCATTAGCTACTTGTTTTTGGTCAGGATGCGACATGATATATCATGATGCGCCCTGATGTAACGACGATGCGACATGATGCATCATGAGACACCATGTCGCATCGTGTATCAGAGTGAGTGTTTATTCAAACTCGACGAGGGGCTGGTCGGTGGATACGACTTCGTCGGGGGCGACGAGCACGCGCTTCACGGTGCCGGCCATCTCGGAGTTGATGTCGTTTTCCATCTTCATTGCCTCGTATACCAGGAGCACATCGCCCTTGGCTACGGTCTGGCCGGGCTTCACGGCTATCTCGACCACGCGGCCGCCCATGGGAGCGCGCTGCACGGGGCCGGTGATGGGCTCGGCGGCTGCGGCGGGAGCTGCCTCTTCCTTGGCTGCGGGAGCCGGAGCGGCTGCGGCTGCCTCCTCGGCGCGGCGACGCTTCAGGAAGCCGTTGGCCACGGTGGGCAGCAGGGCCAGCAGGAGCTTCTCCTCGTTGTTGGTGGCCAGGCCGGCGCTGTCGGGCTCTTTGTAGGAGCTTACGTCGTAAGGCTTCTCGACGGGGCTGCCGGTAATTTTCTCGCGGAACTCTGCCGTGATGGCCACCGGGGTATGGCCGTACTCACCCTTGACCAGGGAGATAAACTGATTGGAGCAGTTGGAGTAGTCGGGCTGGCCTTTCTTGCGGTCGATGGCTACGTTGACGGCCTGCGCGCCCACAATCTGCGAGGTGGGGGTCACCAGGGGCACGAGACCGGCGTCGCGGCGTACCATGGGGATGAGTGCCATGGCGTCCTCGAGCAGGTCTGATGCGCCGAGGGCCTTGAGCTGGGCCACCATGTTGGAGTACATGCCGCCGGGTACCTCGGCATTCTTGACCAGCTCGTTGGGCTTGGGGAATCCGAAGTATGCCTCGATGGCGTGGCAGGCGTCGAGCAGGGTGTCGTAGTCGCCGGCCTTGGCAGCGGCCACCGCGCGGTCGAGGTCGGCCTCGACGGATGCGGGCAGGGTGTCCTTGAGGGGATCGAAGGGGCGCGGCATGTGGTCTTTGTTGAGGTCGAAGTCGGCCAGCGAGCGGCGTGCGTCGAGCAGACGGTCGCGTATCTCGCCGACTGCCTCCATGTTGACGTCAATCTCCACGCCGAGCTTCTTGGCAAAGAGGTATACCAGCTCGATGGCGGGAGCGGCCGAGCCGCCGCCAAACCACCAGATGTTGGTGTCGAGGATGTCGACGCCGTTGATGATTGCCATCACCGACGATGCCAGGCCGTAGCCGGGGGTGCAGTGGGTGTGGAAGTCGACGGGCACGGTGAGGGCTGCCTTGAGCTTCGATATGATTGAAGCTGCGCGGGCGGGGGTCACCAGGCCGGCCATGTCCTTCAGGGTGATCATCTTTGCGCCGATACGCTCCATCTCGCGGGCCTTCTCTACAAAGTACTCGTCGGTGAATATCATCTCGGGCTCGGCGGCTTTCTTGCCGAAGAGGCGGCCGAAGAAGCCTGGCTTGGGAGCCTCGGGAGCCTTGGGGTCGACGGTGTAGCACACGGCGCCGTCGGCGATGCCGCCCAGCTCGTTGATCATCTTGATAGACTCGCGTACATTGTCGATATCATTGAGGGCGTCGAAGATACGCATCACATTGAGGCCGTTTTTGATGGCCTCCTCGTAAAATCCGCGCAGCACATAGTCGGGGTAGGGTACGTAGCCGAAGAGATTACGGCCGCGCGACAGGGCGCTCAGCAGCGAGCGTCCGCCCATGGCCTTGGCTACGGTGCGGAGACGGTCCCAGGGCGACTCGTCGAGGTAGCGCATGACGGAGTCGGGCACGGCGCCGCCCCATACTTCCATGATGTAGAAGCCTGCATTCTCGTAGTAGGGGAGGAGCTTGTCGATTTCGGCCTGGCTCAAGCGGGTGGCGAAGAGCGACTGCTGGCCGTCGCGAAGGGTAAGGTCGCGGATTTTAAGTTTTCGGTTTTCCATATCTTATATAACTATGGTGGATAGGGTCGATAGTGTGTGTAGAAACGTGTGGTGGCGACAGTATCGCCCTGCAAAAGTAATGCATGACGGGCGATTAAAGAAATTTTTCTGCAAAAAAATGTATCCGCGACAGTTTTTTTGCGGATTGGCGGAATAGCGCTAAATTTGCGCCGCAAATACCGTTTTACGATGAGTCCCAAGCTGATTACCGTGATATTGCTGGTAATATCCAACGTATTTATGACCTTTGCCTGGTATGGTCACCTGCGCCTGCAGCAGGCCGGGGTAGGGCGCGACTGGCCTCTCTTTGCCGTGATACTGCTGTCGTGGGGCATCGCGCTGCTCGAGTACTGTTTTATGGTGCCGGCCAACCGCGTCGGCTTCACCGGCAACGGCGGCCCCTTCTCGCTCATGCAGCTCAAGGTGCTGCAGGAGGTCATCACACTCACGGTGTTTACGGTCATCGCCATGGTATGCTTCCAGGGCGAGCACTTGCGCTGGAACCATCTCGCGGCCTTCCTCTGCCTGGTAGCCGCGGTGTGGTTTGTCTTCCTCCCCACGGGCAAGTGACGCCCGATGCGCGATTTTGGAGGGTCGCGGATTTTTTTGTATCTTTGCTACCATGACAGACTTACTCGATTTTGAGCCCGACGACGGCGCGCAGGCCACGCAGGCCGACTATACCGAAGACAATATACGCACCCTGGAGTCAGAGGAGCATATCCGCCGCCGTCCGGGCATGTACATAGGCAAGCTGGGCGACGGCACCGCTGCCGACGACGGTATATATGTGCTCATCAAGGAGGTGCTCGACAACAGCATCGACGAGTTTATGATGGGCAACGGCCGCCAGATCATCGTCGATGTCGACGCGGCGTCGGTGGCTGTGCGCGACTATGGCCGCGGCATACCGCTGGGGTCGCTCATCGACGCTGTGTCGAAGATGAATACCAGCGGCAAATTTGACACGGAGGCTTTCCAGAAGTCAATCGGCCTCAACGGTGTGGGTCTGAAAGCTGTCAATGCGCTCAGCGTCGACTTTGAGGTGCGCGCCGTGCGCGAGGGCCAGTGTCGCCGGGTGACCTTCAGCTGCGGCGAGCTGCAGAGCGACAGCGGCATCGAGCCGTGCGAGGAGCCCAACGGCACTTATGTGCGTTTTGTGCCCGACTCGACGATCTTCCGCGACTATGCGTTCCGCGATGAGTTTATCGAGCCGATGCTCAAAAACTACACCTACCTCAATACCGGCCTCACCATCGTGTTCAACGGCCACCGCTTCCTCTCGCGCCACGGCCTGCTCGATTTGCTGGAGCAGAACATGACCGTCGAGCCGCTATACCCCATCATACATCTCAAGGGGCAGGATATCGAGGTGGCCATCACCCATGCCAATCAGTACGGCGAGGAGTACTACTCCTTTGTCAACGGCCAGCACACCACCCAGGGCGGCACCCATCTCACGGCCTTCAAAGAGGCGGTGAGCCGCACGCTCAAGGAGTTTTACGGCCGCGCCTTTGACTACTCCGACATACGCAACGGCATGGTCGCCGCCATCGCCATACGCGTGCAGGAGCCCATCTTTGAGTCGCAGACCAAGACCAAGCTCGGCTCGCGCGACATCGGGCCGCAAGGCCCGACGGTGGCAAAGTTTGTGGGCGACTTCATCAAGCGCGAGCTCGACAATTACCTACACCGCGACACTGCCCTGGCCGAGATTATCCTCAAGAAGATACAGCAGAGCGAGCGCGACCGCAAGGCCATGGCCGGCGTGACCAAGCTCGCCCGCGAGAAGGCCAAGAAGGTGAGCCTGCACAATCGCAAGCTCATCGACTGCAACGTGCATCTGTGCGACGCCCGCGGCTCAGAGGAGAAAAAGCTCGCCTCGTCGATTTTCCTCACCGAGGGCGACTCAGCCGGCGGCTCCATCACCAAGATACGCGACGTCGACACCCAGGCCGTGTTTATGCTCCGCGGCAAGCCGCTCAATACCTACGGCGCCACGCAGCGGGTGCTCTACGAGAATGAAGAGTTCAATCTGCTCCAGGCGGCGCTCGACATCGAGGGCGGCATCGACTCGCTGCGCTACAACAAGGTGATCATCGCCACCGATGCCGACGTCGACGGCATGCACATACGCCTGCTGCTCATCACCTTTTTCCTGCAATTTTTCCCCGACCTCATCAAGAAGGGGCACGTATACGTGTTGCAGACGCCGCTTTTCCGCGTGCGCAACCGTCTTACCTCCAAGCGCTCGGGGCGCAAGAAGAGTGCCGCGGCCGACGCCGAGACATTCTATTGCTACACCGACGAGGAGCGCATCGCCGCCATCGAGCGGCTGGGAGCCAATGCCGAGATCACGCGGTTCAAGGGCCTGGGCGAGATATCGCCCGACGAGTTCCGCACGTTTATCGGCCCCGACATGCGCCTCGACCGCGTTACCATGCGCAAAGAAGACGGCGTCGACGCCCTGCTCGAGTTCTATATGGGCAAAAACACCATGGAGCGGCAGAATTTCATCATCGACAACCTCGTCATAGAAGATGACAGCGAAATCTCCTGACGCCGCGCCCGCAGAGCGCGTGGCGCTCTTTGCCGGTACATTCGACCCCTTCACCGCCGGCCACGCATCGGTGGTCGAGCGGGCATTGCCGCTATTCGACCGCATCGTCATCGGCGTGGGAGTCAATGCCGCCAAGCCCGGCTCCGAGCCGGCCGCCTCGCGCGTCGAGGCCATACGCGCCCTCTACGCCTCGCTGCCCGCCGGGCGCGTCGAGGTGGTGGAGTACACGGACTGTCTCACCGTGGAGCTGGCCGCGAAGGTCGGCGCGCGGTGGCTGCTGCGCGGAGTGCGCTCGGTGCGCGACTTCGAGTATGAGCGCGACATCGCCGACCTCAACCGTAAACTTTCCGGGCTCGAGACCATTTTATTATATACACTGCCCGAGTTGGCGGCAGTGTCGTCGAGCGCCGTGCGCGAGTTGCGCTCCTACGGCGTCGACATCACACCCTTCATGCCAAAGCTATGAAAAAAATCACACTTGCCATATTGGCCGCCGCCGCGCTGCTGGTGGCCGCTCTCACCGCCGCCGCCCAGGGCGAGCGTCAGCTCACTCCCGACCAGAAGCTCCGCCTGGCCGCCGCCCTCATCGAGAATTACTATGTGGAGGAGGTCAACTCCGACTCGGTCGTATCCGAGGCCATAATCGCCATGCTCAAGACCCTCGACCCCCACTCGGCATACTCCACTCCCGACGAGACCCGCGAGCTCAATCAGCCGCTCGAAGGCAAGTTCAGCGGCATCGGCATACAGTTCAACATGGTCGAGGACACCCTCTATGTGATACAGACCACGCCCGGCGGCCCCTCGGAGCGCGTCGGAGTGCGCCCCGGCGACCGCATCATCTCGGCCAACGATACAGTGATAGCCGGCCGCAAGATGCCCAATACCGAAATCATCAAGGTGCTGCGCGGCCCCAAGGGCACCCGCGTCGACCTCAAGGTAAAGCGCGGCGCCGACATACTCGACTTCTCGCTCCATCGCGACGACATACCCATCTACAGCGTCGACGCCGCCTATATGGCCGACGACTCCGTAGGCTTCATATCAGTGACCCGCTTTGCCGAGTCGACCGCCCGCGAGGTACAGCGCGCAGCCGACTCGCTGGCCCGAGTGGGTATGCGCCATCTTGTGCTCGACCTGTCGAGCAACGGCGGCGGATACCTCGGCTCGGCCGTCGAGCTTGCGTCGGGATTTCTGCAGCCCGGCGAGCCGGTCGTGTATACCAAGGGCCTGCATTCCGAGCCGGTATACTTCGGCGCCGAGAAAGGCAAGCGCCTGCCCGTCGACCGTCTCGTGGTGATAGTCGACCAGTACTCGGCCTCAGCCTCTGAAATCCTATCCGGCGCCGTGCAAGACAACGACCGCGGCCTCATCGTGGGCCGCCGCACATTCGGCAAAGGACTGGTGCAGCGCCCCTTCCCCTTCCCCGACGGCTCCATGATACGCCTCACCACCGCCCGCTACTATACCCCTGCCGGCCGGTGCATACAGAAGCCATACGAGAAAGGCCGCGGCGAGGAGTACCAGCTCGATATGCTCAACCGCTACAACAGCGGCGAGCTCTGGCATGCCGACAGCATCCACCTCGACCGCTCCGTCACATACCGCACCCTGCGCAGCGGCCGCCCCGTATATGGCGGCGGCGGTATCATGCCCGATGTGTTTGTGCCCGCCGACACCTCGCGCTACTCGCCCTATTACCGCGACCTCATGGCCAAGGGAGTCATGATAAAGTACACCCTGGGCTACATCGACTCCCACCGCAAGGAGCTGCTGCGCAAGTATCCCACCGAGGAGGCTTTCGCCGCCGGCTATACCCCGGCCGAAGACGTGATAGCCGGGCTGCACGCAGCAGGCGACGAGCAGGGCGTGCCGCTCGACAGCGCCCAGTGGGAGCGCTCGCGCGAGCTTATCGAGGCCGTGCTCAAGGGCCTGATGCTCCGCGACCTGTATGAAAACGGCATCTACGTGCGCGCCACCAATCCGCTCAGCTCCGACTACCGCACCGCCCTCGACCTCATCCGCGACCCCCGCCGCTACCGCGAGCTCCTCGAGCGCCGCGAGTGACCCCGCCGCTACAAAGAAGGGGGCTACCCTTTGATTTATTGATACACAATGCTTAAGAGAATATTATCTACAACTATACCGGCCATGTCGGCGATGCTTGCAGTGGCCGCCGGGTCGGTCGCTCAGACAATCGACCTTCCCTATTGCGAAGAGACGGTATCCACCAATACCATTCTTCGCTCAATCGAGCGATCAGATACAGCGACGGTGATACACTACACATTTGTACACCAACCCGGATATTGGTGCAGTCTCGATGATATGGAGCTTGTGGGTAATAATACCGGCAAAGTGTATCGCATCAGGAGGGTGGACGGCTATCAGCCCGGCGAGAAAAAATATATGCCCCGGTCGGGAAGATTTGACTTTACCATAACCTTCCCGGCCATCGACAGCGCCGATACTGCCGTGGATATGATAGAGGTGGAGAGCGATGGCGCGCGATACGCCGTGAGAAAAGGCGTCGACATCACCGGCGCACTGCCCGTATGCAGCTATGCCACTCACATCACCGGCACGTATGAAGGCACCGCCGGATATGTGGGACTCAGAAAGGCAGGGCCCGAGAGAAATGCAAAGACAATACTCATACCTGTAGACGACGGTAAATTTGAATATACGCTGGCCTCAGACGAATTGCTCGCCTACGATATCATCAACGGCCCCAATCTTTTCATCGGGTCGTGGTCGGCGCGCACTATCTTTTCCGAGAACGCCGATATCAGCGTCGATTTCAAGCTCGGCGAAAACTCCGGCGGCGAAGACGGTATACAGTTTCACGACATCAGCGTATATCCTCCGGCCCGGTCGCTCACAGCAGACCTCATGCACATCAGAAACGTCGTAAACCACGAGGCCCCGGCTATCAGTCATGTACGGTCGCTCAAGCAGGAGCGGAAGTACTACGTCCCGGAGTATTACGAGTTTGAGGCCCGGGCGAAGCGGCATCCCGAGCAGCGCGACTCTCTTGTAGCCGAGCTGTTCAGTCGGTATACAGAGCAGACTGTAATGACAGCCGAGGGAGCCAAAGCCGACAGCGCGGCAAGGCATTATATGATAAACGAGCGGCCCCGAGTACTCTGCGACCTTGCCGTTAAGATGGATAATCTTGCCGGCTTGTATGCCATAGTCCACGAGGCCTATTTCAGCGAAGACACCGCCCCCCTGGTCGAGGCATATCTTAAAGGATACGAAGGGCGCTACCCCGAGAGCGAGTATGCCATATATATGAATAAACTGGCGGGTACGAGCGAGATAGCTCCGGGATTGCCGTTTAATGATTTCTCGGCCGTGGATTTTGAAGGCAACAGCCATACACTGAGCGCACTTATCAAGGGCAAGCCCGCGCTCCTCGACCTATGGGCATCGTGGTGCGGGCCGTGCCGTCGCACCTCCATGTCCATGATACCCGTATACGAAAAATATGCCGACAAGGGATTTACAATCGTCGGCGTGGCCAGAGAATATACCGACAGCAAGGCAGCCGCCGAGGCGATAGCTAAAGACGGCTACAAATGGCTCAACCTCATCGAAATCGACGACTCAAACGGCATATGGGCCCTTTATCGCCGGCACAACGCAGCCGGAGGCACATTCCTTATCAGCCCCGAGGGCAAGATAGTGAAGACCGACGTCACCGCCGACGAAGTGCGCGACTACCTCAAAACCCTGTACGAATCCGAATAGCCCGCCCGCCGAGCCGCCGTCAGAAGGCTTGGTAGCACTTGGTGGCGCGGGCGGGGTGATGGATGCGCTGGTTGCCGTTGAAGCTGTTTGAGATGTAGGGCTGGTTGTCCCAGCTGCCGCGGGTAAATTTGTATTCGGCGGGCAGCTTGAGTTCAAGGTCGATGGCGTAGGTGGTGTCGTCGATGCGGCGCATCTTCACGCCCTGCGGATTCCAGTTGGCCAGTGCCTCCTGATTGCCGGTGATGTATATGTCGCCCTCGGGCGTGTCCATTTTCAACTCGATGTGTACGGGGTGGAGCGTCGGGTCGGAGATGTGCTCGGTATGTCGGTACATGGCGTAGACGGGGAGGGCGTCCATCAGGCACTCGACGTAGCTTCGCATGTGGGAGTAGTCGGGGTACTCCTTGATGAGTATCTTTACGTTGTCGGGGTAAGCGGCAGACTCAATTGCGGATTTTGTCGAGTCCCACGCCCGGCGCCACTCGGGCGCCCAGCCTGTCGGCTCCGACTCGTTGGCCATCGACATGAAGAAAAACCTCGGCTTGCCGTCGGAGAAGTCGTGGTTGAGAAAGCCTCTGGCAAAGTGGCCGTCGTCCCAGCTGAGGTTGGGCGACAGCACAAAGTAATCGTCAAACATATCTTCGCAGGCGAATGCATCGAGCGTAAATGATGCGCTGAGCGAGTGGCCGATGGCGAGGGTGTGGCCCGATGTGCGGTAGTGAGTATTGACGTAGGGGAATACCTCCTCGGTGAGGAAGCGCTTGAAAGCGGGCGAGTTGGCGCGGAACGGCTCGCTGACGGTGACGGTGGTCGGCTCGGGGAGGAAGTCGTTGTTGCGCTCGTATTTGTACTCGGGATTGTATGCCGAGGGGATGCCGACGACGATGAAGGGCATGTAATCCTCGCCCTCCTGCTGTATCTCCTAAATCAGCCCGCATACGAGCGCGAAATGCGAGTAATACTGTGAGTCGAAGACGTAGATGACGTCGAGGTCGGTCTGGTCGTTTTCATCGTAGAAGGCCGGTGTGTGGATATAAATCTCGCGTTCAAAAGTGAAGAGTGGCGACTGAAAACGCTTGGTGTCGACGCGTGCGACCTGCTGTGCTCCGGCATAGACACAAGATGCCATGAGGAAGAGCAGTATGGTGAAGAATCTGTTCATACCGGGAATGTGTACTTTTGGCGCACAAAAATACACATTTCCCATCAATCAGGAAACGGGGCGATGAGGCTCAGAGGCTGAGGGCGAAGTCGTCGGCGTCGGGGCCCACGGGGAGGCGGCGGCGCGCGCGGTCGAGGTCGTCGCGGCTGATGGTGGCGGCGACGGCGCCGGGATAGATGCGGTCGTCGACGGTGCCTACGGGATGGCCCGTGGCGTCGTAAATCTGAGTGAGGGAGTCGTACTCGCCGTAGTCGTCGCGGCCCGAGCGGTTGGCGCCCACGACGATGGCCTGGTTTTCGATGGCGCGGGCAATGAGCAGGTGGGTCCAGGCGTATGAGCGGGCGGCGGCCCAGTTGGCCGGCACGAGCAGCACGTCGTATGCCTGCGAGCGGTTGCGGCACCAGGCGGGGAAGCGCAGGTCGTAGCATACGATCATGGCGATGTTCCAGCCGCGATAGCGCACCACCGGCACCGGGTCGGTGCCGCGCTCAAATGTCTCGGCCTCGGCGCTGACACAGAAGAGGTGGCGCTTGTCGTAGAATGTCTCGTCGCCCGATGGCTCGATGAAGAAGCCGCGGTTGTAATACCTGCCGGCGGTGACAGCCATCATCGACCCGGCCACGGCCACACCCGTAGTGGCGGCGAAATGGCGCACGGCCTGGAGCGTCGAGCCGGATACGGGCTGGGCGAGGTCGGCGCGCAGGGCGTCGTCGTGTACAAATCCTGTGGAAAACAGCTCGGGGAGCACGACTATGTCGGTGCCGGCCGGGAGCCGCTGCATGGCGGCGCCGAAGGCGGCGAGATTTGCGGCCGGGTCGGCCCAGGCGATGTCGAGCGGCAGTGCCACTATTTGCAGTGTATCACTCATTGGGGTGTGGGGACGGGGTATGGTGGATTTCAGTCGACTGTGAATTTGCCGGGGTAGCGGGCCTCGACTCCGCGGTAATACTTCTTGATGGCGCGGAGGTCGGCCTCGGGGTCGTCGGTGGGTGTGAAGCTGCGGGTGATGCCGATGTAGCGGCGGCCGTAGTCAAGCACGGCGAGCTGCACGGGCACTCCGGCGCGGCGGGCGATGCGCAGAAATCCGGTGTGCCAGCGCGTGGTGAGCGAGCGGGTGCCCTCGGGGGTGATGGCTATATGGAGCCGCGAGGCCGAGCGGAATCGCTCGACCACGGCGTCGGTGAGCCCGTCGCCGCCGCGCCGCCGCGGCACGGGTATGCCGCCGATGGCGCGGAAGATGGGGCCGAGCGGCCAGAAAAACCACTGCTCCTTCATCAGGAAGCCGGCACGGCGGCCGATGGCCGCGTATGCCAGCTTGCACAGGATGAAGTCCCAGTTGGAGGTATGCGGCGCCACGCATATGACACACCGCGGCACGTCGGGCTCGGTGACCTCGACGCTCCAGCCGGCGGCGCGCAGTATCAGGCGGGCGAGATTCATTGCTCGTCGCTCACGGCCTGGCGCACGTCGGCGGGCACGGCCTCGTTGAGCTCCTTGAGGATGGAGATGGCCTCGTGGTTAAACTCGCTGCGGAGCTTCTCGAAGCCTGCGCGGAAGTATGCGCGACGGGCTTTGTGGTATGCGCGCAGGTCGCCCTCGAAGTCGCGGGGAGCCTTGTCGTACCAGAATGATACCTTGGCACGGGATACCTCCTGGAGGGCAGCCACGCGGCGCACGATGTCTTCGATACGGTCGCGGTCTACCTTGTCGAAGTAGCCTGCCAGGATAGCGTCGCCGGCGAGGGCGCCGCAGATGCGGGATATGTTTTTCTTGAGGGTGCGTTTGTTTGCCATGATTATGATGTGTTTATGGGGTTATGACGGTATGAGCCGGCCGCAGGCGAGCGCCTTGCGCAGGGCGGCGGCCGTCGGGGGTATGCGCCCGGGGCGTCGCGCCGGGGCGGGCGCGGGGCAGCCGGCGGGAGGCGCGGGGCGGTGGCCCAGTATGCGCGCCACGGTGTCGGCTTCCTTGTATGGGTGCGATGTGGCCAGCACCACGGTGGGGCGGTCTGCCGGCGCCAGCCTGGCCGCGGCGGCGCATGCCACGGCCGTATGCGGGTCGGCGGTGTAGCCGTAGAGCGAGTCGATGCGGCGCATGGTGTCGGCAATCTCGTCGTCGCTTACCGATATGGCCGATATATCGGCGCGCATGGCCTCGGCCGAGCCTCCGTAGAGGGCGAGCAGGCGCGGCAGATTGGTGGGGTAGCCCGAGTCCATGGCGCGGGCCAGAGTGCGCTTCGGCTCTATCGTGCCCGGCAACGGCGCGGGCTTGCCCTCGAGCACAAGCGACAGAGTGTCGGAGCCGGCGCATCCGGCCACGATGCGGCCCGCCGGGAGCCCCATGCGGCGCGCCATCACAGCCGATGTGAGATTGCTCAGATTGCCGCAGGGCACGGCCAGCGTGAAGCCGTCGGCCGCGCTGTCGCCGGCATCGGCGAGCAGGCGGGCGTATGCGTGGAAAAAGTATACCACCTGCGGCAGCAGGCGCATGATATTGTGGGTGTTGCCCGAGAGCAGGGTCATGCCCGCGACGGGCGACGGGGCGGTGACGGCCTCGCGCACGAGCCGCTTGCAGTCGGCGATGGTGCCGGCCACCTCGATGGCATGTACACGGGGCGAGTCGCCGCCGTATCGGAAGAGCTCGCCGGCCGTCATGGCCCCGCGGGGGTATAGTATCACTACATCCACCTGGTCGAGCCCGGCAAAGGCGCGGGCTATGGCGGCGCCGGTATTGCCCGTGGTGGCCACCAGCAGCACCGGCCTTCCGGCGGGAGTCTGCGGCAGAGTCTGCGTGTAGCGGGCCATAAACCGCGCGCTGATGTCCTTGAAAGCGAGTGTCGGCCCCCCGAAGAGCTCCAGCACGGCAGGGCCGCCCGGCAGCTGTACCAGCGGGATGTCGAAGTCAAAGGCATCGTCGACCACCTCCTTGAGCTGCTCGCGCGGAGTGGTGTCGCTCAGGAAGGCGCTCATCACCACATACGCTATCTCGCGGAGCGACATCTCGCGTATGTTGTTGAGAAAGGCGCGCGGTATCACCGGCAGAGTCTCGGGCAGGTAAAGCCCTCCGGCCGGGGCGTAGCAGCGGGTGACGGCCTCTCGGAGGTCGCAGCGCGTGGAGCCGTCGGTACTTACATATCGCATGGGTGTGTGACAGGTAGTGGCACAAAGGTAACACATTCCGCGGCCAAAAGCAACCGCCGTCAACGCGATTTTAATAACTTTTAAGCCACAAAGCCCCCGTGAGGATTGTTATACCTATGGATTCCGGAAGCGGGCAGAGCGCCCGTGCCCGGGGTCTGTCATACATCCGCCCCTGCCGTCGAGTAGTGATACTGGGTGCAGAGGTTCTCATAAATAAATAGTTGAAACGTCGGGACGCCCGGGCTGCCAGCAGTCCGGGCGTCTTTGCAGCAGATTTTCTTACTTTTATTTGGAATCAAGGGGGATTGTGTATATTTTTGCAGCAAGACACAATTATCGCGTCTACACAGTACTTTTACTCACATTATACACGTTCCATTACCATTTTTCTATGAAGAGACTTTTACTTGTGTTCGTCGTGCTGCTTGCAGTGGCAGCCGTATCGCGTGCCGGCGGCACCATCACCGTGACCACCGCCGCCCCGGCAGACACCACAGTGCGCCTGCTGCTCAACTCGGCCTCGGCCCTGGTGCCCGTATACATCGACGCCGGCGACGGAGTGCAGCAGCCTTACACCATCGACCCCAAGCAGCCGGCATACAACCGCTGGATAACGCTTACAGTCAAGGGCAAGACCATGAAGTTTGAGGGCGACATCACTGAGTTTAACCTCAAGGAGGCGCGCCTCACCTCGGTGACCGTCGATGCCATGGCCAAGCTCGAGGATCTCGACCTGGCCCACAACGAAATCGCCACCTTCAAGCTGCTCTCCAACACTCCGCTCATCGATATCGACCTGAGCTACAACCGCCTGTCCAACACCCCCGGCACAAATCCCACCCTCTCGCTGGAGTATGCCGGCAAGACCCTGAGCCGCCTGGGACTGGCCCACAACGACGGCCTGACGTGTCTCGACATGCGCGACCTGGTCAATCTGGAGACGCTTACGCTCAACGACTGCCCGCAATTTGCATCCATATTCATATGCATGCCCGAGGGACGCCACACCTCGCTCCGCTCCATCAACATCTCCAATTGCTCGCTGTCGCACTTCTACCCGGTGAGTCTGCCCGCTCTGCGCACCCTCGACCTGGCCAACAATATCCTCATGTCGAGCAACAGCGACGACCCCTTCCAGCTGGGCAGCTATCCCGCTCTGACCAATCTCACCGTGAGCGGCAACAAAGGCATCAAGAATCTCGACGTGACCGGCTGCACCAAGCTCGAGCAGCTGCGCGTGAGCGACTGCTCGCTCACGTCGATCGACGTGTCGCAGTGCCCCTTGCTCAATACCCTGAGCGCCGGCGGCAACAATATCGCCACCTTTGACATCGGCAACAATCCCGAGCTTACCTCGCTCCTCATCGAGGGCAATCCCGTCAAGGAGCTGGATATGGACAAACTCCCCAAAATCAACACTCTCAACATCTCCTATACCAATATCAGCCGCATCGATCTGATGAAGGCTTTCTATCTCAAGAAGTTTGAGGCCCGCGGCAGCAAGCTGGAGTTTGTACACTTCGGTGGCCAGCAGCCCAACCGCATCGAGAAGGTCGACCTGCGCGACTGCCCCGGATTTACATACGAGAGCATGGCATACACCATCATGACCCTGCCCGTGTCCAAGAAGGTATACCAGCCCAATCTGCTGCTCTCCGGCTCCAAGGCCGAGAAGTCAAACATCGCCTTCATCACCGGCATCGACTACCAGTGGATATGCGACGTCACCGGCGACAACACCGCCGAGTGGACCGAGTGTGCCGTCACTCTCGACGGCGCCACCGATACCGGTACCAACGTAGCCGGCGAGCTCGACCGCCTCTATCCCTACATGGGCATGGGCATGACCTACGACTTTGACCGCTACACCACTGCCGGCGGCGATTTCCTCATATGCCAGTGGGTGCCCGAGTCGTCGCAATATCATCCCTCGGCATTCCAGTCGATGCAGAGCGTCACCACCACCGCCCGCAAGGGTGTCCCGGTACATATCTACCCCTATCCCGCCGAGGGCAAGCGCTTCAAGAGCGTCACTGTCAACGGCAAGGAGATATTTGACCGCTGGTTTGTAATCGACGGCCCCTCCACTATCCACGTAAACTTTGCCGGCGCCGAAGACTATATCGCCCTCACCACCAAGCAGGGCCAGCAGATGTCGATGCTCGTCAACACCGCCTCGGCCGGCGAGTCGGTATGGATCGACTGGGGCACCGGCACCCGCACCGAATATGCCCGCCAGAATAAGTACACCTCAGGCTACACCACTCTCTCGGGTACCCGTATCGACGGCACCGCCGCCGGCACCACCGTTAAAATCTACGGCAATGTGGCCGGCCTCGACGTGTCGGGCTTCGGCGATGTGGCCGCCGACTTCGGTCTGTGGGACAATGCCATCACCGCCGTCGACCTCTCGGGCGCATCGCAGCTCAAGCTGCTCAATCTCCACTGGAATCCCATCACGGCCATCGACCTGTCGGGCGCCTCGTCGCTCGAGGTACTTTCGGTGAGCTATACCAATCTGGAGACCCTCGACCTCTCGGGCTGCCCCTCGCTGCTGTGGCTGTCGGCCTACAGCGACGGTTTCGACGACCCCTCGAGCGGCATCCGCTCCCTGAGCGCGATAGACATCACCAAGCTCCCCTCGCTGCTGTATCTCGACGTGAAAAACAATAAGCTCACCTCGCTCGATACATCGCGCAACCCCCAGCTGGCCCAGCTCATCGTCAACGGCAACAAGATCACCTCGCTCGACCTGAGCGCCAACGGCAACCTGCGCGAGCTCGACGCCGCGCGCAACAAGCTCTCCACCCTCGACCTGAGCGCCAACAAGCTCCTCACGTCGCTGGCCGTGGGCGACAACTCGCTGCACTCGCTCAATCTCAGCGCCAATACCGCCCTGGAGTACCTCTCCTTTGCCTCCAACTACATCACCGATATCGACCTGAGCGCCAACACCGCCCTGCGTACACTCTACATCAACGGCAACGGCATAGGCGCCGCAGCACTCAACGACATCTATTACCGTCTGCCACAGCGCAGCCCCGACCCCGAGGGCGAAAGCGGCGGCATAGGCGCGCTGAGCTACAACCTTGCCATCGTGCAGGGAGCATCAGACCGCGAGGCAAACGATGCCACCGGCTCCGATACCAGCATCGCGGTCGACCGCGGCTGGAAGCCCAGCCAGAGCGGCACCAACAGCGGCTGCGAGACGGCATATCTCGACATCCTGGCCGGAGTACACGGCACGGCCATCCTCGTCGGAGAGGACGGCACCGAGTACCGCCACGGCTCCAAGGTGCCCAAGTACGCCGCACTCACAGTCAAGGCCACTCCCGAGTCCGGCTATACTCTCACAGGCTTCCGGCTGGGCGAGGACGTCGACATCGAAGGCGACAAGATGACCATGCCCGGCATCTACACCAAGTTTACCCCTGTCTTTGCCAGCGCCGCCGGCATCGATGATGCTGCTGCCGCCGGTATCGCCATCAGCGCCGGCGCCGGCAGCGTGGTCATCGAGGCCGCCGAGGCTGTCGCCACCGTCTATACTCCCGCAGGCCGCCCGGCCGCTCCCGCGGTGAGTGTGGCAGGCTCGGCCGAGGTGACTCTGCCCGCGGGCATGTACATCGTGCGCGTAAGTTCTGCCGCCGGAGTGGTCACCCGCTCCGTGGTGGTGCGCTGACGCCTCCCCGACATACGCAAGCCGCCCGGCCTCGCTGCGAGGCCGGGCGGCTTTTCTTTACTTATGAAAAGAAGAGTACGCGGTACTCAAAAGTCGTCACTTTGGGCGAGTAGCGCGACTCGACCATGGCGCGCGGATTGTAGTCGCCGCGGGCTATGGCTATGGTGCGCTCGACCAGGCTCTCGGCCGGGGCATCCGGCTCGACCAGCTCGCCGGTCTCTCCCGGCTTTACAAACTCGGGGAAGGCGCACATATTGCGCGCAAGCACCGGCAGTCCGCAGCTCATCGCCTCCAGAGCCACAAGCCCTAAGCTCTCGCCGCGGCGGGTCGACAGCACTGCGGCCATCGACAGAGTGTGATAAAAACCGGGCATCTCGTGGCGGGCCATCTTGCCGACCACGCGCAGGCGTGCGCCTGTGGCTCTGTAGCGGTCGATCCACTTGGCGGCCTCGGAGCCGTAGTCGATGACGGCAAACTCCACCTCGCGCCCTATGGCTGCCTCTATATCGGCGTGGCGCTCCATGAGCGCCGCAAAGGCATCGGCGCCCTTGGCTGCGGTGAGCTCGCTCGGAAATCCTATCACAAAGCGGTCGCGCGGTCTCTCTACCGCCGAGAAAAGCTCGGTGTCGACGCCGCCGCTGGCCGCGATATAAGCGAGTATCCTCGCCCACGGATATACCTCGCTGAGTCTGTCGATAAAGTAGTGCGACGGTACGATATGCAGCGCCCGCTTCATGGGGCCCTTGAGCAGCAGCATGCGCAGCAGACGCGCGGCGCCGCCTCCCACAAGGTCGTTGCCGTGCCAATGTATGAAGAGCCGGCTGCGGCGGAGCGAGGGATTGAGCAGAATGGGCCAGCAGAAAGGCACGTGGCTCACATACACGATATCGTATTTGGAGAGATTGCGGGTGGCGCATCGCCACCACAGCCGCGCGTAGGCGGCAATCTTGCGCGGCAGAGTGGCCGGGCGCTCATAGCGTATGCCGTCGTCGTCGACGTCGACGGTGACGCCCTCGTCGTCGCCGGCATGGCGCATGCACTCTCCCATGGCCATGATATATGTGACCTTGTGGGGGTAGAGAGTCGACGGGAGCAGATTGTTGAGGTTGAGTACTCGCATGGGCACAAAGTTAAAATATTTTACTGAAATTGCAATATCATGCGTCGCGGTGCCGTTATGCAGGTATGAAGCCTGCCATATCAGTACTTGTACCCGTATACAATGTGGAGCCATTTCTGGAGCGGTGTCTTGACAGCATCCTCGCCGGCGGTGTCGACGACATCGAGGTGGTGTGTGTCGACGACTGCTCGCCCGACGGCAGCGCCGCCATCCTGGCACGCCGCGCTGCCTCCGACCCTCGTATACGGGTCGAGCGCCACGGGCGCAACCGCGGTCTGATGCAGGCCCGTCGCACCGGCTATATGGCCGCGCGCGGCGAGTATATCTTCTTCTGCGACAGCGACGACACTATCCCGGCCGGCGCCCTGCGCACACTGCTCGCCGCGGCCCGCGTCTCCGGCGCCGACATCACAGCCGGCGATATCGAGGTGATGCGCGCCGACGGCCCCGGCCACAGGCTCGTGCGCCACGGCCGTATCGGCCCGGGCTATCTCGACTATTTCCGTGCCATACTCACCGGCTCCAGCCCGCAGCTGATGGGAGCGCTGTACAAGGCATCGCTCTTTGCCGACGGAGGCTTCGAGTCTCTCGAGCATCAGAATTTCTCTGAAGACCGCATCCTGCTCACCGACCTGCTGCTGGCGCGCCATCCGAGCATACACACCGTCGCCGATGTGACATATTACTATCATGTAAACGGCGCCTCCATCACCCGGGTGCGCCGCACGCCCGCGATGGTCAGCAGCCAGTTTGCGGCTCTGTACCGCAACTACCGCCGTGTCGATGCGGCAGAGCCGTCGCTGCGCGGTGTCAACCGCTACTTCATGACCCGCTATCTCTCGCTGTATCTTGAGCAAGGTACGCCGCGGCAGTCAATCCTCGATACCGACCCCGAGAGCGTGAGGCTGCTGTCGGCCGGTGAGTTGCGGCGCAATGTGGGGCTGCGCCTGGCCTCGCACACCTTGGCCTGCATGTATGTGCCGCTGTATGCCCGCTGTGCCACGGCTGCGCGCAATCTCATACGCCGTATCCAGCGCAAGGTGTGAGGGGTCAGTGGTGGCGTCGGCGCGGGATGATGCCCATGGCGTAGGACGTGGCCGCGATGGCTACGGTCTGAGCCGCAGTCGACGCAAGCAGGGTGGGGAGCCCGGCGGGAGTTAGCGCGGCCACGCCCGTGGCGGCAGCGGCGCCCGCGACGGTGACCACAGCCATGCGGCCCGCCACATCACGCATATATACCCCGATGGGTATGCGGCAGTAGCGGCGCAGATACCACAGGCGCACTCCAAGCAGCGCGGCGTTGATGGCTATCATCACGCCATATACGCTGTAGGGCGGCAGCCCGCCGCGGAAAGCCAGCCATGTGAGCGGCAGACACAGCAGCCATACCGAGCTGGTCACTATCTGATATGCGGCGATACGGCCCACTGCCTGCATCGAAGTCCACAGCGGCCCCACCAGCGAGTCTATCAGACAGAATATCAGCAGCAGCCGCAGAAACGGCACCGCCAGCGGCGGCAGCTCGCCGAGCCACAGCCGCAGCACATACTCGCCGCTCACCCACAGCACCAGCCCGAGGTACAGCACAAAGAGGTAAGACAGACGGCTGATGTTGAGAAAGGTGGCAGAGAAGGCGGCGTAGTCGTCGCGCGCTATCTCCTTGACCATCTGCGGAGAGCCTGCGGTCTGCAGGCTGCGGGTAAAGGAGAATACGGCCGTCTTGACCTGGTTCATGATGCCCAGGGTGGCATTGATGGTGACGCCGAAAAAGGCGTTGACCACCAGAGCCGAGCCTTGCTGATAGCACATGTCGGAGAGCGACGTGAGCACGTTCCAGCCGCTGAAGCGCAGCACCTCGCGCACCTTTGCTCCCGACGCCCGCAGCGAGAAGTGCACTCCGGGCATATTGCGGCGGCAGTAGAGGGCATACGCGGCGAGGTTTACCGCGCTCACCCCGATGAGCAGCCCTCCGTAGGTGAGCAGCTTGTCGCCGGGGGCGAGAGTGAGGCCCAGAGCTACGGCGAGCTTGAGAGCGGCCTCAAAAAAAGATACGTAGGCGTAAAACGTAAACCGCTCGTATGCCACTATGAGCGAGTTGTATGGGATACGCAGCATGTCGAGCGCCACTACGGCAAGCGACATCTGGAAGAGCACGCGCGCGTCGGCCTCACGGCCTGGGGGCACGACCAGACACGAGTCCATATACCACAGGCCGAGAGTCTCGGCCGCGGCGATGACTATGCCGATGAATATCACCACAGTGGCGCAGCAGGCGGCAAATACCTCGCCGAGGCCGCGCTCGCCGCGTGCGCCCAGCTCCACATTGAGGTATCGCTGCGATGCCGCCACCACAGAGGCATTGAAAAATGCCGACATCAGCGCCAGACCCCATACCACGCTGTACACGCCGAAATCGGCCACACCGAGCTGCCGGAGCACCACCCGGCTCACATACAGGGTGGTGCCCATGGTGACAAACATGCGCACGGCCATCATGGCAGTGTTGCGTGTCAGGTTGCCCGATGACTTAGGATGCGGCATTGCGGCGCGCAGAGGTATATTGATTGTACTGTCCTATGAAAAACATTATCACGCATACCCACATATCGTGCCAGCACGAGTTGTAGACCAGGATTATGGCAAAGATTGCGACCATAAACCAGTTGATGCGGGCTATGCCGCCATCGCCCCGGGCGCGGGCCAGCAAGTTGCGCAGCAGTATCACGCAGCTGAATATCAGGCCGATGACGCCCATCTGCACCATCATCCAGAATGCCCAGGGCTTAGAGCCGTAGAGCACCCACTCGTTGTAGCGCGCAAAGGATGTCATATTGTTGGAAGACCAACCCTGAAACTGGCTTATGCCGGCGCCCAGCTCGATGCCGCCGCCCGTATCGGCCAGGTTGGGCCATATCAGCAATATCTTGGCAATACGGGGTATGTCGACGTCGCCGTTGTAAAACTCCATGATGAAGTCGTCGGCCGTACCGTCGAGGATGTCCTGGGCCGCATCAATCTGACGCTCCAGATTCTCGCCCATCAGATAGTCCATGTAAAATTGCCCCGTAAACATGCGGGTGATGCTCAGGTGAGTCACACTCTCGTAGATATATCCCAGGCCTACGAATACACCTGCGATCAGGGGCAGGCTCACCACCAGACGCACCACAAACTTGCGGTCGAAGTGCATCAGCAGGAACAGGAATATAGCCAGGTATACAAAGCTGATTTTGGTCTCGTTGAGAAAGGTGGGATACAGCAGCAGGAAGTAGCGGCGGTTGGCCTTGAAACTCTGCCACAGCCGGGTCGAGTCCCAGGTGGGCATCATCAGGAAAAACGATACGATGTATATGCACATCGATACCTGACCCGAGAAGCCCGAGCCGGCCGAGCCGCCCACTTCGTCGCAGGCACCGTAGCGCAGCCATTGCCAGGTGACACACACGGCCTGCAATACCAGCCATATCCACAGCTGACGGCGGAAAAGCTCCCAGAAGCCCGGGCCCGAGGCCGGCTTGTGTGAGGCCAGCCAGTGTATCGCCGGCACCACACACAGCAGGCCGGAGAAGTCGCGCAGGCCTATCAGGAAGCGCGAGATACTGTTGGTATTGGCCACGCACGTGCAGAAGAATGCCAGCAGCAGGAAGCCCGCGTAGAAAAAGACGTCGCCGCGGCGGCGCACGGTGAGGGTGCCCAGCGCAAACATGCTCATCTCACACAGCAGCGTGATCGAGCCTTTATGTGGCTTGAGCATCGGCAGAAACTCATCGACCACAAAGCCGTTGCAACAGGCCACCCAAAAGGTCGCCAGAAACCAGTAGAGTACAAATTTGTACTTGTCGACTATCATCTCTGCGGGAGCGGTGTCGGATTATTCCTCGGTCTTGCCGTAGCCGTAGCCGTAGCCCTTCTTGGAGGCAGTGCCGTTGACCACGACGGCCAGGCGCGGCAGGCGCCGGGTGGTGTATACCTCGTTGAGGAAGTTGACATCGGTGCGGGTGGTGTAGTTGGCGCGGGTGACGTATACGGTGGCGTCGGCCAGCTCGCCCATAGCAAAGGTATCGCTCACCATGCCCACAGGAGCCGAGTCGATCACGATGTAGTCGTACATGCCGCGCAGCTGAGCCACCATCTCGCGCAGCTTCTTGCCCGAGAGCAGCTCCGAGGGATTGGGCGGCACTGGGCCGGCGGTGATGATGTCGACACCGTTGCCGAGCGGATTGCGGCGTATCACGTCGGATATCTGGTAGCGGTCGCTTGACAGATACTCGGTGAGGCCGGTGTGGTGGGGCAGGTCGAGATACTCGGCCAGCTTGGGATTGCGCACATCGGCGCCGATGAGCAGCACGCGGCGCTCCAGCAGCGAGAGCGATGCGGCCAGGTTGATGGAGATGTAAGACTTGCCCTCGCCCGAGCGGGTCGAGGTCATCAGTATCACCTTGTCGCCATCCTCGCCCAGGATAAACTGGAGGTTGGAGCGTATGAGGCGGAAAAGCTCGGCGGCGGAGTTGGAGCCGCCGGTGCGTACCACCAGCGAGCGGCCGCTGCGGTCGGTGCATACCTCGCCCAGGATGGGCGCTCCGCTGAGGCGCTCAAACTCCTCCTTGCTGGCAAAGCGGGTGCGCATCACACGCATCACATACAGCAGGGCCACGCCCATCACGGCGCCGAGGATAAATGCAAAGAGATACACCATCTTGTCGCTCAGGCCCAGCTCCTTCACGCCGGCATAGGCGGGGTCGAGCACCTGGCCCTTCTCCTGGCCATTGGCCAGCATGATGGCGCGCTCCTCGCGGTGCTGGAGCAGGAAGATATACAGAGTCTCGCGGATGGTGCGCTCGCGCTCGATGTCGCGGTAGATGCGCTCCTGGGCGGGCACAGAGCCGAGGCGGCCGGCGGTGGCGTTGGCCTTGCCGCGGAGCTCGGCCACCTTGAGGTTGGCGCCGTCGAGGCTCTTGGTGATGGAGGTGAGCAGGCCCGAGCGGCGCATCTCCAGCTCGCGGTCGAGCTGTACGAGAGCCTGGTTGCCGGGCGATACCGTCGACGCGAGGCGGTCGCGCAGCACGATGCGCTTGTTGTACTCGGCCAGGTCGGCGGCGGCGGCGCTGCCGCCCTCGCCCAGCAGGGCGGCGGGTACGGGACTGGAAGCGTTGGCCGGGTCTGATAAGTAGTCGCGGAGCATCGAAGCCACGCGCGCCTCAGTCTCGGCCTTGATGAGCTCTACCTCGACGCTGCCGCGCTTGGTGTACTGGTACTCGGCCTCGGCCTCGACGTCGGGGATATTGTTTTTGGTCTTGAAATCCTGTATGGTGCGCTCGCTCTCGGCAAGGTCGCCGGCGAGCAGGGCCAGGCGCGAGTCGAGGAAGTCGAGTGTGCGCTGTGTGCGCTGGCGCTTCTCGTCGAGGCCGCGCGAGTTGTACTCGGCCACGATGGCGTTGAGGATAGCCTTGGCGCGGGGCACGTTGGCGGCTTCCATCTGGAGGTAGATTACGTTGGCCTTGCGCGATGCCAGGTCTATCTCGATGTCCTCGGCCAGAATCTCGGCCGCTTCGTCGTATCCGCAGAATCCGATACCCACTGCCACGCTCTCGCCGGCCGGGAAATCGGCGGTCTTGGTAAATGTGAAGTCGCCAAACTCGGTCTTGAGCGTGGCCGGCAGGGTCACGTCTTCAAGCTCGCCGATAGTATGGAATTGCCACTTTCCCTTGATATTGGCGCGGCCGTCTTTCGATACCTTTACCTTGAAAAGCAGCGATGCGGTGATGGTGTCGGCGATGCCGGGAGCGGCCTGCATGGCGATGGGGCTGTCGTTCCAGGCCATGTGGGCCTTGAGGAAGCCGTCGCGTACCCAGTAGGTGTTTTCGAGGCCGAGCTTGCGGGCCACCTCGGTCAGCAGCGAGTGGCTCTGCACGGAGTATAGCTCGTCGTTGACCTCGGCGGAGTTGCCCAGCAGGGCGCCGAGACCTGCGCCCGCGCCGCCGGCGGCAGCAGCCAGGCCGCTCATCTCGTCTTGCACGATGAGCATATTGGAGCGCACCATATACTCCGACGGTGTGCGGCGGTTGTACACAAATGCCACCAGCAGGCAGAATACTATGCTGGCCACTATCACATACCAGCGCTTGACGCAGGTGCGCCAGAGGTCGCCGAAGTCTATCACGTCGCGCTTGGGCGCGGTGGTGGGATTCTCACTCATAGGATGTTAACGATTTATCACGAGGGCTATTACGAGTGAGGCCACGACCGACGAGGCGCTCACGATGGTGGATATCACCGACAGTTTGAAGGCATTGTCCTGATTGTACTTGGCGTTGGACTGGCGCACATGGTTGGGCTCGACATACACGTAGTCGCCCGGCTGGAGATAGTAGTAAGGCGATGTGAGTGTGGCCGACTCGTTGAGGTTGAGTCGGGCAAAGGTGCGCTTGCCGTTTTCCTCGCGGATGACCAGCACATTGTCGCGCTCGCCGTAGGGGGTGATGTCGCCCACGGCTCCCAGCGCGTCGAGCACCGTGAAGCGGCGGCTCGTCACCGGCACTGTGGCGGGCTTGGTCACCTCGCCGGCCACCACGACATTGTAGTTGACCAGCTCCACGCGCACGATGGCGTCGCTCACATCCTCGCGCACGCGCTTTTGCAGATACTCCTGCAGGGCGTCGACGCTCATGCCGGCCACATGCACGCGGCCCAGGGTGGGCATGTCGATGTCGCCGCTGTCGCTCACGCGGTATGTGAGCTGGCGGGCTGTGGTCGAGAGCAGCAGCTCAGACGTCGCCGCCGGGTTGACCATGGGCATATTGTACTGCACCACGGCCTCGGGTATGGTAGAAATCACGGTGATGAAAAGCTCGTCGGCAGGCTTGATTTCGGGGGAATACTCCATCGCCGCAATCTCGCCTTGCGTCGCCTGCAGGTCGGTGAAATATGGGAGCACCGTCTTTTTCGACGAGCAGGCAGTAAGCATCGCCGCTGCGGCCACTGCAATCAGGATTGTCTTGGTGTTCATACAGGAAATTTCTCGTATAATGTTGTAACGGCTTGCGTTAACATTTATTGTATCGGTGTGTCCATTTCATATACGCGCGCGTCGCCGCACTCCGGTATCGGCGTGCGCGGCGGCGCTGATAATAGATGTCAGAAAAAGATAGCGGGCTATAACTCTGTGAGTTACAGCCCGCTATGCTAAATCTGTCGGGGTGAGAAGACTCGAACTTCCGACCTCCACGTCCCGAACGTGGCGCGCTAACCAACTGTGCTACACCCCGAGTGTGCGTTAGCAAGTGCAAAGGTAGACATTTCGCGCAAACTGGCAAGCGATTTGCCCCATTTTTTTGTCGTCTCGGCCGCCGGGATGCGAAAAAGCGCCCGTGGCCATGGCGGCCGCGGGCGCTTAGGGTATGGAGGGTCAAAAGCGTTTACTGCTGGAGACGGAAGGTGACGGGGAGGGTGTAGGTAACCTTCACGGGCTGGCCGTTGTTACGGCCGGGCTGCCACTTGGGCATCGACTTGACCACGCGGAGGGCCTCCTTGTCCAGGGCCGGGTGACGGCCGCGGAGCACCTTGACGTTCTCGATGGCGCCGGTCTTGGATACCACAAACTCTACCACTACGCGGCCCGATACGCCTTCCTCGGCTGCGGCTGCGGGATAGTTGATGTGGTCGCCGAGCCACTTGTACATGGCTGCGTCGCCGCCGGGGAACTCCGGCTTCTGCTCTACCATGGCGATGTTGTACACCTTCTCGGGCTCGGGAGCAGGCTCGGGGGCGATGATCTGCTCCTTCACGACCTGCTTGTTGAGGTCGTTGGTACCCTCGGTGATGTCTACAGCACCGGCCTGGGCTTCGTTTTCGGTCATCTCTTCCTGAGTCTTCACTTCCTTGGTCTCGTCAAATTTCTCGTCTTCGACGATGAGGAGGTCGGTGATACGCTGCTCGTTGGCAACTTCCTCGGGCTGGATGATTTCTTCGGGTTCTTCAAAGTGCACCTGCTCTTCCTCGATTTCCTCCTCGATTACTTCCTCGGGGGCAAAGGTCGCGAGCTCCTGTTCGGTGGCTGCGTCGGGGCCTTCTTCCTCGGCGCGTGAGAATACGCCGGTGAGCGAGAGTACGAGTATGATGAGGACTGCTACGAGGCAAGCGAGCACGATGACTACTGCACGGGTGTGGCGGCTTACAGAGCCTGAGCGCATCTCATATGCGCCGAAGTCTTTGTTTTTGCCTTCGAATACTATGTCGCGCCACTCTTTTGATGAAAGATCTACGTCTTTTGCCATTTTGTGTAACGGTTAAGCGTTAATAAATCATTTACGTATAGTGGGGCGTATGATAGTCTCGCCGTGCTGCTGCTCGTAATGCTTGAGGAGCAGGGTGTCGGTATGGGTCGGGAGCTCAATGCTGTAACGGGAGATCTGGTTGATGTTCATCTCGTCAAGTGCATTGATAAGACCTTCGTAGGTGGTGTTGGGACCGGGCTTGATCACCACGACCGGACGGGTCTTGGTCGAATCGGCAGAGTTCTTTTTGGCGAGCTTGTCAAATTCTTCCTTGGTGATTTCCTTGTTTTTCCACTTGGTCTTGAGGGTCTCGTACTCGGCCATCACTTCCTTGTTTTTGTTGCGCAGGATTTTGCGGATGCCCTGTGTCTCGTGGTTTACGTTGCCGATAAACTGCTCACGGGAGAGGTACTTGGGCGATGAGAAAGTGGTGTCGGCGATACCTTCGAAGTAGTAGATATTGTGGATGGTCTTGCCGGTCTCGGGGTCGATCTTGGGCTTGGCGTCGCGGCCTTCGCCCTCGTACTCGGTGTCGAGGATGAGGGTGACGGCCTCAGACTGCTTTGCCTGAGCCTGCTGCTCCTTTTTCACGTCTTCATTGGTGGGGAGCACGATGTGCAGAGTCTGCGACTTGATCATCGTGGTACACAGCATGAAGAATGTGATCAGAAGCATGTTCATGTCCACCATGGGGGTAAAGTCCACATGGATCGACATCTTCTTCTGGGCGCCTTTTTTCTTTTTGCCGCCGTCGGATTGTTCAATTTGAGCCATTGGGAATTACCTTTAATTAGTGGGTTCGTCTTCAGATTTGAGGGCAGTCATGAGGCTGAATTTGTTGAGCTTCATGGTCTGGAGGTTGTCAAACACGAGCTGCACGGTGGTGAAGGGGGTATCCTTGTCGGCCTTCACCGCGATGCCCTGGCCTTGACGCATGAGGGCGGCGTAGAGGTTTTGCACACCCTGACGCTCCTCGGCGCTGAGGCCTTCGGTCTGCTCGTTGTTGATACGCTGGGCTACGTTGTAGATGGCCTGGAGCCATACCTGGAAGTCGTTGAGGCGGCCATCGCGCTTTTTGTTGCCGTCGATGGGTATGCCGACTTTGGGGTTGGTGAGGTCACCTTGAAACTTGTCGCGCTCGGTAATGGACATGTCCAGAAATTCCTTCATATCGCGGAAGGGCACGCCGAACATATTGATTTTTGTGAATTCGGCCATTTCGCGAGCGTTGAGCTGCACGGGGGCGTTCTTATGCTGGTCGTTGTAGAGGGAGATTGCCTCGGCGAGCATCATCCCGCGGATTTTTTCGCTGGAGAATGTCGAGTCGGCGTCGCCGGTAAACGAGATGAAGAGTTTGCCTTCCACGGCAGAGGGGTCGTCGAGCTTTCCGCTTTTGTCGGCGGAGGAGACGAGCACGGTCACCAGGTTGTTCATGGGCACCTTCTCCTCGGAAACCGATGAGGGGGTGTACACGATGGTGGGCTCCTTCTGCAGGAAGGTTGAAGTCAACATGAAGAAAGTAAGCAAAAGAACAGTCACGTCACTCATCGCGGTCATGTCGATGAGCGTACTCTTTCTTTTAATTTTTACTTTTCCCATATTTACCTGATTCTAAGGGGTTGTATGATTAACTGTTAGATTTCGGAAATATGGAATCAGTGAGTAGCAGCGAAAGTCTGTACGATGGAGAAACCGATTTCGTCGATGGCGTAGGTGAGGTTGTCGATCTTGTTGGTGTAGAAGTTGTAGGAGATTACGGCGAAGGCACCGGTGGCGATACCGAAGGCGGTGTTGATAAGGGCCTCCGAGATACCGGTCGAGAGCTCGGTCGAGTCAGGAGCACCGGACTGTGCCAGAGCCTGGAACGACTTGATCATACCCATAACCGTACCGAGCAGACCTACGAGAGTGCCGAGGGTGGTGAGGGTGGCCACGATGGGAAGGTTCTGCTGCAGGGCGGGCATCTCCAGGGCGGTGGCTTCCTCTACCTGCTTCTGGAGGTTGGCGATCTTCTGCTCCTTGGTGAGGATGGTGTTGGCGTCCATCTCCTTGTAAGATACGAGGGCGGCGGCAACTACAGCGGCTACAGAGCCTTTCTGCTTCTTGCAGAGCTCCTCGGCGCCGGCGATGTCGTTTTTCTTCAGGCAAGCCTTGACGTTGGCGACAAACTTGGCGATGTTGCCTTTACCCTTGGCGGCCGAGAGGGCAAACCAGCGCTCAACCGAGATTACGATAACGGTGAGGAAGAGGGTCTGAAGGATAGGCACGATGAAACCGCCCTTGTAGACAGTGCCCCAGAGGTTCTGAGGATGGCCGTCTTCGTCGAAGTGCATGTCGTGGCCAAACCAGAAGATGAAGAGCAGCACGCACACGATGGCGCAGATGAGGATTACCCACGATGCGTTTTTGATGCCGGGGACGTTGGATTTGTTCTTAGCGGCTTTCTGGCCGGGCTGAACGGAGGGCTTTTGAGCTTCCATGATTCAATAATAGCGTTTTTGAATGTTATAAATTGGTTTACGTTAGAGTAATCAGTATTTCAGCGGGTTGATGATGTATGAAAGCCCCCTTGCGAGTCGGCGCGCGTCGGCACGCATGTCCTGGAGACGGTAGTAGATTCGAAGGTTGAAATGAGCGGTATACAAAATCTTCACGCAAAATTATAAGTTTGTTTCTTTTCTGCAAAGAAAACTCACGGTTTTTTTGCCCGAGGCCGCTTGTATTACGACTTTTTCACACGCGGGGCTGCCCGTTATGTTAAAAAACATAATTATGCGTTAACCCTTGTACAGCCGGCGCACCACCGCGATGTATATGGCCGAGAGTATGGCCAGCACTGCGCCGAGATATATGTAGGGATTGCCGGGCCAGAGGTAAAGCCCGGTGTTGATGGCGGCCTGCAGGGCGATGTAGCAGGCCGAGATGCGCAGATGCGAGTGGCCGCCCTCGTTGGCCAGCAGCTCGTAGAGATGCATGCGGTGGGGGCGGAAGATGTTTTGCTGAAGTATTATACGGTGTACTATGGTGAGGGTGACATCTACGCCGTAAACTGCCACAAGCCCCAGCCACATGATGCTGCCGGTCGATATCATGAGCCGGCTCAGGGCGTAGAGCACGATGAAGGCTGAGGTGAGCGAGCCTACATCGCCGGCAAAGCACAGCGCCCTGCGGCGGAAGTTGCACCAGGCCAGCACGGCGGCGGCCATGATGCCGCACTCAAGCAGCCCGGGGTCGACAAAGGTGCCGTAGCAGCCCAGGTCTATCACCAGCAGCGTGCAGAGGGTGAGCAGGGTGTAGCCGGCACACATGCCGTTGATGCCGTCCATGAAATTCCAGCCGTTGATAAATCCTACCCCGAAGAGTATCGCGGCGCCCACTGCCGGGGGCGACAGGGTGGCGGCATACGGGCAGCCGGCAAAGGCCACTATCACGCCCAGAAACTGTATCAGCAGGCGTGCCTCGACGCTGAGCGGATGCACATCGTCGACAAAGCTGATGAAGGCCACCAGCGAGCATCCCAGGAAAAACGACGGGTCGGCTCCGCCCGACCATATCCACCACGCCGCCATGGCGAAGTAAAATACCACACCGCCACCCGATACCACGGGGCGTCGGTGCGACGAGCGCGCCTCCACCCCGGCCGCTATACCTGCCTTGCGGGCGATATACAGATACAGCGCCTCGGCCAGGGCGAGGGCTGAGAATGTGATGGCTATGGCTGTGGCGGTCAAGGCGGTTTTTTCTTTGCACGTACCCCAAAGAGGGTATATTCGGCTGTAAAGGTACACAAATTTTGTAAATAACTTGAAAAAATCGTAACTTTGCGCCCTATGAAACGCCCCGTAAGATTGTTTTTGCTGTCGGCCCTCGTCGTGTCGGCTCTCAGCCTGCCGGCGGCCGCCGAGGCGCCCGATACCGCAGATGTCAGGCCGCCGCACCGCCTGCGCGAGGTCGAGGTGCTCGGCTTCAAGGAGATGCCCGAGCCGGGCAACACCCCCGTTACGCAGCTCCGCGCCGCCCGGCTCAGGCGTCTGGGCGTAGATGCAGTGAAGGACCTTGGCGATATTGTGCCCAACCTCTATACACCGGCCTACGGCTCGCGCATGACATCCTCTATATATATGCGCGGCCTGGGCTCGCGCATCGACCAGGCCGTCGTGGGGCTGTCGGTCGACGGTGTGCCGTTTCTCACCAAAGACGCATACGATTTCGACATCCCCGATATCGCTACGGTGACGGTGCTGCGCGGCGCCCGTTCGGTGCTCAACGGCCGCAATGCCATGGCCGGGCAGATCGATGTATACACCCTCTCGCCGCGCGACTGGCAGGGAGTGCGGGCGATGGTCGAGTATGGCCGCTTCGGCTCGTTCAAGGCTTCGGCCGGCCTGTACGCGCGCCTGCGCCCCGGGCTCTATACCTCCGTCACAGGCGCGTACAGCCATACCGACGGCTACTGGCGCAACGCCTGCAACGGCCGCCCCACCGGCGCCGAGCATGGCGGCTCGGCCCGCTGGAAGACCGTGTGGACGCCCTCGCAGGCCCTGTCGCTCACCAATACCGCCGCCTTCGGCGCCTCGCGCCAGAGCGGATACCCCTATGCGCTGGCCTCGACGGGCGAGATAGCATACGGCGACACCTGCTTCTACCGCCGCAATACCTTCAGCGACGGACTCACCGTCGCCTGGGCCGGCAAGCGCGTGGTCGTGACCTCGCTCACATCGGTGTCGTATCTCGACGACAATATGACCCTCGACCAGGACTTCCGCCCCGTCGACTACTTTGTGCTCACCCAGCGCCGCCGCGAGTGGACGCTCACCGAAGACCTCTTCACCAAAGGCTCGCGCGGCGCATACTCGTGGCTGGGTGGAGTGTTCGGCCACTGGCGCCGCGCCCGTATGCATGCCCCGGTGACATTTCTCGACTCCGGCATCGCCAATCTCATCGAGGGCAAGCGCAACGAGATGAATCCCACATACCCCATCAGCTGGGACAGCCGCATATTTCCCCTCGACAGCCGTTTTGTCAACTCGTCGCGCGGGGCCGCCCTCTACCATCAGAGCCGCTATCGCCTGGGCAACTGGGTGTTTGACGCCGCCCTGCGCTGGGACATCGAGCGCGTAGGCTGCGACTACGACAATACCGCCGACGCATCGTACACCACCTGGTATGTCCCCGCCGACGGCCCCCGCGAGGTATACGGCGTGACCGACGTGGCCATCCGCGACCACGGCCGCCTCCACGACACATACAATCAGCTGCTGCCCAAGCTCAGCGTGGCCCGCCTCTTCTCCTGGGGCCGCGCATACGCCACATTCTCCAAGGCATACAAGGCCGGCGGATTCAATACACAGATGTTCAGCGACGTGCTCCAGCAGCGCGTAATGGAGTACATGGGCCTGTCGATGCTCTACGACGTGGCCGACATCGTCGCATACCGCCCCGAGATAAGCTGGAACTACGAGGCCGGCGTCAAGTCGACCTGGCTCGACGGCCGCCTCTCTGCCGAGGCCGTCGCCTTTTTCATCGACTGCCGCGACCAGCAGCTCACCCGCTTCCCGCCCGGCACAGTCACCGGCCGCATCATGACCAACGCCGGCCGCACCCACTCCCGCGGCGTCGAGCTGTCGGCCCGCTACGAGCCTGTGGCCGACCTCACCCTCCACGCATCATACGGCTATACCCGCGCCACCTTTCACCGCTACGACGACGGCCGCGCCGACTATGCCGGCAAGCGCCTGCCCTACGCCCCCTCCCACACACTTTTTCTTCAGGCCACCGGCCGCCTGAGCAGCCACAAAGTGCTCGGCGCCGTACCCGTGGCCGACGTACACCTGCGCGGCGCAGGCGACATCTACTGGGACGAGGCCAACACCCTGCGCCAGCCATTCTACGCCCTGCTCGGCGCTTCGCTCGCCCTCGAGTCAGACCGCTGGAGCGCCCGTCTCTGGGCCGAGAACATCACCTCGACCCGCTACGACACCTTCTACTTCAGCTCCATGGGCAACAGCTTCCTCCAGCGCGGCCTCCCCTGGTCGATGGGCGCCACCCTGCGCCTGCGCCTCGACCTGCCCGCCCTGCGCTGACCCGCCCCGCCGCGTAGCGGATGACCGGCAGCAAGCAGCAAAAGCGAGGAGCGCTGACCCTTATGAGTAACACGGGGTGAAGCGAAGCGCAACCCCGTGAACCCGCGCCCCCGGCAAGTGGAAGGTCGTTAGACCTGACCCTTATTGCGCAGCTCTTAATTAAGGGGCAGCGCTCCGCGCTTCTGCTTTAGGCCGCCGGTCGCCGGTCACGGGGTTGCGCTTCGCTTCACCCCGTGTTACTCATAAGGGTCAGCGCTCCGCGCTTTTGCCGGTGCATTATATGTCGTCATGAAGTGGCAGGGCGGTCAGACCGTAGTCGGCGGTATGAGCTGCGCTGCGTCGGCAGGCGAGCCCGCGGAGCGGACGGCAGGCAGTAGGCACGCGCAAGGCTTCAGCCGCAGCGCGTGTATAAATGCGTATACAAGAATGTGAGCTGCGTAGCTGCGACACCCCGGCAGTGTCGCAGCTACGCAGCTCGGGCAATGATTGTCGCGGAGAAACACGCGCTGCGGCGGGCTACGCCTCGCCTTGCACGTGCCTACTGCCTGTCGCCCGCTCCGCGGGCTTGCCGTCGGTCCACCACAACGGCAGATAGCGGACGCACGGGCCGTGCATCCCTACTCGTGGGGCGGTCAGAGGATGCGGCCGTTGTCGGCGGTATGAGCTGCGCTGCGTCGGCAGGCGAGCCCGCGGAGCGGGCGGCAGGCAGTAGGCACGTGCAAGGCTTCAGCCGCAGCGCGTGTATAAATGCGTATACAAGAATGTGAGCTGCG
>CAJUOC010000002.1:107909-146489 GCA_910587925.1 uncultured Muribaculaceae bacterium
CTACGCCTCGCCTTGCACGTGCCTACTGCCTGTCGCCCGCTCCGCGGGCTTGCCGACAGTCCACCACAACGGCAGATAGCGGACGCACGGGCCGTGCGTCCCTACTCGTGGATGTCGGCGGGCTTGCCGGCGATGCCGTGCGTCCCTACCCGTGGGGGCGGTCAGAGGATGTGGCCGTTGTCGTGGTAGGAGTAGTAGGAGGCGTCGGTGAGGATGATGTGGTCGTTGACGCGGATGTCGAGGAGGCGGGCGGCGTCGGCGATGCGGCGGGTGAGGGCGTCGTCGGGGCCGCTGGGGTCGAGGGCGCCGGAGGGATGGTTGTGGCAGAGTATCATGGCGGGCGCGTAGGCATCGAGGGCGTGCTTGAGCACTATCTTGACGTCGACCATCGTGGCGCCGATGCCGCCGCGGCTCACGCACACGCTGCGGATGACGCGCAGGCTGCTCGACAGCAGGAGTATCCAGAACTCCTCGTGGGGCAGGCCGGCCATGTGGGGGCGCATGATGTCGGCGGCGGCGCGCGATGAGGTGATGGCGGGGGTGTCGGCGGCCGCGGCGTCGGCTGCGGCGCGTGCACCTACCTCGAGGGCGGCGAGCAGGGATATGGCCTTGGCCCGGCCGATGCCTTTGTAGCGGCGGCACATATCGGCGGCGCTCATGCGGGCGATGGAGGAGAGGTGGCCGCTGTGGTCGTCGAGTATCTCGTCGCAAAGCTCGACGACCGACTTGCCGCGCATACCGGTGCCGAATAGCAGGGCCATGAGCTCGGCGTCGGTGAGCGACTTGATGCCGCGGGCGAGGGCTTTCTCGCGGGGCCGGGCGTCGGCGGGCATCTCGCGTATGGGACGTGGACTCATCGGCCGCGGCGCATTTCTATCTCCTGCTGCACGTCGCGGCCGCGGCCGAGCAGGATTTTGGTAAACCATGCCTTGATGAATCCCGAGCCGTAGCCTCCGATCTGGATGGCGGCGGCGGGCAAGGCGAGTAGGGCGACACGCAGGCTGCGGGTGGCCGCGAGGGCGCCGATGAATATGCCCAGCGCATACAGCCCAAGGGCGAGCAGATACCAGGGGCTCACTACGATGCCGAGTACCACGAGGGCGACGCCCACGGCGAGAGCCAGCGCGGGCAGGGTATGGACGAGCTTGAGCGAGTCGGGATAGAGCAGGCGCAGGGTGATGCGCGACATGCCGAATACGTGTACCTGGCGCCAGAATTTGGCCAGGTCGACGCGGCGCTTGTGCCACACGGGGTCGTCGATGTAGCCGATGGTGAAGCCTGCCAGGCGGATACGGGTGCTCATGTCGATGTCTTCGCTGAACATCTCGCGGAAGCCGCCGACGCGCTCGTACACGCGGTGCGAGAAGCCCATGTTGAAGGTGCGGGGCACAAATTTCTCCAGTCTTACCTTACCGCCGCGTATGCCGCCGGTGGTTAGGAAGGCGGTCATGGTGTAGTTGATGGCCTTCTGGGTGTCGCTGAATGAGTCGTGGGCGGCGTCGGGGCCGCCGTAGCAGTCGAGGGGCGTGGCTGCGAGGGCTGCGTCGAGGCGGGGGAAGTAGGCGGGGGGGACGACGCAGTCGGAGTCGAAAAAGACCATATAGTCGCCCGTGGCGCGCTCCATACCGTAGTTGCGGGCGATGGAGCGGCCCTCGTTGGGCTTGGCATAGTATCGCACGTCAAGACCGGCTGTGCGGGCGGCCTCGCATTGCTCGCGGCAGGGCACGGTGGAGCCGTCCTCGACCACGATGACCTCCACATCGCCGCCGTCGCGGGCGACGAGGCTGGCGAGCAGCTCGGCCACCTCGTCGGGGCGGTTGTAGACGGGGATTATTACGGAGTATTTCATGACATGCGGGTCTTATAGTCGGTGTATGTGTAATCGCGCAGCAGCTCGGGGCGGCCGTCGGTGTGCACGAGCCATATGGAGGGGTGGTCGATGCCGTTGAACATGGTGGTCTTGACCGTCGTGTAGTGGTTCATGTCCTCGAGGGTGAGGCGGTCGCAGGGGCGCAGGGGGCGGCTGAAGCTCCAGTCGCCCTTGTAGTCGCCGCTGAGGCATGAGTTGCCGCCGAGGCGGTATGTGGGCATACCGTCGACAGGCTCGGCGCCGAGGCTCTCGGTGATGGCTGGCTTGTATGGCATCTCCAGCGTGTCGGGCATATGGCAGGCAAATGACGCGTCGATGATGGCGGTGGATATGCCGTCGTTGGTGACCACGTCGACCACCGATGTGATGAGGTCGCCCGTGCGCCAGGTGAATGCGCTGCCCGGCTCAAGTATCACTTGCAGGCCGGGGTGGCGGCGGCGGAAGTCGGTGAGCAGAGCTACGAGGTGGTCGGTGTCGTAGCCTTGGCGGGTCATGAGGTGGCCGCCGCCCATGTTGACCCACTTCAGGCCGGGCAGCAGGTGGCCAAACTGGCTCTCGAAAGCCTCGAGCACCCGCTCCAGGTCGTGGCTCGACGACTCGCAGAGCGCATGGAAGTGCAGCCCCTCCAGCCCCTCTGGGAGAGCCGTGAGGTCGGCGGCCTCGACGCCAAAACGCGAGCCCGGCAGCGCCGGATTGTATATATCGGTCTCTACCACGGAGCAGCGCGGGTTGACGCGCAGGCCGGGGGATACCCCGGCGGCGATGGCGCGGGAGCCGAAGCGCTCCCACTGGCCGAGCGAGTTGAAGGTGATATGGCTGCTGCCGGCGAGATACTCGCCGATGGTGGCCTCGGTGTAGGCCGGGCAATATGAGTGTACCGAGGCGCCCAGCTCCTCGCGGCCGAGGCGCAGCTCATTGAGCGAGCTGGCCGTGCAGTCGATGCCGTACTCGCGCAGGATGGGGAAGGTGCGCCACAGCGCGTTGGCCTTGAAGGCCATGATGATTTTGGCGCCCGAGCGGCGGGCGACGTCGGTGATGAGGTCGAGATTGCGGCGCAGGGCGTCTTCTCTCACCACATATGCCGGGGTGGGTATGTCGCGGCTGGTCATTGACGGTCGAGTATGGTGAATTGGGCAAATTTGAGCAGTAGCTTGCGGGTGCCGGTGTTGGTAAATTCGACGGTGGCAGTCTCGCCGATGTCTTGTATATCGATGGCGCGGATGACGCCGCGGCCAAATTTTGCGTGAGTGATGGCCATGCCCACAGTCAGCTCCGACGCGCGGTGGGTGGAGCCGGCCGCGGCGCCTTGTGCGGCCCGGGCCGGCGCGGCGGCCGGTCGGTCGGGCGTGAATGTCGGGCGGGCCGGATGTGCCGGGCGCTCGGCGGCAAATCGGCGCGAGGCGGCGGGGCGGTCGATAGGCTCGGGCATCGGGCGTGCGCCGTGGGTGAAGTTGAGGTATCGGGCGTCGATGTCGTTGAGAAAGCGGCTCGGGCGCGGCGCGGTGGGCTGCCCGTTGTGGTATCGGCTCTGGGCGTAGGAGAGCATACAGAATCGCTTGGCGCGTGTGATGGCCACGTAGAATAGCCGGCGCTCCTCCTCGATATCGTCGGGCGAGCCGCACATCGACGACGGCAGCAGGTCGTCTTCGACGCCGACGATAAATACGTTGGCAAACTCCAGGCCCTTGGCGGCGTGGATGGTCATCAGGGTGACGCGGGGCGCGTCGCCCTGGCCGTCGTCGGTATCCTGGTCGGTCGCCAGAGCCACCTCGGCCAGGAAGTCGGCCATGGTGGTGACGTCGGCCGTGCCGTCCTCGAGCCGCATCGAGGCATACTCGTCGACACTGCGCAGCAGCTCCTCGAGATTATCGCGTTTGGAGACGTTCTCGGGTGTGTTGTCGCTGATATATAGGGCCATCATGCCCGTGCGGGCCACGATATTGCGCGCCAACTCGGGGGCCGGGATGCCCGTGGCGGCGCTGTCGATAAAGGAGCGCATCAGGGCGACGAAAGAGTCGAGCTTGCGGCGGGTGCCCGAGTTGACGTCGAGCCCGTAGCGCGTCGGGTCGCAGATTACCTCCCACAGGCTCGTCGAGCCGGCGATGGCGGCGGCTGTGATTTTCTTCAGGGTGGTCTCGCCGATGCCGCGCGCCGGGAAGTTGATGATACGGCGCAGGGCCTCGCCGTCGCGAGGGTTCACGGCGAGGCGGAAGTATGCCAGGGCGTCCTTGACCTCCTTGCGCTGGTAAAATGCCAGGCCGCCGTAGATGCGGTAGGGGATGGCGCGGCGGCGCAGGGCCTCCTCGAGCTGGCGCGACTGGGAGTTGGTGCGGTACAGCACGGCGAAGTCGGCAAAAGAGTCGCCGGTGGATGCGCGTCGGGTGACTATGCGCGTGGCCACCATGCCGGCCTCGTCGAAGTCGCTGAATGCACACTGCACCTCAATGCGCTCGCCCACATCGCTGCGCGAGAAGACAGTCTTGGGTATCTGCCGGGTATTATGGGAGATGAGGCTGCCGGCGGCGTTGATGATATTTTGTGTCGAGCGGTAGTTCTGCTCGAGCTTGAATGTCATCAGCTCGGGCCATATACGCCGCATCTCCAGTATGTTGCGTATATTGGCGCCGCGGAAAGAGTATATGCTCTGAGCGTCGTCGCCCACCACACACAGCTTGCCTATGCCGCGGGTGAGCTGCGACACGATCATGTTCTGGGCAAAGTTGGTGTCCTGAAACTCATCGACCAGCACGTAGCGGAAGTACTCGCGGTAGTGGCTGAGCACCTCGGGCCGGTCGCGCAGCAGGCGTGAGGTGTAGTAGAGCAGGTCGTCGAAGTCCATGGCTCCGGCCACCCGGCATCGCTCCATGTATATGCGGTAAATCTCGGCCGTCATCGGGCGCCGGCTGCGGAGGTCGCTCTCCATGAGCTCGCGGTCGGCGGCATAGTCGGCGGGCGAGTACAGCTGGTTTTTTGCCATGGAGATGGCGTTTTGTATGGTCGAGGGCTTGTAAGTTTTCTCGTCGAGGCCCAGGTCGCGTATTATGGCCTTGATGAGGGAGCGGGCGTCGGCCTGGTCGTATATGGTATACGACGAGGGGAAGCCTATCATGGCGGCGTCGCGGCGCAGTATGCGCGAGAATATGCTGTGGAACGTACCCATCCACAGTCGGCGGGCCGTGGGCGCCCCGACCAGGTCCTCGATGCGCTCGCGCATCTCGCGGGCGGCCTTGTTGGTAAAGGTCAGTGCCAGTATGCGGCCCGGCTCGTAGCCTTTGGCGAGCAGATGCACTATCTTGTATGTGAGCACACGGGTCTTGCCCGAGCCTGCTCCGGCTATCACCAGCTGCGGGCCGTCGAGATACTCCACGGCGGCGCGCTGCTGCTCGTTGAGCCGGCTGAGGTAATCTGTGCTCATGCGAAACGTCGTGCCTCGGGGAGATATTCAAAGCCGGCCTCGGCCAGGCGGCGTGTGATGTCGTCGGCGGTGGTGCCGTATGCAGCGGCCAGGTCGTCGAGCGAGTCAAAGGCGCCGTCGCGCAGGAGCATGTTGACGGTGCTCAGGAGCATGAAGGGGTCTTGGGGGAGCTGATTCATTGTGCGGTGAGAGATTCGAGGTCCATCGATGCGAGTTCCCAGAGGCTCATGGCGTTTTCGAGCGCCTTGGTAGCCTCGGCGTGTCGGGTGTATATATCCGGGTCGGCAGAGCCTGCGGCCAGCGCGGTCTCGATGTCTTTTACGGCCTGCTCGCGGGCAGCCACCTCGGCCTCGGCCTCCTCGACCTTCTTGCGGGCGCGGCGTATCACCTTGTCGCGCTCGCGCTGCTCGGCGTAGCTCAGACGCGGTGCCTGCGGCTTGGCGTCGCTTTTGGTCACGGCTTTGGCGACCGGCTCGGCCTTGGCTTTCGGCTCAGGCTTGGGCGCGGCCTTGGGCGCGGCCTCCAGCTCGGCGAGCGAGCTGATGCGCTTGCGCTCGAGGAAGTCGTAGATGCCTCCGAGGCACTCGTTGACGCGGCCGTCGGCAAACTCATATACCTTCTCCACCAGCCCGTCGAGAAACTCGCGGTCGTGGCTCACCAGTATCACCGTGCCGCCAAAGTCGCGGATGGCCTGCTTGAGTACGTCCTTGGTGACCATGTCGAGATGGTTGGTGGGCTCGTCGAGTATGAGGAGGTTGACCGGCTGCAGCAGCAGGCGTATCATGGCCAGGCGGGTGCGCTCGCCGCCCGAGAGCACCTTTACCTTCTTGTCTGATGCCTCGCCGCCAAACATAAATGCTCCGAGGATGTCGCGGATGCGGGTGCGCACATCGCCCACGGCCACGCGGTCGATGGTGTCAAATACGGTGAGCTCGCCGTCGAGCAGCGATGCCTGGTTCTGGGCGAAATAGCCTATCTGCACTCCGTGGCCTATCTTGAGCTTGCCCGTAAAGGGTATCTCGCCCATGATGCACTTGACCAGCGTGGATTTGCCCATGCCGTTTTTGCCCACAAAGGCCACCTTCTCGCCGCGGCGTATGGTGAATGTGGCGTGGTCAAATACCTGATGGTCGCCGTATGCCTTGCCCACCTCGTCGGCGATGACGGGGAAGTCGCCCGAGCGCGGGGCCGGCGGGAAGCGCAGGTTGAGATGCGAGGTGTCGACCTCGTCGACCTCGATACGCTCGATCTTGGCGAGCTGCTTCATGCGGCTCTGCACCTGCACGGCCTTGGTGGCCTTATAGCGGAAGCGCTCGATAAATGCCTCGGTGTCGGCAATCTGCTTCTGCTGATTGGCATAGGCGCGCATCTGCTGCTCGAGCCGCTCGCGGCGCAGCTCGACGTAGCGGGAGTAGTTGACGGCGTAGTCGTATATCTTGCCCAGCGAAATCTCGATGGTGCGCGATGTCACGTTGTCGATAAATGCGCGGTCGTGGCTCACGAGCACCACTGCGCGGGCGTTGGTCACCAGGAATCGCTCCAGCCACTGTATCGACTCGATGTCGAGATGGTTGGTGGGCTCGTCGAGCAGCAGCACGTCGGGCCGGCGCAGCAGCAGCTTGGCCAGCTCGATGCGCATGCGCCAGCCGCCGCTGAACTCGCCCGTCGGGCGGTCGAAGTCGTCGCGCGTGAATCCCAGGCCGATGAGTGTCTTTTCCATCTCGGCCTCGCCGCCGTCGCCGCCGTGCATGGCCAGCTGCTCGGTGAGCGTGGTCATGCGGTCGATGAGGCGATGGTAGCCGTCGCTGTCGTAGTCGGTGCGCCCGGCCAGCTCGGCGGTCATGGCGTCGAGGTCGGCCTGCATGCGGTCGATGTGGGAGAATGCCTGACGCACCTCCTGGCGCACGGTGCGCTCGTCGTCAAATATCATCGTCTGCGGCAGGTATCCTACCGTGACTCCCTGCGGGATGGCCACGGTACCCGATGTGGGCGCCTGCAGGCCGGCGATGATTTTGAGCATGGTCGACTTGCCCGCGCCGTTTTTGCCCACCAGGGCTATGCGGTCGCGGTCGTTGATTACGTAGCTTATGTCGTCGAAGAGGGCGCGCGCGCTGAACTCGACGCTGAGGCTGTTGATGGATATCATGTACCTGTATGCAGGATATGTGTGGGTGCTCAGCCGAGCATGGCGAGTATCTCGGCGCGGATGCCGTCGGCCAGCTCGCGGGCGCGCTCGAGGGTATGGGCCTCTGAGTAGATGCGCACGATGGGCTCGGTATTGCTCTTGCGCAGGTGTACCCACGAGTCGGCAAAGTCGATCTTGACGCCGTCGATGTCGGTGATGCGCTCGCCGGCATACTTGTCTTTGACGCGTGCGAGCAGGGCATCGACGTCGAGGCCGGGCTGAAGCTCCACTTTTGATTTGTAAATGGTGTACTCGGGCAGGGCGGCGCGTATCTCGGAGGGGCGCTTGCCGCTGCGGGCCATCATGGTCAGGAAGAGGGCCACGCCGACGAGGGCGTCGCGGCCGTAGTGCAGCGCGGGATAGATGATGCCGCCGTTGCCCTCGCCGCCTATCACGGCGCCGGTGCGGCGCATCTCGGTGGTGACGTTGACCTCGCCCACTGCGGCGGCTGTGTAGGTGCAGCCGTGGGCCTCGGTCACATCGCGCAGGGCGCGCGACGAGCTGAGGTTGCTCACCGTCGAGCCGGGAGTGTGGCCCAGCACATAGTCGGCTATCGACACCAGGGTGTACTCCTCGCCAAACATGGCGCCGCCGTCCCGGATGATGGCGAGGCGGTCTACGTCGGGGTCTACCACAAAGCCCACGTCGGCGCCCGAGCGGGCCACCAGGCCGGCGACGTCGGTGAGGTTTTCCGGGATGGGCTCGGGAGTATGGGCAAAGTGGCCGGTGGGCTCGCAGTTGAGGGTGATGATATTTTTCACACCCAAGGCGCGCAGCAGCTCGGGTATCACCACACCGCCCACCGAGTTGACGGCGTCGACGGCCACGGTGAAGCCGGCGGCGGCGATGGCGTCGCGGTCGACCAGGTCGAGGGCGAGAACGGCCTCGATATGGCGGCGGTTGTAGGTATTGTTGGTATACACGTGGCCGAGGCGTTCCACGCCGGCGAAGTCAAAGTCTTCGGCTTCGGCGATGGCGAGCACCTGCTTGCCCTGGGCGTCGTCGAGAAACTCGCCGTGCTCGTTGAGGAGCTTGAGGGCGTTCCACTGCAGGGGATTGTGCGAGGCGGTGATGATGATGCCGCCGCAGGCGCGCTCGCCGGTCACGGCCAGCTCAGTGGTGGGGGTCGATGCCGGGCCGATGTTGACCACGTCAAATCCCATGCCGCAGAGGGTGGCGCATACCAGGTCGCTCACCATGGGGCCCGAGAGGCGGGCGTCGCGGCCCACCACGATGGTGCGGGTGTCCAGGGTGGTCGACGAAGCTATATATGTGGCATATGCGGCGGTGAATTTCACCACATCGAGCGGCGAGAGTCCCTCGCCGGGGCGTCCGCCGATGGTGCCGCGGATGCCTGAGATAGACTTAATCAGTGACATATATGGGGATGTATGTGTATCAGGACTTGGGACGATAGTAGCGCAGGCGGTAGAGCCAGGGGCGCACGTTGCTCATCTCGCTGGGCATACCCACGGCTGCCTTGACCACCAGATTTACCTGGCAGTCGATGGGGAGATATTGCAGCGGGGCCTGGATGCCGGTGCCGTAGCTGTACGAGGAGCTGATCTCGTAGTTGCCGTAGCGGAAGGAATGGTTGCCGGTGACGACCTCCTCGTTGCCTTCCCAGTAGCCAAACTCGCCGTCCTCGTAAGTCTCGATGCTGAAGCGGGTGAAGCGGAAATAAATCAGCTCGTTGAGTACGGCGGTGTCGCCGGGGGTGCCGGCGTCGACCACCTGCATGTACATGTTGCCGTCTTCGTCGAGGCGGTAGTAGGGGGCGTCGTCGCCATACTCTGCCACGGTCTTGAATACGGTGTCGGCCGGGATGGCGTTTTCGACGCAGTAGTCGGCCAGGAAATTGTTTACGGCGTATTTCTCGTCGTTGAGCAGCTCGGCATATGTGCGGTCGTCGCTGCAGCTGCCCAGCGAGAGCACTGTCGCGGCCAGGGCTGCGGCGCCGGTGAGGAGTGTGAGTATCTTCATCAGTGGATATATTTTTCTTTGTTTGTATTGAGGAGCGAGCGGAAGAGGTCGGCGGCCTCGGCAAGTGTGCCGCGGAACTCGCCGCCGGCGGCATTGAGGTGGCCGCCGCCGCCAAAGTGCTCGCGGCAGAGTATGTTGACGGGGAAGTCGCCCACCGAGCGCATCGACACCTTTACGAAATCGTCTTCCTCGCGCAGAAATGCCGAGTATACCACGCCGGGCACGGCCAGCGGGCGGTTGACCAGCCCCTCGGTGTCGCCCTTGGCGTAGTGGAAGCGGTTGAGCTCGTCGCGGGTGAGTGTGATGAGGGCGGCGCCGCAGTCGGGCCATACCTCCATGCGCTCCGAGATGGCATAGGCGTTGAGGCGCATGGAGTCGAGCGAGTGGGTCTCAAACTGCTCGCGGTATATGCGCTCCTTGTCGGCGCCCTTGCGCATCAGCTCGGCCACGACCAGGTACAGCTCGGGGTCAGATGCGTTGTATGAGAAGTTGCCCGTGTCGGTCATCATGCCCGTGAGGATGCTCTCGGCTATCTTGTTGTCGATAAGGCCAAACAGCTCCAGCCCGCAGAGCACCTTGAAGAGCAGGTAGCATGTCGACGACAGCTCGGGATGCGAGATCACCACATCGGCAAAGTCGGCCGGATGCAGATGGTGGTCGATGAGCACCTTGGTGGCCGTGGCCTCGGTGAGGGCCGTGGCGAGGCGGCCGATGCGGCCGGGCTCGTTGAAGTCGAAGCACAGCAGCAGGTCGGCGCCGTCGATGAGCTGACGGGCAAAGTCGGGGTAGCGGGTGGCGTCGACGGCCTCCTTGGCTCCGGGCACGCGGCGCAACTGGCCGGGCAGCATGTCGGGTATGACGATGCGCGCCTCCTTACCCAGGGCGAGGAGCAGGCGCTGCATGGCTGTCGATGAGCCTATGGCGTCGCCGTCGGGCGACATGTGGGTGAGGATGACGATACGCTCGGCGTCGTCGAGCGCGGCGCGCAGGGCCTCGAGGGTGGGTTTATCTATAGGTTGTGAGATCACGTGTCAGATGTATTCAATGTGCAAAGGTAACACATTTTCCCCGCCCGTGCAAACTGCGCAGCGCAGTGCCGAATGCTCTAAATTTGTGGTGGTTTAGGAAAATATGCTTATCTTTGCGGCGGTTCCGAGGCAGGGAAACGGGTGCAAATCCCGTACAGTCCCGCTGCTGTAAGCCGCCGCCCCCCCCCGGGGCAGCCCCGGCTCCGATATGCCACTGTCCCGAGAGCCGGGGCGGGAAGGCGGAGCCGACGGTGCGACGAGTCAGAATATCTGCCGCGGAGCTCTTGCCGCGATTGCGCGCCCACGCGGATATGGGCCGGTCGTATCTATACCCGCATCACCTGCGGTGGCATCGCATTGCATGCACGCGTGGCGCAGCAGCCGACGGTAAGACTGTATTATCACTGATGTATCAAGTTTTATCCAATCACTGCTTATGAAAAAACAACTGATTGCCATGGCTGCCGCGGTCACCCTCATCCCCTCGGTGAGCGCGGCCGACATCGCTCCGCTCACCGTATCCGTCGACCGCGCCGCCTCGCCCTACGTGGCCGAGGTATATGAATACTGCCCCGCGCCGGGCCAGTTTGTCAACCGCATGCCCGTCTATGCCGAGGGCGACACCCACGCCGACATGTGCCGCAAGGCTCTCGACGCCATAGCCGGCACTGCCGGCGGCATGGTGAGCCTCGGCTCATTTGGCGGCTATATCACCATGGGATTTGACCACACGGTCGACAATGTCGCCGGTCAGGCCGACTTTGCCGTGCTGGGCAACGCCTTTTTCGACTCCAAGGCTCTCGCCGGCGAGGGCGGCAGCTGCGAGCCGGGCATCATCATGGTGAGCCGCGACGTCAATGGCAACGGCCTGCCCGACGACCCCTGGTACGAGATACTCGGCACGGCTACCGGCACCACTCCCGGCTACACCGTGACATACCACCGCCCCGACCCGGGCCACAAGCCCTCGGTGAGCGACCCCGCCTCGGGTTACGACGACGATGAATATATCCGCTGGACCGCCTCGGGCGGCGCCTCCGGCTATATGCCCCACCTTATCATCAATCCCGGCGACTACTACCCGCAGTGGGCAGCCGAGGCCACGCTGTCATTTACCGGACGCCGTATCGCCGACAATACCGTGCTTGAGCAGCACGGACGATTCAAGGAGTGGGTGGGCTATCCGGCCGGACTGGGCTATGCCGACTGCTGGCCCAACGACGACTCCCGTGCCGGCATCGACATCGGCCGCGCGGTCGACGCCGACGGTCGCCCTGCCAATCTCGACGGCATCGACTTTGTGCGCGTCTACACCGCTGTGCATCAGCAGGCCGGAGCTCTGGGCGAGATATCGACTGAGGTGTGCGGCATGGTCGACTTGCACCTGGCCGCCGGCATCGCCGAGCCCGAGGCCGTCGCCGCCCGGGCATTCTTTGCCGGCGACCGCCTGCGCGTGCTCGGCGCCAGGGCCGGCAGCCTCATCGAGATATACGACATAAGCGGGCGACTGCGCCACACTGCTCTTGCTGATGGCGCCGTCGACGACATCGACGTACACCTGCCCGCCGGTATCTATCTGGTGCGATTCGGAACACACACCATACGTGCTGCCAAATAACCCCATTTCATCATAAAAAATAGCGGGACGGCGTCAGACCGTCCCGCTGTTTTTTATCTACACCAAGTGCGATAAAAGCGATAGCCCGACTTTCTCAACTACGCCCGTCACCAGAGCGTTGCCCATGAGAAACGCACGTCTCATGGCGCTGCTTCCGGCCGTGTGATTGTCGGGAAACATATTTAGGCGCTCAAGCTCAACCGGCGTCAGGCGGCGGTAACGCCCCGACGGAGTAAGTATGATATGCTTGAATCGCGACGGCCCTTTACCGCCTTCACCGGTGATGATGGTGCGGGATGCCCGGTCGAGGAAGTCGGGAAATGCCATACCTCCCTCGGAATATCGGTATTGGAATCCTTGGGAATTGGTGCGCATAAATGACTTGCTGCCCTTGAGATACTCCCACTTGGCTACTTCTTCAGCCGGAATGAAGAATTCGTCGTCGATACTATCCTCCGGAAGCAATATTTGTCCCAGGGTCATATAGGGGCCGGAGTAGACAGGCGCTGATTTGAGGGTATGCACTTCCCGGTCGTGCATATAGCCGGCATTTTCAAATACATGCTTCTCGCCTTCACGGTTGAAGTCTGATGATACTCTGGCAAGCGAGCCATCAATCTTAAAGGAATGCGTGGCCGAGACAGCCTTAATCGGGAATGCCTTGGCAAAGATTCCGTTTTCGTAAATCCAGCTTTCACTGTCGGTGACAGATTTGGCCAAGTCCACATCCCGCCTGAAGCCAACGATATAGGTGCGTTTACGTCTTTGAGGCATGCCGTACTCGGCCGCGTTGATTATGCGCCACTCCACATCGTAGCCGAGGTCGCTTAGCGACGCAAGTATAATCGCGAAGTCCCTGCCACGCTGTGAGGCGGGAGATTTGAGCAGCCGGTCTACATTCTCGAGAAAAAGAAACGAGGGCTTATGTTTGGCTTCATCCAGGATGCGGTATATCTGCCACCACAGCACTCCTTTCTTGCCCTCAATACCTCCTGACCGCTTCAATGTGGTGGCTACCGAATAATCCTGGCATGGAAAGCCGCCGACAAGCATATCGCAGGAGGGAATCTTGTCTGAGGAGACAGAGCTGATGTCTTCGTTGCTATGTCCTTCGATTCCAAAACGGTTGGTATATATGATGGAGGCATCCTGCCGTTTGGTCGACGGTTCCCACTGATTGCTCCATACAGTCTTGAATCGCCGGGACGCTCGTTCAAGGCCAATGCGGAAACCTCCGACGCCTGCAAAAAGCTCTACGACACGAATCTCGTTATCCGCAGAGTCTGTTTCTGCAAAATCAAATAGAGTGCCCGACTGGCGGGAGCTGCGGCAATAATTGGCAATTGGCTCGCATACATCCAGCAAGTATTGCTCTCCAATATGGTAAGATGCATCGTTCATATACTTCGGTGATTAAAGAGTTTGTCCCAATCCGGGCCGTAGGCGTTGATAAGTTTTTTGCGAAGGTAGCGGTTGTCAAACCAATAGGCTTTTTTGGGTACCGGTGTATTGGAAATGGGGCTGTAGGTGACATCATCGGCATTCCTGGCTTTTGGCCTTACGTGAAAAAAGCGGTTGTCGCGTAAAGACCAGAATGTGTTGGCTCGCTCTCCTCCGTCTGAATTCAGCAAGGTGTCGGCAAGGACGTTAGCTTTGATGTTGTTCCAGTATTCCTCGGCAAGTGAATAGTCTGATGCAGGCATAGTCCAGAAAAACATCTTGTCGAGCACGTAACGAGGCTCATCAGTCCAATTATCATCCTCAACCTCTCGAAAAACCACAAACATATAGCGGGTGGTGATAATTTCGTACCATTTGGAATCTATCCAATCGTCAGTTTCCAGCACTTCTTTGTAGTTTATTCCCTCGAAAGACATATGCTCCTTGACCGTTCCGTTTTTCTGAAGTCTGATGGTCTTGATTTTAATGCCGGATTTGCGCAGCTCCTCGGCCGAATTCTCTGATACCAGCCCATGATGCAGGATTCTGCGTGCGATGGTGGCATATTTGCTTTTTTCTGAGGGATTGATTTCCACGCCAAGAGATTTGCTGATCTGTACGTAATCCATACCGATGTATGGAGCAAATCTCTTACGTAAAACGGTCTCAAATGAATCATTGATGAGGTCTGCAGCTGATACCAGCTCGATGCCGGGCATCTCATCTTCGTTGAGATTGGAGGCCATTGCATTTCCCGAATTACGCACAAAGTCAAGAATCGTGCGCATATACGCAGGTTTGAATGAAAACGCACGTGCGTTGGCCAAAACCGGGCTATTGGGTTGCTTACGTTGAGCCTGTCCCTTTTGTCCTTTGCGGCAAGCACCCAGATACATGGTGTCTCCCTCCGATAATTCGTGTGCAAGCCCTTGTCGTACTTTTTCCTGGATAATCCGGAAGTCTTCTTTTATAATGAGCAAGTCCTTGTCCTTAATCCGCCACAGCACACTATATAGAAATTGCAGGTCTCGCTTGGGACAGCCGGATACATGCAGGTAAAATATGATGAGCATCAGCATTGATTTCCTGAAGAACCGAGAGTCTTCAAAATTCTCTTCTACTAATGCACAATAGTCTATCATGTCGCATACAAGACGCTCCTTAATCTTGTATTCGCCCTTGCTGCTCTTTTTAAGAGGCGACACCTTCAGCTCAACTCCTGCCTCGGGGAAGTCGGGTCTGGGGTCACTGTTTGGTTCATACCCGAAGAAATGCTTTTCGACGAGCACTCCAAGACCGCCTTTGCCATCCTGGTTTAGAGATTCTATAGATACAGAGTCATCAACATACGGGATTATCTCAGCAAGGGTATGGCCAAGCAAACTTCCGCTAAAAGAGAAGATTGACATAGGGTCTGAGGCATCGTAATTGCGCATGAAATATAGCAGTTTTGGGATGAATGATAAGTCGCGGTTGGTTTAGTCGGAGTAGAAATAGTCAGATGTGACTGTCTGCAAAGATAGTGCTTTTTCGGGGTATGGATGGCCGCAGGAGACCAAAGTTATCGACAGCAAGGGCAATAAAAAGCGAAACCCGCCGGGGCGGGTTTGATGAGGGGCTATTTTCCAACCATTGTGCGGAGGCGCTCGGTCAGTGACGGGGTCGGTGGCTTGAGGTGGATGCTCACGCGGTTGCTCAGGCGGTTTAGGAAGACAATAGACGAGTGCAATACGATGGCTGTCCACTCCTCAAATGGCACGATGGCGTGGATGTGGCTCAGTCTTATGCGGTGAAATATCGACTTGGGGTCGATGGAGCCGATCACCAGCTCGTCGGAGTCGATGTCGACGCTGATGTCGTGCATGACGCCCACGCTGTCGAAAAGCAAGGCCATGTCGAGGCAGTCGGCGCTTTTGGGCCGTTTGGAGTATTGCTTGTATAGGGTCTTGATCACTTCTTTTGTTATCATAGCTTGATGGCTGATATTGACTACCGGCGGGGCGGCTTTATGGTTAGGTCTGATGGGGGCCCGCGGCGCGGGCCATGTATCATTATAACGGCCGAGCGGGCCGATAGTTCGACAGGGTGGTGTAAAAAAGCCCCGTCGCGCGGCGGCGCGGCGGGGCTTCATGTGATATGGGGTCAGGCAAGGAAGCCGAGCAGGACGCCGGCGGCGACTGCCGAGCCGATGACGCCGGCCACGTTGGGGCCCATGGCGTGCATGAGCAGGTAGTTGGACGGGTCGTATTCCAGGCCGAGATTGTTGGAGATGCGTGCGCTCATGGGCACGGCCGATACGCCGGCGTTGCCGATGAGGGGGTTGATTTTCTTTTCCTTGGGGAGTACCAGGTTGAAGAGCTTGACAAAGAGCACGCCCGACGACGAGGCAATCACGAAGGCCATGAAGCCCAGGAAGAAGATGAAGATGGTCTGCGGGGTGAGGAATTGCGATGCCTGGGTCGAGGCGCCGACGGTCATGCCCAGCAGGATGGTGACGATGTCGGTCAGGGCGTTGGACGCGGTCTTGGCCAGGCGGGTGCATACGCCGCACTCACGCAGCAGGTTGCCAAAGAAGAGCATGCCGAGCAGGGGCAGGCCCGAGGGTACCACGAAGCAGGTGAGCAGCATACCCACGATGGGGAAGATAATCTTCTCGTTCTGGCTCACGGCGCGGGCGGGCTTCATCTTGATGAGGCGCTCCTTCTTGGTGGTGAACAGGCGCATCAGCGGGGGCTGAATCACCGGCACCAGTGCCATATATGAGTATGCCGACACGGCTATGGCGCCCATGAGGTTGGGCGCGAGCTTAGACGACAGGAAGATGGCGGTGGGGCCGTCGGCGCCGCCGATGATGGCGATGGCGCCGGCCTGGTCGGGGGCGAAGCCGATGGCCAGGGCGACCATGTATGCGCCGAAGATGCCAAACTGGGCTGCTGCGCCGATGAGCATCAGCTTGGGATTGGCAATCAGGGCCGAGAAGTCGGTCATGGCGCCGATACCCAGGAAGATGAGCGGGGGATACCAGCCGGCGCTCACACCGTTGTAGAGGATATTGAGCACGGAGCCTTGTTCGTAGATGCCTACCTCAAGGCCGGCGGCGGTGTTGAAGGGGACGTTGCCGATGAGTATGCCGAAGCCTATGGGCACGAGCAGCATCGGCTCGAAGTTTTTCTTTATCGCCAGCCAGATGAAGAAGAGGCCCACCAGGAGCATGACCAGGTTGCCCCACTCGGCATTGGCGAAGCCGGTCAGCTCCCAGAACTGCCGGAGGTTTTTAAGCAAGAAATCGCCGAAATCCATATCGGTGCGGTTTATTCGATGATGATGAGCGGGTTGCCCTCAAGCACGGAGTCGCCGGCCGATACGAGGATCTGCTTTACCACGCCGTCGCGGCCTGCATGGATGGCGTTTTCCATCTTCATGGCCTCGAGGAGCAGCACGGTGTCGCTGGCCTTTACGCTCTGGCCTTCCTTGACGGGGATGCTGAGCACCACGCCGGGCAGGGGAGCCTTCACGGCGTCGGCTGTGCCGGTGGGGGCGGGCTTGGCGATGACTTTCTCGCCGCTGCTGGTGCGGGGAGCGGCAGCGGGACGGGGAGCCTGCACGCTCTTGACGGTGGCTGCCTTGGTGGCCTCCATCTCGACGCGGTAGGCCACACCGTTGACTTCTACCCGGGCGATGTTGTCTTCTACGTCGCCCACGGCCACATTGTATGTGGTACCGTTGATTTTGTATTTATATTCTTTCATTGGTGTCTGTTTCTGTGGATGTGATGATCAATGATGGCGGGGAGGCTCGGGTACCTGGCGCAGGTTGTAGATTTTTGAGCTCCAGGGAGAGTAGGCGCGCTTTACCTTGTTGATAGTGAGGATGGTGCTCTCGCGGTCGTGGGCGTCGAAGTGGTCGTGCAGAGCCATGACGATGGCGGCGATTTCCTCGCCGGAGTCGTGGGTGACGTCGCGGGCCTTGACTACCTCGCCGGCATCGGCTGCCTTGGTGCGGGCCTTGCGCAGGCGCGAGTAGTACGAGCCGAGCTTGCCGATGCCGTAGAAGCACAGGCACAGCAGGAGCAGGGCCGAGAATACGATGCACATGGCCATGACGGTCATGCCGAAGCCGTTGGCGTCGCGCTCGGCAAAGTCTTCAATCTTCTTGTTGGTGTCCTTGATTACGTTGGCGCTCGAGGGTGTGATGTAGTCAGACTCGCCGCCGGTGCGCAGGGCCCAGTCGCCCTCGCCGTCGGCGGTACGCGCCCAGCTCTGGCCGGGAAGTACCTCGGCGGGTACCCATACCTCATCGATTACCGAGCGGTCGGCGTCGAGGATGGCGATATAGTTGTCGCGGCCGGGTGTGAGGGTGAAGTTGGTGTGGAACGTGCCCTTGTTGGGCTCGCCATCGGCAAAGAAGATGACGTGCTGGCGCTTGGGCATACGGGTGTTGACATCGCCCAGGGGCACGGGGTATACGGCGCGGTGGGCGGTGTCGGTGGTGATGTAGATACTTGATATCTCGATAGGAGCGAAGTTGGAGTTGAACAGCTCGATCCAGGCATTGTGAGCGCCGTACTCGTCGGCGATGCCCTCGGGCGTGTTCTGCACCATCACCTCGTTGATGCGCACGGCCTTGCGGCTCTGGGCCGTAAGGGCGCATGCACCCCCCATCAGCAGGGCGAGTATCAGAAGCAGTCGTTTGTTCATAGATCGCTGGATGATGACAGGTGGGGTGATTACAGAGGTATGTTGCCGTGTTTCTTGGCAGGATTGGTCACCTTCTTGGTGGCAAGCTGCTGCAGGGCGCGGATGATGCGGAAGCGGGTGTTGCGGGGCTCGATTACATCGTCGATGTAGCCGTAGCGGGCAGCGTTGTAGGGGTTGCAGAAGAGCTTGTTGTACTCGGCTTCCTTCTCGGCGAGCACCTTTTTGGGGTCGTCGCTGGCCTTGGCCTCCTTGGCGTAGAGCACTTCTACGGCGCCGGCACCGCCCATCACGGCGATTTCGGCGGTGGGCCATGCGTAGTTCATGTCGCCGCGCAGCTGCTTGCAGCTCATCACGATGTGGCTGCCGCCGTAGCTCTTGCGCAGGGTCACGGTCACCTTGGGCACGGTGGCCTCGCCGTATGCGTAGAGCAGCTTGGCGCCGTGGAGGATTACGCCGTTGTACTCCTGGCCTGTACCGGGCAGGAAGCCGGGCACGTCGACCAGAGTCACCAGGGGTATGTTGAAGGCGTCGCAGAAGCGCACGAAGCGGGCGCCCTTGCGCGAGGCATTGGAGTCGAGCACGCCGGCGAGGTACTTGGGCTGGTTGGCCACGATACCTACGCTCTGGCCGTTGAAGCGGGCAAAGCCGACGATGAGGTTTTTGGCGTAGTCGCGCTGAACCTCAAGAAACTCGCCGTTGTCGACGATGGCGCCGATGACCTCATACATGTCGTAGGGACGGTTGGCCGAGTCGGGGATGATATCGTTGAGGGAGTCTTCCAGACGGTCGATGGGGTCGTTGCACTCCACCAGGGGAGCCTCCTCGAGATTGTTTTGGGGGATGTAGCTGAAGAGCTTGCGGATGATCTTGATGGCGTGCTCGCCGTCGTCGGCGGCAAAGTGGCACACACCGCTCTTGGTCGAGTGTACCTCGGCGCCGCCGAGAGCGTCCTGGGTCACATCCTCGCCGGTAACGGTCTTCACCACCTTGGGGCCGGTCAGGAACATGTAGCTGATGCCCTTGGCCATGATGGTGAAGTCGGTAAGCGCGGGCGAGTATACGGCGCCGCCGGCGCAGGGGCCGAGGATGGCCGATATCTGGGGTATCACACCCGAGGCCAGGATGTTGCGCTGGAATATCTCGGCGTAGCCGGCCAGGGCGTTGATACCCTCCTGGATGCGGGCGCCGCCCGAGTCGTTGAGGCCGATGACAGGCGCGCCCATCTTCATGGCCATATCCATGATCTTGCAGATTTTCAGAGCCATGGTCTCCGACAGCGAGCCGCCGAATACGGTGAAGTCCTGGGCGAATACGTATACCAGACGGCCCTCGATGGTGCCGTAGCCGGTGACTACGCCGTCGCCGAGAAACGATTTTTTCTCCTGGCCGAAGTTGTGGCAGCGGTGGCGCACAAACATGTCGAGCTCCTCAAAGGAGCCTTCGTCGAGGAGCTGTGCGATACGCTCGCGGGCGGTGTATTTGCCGCGCTCGTGCTGCTTGTCGATGGCTTTCTGACCACCGCCGAGGCGGGCTTCGTTGCGAAGCTCGATGAGTTCTTTTACTTTTTCGAGTTGGTTGCTCATTATAATAATGTGTTGGAGGTGGTGATTACTTGTTGGGGTCTTCGCAGAGCTCGATGAGGGTGCCCACGGTGCTCTTGGGATGGAGGAAGGCGATGTTGAGGCCTTCGGCGCCCTTGCGGGGGGCCTTGTCGATTACACGGCAGCCCTTCTCCTGCACCTCGTCGAGGGCATGCTGCACGCCGTCCTCGATGGCAAAAGCCATGTGCTGGATGCCGCCGCGGCCGCCGTTGTTGGCGATAAACTTGGAGATGGCGCTGTCTTCGGCAGTGCCTTCGAGGAGCTCGATTTTGGTCTGGCCCACGCGGAAGAAGGCTGTGCGTACTTTCTGGTCGGGTACTTCTTCGATGGCGAAGCACTTCAGCCCCAGCATGTTCTCATAGAAAGGGATTGCCTCTTCGAGGCTCGGTACGGCGATGCCGATGTGTTCGATATGGGAAATTTCCATTGATGTGAAATTTGGATTGATTGTCGGTTTTTCATGACGGTACCGCTCATCGGTACACATTTCGCTACAAATTTACACATTTTTTTCAAATACGCACCATCTCCCGCAACTTTGCAATCGCAGAAGCCGCGGATGAAGTCTCCCGGGCGCCATGCCAAGTTCCTATATCAGGATACATGTTTTCAATATTAAGCCCCCTAACACCCGCCAACACTATCTGTCAATAGTCTGATGGTGTTGCAAATCATTCATATGTACAGGGCGGCAAAGCCGCCCCGTTTGATGTTAGCCGCAAGATTCATCTTGCGGTGATATATGATGAAAGATATGCGCATCCCCTTGGGATGCTGCACCGGGGAAAAGGGTTACTAGCAAATCGGTGTGGGTTTTCTGTCATATCTCTATCTAAGGCAATGCGAGAGCCTACTAAAATGATATGCGGAATACAATCCCACACCTTTTCTATATCTGACATCTAACCGCTTTATCGGGATTGTGAAGCACAAAACATTGTTTTACAATGAAACACAAACTCTTTCATCTGCAGTCGCTGGTGGCTGTAGCTCTTTGCGTATTCATGGGCTTGGCTTTTGTCAGCTGCAGCGATGACGACGATGAGCCGGCCGGTGATGACCTGGCTAAGGTAGTGGTAGGCACCTGGGCGCAGGATGGTGACAACGACATCCTCACTATCAATGCCAATGGTACCGGCGTCGGCTATGACAATCCCCCCGCCTATCAAAACAATCAGGTGGGTTACAGATTCAACTGGTCATACAAGGATGGCTGGGTGACGGTGACTGTCGGCGGCCAGGAGGTCGAGAAACTGCGTGCCAAGTCTGTATCTCAAAGCAAAATCGTATGGCAGCAGTACGCTATCGCCTCAGACGGCTATGACCCTTCGCAAGACAAGTGGGATGGTCACGATTCATTCGGATATTATGATTTCTGGACTTGGGAACGCTACACCAAGTGATAGCATAATCCGCTGATAAAAAAGACGCCCGCTGCCATGGCAGCGGGCGTCTTTTTTTATCAGGTGCGCAGGGCGGTCAGCGGCGGGCGAGGATGAGGGCGGAGGTGGGCTCGACGGTGACGCGGCCGCCGCGCAGGGTGCCGAGGGTGCCGTCGGGGGCGATGCGGCCGTCGCGGGCCACTACCATCCACTCGCCGCGCGGTATCTTTACCTCGCGGGGCTCGGTGGAGCCGTTGAAGACGAGCTTGATTTCTTTCCACTCGTCGCCGCCGGCATTGTCTTTGATGGAGTAGGAGATGAGGTTGGGGACGTCGGTCTTGTCAAAGACGATGTGGCGGACGATGTCGTCGGCCGAGGTGAGGCGGAAGGCGGGGTGGGCGCGACGCAGGGCGATGAGGCCGCGGTAGTAGTCGTACTGGTCGGCGTTGGCGGCTTTGAGGCTCCAGTCGATGGCGTTGATGGAGTCGGGCGACTTGTAGGAGTTGTGCACGCCTTTCTTGTCGCGGAAGATTTCTTCGCCGGCAAACATGAAGGGGGTGCCCTGCGATGTAAATACGATGGTCTGGGCCAGGCGGGCGGCGCGCCGGCGCTCTGCCTCGGTGGAGCCGGGCATGGAGGCGGCGAGTTTGTCGGTGAGGGTGAGGTCGTCGTGGCAGGATACGTAGTTGATTATCTGCTCGGGCGAGGTGGCGTAGGCAAATTTGGAATTGTTGCCCTTGGAGTAGTCGACCTGAGGATGGGCGGTGGATGCCACGATGCCTATCTTGACGGTCTCCTCGCTGCCGGGCTTGCCGGTGGCGAAGCCGCGGTCGTCGGCGCGCGAGTAGTGGCCTTTGACGGCGTCGCGGATGTCGTCGGAAAATACTGCTATGCCCTGCATCTTGGCCACATTTTCCTTGAGGGCGCGGCGCTCGGCGGGCAGGGGCGAGTCGCCGGCGGTCCAGCCCTCGCCGTAGACGAAGATGGAGGGGTTGATGGCCTTGAGCTCGGCGGCGACGCGGTTCATGGTCTCGGTGTCGTGGATGGCCATGAGGTCGAAGCGGAAGCCATCGATGTGGTATTCCTGTGCCCAATACTTCACGGAGTTGACGATGAAGTCGCTCATCATGGCGCGGTCTGATGCGGTCTCGTTGCCGCAGCCCGAGGCGTCGGAGTAGGAGCCGTCGGGGCGGTGGCGGTAGAAGTATCCGGGCGCGGTGAGGGAGAAGTTGCTGCCGTCGCCCTCGGCGGTATGGTTGTACACGACGTCCATCACCACGCCGATACCGGCGTCGTGGAGTGCCTTTACCATGCGCTTCATCTCGGCGATGCGGCGGGCGGGGTCGGCGGGGTCGGTGGAGTATGAGCCTTCGGGGGCATTGTAGTTTTGCGGGTCATAGCCCCAGTTGTACTCACCCGCTGGGAGATTTGTCTCGTCGACGGAGTTGTAGTCGTAAGACGGCAGTATGTGCACGTGTGTCACGCCCAGCTCCTTGAGGTGGTCGATGCCGGTGGCGAGGCCCTCGGGCGATGTGGTGCCCGGCTCGGTGAGTGCCAGGAACTTGCCCTTGTGTACGATGCCGCTCGAGGGGTGCATGCTCATGTCGCGGTGGTGCATCTCGTAGATGACGGCATCGGTGATATGCCCGACCTCGGGGCCGCGGTCGGCATCCCAGCCCTCGGGGTCGGTCGAGGCCAGGTCGATGATGGCGGCGCGCTTGCCGCCGACACCTACGGCCTTGGCCCATATGCCGGGAGTCTCGTCGAGCCAGCGGCCGCCGTGGCGTATGCTGAATGTATAGTATTTGCCGTAGAGCTCTCCGGGTACCGACGCGCGCCACAGCCCTTGCTCGGCGCGGGTCATGGCGATGGTATCGGTGGCGGGGGTGCCGCGGCCGGTGTCGTAGAGCATCACGCGGGCGGCCTCGGCCTCGGGCGACCACAGTGCAAATGATGTATGGCCGTCGGCGACGCGCAGCTCCAGGTCGTCGCCCCGGTATGCCGGCCAGGAGGCAAACCGGCTGTCGGGGTCGGCCGAGGCGTGGGCACACAAGGCGCCGGTGGCGGCAATGGCTGCCGCCGCAAGTCTTGTCAGATAGATGTTCATGTCAGTGTCTTCCAGTGATAAGTAAGTGGCAAAAAGATGCAGTATGTATGTGGCGGCGTCGCCGCCCGGGGGGAATCAGCGTATGGCCACGCGGCTCGACAGACCGTCGACGCGCACGATGTAGCACCCGGCGGCCAGGTCGATGCGCGAGGTGCCCTCGGGGGCATCGGTACGCAGCACCAGCGCGCCCGTGATGGCATATACCTCCACGGCGACGGGATGCTCGGCGGGATTGGCAATATCCACTCCGCCGCCGCGCACGCTCACGGTGGCCGCGGCCGCCGCAGGCTCGGGAGCCGCGGCCGCAGTGGCTGAGCCGGTCAGGGCCGCGATTGCGATTACTAATATGCGGATAAGCGATTTCATCACTTACAAAGTTACGAAATTTCGGAGTCGGATGCAATTAAATTTTGTTAATTTGCGGCCGTGCGCACTCAAAAGCGTTATATTTAGGCTCTCAATCTTTACTACAAAGACAAAAACTATCTGACATACCGCCATGAACAGACTTGAACGCGAGCTGGGCCGCCCCGCCGCAGACTTTACCCGCGACGACCTCATGCGCTATGTGCGTGAGCAGGGCATCGAGATGGTCAATTTCATGTATCCGGCCGCCGACGGCCGGCTGAAGACCCTCAATTTCGTAATCAACGATGAGGAGTATCTCCGCAACATACTTACTCTGGGCGAGCGTGTCGACGGCTCGTCGCTCTTCCCCTTTGTGAGCGCCGGCAGCAGCGACCTGTATGTGGTGCCGCGCTACCGCACCGCCTTCCTCGACCCATTTGCGCCGCTGCCTACGCTGACCATGCTGTGCAGCTACTGCGACAAAGACGGCCGGCTGCTGGAGTCGTCGCCCGAGTATACGCTCCACAAGGCGTGTGAGGAGTTTACCCGCGCCACGGGCATGACCTTTGAGGCGATGGGCGAGCTGGAGTACTATGTGATAGCCCCCGACGACGGCCGCTTCGGCGCCACCGACCAGCGCGGCTACCATGAGTCGGCGCCCTTTGCCAAATTCAACGACTTCCGCACCCGCTGCATGCACACCATCGCCTCCATAGGCGGCCGTATCAAGTATGGCCACTCCGAGGTGGGCAATTTCACGCTCGGCGCCACCGTATATGAGCAAAACGAGATAGAGTTTCTGCCTGTCGACGCCCGCGATGCCGCCGACCAGCTCATGCTGGCCAAGTGGGTGATACGCAATCTTGCCTGGCGAGAGGGGCTTGATGTGACTTTCGCGCCCAAGATTACCACCGGCAAGGCAGGCTCGGGCCTGCATATCCATATGCGCATGATGCGCGACGGCCGCAACTGTATGCTCGACGCTGACCGCCGCATCAGCGCCGAGGCCCGCCGCGCCATCGCCGGGTTGATGCGTCTGGCGCCGGCGCTCACTGCATTTGGCAATACCAACCCCACGAGCTACTTCCGCCTGGTGCCCCACCAGGAGGCCCCGACCAATGTATGCTGGGGCGACCGCAACCGCTCGGTGCTGGTGCGTGTGCCGCTGGGCTGGACGGCCGATGCCGATATGTGTGCCGCCGTAAATCCCGGCCAGGCCACCCCGCCCGAGGTCGACCCCACTCAGAAGCAGACTGTCGAGATACGCTCGGCCGACGGCACCGCCGACATCTATCAGCTGCTGGCCGGCCTGGCCGTGGCGCTGCGCTATGGTCTTGAGATGCCCGACGGCGAGGAGGTGGCCGATCGCACCTATGTCGACGTCAACATCCACGACGAGGCCAACTCTGCCCGTCTCTCGGCGCTCGACTCGCTGCCGGTATCGTGCGCGGCGAGCGCAGGCTGCCTTGAGTCGGCGCGCGCCGTGTTTGAGGAGCGCGGAGTGTTTGCCCCGGCGATGATCGACGGCATAGTGGCGCGCCTGCGCTCCTACGACCCGGCCGAGGCCGAGGCCGCGCTGGCCGACCCCGCCAAGATGCTGCGCATGGTCGAGAGATACATGCACTGCTGAGCCGGCGGCGCCCGGCCGTGTGCAAAGGTGCATGGGGCTGATGATTTTTTTGTATCTTCGCGGTCTGTAACAACCTCTTGGATATGACAAGCGACACCACCCGCAAAGATATGGATTGCCCACCGGCGGCCAAGGCCGGCATGCAAAGAAACGTCTCGATCGACATACTGAAGTTTTTTGCATGCATACTTATCACCAACAGTCATCTCGACGTGTTGTATGTGAAGTACGGCGCATTGGCCACCGGTGGCGCCATCGGCGATGCACTGTTTTTCTTCTGCAGCGGCTTCACCCTTTTCTGGGGCGGCAGCTACCGCTTTGACAACTGGTACAAGCGCCGTATACGCCGCATATATCCCACAGTCTTTGCCTGGGGGATATTGTCGGCGTTTGTTTTCAGTCTGAAGCCATCGATGGACTTTGTGATACTGAGTGGCGGCGGATGGTTTGTATCGTGTATCATGCTGTATTACCCCGTGCTTTACCTCATCCGGCGGTATTACAGCTGCAGGCTGTGGTATCTGATGGTGCCCGTCTTTGCAGGCTGCGGCATATGGTATCTGCTGGGCGACTTTCCTGCGGGGATGTCTATCTATAAGGGTACGTATCTGAAGTGGTGTTTCTTTTTCATATATATGCTGCTCGGAGCCATCATCGGCAAGGCGGTCATGAAAAGCCGCCCGGGTATGTCGCAGCCCCGAAATATACTGATGCTGGCGGTCGCCATAGCGGTGTTTTACGGTATACAGATTGTGGCCAGGCAAGATGTCGCGATAGACAAGATACAGTATCTGACGCTTGTGCCGCTCGGGTTTATATGCGTGTATATGTACCGCATGTGTGAGTGCGGGCTGCTGGTGCGGCTGTATCAGACGCGATATGTCGGGTGGTGTATGCGACTTGTCAGCGGGCTGTGTCTTGAGGTATATCTTGTGCAGAATCCGCTTATAAGCGACAGTCTCAACCGGCTGTTCCCGTTCAATATCCCGTTGACGTTCATCGCAATCGTGGCTATGGCCTATGTGCTGCGCTGCCTGGCGCGGTTTTTCCTTCAGACGTTCAGCGATGGCGACTATGACTGGCGGGCGATAGTAAGAGCCTGACCCCGGGCTTCCATGAAATAGAGCGGCCCGCTCCCTGCATGGGGGCGGGCCGCTTTTATGCGGGGATGCTGTGAGGCGGTTTACTTCACGAGCACTTTGGTGACTTTGGTGCCCTGGCGGCGCAGGTAGATGCCTGCGGCGGGGTTGGCGACGCGTATGCCTCGCAGGTCGTAGTACTCTACGGGAGCGGCGCTGTCGTCTTCGATGTCGGTGACACCGGCGGGGTCAAAGTATACGTCCATGAGGTCGGAGCGCAGGTAGAGCTGGGGCCATGCGGGGTTGGTCATCACACACTGCACGCCGTCGAGGTCGGTAAGGAAGGTGGTGATGCCGCCCTCCTCGACATACTCCTCGCCCCAGCCGCGCACGAGTTCCTCGCCCACGAGGGCGCCGTTCTCGTCAAATGTCGGCTGGCCCACATACCAGCGGTATACCGTAGACTGGCCGCCGGCGGTCGCCTGCGAGCTGAAGTCTACCTTGCCGTCTACGCAGGAGGCGGTGAGGTTGGCCTGGCTGTTGTAGTTGTAGATGACGTACTGCGGGAGTACCGGGGGCAGGGTGGGGAAGGTGAAGTAGTTGTGATCGATGTTGAGCATGATCAGGCGCGAGAGCATGCTCACGTCGATGGTGCGCAGCTTGTTGCCGCTCAGCGAGAGCTGGGGCAGGGCGGGCACGCCGCTGAAGTCGACGCTCTCGAGCAGATTGTTGTTGAGGTCGATCTGGATGATGTTGGAGCCTTTGAGGGTGACGTCGGTGAGGCTGTTGTGCGACAGGGCGAGCCACTCCAGGGCGGGGTAGGGCGTCATGTCGAAGGTGGTGAGCTTATTGTGGTCGATGCTCAGGCTGGTGATGGCGCCCAGGCCGGCGGGGTCGAGCTTGGTAAAGGAGTTGCCCGAGAGCGACAGCTCGCGCAGGGCCGGCGATGCGGGGAGCTTGAGCTTGCCGTCGGCCAGGGCGGTATTGTTGACGGTAAAGGCGATGAGGTCGGTCATGCGGGAGGCATCCATCTCGCTCATGGTGACGTCGGAGATGGAGAATACCGTGATTTTCTCCTCGGGCGAGTAGGTGTATACCTTCACGCGGGCGCCGGCGACAGTGGTGGCCTCAAAGCGGGTGTATGTATCGGTGAGGATATACTGGGCGAGGTCTTTCTGCTGGCCGGCCCAGTCGATGTACAGGGCTGTGCCTGCCTTGGCTGCCGCGGCAAACGACAGCGCGGCGCGCTGGCCGCCGGTCGGGGTGACAAACTCGGCGATGCAGTTGGTGGGAAACTCCGATGCGTCGACCAGGGTGGTGCGCAGGGCATCGGCACCCTTGAAATCGGGGAAGGCGGGGTTGGTCATGGCCACGTATACCTTCTTGCCTACGGCGGGCGCGAGGAAGGAGATGCGGCCGCCGTCGCATGTGAAGTCGGTGCCGAGGGTGAGGGCTGCGCCGCTCTGGTCGTGGAGGGTAAAGGTGGTGGCGGAGCCGTCGGCGGCCTTGGCCTGCGCGGTGAGGTCGACGCCGGGTGCCTTGGTGGGCACGCTCACCTCGCCCTGGGGTGCGTACAGGTATGTGAGACCTGTGCCGGTCACGATGGGCAGGTTGACAAATGTGAAGCGGTTGCCGCTGATGTCGAGGCGCGATAGCTTGTTTGTCTCGGGGAGTATCAGTTCCGAGAGCGCATTGTCGCTCAGGTCGACGTAGAGTGCGTTTGTCATGTAGGAGAGGTCGGCCGTGGTGAGGGCGTTGCCCTTGAGGTTGAGGGTCTCGATGTAGTCGAAGTCCTTGAGGCTAAGCTCGGTGAGGCGGTTGCCCTGGAGGATGAGGGTGCGTATGGCGCGGCGGTCGTTGAGGGTGATGTCGGTCAGGAGGTTGTCAGCGACGTTAATCTGCCAGAGGTTGCTCTTGCTGTAGTTGCCGTTGACGCCCTCGAGGGTGAGTGTGGTCAGGGAGTTGCCTTTGAGGTTGAGGGTCTGCAGGTGGCGGTTCATGCTCAGGTCAATCTCGGTGAGCTTGGTGTCGGCCAGGATGAGGTGCTGGAGCTCGGTGGCGGGGGTAAGGTCGATCGAGGTAAGCTCGATGCCGCTCAGGGCAAATGCGGTCACTACGTCGCCCTCCTCAAGATAGAGAGTCACGTAGCCCGAGCCGGTGCGGTTGACGGTGATGTAGTCTGTGGAGCCGGTCACGGTGTATGCGGTCTGCTTGCCGTCGCCGCCGTCGATATACACGGTCTTGGGCTTGGAGGCCGATGCGCCGGGGATGCCGAGAGTCATGCGGAATGTGCGGCCGGCGTCGAGATAGGTGCCAAAGCTGATGCTCTTGGAGGGCTTGCCGTAGTCGGCGGCGCCTTTTACCTTAAATTTTACGGTGCGCATGGGCCACTCCGAGAATACCGTGTTGCTGAACTCGGCATATATCGAGTCGGCATAGGCGCGGTTGAGGGTGAGGCGGCCGTCGGCGTAGGTGTAGAATGTCTGGTCGAGCTCGGTGGCCTGGCCGGTCTTCTCGGAGAAGCCGTAGAGCTTGGCGGTGGTGACGGTCTCGGCGCGCAGGAGCTTGTCGCTCAGGTCGAGGGTGGTGCCCACTTTCTGCTGATGGTCGACAGCCATGTTGCGGGGCTGGTACATATAGGTCTCGAAGTTGGGCCAGGGCAGGGTGGCAAACGACATGTCGTTGCCGTCGATGTCCAGCTCCTGCAGGCGGGTACACTTGCTCAGGTCGATGGAGCTGAGGTAGCAATGGCTGATGGCCAGGTATGAGAGCTTGGGATTGCCGGTGACGTCGAGCTCGGTGAGCAGGTTGCTGTTGAGGCACACGCGCTGCAGCTCGGGGTTTTTGGTCATGTCGATGGTGCGCAGCTTGTACTGGTCGCCGCTCACGGCGGTGCGCGATGCGTAAAACTCGGTCAGATTTTTGTTGGCCGAGATGTCGATGCTCGGGATGTGGGTCTCGGAGATGTTGAGGATGAGCAGGTTGGGGCACTTCGATACGTCGAGCGAGCTCACCGGAGTGGAGTCAATCGAGAGCTGAAGCAGGCCCGGGCAGCGGGTGGGGTCGAGCTGGCGCAGACCCTTGTTGGAGTATGCCACGAAGGAGCTCAGTCGGGGATAGTTGCCGATGTCGAAAGTCGGCTCCAGATAGTCTACCACGGCCATCTCCAGGATGGTGAGGTCGGGGTGGTTGGGACCGACCACGAGCGGTGTGGCGGCCGTAAACTCATTGTCGGAGATATAGATGGCGCGCAGCTTGGTATACTTCGACAGGTCGAGGCCCTCGAGCTGGTTGTGGGTGAGGTTGAGTATGTCGAGATTGACGCAGTCGCCCAGGTCGAGGCGGGAGATGTAAGCGCCCTCGGCGTCAAACACATCGATTTTCGAGGCGTCGCCGTAGATGTTGACATTGCCTGCCGAGGTTACGTTGCAGGTGATGACTGTGCCGGTGAGGGCGCCGCCCGAGCCGATGTCGGCGACTTTAACATTGTATTTCTGACGGCCGTTGCCACAGTCGACCTCGATGGTGGTCGGTTCGGTGGCTCCTATCAGGAATGTGAAGGAGTTGAGCTCGCCCTGCAGATCATACAGATTTGTATGAAATGATATGATGGGCTTGTCTGCGGCGTCGGCAGCAAAGGCCGCCACAGAGGTGAGCAGCGCTGCAAATAGCAGAGACAGCAGTTTTTTCATATGATTGGTTTTACTTTATGATAATGCGTTTTGAGTGGGTGCCGTTGACACGCACGATGTATATGCCTGCGGTGGCGCCGTCGAGACTTACGGTGAGCTCGTCGCCGTGGCCGGCGGCAGAGGCCACGCGGCGGCCGTCGAGGCTCCATATCTCGGCGTCGATGCTCTCGGCGCCGGCCAGGAAGAGCGAGAAGTCGCGGCCCTCGTTGCGTATCATCAGAGGCGAGTCGGTGTCGACGGCTGCGTCGGTGATGCCGGCGGCATAGCGGCGGGCGGCCTCCTGCAGGCCGGCGTAGGCGTCAAACTTGCCGGCGCCCCAGCGGGCGTCGCCCGAGGCGACGTGGCTGTCCTTGGCCGCGGTCGATGCTATGATTTCCTTGATTTCGGCGGGTGTGAGATAGGGGTTGGCTTCCAGCCACAGGGCGATGGAGCCGGCCACGAGCGGAGTGGCCATCGATGTGCCGTGTGAGGGGCCATAGTAGTATGTGGTGCCGTCTTTCTCGGCGCGGGCCACCACAGACAGGGCTTTTTCCTCGGCGCTGATGGCGTCGATGTAGTCGCGGTTGTATGCCGATACGAGCACGGCGCCCGGAGCGCAGACGGCGGGCAGGGAGGCGCGGTCGTGGAATGTCGACCACGACGAGTACGAGGTGATGTCGCCGGCGGGGAAACGGCCCTCGAAGCCGGCCTCGCCGCCTACCCACAGGGGATAGTCGTCGCTGGTGTTGTACGAGCCGACCGCGATGGTGTTGAGGCCGCAGGCCATGTCGTTGATGGTGCCGTCGTAAGAGCCGTCGTCCCATCCGGCCTGGTCGTAGTCGTCGAGCTCGGTGTAGTAGCCGTCGCAGAATACGTCGACGTATGCGCCGGGCTCGCCGCTGACGGTGATGCCCAGGATGTAAGTGCCATCGGCGTTGGTGGTCTCGTTGTCTTTGGTGAGATAGTTGAGCATGCCCATGTACTCGCCGGTCATGGTCTCGCGCTCGTAGCCGATGATTACCTGGCTGCCGTACTCAAATGATGTGGTGAGCGGGGTGCCCTCGGGGGCCACTTCATTTTCGCCGTAGCCTGTGCCGTAGATGTATATGTATCCGTCGGCTTCGGGCGGAGTCATGGTCGAGATGACGCGACGGCGCTTCTTGCTGTATACCACGGCCTTGAAGGTGATGGGCTTGTCGGAGTACACGTAGAGGTCGCCGTAGCGTATGTCGGGGTCATCGGTGGGCAGGATGAATGTCTTGAGCTCGCGGTCGGTCTCGGTGAGCACCTTGCGGCAGGCGAGTCGCTTGTCGCCCTCGTTGCCGGCAGAGATGGCGATGGGCATTATCTCGCCGTAGTAGTCGAGCACCTGGTTCATCATGGTCTTGGGACTGTGAGAGCGTATGTTGCTGCCGATGGAGAGGCTGAGCACGGCGGGCTTGCCGGCATACATCGCATACTGGGCGAGTGTCTCGACGCCGACGGCGATATTGGCGTCGCTCAGCTCGCCGCAGGCTGCTATGAGGTCGGCTCCGGGAGCTGCGCCCGAGTAGGGATTGTCGACGGTCGATGTGGCCGAGGCCGAAATCTTGCCGTAAGCCGAGCCGCCCAGGATGCCGAGGGTGTGGGAGCCGTGGAAGGTCTCGGGCGTGTCAGATGTGTACTCGTCGAGGGGCTTTGCTGTGGACACGTCGGTGCCGTAGTAGTCGGCGTCGACGTCGAGATAGTCACCGTCGCCGGCGCTCACGCTCTTGATGTGCATGAGCATCTTGAAGCGGGTGTTGCCGTCGGCGTCGCAGAAGGCGGGGTGATTGGCGTCGATACCCTGGTCGACCACGCCGGCGAGCACTCCGCGGCCGGTATAGGGATGGTCGAGGCCGGTGCCGGCGTGGGCCTTGTCGAGGCCGACCGACGGGCGGGCCTTGTGGAGCTGCGGGGTGCGCACGCGCGAGAGCTCAAACCGTGCCACGGCGTCGGACGCGGCCACGGCCTCTACCTTGTCGGCGGGCATGTGGCATATGGCGATGCCGCACTGCAGGGTGATGACTGTCGCGCCGAGCGCCTCCAGGTCGGCGGCCGATGCGCCGGGGGCGAGCTGCACCAGGGCGCTGCGCACGGCGGGGGCCGCGGCCGCGGCCTTGGCCCGCGAGGCGCCGAGGATGTGGTTGCCGGCTGTCAGCTGCGGCCGCATCAGCTCGATACGGTCGGCAGCGCTGAGGCCGGGGCCGGCGGCTGTGGCGCCGACTGCACTTGCGGCGGTCACGGCCGTGAGTGCAAGGAGTTTAGGTAGTGTTTTCATTATTTGGGAGATGAGAATGAAAGATTGGCTATTTAAGCTGCAATTGTGGGCACGCCTGGGGCGGGTCCACAATTGCAGGATGATGAGGTAGGGTCGGGGGGCTTACTTTACGATGTACTTACGGCCGGCCGAGATGTAGATGCCGGCGGGCAGGGTGCCCAGCTGCGAGCGGGTGCCCACGCGTATGCCCTGGAGATTGTACACATCGGCGTCGGTGTCGTCGGTGTCTGCGCCGACAGAGGCGATGCCGTCGACAGCGCTCACGGTCACGGCGTTGGCGCCGCCCTTGGCTTCAAAGGTATATGCGCCCTCGGCGTCGGCGGCCACGTCGGTGCCGTTGACCTTGACTTTGATATTGGAGCCGGTCACGCTATATTGTGTGCCGGCAAATACATTGTCGGTGAGGCCATCCCAGGCGGGTACGTCGGTGATGACGTCGCGGGTCACTTTCACGCCGTCGACAGTGCCGTCGGCAGTGAAGGTCACGGTGGCATCGGCGGGGCGGTGCTTACAAATGCCTTGATTACGGAGCCGTCGGTCACGGTCACCTCATATTTGTAGGTGCCGGAGTTTACGGGCGACTGCTTCACACCGTCGACATACAGTACCTGCGCACCTTCGGCGGGATTGGCGTTGTACCACGATACGGTCAGCGGGTTGAGCTCAGCGGCGTAGTCAAAGAGGTTGTAGCCGGCCCGGAGTCCGTCGAGCTGTCCGTGGTCGGAGTTGTACATATACTCGGCGCTGAAATACTTGATGTCGCCGGCGGGGTCGGCCGTGCAGTCGAGCCACAGCACTGCGTTGAGATTGCGCTCGAGGCGGGAGGTGGTGACGTATACGGTCATGCCTTCGCTCACCAAGAATGAGGTATTGAGATTGTTGGCATCGGCATCGGTCACCGAGGTGATGGTGCAGGTGGGTTGGGCGGCGAGGCATATGTAGAGGTTGTCTTCGGGTACCGACAGGGTGTTGTTGCCGTTGACGAGACCCATGATGGGGTCGCCGCTGTAGCTGTACTGGCTGTTGTACACCTTCACGTTGTCGACATTGTCGATGTTGATGGTAAAGGTAATCTTGGCTTTGGGGTGGGCCTTTACCTTGATTTCGGTGTCAGCGAGGAGCACTGTGCTCCAGGGCCAGTTGACATAGCTCTGCTGTATGCCGCCGACCGACATGCCCTCAAAAGTGTAGTCGGCAGTATTGCCCGTGAGGGAGAGTTTGTCGCCGAGTCGGGCGGTGAGCTTGCCGTCGGTGACGGTCGCGTCTGCGTCGTTGATTTTGATGCTCGAGAAGAATCCCTCGGCGCCGTCCTCGTATACAAAGGTCACGGTGCAGGGTTCGTCGGGATAGTTGGCTTGTATTTCCACCAGACAGCCGTCGGTCACGTTGAGAGCATATGAGCCGTATTGCATAGCGACCGGGGTGCCGTCGATGCTCACCTTGTAGAGCGATGCGCCATTGGCGCCCATGAGCATCACGGGCAGCTCGCCGCCGTAGCCGGAGGCGGGGGTGGCGGGGTTGTACTTGATGACGTTTGCGACGTTGCCGCCCTGGATGGTGGTATTGATGGCGTCGCCGTTGTTGTATCGCATCTGTATCTTCGACGCGTCGTCGACCTTGAGCGTGAACGACTCTGTGCGCAGGTCATCTTTGGCGGATATGGTCACGGTATATACCTCGCCGTCGGTGGGGTAGAGATATGCTGAGGAGGAGTAGAAATTCTGCTGGGTACCGGCCTTGTTGACTAACGAAGTGATGGAGTAATCAGAGGAGTTTTTCAGCTCGATTGAGAATGCCTGGTTTTCCTCGCAGGTGAGCGTGGTGGTCTCGCCGGTGAGGGTGACATCGACCGAATAATTGATCTTGGCCGTCACCTGGTCGGGCATGTTGATTTTCACCGTAAAAGACACGGCGGCGCTTGCCGATATGACAGTCGCAAGCATCATAAAGAAATTGCGTAAAGTTTTTTCATAGAAGCGGAATGAGACTTTTTTGAATTTGGTTGCAAAGTAACACATTTTATTTAGAATATACAACGATATCGTAGATTTATAGCCTCAAAATCGGATGATTCTTAATGTAGTTAACCAAAAACAGGTGCAAGATTGTTAATAATTGCAAGCAGGGTTGCGCATACGCCGGCTTTTTGTTAATTTTGGGTATCACAAGCCTCTTGGCACGATATTTGCTACATCTTAATACATGGACAATAGATTTTCCGACAACTTCAAGGCCATGATGGCCCGCGCCCGCAGCGAGGCGCAGCGTCACAACTCCGCCCATATCGAGCCCGAGCATCTGCTGCTCGCCATCGTGGCGGAGTCGCGCGGCGAGGCTCTCGCTGCCATGGAGCGCGCTGCATACCACGGCGCGGTCGACACTCTCATCGCCGACCTCGACAATGCGGCTTTCGACATCAGCGCCCCCCGCACGGCCGATGTGGGTGTGAGCGACCTTGCGGCCCGCGTCACCAAGCTCTCGGTGCTGGAGGCGCGTATGCTCAAGGATGAGGTCATAGAGCCCATCCATGTGCTCCTGGCGATATTTCACAATTACGAGATCAAGACCAAAGATATATTCCAGCCGCTCATCAATGCCGGCCTCACCTACGAGCGCCTCTTTGCCGAGGCACGCGCCGCCCGCGGCCTGGCCGATACGCGTATGGGCGCCGACGGCGGCGTGGCCGACGACGGCCCCGACGATGCCGACGCGCCCGACCGCGGCGCCGAGGGCGACACCGCCGGCGCCATGCGTCGCGACACTGCCGCCAAGACGGGCCGCAAGACTGCCCGCTCGGGCGCCGGCGACACTCCGATGCTCGACAAGTTTGGCAAGGACATGACCCGCGCCGCTGCCGAGGACTCGCTCGACCCGGTGGTGGGCCGCGATACCGAGATTGAGCGTCTGGCGCAGATTCTCAGCCGCCGCAAGAAAAACAATCCTGTGCTCATCGGCGAGCCGGGCGTGGGCAAGAGCGCCATCGTCGAGGGGCTGGCCCTGCGCATCCACCGCCGCCAGGTGCCGCGGGTGCTCTTCAACAAGCGCCTCGTGGCGCTCGACATGGCCTCGATAGTGGCCGGCACCAAGTACCGCGGCGAGTTTGAGGAGCGCATCAAGGCTATCCTCACCGAGCTGAGCAAAAACAAGGATATCATACTCTTTATCGACGAGATACACACCATCGTGGGCGCGGGCAACGCTCAAGGCTCCATGGATGCCGCCAATATGCTCAAGCCGGCCCTGGCGCGCGGCGAGGTGCAGTGCATCGGCGCCACCACCCTCGACGAGTACCGCGTCAATATCGAGAAAGACGGCGCCCTGGAGCGCCGCTTCCAGAAGGTGATGGTAGAGCCGACCACGGCCGAGGAGACTCTGGTCATCCTCAATAATATAAAGGATAAGTATGAGTCGCACCACAATGTGCGCTATACTCCCGAGGCGCTTGAGGCGTGTGTCAAGCTCACCGACCGCTACATCAGCGACCGCAATTTCCCCGACAAGGCCATCGACGCTCTCGACGAGGCCGGCTCGCGCGCGCATATAACTAATGTGGCCGTGCCCGAGGAGATCGAGCAGCTCGAGAAGGATATCGAGGAGGCGTCGGCCAAGAAGCTCGAGGCCGCCCACTCGCAAAATTTCGAGCTGGCAGCCGTATGGCGCGACCGCGCCCAGAAGTATGCCGAGGAGCTGGAGGCCGCCAAGCAGCGCTGGGAAAAGGCGCTCGAGGCCGACCGCGTGGAGGTCGACGACGAGAAGGTGGCCGAGGTGGTGGCCATGATGACGGGCGTGCCCGTGCAGCGCGTGGCCCAGGCCGAGGGTATGCGCCTGATGGAGATGGCGCCCACTCTGCGCCGCGCCATCATCGGCCAGGATACGGCCATCGAGAAGATTGCCAAGGCCATCCGCCGCAACCGCATCGGCCTGAAAGACCCCGGCAAGCCCATCGGCTCGTTTATGTTTCTCGGCCCGACGGGCGTGGGCAAGACTCACCTGGCTAAGAAGCTGGCGGAGTTTCTCTTTGACTCGTCGGAGACCCTGATACGCATCGACATGAGCGAGTACATGGAGAAGTTTGCCGTGTCGCGTCTGGTGGGCGCCCCTCCGGGATACGTCGGCTATGAGGAGGGCGGACAGCTCACCGAGGCCGTGCGACGCCATCCATACTCGGTGGTGCTCCTCGACGAGATTGAGAAGGCCCACCCCGATGTGTTCAACCTGCTCCTCCAGGTGCTCGACGAGGGCCGCCTCACCGACAGCCTCGGCCGCCGTATCGACTTCAAGAATACCATCATCATCATGACGTCGAATATCGGCACCCGCCAGCTCAAGGACTTCGGCACGGGCGTAGGCTTCAGCACCGGCGCCGACGAGGCCGGCAAGCAGGAGGCCGTCATCCGCAAGGCGCTCAACAAGGCTTTCTCGCCGGAGTTTCTCAACCGTGTCGACGACATCATCATGTTTGAGCAGCTTTCGCGTGAGGCAATCTTCCGCATCATCGACATCGAGCTGGCCGGTTTCCACCGCCGCCTCCTCGACCTGGGATACAAGCTCACCCTCAGCGACGAGGCCAAGAATTTCATAGCCGAGCAGGGATACGACCCGCAGTACGGCGCCCGTCCGCTCAAGCGCGCCATCCAGCGCTACCTCGAAGACGAGCTGGCCGACCTCATCCTCAGCTCGGGCCTCGAGGCCGGCAACGAGGTGGTGATGGACTTCGACGCCGAGGCCAAGAAGATTGTCCCCACGGTCAAGACCGACACCCCTGCGGCCGACTGACCGCCCTCTACATAGACACAAAGGCACGCATCCGCCCCGCGGATGCGTGCCTTTTCTATGTCTGTAATATATTGTGGCAAAGTGCGGTAAACATTTTATACCCTATCCTGTAACTTTTGGATACTGTTAAGGAGTGTTAAAATAGGGGGGGGGGGCGAGAAAAATAGGTATTACATTTGCGGTCGACAAGTTTTGAGCTCACACCACCTGTCAAGCATCACAAACATACTTTTCGACCATGAAAAAAATCCTACTTCCTTTACTTTTTCTGATGGGCTGCGCCGCGACATATGCGGCCAATCCCACCGATGTGCTCACCGCCGCCTCGTGGGGCAACACATCGCCTTCAGACAAAGCCTATACCTCGCCTGAGACCGGCGTCACATACACAGCCTCATACTATTGCTACAAGAAAGACCCCAACATTGGCCTCACCGACGAGGAAGGCCCCGAGGCAATCGTGGTAAGCGCGTCAGACAGCAAGCTGGTATCTCTGTCGTTTGAGTGGTTCAATCAGTCATACACCAGCAGCGTGCTCATCTACGGCAGCAACGTGCCGTATACCACTCCATCGGCTTTCATGTCATCGGCCGACAAGGGCGACCTTATCGCCACGCTCAAATACCCCGACACCAAGGTACCCGTCACGGGCGACTACAAATATGTCGCCATGACTGTCGTGCCCGCCGGAGGTGAGGCATATGCGGCCTTTAAGAGCATTGCCTTTGAGTGGGCTGCCGCCCTCGAGCCTATCGAGCCGCTGGTGTTTAAAGATGGTGTCGGCGCCGTGCTCAAGCAGGGCACCGACGTCAACCGTATCTACGGCGATACCCGTGTCGAGGTATCGTCGGCCACCGCGGGGCTGACATACAAGGCCACCTTCAACGGCGAGCCCGTGTCGCTCACCGGCAACTCGTTTGTAGTCACCCAAAGCGGTACTCTCGAGATTGAAGCGTCGGCCGAGGGATACATCAACCGCACAGCGACAGCACAGTTTGAGCTCTTCGAGCCGCTGACCTCGATACAGGCCGTGTGGAATGCCTATCCCTTGCCCGGCAACGGTACGGTCGTCGACCCCGAGCCTTTCACCGTGCTCTTCGATGCCACGGTCGTGTATGTGGCCAATGTCCCCGAGATGTTTAGCGACGAGCCCGACGGTCAGGTATACATCACCGACGGCACCAATTTCTCGCGCATCTTCTTCGAGGGCAAGACCGTAAATCTCCGTCCCGGCGACGTTATCGCCAAGGGCTGGACTGCCCGCTTCGGCCGTATGAACGGCTGGAAACAATTCCTGCCCGAGGGAGTGATGATAGTATCCTCGCACGACGGCGAGGTGCCCGCGCCCGTCGCCATCGGCGACGAAGCCGCCCTGCAGGCTCTCGACCCCGGCACCCCCGTCGTGGTCAAGGGTGTGACACTTCCCGTCGCCACCTCTCCCGACGTCTACA
>CAJUOC010000003.1 GCA_910587925.1 uncultured Muribaculaceae bacterium
CAGTCGTGTACATCAAGTACAACCCCGAAGGGCTCGCGTGTGGGCTTGACCCACCGCACTCCTTCAACTCAGATGAAATCCTCTCAAAAACACAAGACCTACGTATTCACATTTGTTTTTAAACAAGCTCTCATTTATTCCAGATGTTCCAGGATACGAAGGCCTGCAGCAGCAGCATTTCCAGGCCGTTTTTGGTGACGGCGCCCTGCGCGGCGGCCCGGCGCATAAACAGAGTCGTGCCGGGGTTGTAGAGCAGGTCGTAGCATATATGGTCGGGGGTGAGCAGGTCGTAGGGTATGTCGGGGCAGGTGTCGACATTGGGATACATGCCCAGCGGGGTGGTGTTGACTATCACCGTATGCGAGGCCATCACCTCGGGGGTGAGGTCGGCGTAGGTGATGACATCCTCGCGGGCGGTGCGGCTCACCACCTGCGGCTCCACACCGAGGCCGCGCAGGGCGTGGGCCACGGCTTTTGACGCGCCGCCCGAGCCGAGTATGAGGGCGCGGCGATGGCGCTCAGGGTCGAGCAGCGGGCGTATCGAGTCGGCAAAGCCGATGGAGTCGCTGTTGTAGCCCTTGAACGACAGGCTGCCGTCGGGCTGGCGGAATATCTTCACCACATTTACCGCTCCGATGGCCTTGGCCTCTGGGTCGATGGCGTCGAGATACTCTATCACCTGCTGCTTGTAGGGGATGGTGACGTTGAAGCCTGCAAGGTCGGGATTGGCGGCCACCACCTCGGTGAGCATCTCGATGGCGGGCAGCTCGAAGTTGATATATCGGGCGTCTATCTTTTCCGACTCAAATTTGCGGTTGAAAAAATCCTGAGAGAATGAGTGGCCGAGCGGGTATCCGATCAGGCCGAAAGTGCGATGTCCTTTGGATTTGAACATATGTGGTAGAGTGAGGTCAGTTGGCAAAGTCGATTGATACGCCCAGCTGGAAGCGGCGCGGATTCATGGGATAGTCGGGCAGGGCGAAGTAGTCGCGCGAGAACCATCCCTGGTTGATATGGCTCATCATCACGTAAAACCGTGCCTTGCTGAGCTTGAGATTGGCGTAGACGTTCATGAAGGGATAGTTGCCCAGCTTGATTTCGCTCTGGTTGGCAAAGGTGGCTGTGGCCGGCTGGTAGCGCGGCGCGTAGTACTTGGTGTAGTAGTCGCAGTCGACGCCGAGCTGCACGTAGAGAGTGGCCACGCGGAATTTCAGATACAGATTGCTGTACACAGCCAGCGCCGGCAGCGGTATCACATGGTCGTCGGAGGTGGTCTGCCATGTGATCTGATTGTCCCAGCGCAGGATGCCGGCGCGCAGATTCTGGCGCAGACGCACACTGAGCACCTGCACGCTGCCGCCATGCTGCGCGGGCAGGAAGTCGGGCCCGAAGTACAGATGATTTTGCACGTTGTCGACCTGCACCTCGGCCCGCGAGCCGGTACGGGCAAAGTCGACCGCTCCGCCAAATGTGACACGGCGCTGCTTGCCGAAGTCGTTGCGCCACACAAAGTGGTTTGACAGATAGTTTTCCATCAGATACGGCGCGGCTGTATTGTGGAAGGCGGCAAATGCGCTCACGTCGAGCGTGTCTTTTCTCACGGGGATATGTGTCGTGGCGCTGCCGTCGACACGTATGTCGCCGGCCGTGCGGCCTGTGATGCCCAGCTCGGCCGTGGCGCGGTAAGTGAGCCAGGAGCCGCGCTCCTTGGTGAGCTGCGCCCCGACGCTTACCAGGTGCTCGGTGGCCTCGGGCGACACACCGCCGAAACCCTCGGGCAGCGGGGTGAGGCCGGTGCGGTCGGTCAAGGTGTCGGGTGTCTGGGTGTACTTGTTGACGGCATACGACAGATAGGCGGCCAGGCCAAACTTGGCATACTTGTGGAAGCCCTCCATCAACTGCACGCCCAGTGTATTCTTGAAACTTGAGTAAGATGTGCGGTCGCCCGTATGGCCGGGATACAGATAGGAGTTTTTGAAAAACGGCTCCTCGTCCTCGCCCGTGGCGGCGGCTACATTGTTAAACAGGTGCTTGCCGCCTGTATAGTCAAAAGTCCATATGAACGATGTCACCGGCACGTATGTGCGGCGCTCGACGGTATCGCCCTCCTGGGGCTCGTCGGTGCGCCAGTAGCCCACGTTGTAGCGGTTGTTGAGCACCACCTTGGTGCCAACAAACCGCGAGTGGGCGTCGGTCAGGCGGGTGGGGATGGACTTGGCGTCGATGCTGCTCACGCCGCCTTGTACCAGCTCGGGGTCGGTGATGTAGCGTGAGTCGGTGATGCCGCCGTTTTCCTTGTTGAGCAGATTGTAGTGGTAAAAAAGCGCCTGGAGCTGATAGCGCGGGCCGATGTACGAGCCGGAGAATCCCCAGGCGAGATTTTTGGCGGCCTGGTCGGCATAGCAGCCCTTGGAGTAGAGATAGTCGAGAAACGCGCCCACCTGCGCCTCGCGGTTGATATTGCCCGAGAATGTGGCCGCGAGTCGCTCCTGGGCATTGTCGCGTCCGCCGGCGGTGTTGTAGCTCAGCAGCGTCATGGGTACGCGGGTATTGTAAAATATGGTCTTGGCGGCCGAGGGTATCCACGGAGCCACGGCGTCGCGGAAAAAGAAGTCGCTCATGGCCGGGCGCTCGGCCCATATCATGTTGATGCCCTCGCCGCCGAGGTTGCCGGTCGACGCCCAGGCATCAGATACCTCGGTGGGCACCGAGCGCTGCGCATAGCGGTCGGGCAGCGTGTCGAGCGTGGCCGAGTCGCGCAGCCCGAGCGGCGACACCATGCGCCAGGCATACGAGGGTGCCAGCACCTGCTTGCGGGCCGAGAGCCACATACACCCCGACAGGGCAAATATGGCGGCTAAGATAAATATGATGCGTTTCACGCTGCAAAGATACTACATCTTGCCGATATTTTCGGCTATAAAGCGGCGGAAAGCGAGCCTGTAGGTGCTGTCGGTCAGAAATGCGTCGAGCATGGTGTGGGCCTTGTCGGCGAGCATGGCGCGCTCGCCGGTGTCGAGTATGCAGCGGGCCAGTGCCACGGCATAATTCTCGAGCGGGGCGGTGAGGTCGACATAGCAGGCGGTGGAGCCGATGGCCGACAGTACCTCCATCATCATGCGCATCTCGGCCTCGGGGCCGGGGTTGAGCGACACTACATTGCGCACAAGTCTCTTGAGTACGGTGGCGCGTGCGCGCGAGCGTCCCCATTTTATGCGCGTGAGCTCGCGGGCGGCAAGCGCGCTCTGCCGCTCGATGAGCTTGTCGGCGTCGGGGTTGAGAAAAAACTCAAAATACTCCTTAATCTCGGGGCGGGCGCCGTATGCGTCCAGTATGATGTCGCGCAGCTGGGCAGCTGTCATCTGCTCAAGCTCTTTTCGTAAGGCGGTCTTTGACATTTTGGGCTATTGTGAGTCCAAAGGTAATAAAAAATTGTAGATTAGTCGATAATAAGCGTTATAGCTGCCGCATGTGTTGTATAACATAAAAAATATATCGCCTTTAAATTTGCCAACTCGAAAAATAGACCTACTTTTAGGGCACAAATAAAATAGTTTCACTTACTAAAATCTCAATAGTATGTCCAAAACGATTACATTTAACGAGCTCCGTCGCCTCAAAGACAGCCTGCCCGACGGCTCTATGCACCAGATAGCCGACAAACTCAACACCACCGTCCAGACCGTACGCAATTACTTCGGCGGCAGCAACTACGACTTCGGCAAAAACGTGGGCGTGCACATAGAGCCGGGTCCCGACGGCGGTATCGTCGTGCTCGACGACTCGACCATCTACGATATGGCCGTGGAAATCCTCAAGGAGCAGGAGGCTGAGTAAAGCCCTGTCCATCTCTGACAATATCCCCGGGCGTCAGGAGCCGGCCGTCGGCCGCTTCCCGGCGCCCGTATTCGATAGATTCTTATGCGTCTGATTACTGTAGCGATACATACTTATGAATATGCTCTGGGGGTGAAGGCTCTCCTGGAGAGCGAGGGCGTGGAAGTCACGCTGCAAAATGTCAATCTCGAGCAGCCCGAGGTGTCGTCGGGAGTGCGTGTGCGCATCGCCGAGCACAATCTCCCGCTGGCGCTGCGCATACTCGAGAATCAAGACATTTTCAAGCCTGCGACGGCCACCTCGGCCGACGCTGCGAGACCTGCCCACTCGATAATGGTGCCGACCGACTTCTCGGGCCATGCCTTTGCCGCGGCCTGCGTGGCTGTGCGGCTCGCGGCCGCCCACGGCACCGACATCACCTTCCTGCACTCGTATATCGGACGCAATCTCCCTGCCAATATCCAGCTCACCGACAATCTCACATATGAGGTGACCGAGCTGAAGGGCGACGAGGAGCTGCACCGCTCGGCCGAGGCCTCGATGAAGGCTCTCGTGCATCGCCTCAAGGCGATGATGAAGTCGGGCGAGTTGCCGGTGGTCAAGTGCCGCTCGATGATTGTGGAGGGAGTGCCTGAGGATGCCATCGTCGACTGCGCCCGCTCGGAGCCTCCGTATCTGGTGGTGATGGGCACGCGCGCTTATGAGCGCAAGCAGCGCGAGATGATAGGCAGTGTGGCGGCCGAGGTGCTCGACGAGTCGCGCTTCTCGGTGCTGACCATTCCTGAGAATCTTGATGCCGGCGATGCCACATCTCCGCGCAACATACTCTTCCTGAGCAATCTCGACCAGGACGACATCCTCGCCCTCGATGCGCTGTACCGCTACTTCCCCGACGCATCGGCCCGGGTGACCATCATGAACGTGGCGCAGCGGATGCGCTTCTCGACGGGAGACCGCGGCCGGGCATCGCTTGCGCTGGCCGACTATTGCCGGCGCAAGTTTGAGCACTATACTTTTGAGACTGTGCCGGTATCGCCCTCGGCGGCCATGCAGGAGCTCGACCGTATGCAGGCCGAGGAGAAGTTTGACCTCATCGTGGTGCCCAACCGCCGCAAGAGCGCCTTCAGCCGCCTGTTCAATCCCGGCCTGGCCCACAAGGTGGTGCTGGAGAGCGACCGTCCGATGCTGGTGATACCGGTGTGAGAGGCTGTCAGCGGGCCAGCAGGTCGTAGCGTATGATGCGGTCTGATACGGTGTGTGCGCGGCGCAGACGGTCGGCCTCGGCCGATGCTCCGATAGTGTCGCCGTCGACGCGCATAGTCGAGCCTACGGCTATGGCCGCGCGGCCGGGGTCGAGCAGACTGCGGCCGAGTCCGTGCCAGCCGTAGTCCTGCAGTTGCATCAGTTCCAGCACTGTGGGGTACATGTCGACCTGGCCGGCCACGCCGTCGATGTGGCCGCCGCGGCGCGCGTTGAGCACGACAAACGGCGTGTATTGTCCGGCGAAATCGTCGCTTATGCCCAGACGGGCGGCGTCGGCCACCAGTCCGGGGCGGTTTTGCGCCAGGCCCTCGTGGTCGCCGGTGATCACGATGAGCATGCGGTCGTAGTCGGGGCGGGTGCGCAGGTAGTCGATAAACGAGCCTATGGCATGGTCGGTATAGTTGGCCGTGGTCATGTAGTCGGCCAGGAGCGCGGGTACCGCCTCGGAGAAGTGTATGCGCCTCAGATGCTCGGGCAGGCGGAAAGGCGCGTGGCCCGAGTACGTGACAATCTGCACATACGCCGCACTGTCGGCCGGCCATATCTCGCCGCGCCGCATCTTGCCCTGTATCTGGTCGAAGAAGGCGCCGTCGGCCAGACGCTTGCGCGAGCCGGCAGTCTCGGTGAGCTCAAAGTCGGGGTATGAGAGTATGGTGTCGATGCCAAAGGAGCGGGCGATGGCCCCCTGGTTCCAGGTCTTTGCCTTGTCGACCGTGAGCAGGTATGAGCGTGCGCCGCGCTTCTCCTTGAGCGCCTTGGGCAGAGTGGGGTAGGTGTGGTCGGGGTATTGCACGCTGTATGTGCCGCTCTCGACGGGGATGAGTCCGGCGAGCAACAGCAGTTGTGCGTCGATGGAGCGGCCGCCCTTTACCTGTGTGAGGATGCGCGGGGCGTATAAGGTGGTGGAGTCGGCCACGAGGCTGTTGAGCCGCGGCGTGATTTCGTGACCCTCGACATTGGCGCCTATCACCCAGCTCTCGAGCGACTCGGCCAGTATCACCACCAGCGTGGTCGGCGCGGCGGCGGTGGAGTCGGCCGGCGCAAGGGCGGGGCGTGAGCGCAGCCAGTCCTCGACCTCGGCCAGCTCGTCCGGCGATATATCGGGAGTGGCGGTGAGCAGTCCATACACTATGTGGCCGGCCGGGGTGTACATGGGCGTGCCGCTGGCATACAGATGGGCCGATAGCTGGAGCGAGCCATACATCTTTTTGAATCCTCCGCCCGCGATAATCGCTGCGGCAAGTGTGGCGACGGCGCAGCCGGTGACAGTCGCCCAGGGGCGCCACGGGAGCCGGGCGCGGTGTCGGCGGCGGTAAAGTATGAAGGCCACCGTCGACACCGGCAGCAATATATCGACTGCCCGCAGCGAATCGACCACGCTGGGCATGAAGTCGGCCAGGTTGCCGGCCAGGAAGTAGCTCGACGGCGGTATGGCGGCGAAGTATGTGCGGTAATACATCAGATTGGCCACGAGCCAGCAGTCGGTCAGCGCCATCACTGCGGCCTGGGGCCAGGTGCGGCGCCACAATACGGAGGGCAGCGCCAGCAACAGCGCGCCGGTAGCGGCCGTGAGATACAGCTGCCATGTGGAGAATGCCTTGAAGGTGGTGTAGAAGCACCACACGGCGTCAAATGCCAGAAACTTGAAGAGCAGCACGGCCACCGGCACGGCCGCGGCCCATATCGCCTTAAAATTGAAGCGGAGCTTTGAGGTATTCGGCATAAGTTTTTGCAGATAAGTCTTTTGGTGAGAGTATCATCTCGCCGGCGGGTATACGCCAGTCTATACCCAGGTCGGGGTCTACGCAGCGTATGGCCCCCTCGGCCTCGGGGTGGTAGTATTCGTCGACCTTATACTGGAAGCGCGCACGCTCGCTCAGCACCGCAAATCCGTGGGCAAACCCCCGCGGCACATACAGCTGCCGCCCCGACTCGCCGCTGAGCTCGACCGCGATGTGGCGCCCGAAAGTTGCCGACCCGGGGCGCAGGTCGACAGCCACGTCGAGCACACGGCCCTCCGATACCCTCACGAGCTTTGCCTGCGTAAATGGGGGCGCCTGGAAATGCAGGCCGCGCACGACGCCGCGTACCGACATCGACTCGTTTTCCTGTACAAAATCTACCTTGCCTATGTGCGACTCAAAGAGGTCGCGGCGGAAGGTCTCGCAGAAGTATCCGCGCGCATCGGCGTGCCGGCGGGGTTCCATTATCCATACTCCGGTTATGTCGGTCTTAATAAACTCCATGACGATGATGAAATATACCGCAAAATTAGTAAATTCGCGCCGAAATTGAAAGATTAAGACATGCGTTACACCGTTTACGATCCAGCCGGCACTTGGGCCGACCTCCTTCCGCTCACATACACCCGCCCCGTGGGCGACATCCGTATAGGTATCTTCACCATGGCCGAGCGCTGGCAGATGTATCTGCCGGGCGAGTATGGCCGCCATACCGAGGAGTATCTGCAGGAGGTGTTTCCCGATGTAGCCGATGCCGACATATGGCTCGCCGGAAATGTCGTGGCCGATGCCGCTGTCGCTGCGGCAGTAGCCTCGCTCGGGCAGGGCGAGCGGCTCGTGAGCGGCGACCGCGAGATAGCGCGCCGCGGAACCGAGGCCTCGGCGGAGGTGCAGTACGGCGGCGAGGTGACGTATGTCGACCACACATATGATATATTCGGCCTCAACGGCCGCGTGCTCCGAGCCGACATCGCCGCCGCTACAGCCGGTCGTACCGGCAGCGCCATCGACCCGTCAAACCTCGTCATAGGCGATCCCGCCGACATCTTCATCGAGGAGGGAGCATCGGTGCTCGGCGCCACGCTCAACACCCTCGGAGGCCCCATATACATAGGCCGCGGCGCCACCGTGATGGAGGGCAGCCGCCTGCGCGGACCGCTCGCCGTATGCGACCACGCGACTGTCAACATGGGCGCCCTCATATACGCCGATACCACCATCGGCCCCTGGTGTAAGGTAGGCGGCGAGCTCAACAATGTGGTGATGCTCGGCTATTCCAACAAGGCTCACGACGGATTCCTGGGCAATGCCGTCATCGGCGAGTGGTGCAATCTCGGCGCGGGCTGCACCGCCTCAAATCTCAAAAACGATTATTCCGAAATCAAGTTCTGGAGCTACCCGGCCCACCGCTTTGTGCGCACCGGCCTGCAATTTTGCGGACTGATAATGGGCGACCACTCCAAAGCCGCCATCAATACCTCGTTTAACACCGCCACCACCGTTGGCGTCGGGTGCAACATCGTCAGCGGCGACATGCCCCGCGTCTTCATCCCCTCGTATCTCAAAGGCGGCTCGGCCGGCTTCGACGAAGTGACGATGCCCGAGTTTTTCAAGATAGCCGAGCGTGTGATGGGCCGCCGCGGCGTCGCTCTCACCGCCGCCCACCGCCGCCTCTACACCGCCGTCGCCGACTACTCCGACCGCTACAAATAACAATACTCCGCCCCATGCCGTTGTAAATGACCGGGGCGGAGTGTATCAGGATGTAGCACGCTGCGCTCAGCGTTCGGCTCTTACAGGATTTGAGATGAAGTCTTCGTAAGCGAGGCGCAGGCCCTGCTCAAGCTCTATGCTGTATTTCCAGCCCATCGACAGCGCCTTGCTTACATCCAGTAGCTTGCGCGGTGTACCGTTGGGCATCGTAGAGTCCCACTCAATCTTGCCGGTATAACCCACTATGTTGGCGACAAGATTTGTAAGGTCCTTGATGGATATCTCTTTACCGGTGCCTGCATTTACTGTCTCGTTGCCCGTGTAATGATTCATCAAAAATACACACAGATTGGCCAGGTCATCTACGTACAGAAACTCACGGAGCGGAGATCCGTCGCCCCAGCAGGTTACTGATGGCAGATTATTTTCTTTGGCCTCGTGAAATCGTCTGATAAGCGCAGGTACCACATGCGAGTGCGAAGGATGATAGTTATCATTGGGCCCGTAGAGATTTGTCGGCATCACGGATATATATGAGGTCCCGTATTGACGGTTGAGGTACTCGCAGTATTTTAGTCCTGAGATTTTTGCCAGCGCATAGGCTTCATTGGTCTGTTCTAATGCAGACGTGAGCAGGCAGCTCTCAGGCATCGGTTGCGGAGCCAGTCGCGGGTAGATGCAGGATGATCCGAGAAACTCAAGCTTTTTGCACCCGTTGATCCATGCCGCATGGATTACGTTCATCTCCAGCATCATGTTTTCGTACATGAAGTCGGCGAGAGCAGTGCGGTTTGCCTCGATTCCCCCGACTTTGGCGGCCGCAAGAAATACATATTCAGGCTTTTCCGTTTTGAAAAAGTCGTTTACAGCCGCTTGGTTGGTGAGGTCAAGCTCTGCGTGAGTACGGATGACGATATTTGTATACCCTTGCTTCTCAAGCTCGCGTACAATTGCCGAACCAACCATGCCGCGATGCCCTGCGACGTATATCTTGGAATCTTTTAGCATCATTTCACTATTCCTTTCTCAAGATATTCTTCAAGGTTTGTACGTACCTGCTCGCCTGCCCGCTCTACAGCTACTTTTGCCATGTCAGCATCCACCATGATGTTGACGAGCTGCTCAAAAGAGGTTTTCTCATTGGGGTTCCAGCCCAACTGGCGTTTGGCCTTCGAAGGATCGCCCCAAAGATTTACAACGTCTGTCGGACGGTAAAAGTCTTTGGATACCTCTATCAGTATCCTGCCTGTATTTTTATCGATACCTTTCTCATCGATTCCTTCTCCTTTAAATTCAAGCTCTATGCCGGCCCGGCGGAATGCGAGCAGGCAGAAGTCTCGCACGGAGTGCTGCTCTCCCGACGCAATGACGAAGTCTTCGGGTTTCTCTTGCTGCAGGATTTGCCACATACATTCTACATAATCCTTGGCGTATCCCCAATCTCGGAGCGATGAAAGGTTGCCCAAGTACAACTTTTCTTGTTTGCCTTGTGCGATGCGCGCGGCTGCAAGGGTAATCTTGCGTGTCACGAATGTCTCGCCGCGGCGCTCAGACTCGTGGTTGAAGAGTATACCCGAGCAGGCATACATATTGTATGCCTCACGATACTCTTTGACTATCCAGAAACCATAGAGCTTTGCCACTGCATATGGTGAATACGGATGGAAAGGGGTGTCTTCGTTTTGGGGGACCTCCTCAACCTTGCCGTATAGCTCAGAGGTTGATGCCTGGTAGAATCTGCATTTGTCTGCAAGTCCGCACTGGCGGATACCCTCAAGAAGCCGCAATACACCTGTCGCGTCTACGTCAGCAGTAAACTCTGGCGAGTCAAACGAGACCTGCACATGGCTCTGAGCGGCGAGATTGTATACTTCGTCGGGTTTTACTTTATTGAGTACCTGTATAATCGACATTGAGTCGCCGAGGTCTGCGTAGTGAAGGTGGAAGTTTGGTTTACCCTCAAGGTGGGCTATGCGTTCTCTGAAGTCGACAGAAGACCGGCGTATCGTGCCATGTACATCGTATCCCTTCTCCAGCAGAAGCTCTGCCAGGAATGAGCCGTCTTGTCCGGTGACACCGGTGATGAGTGCTGTTTTCATTATGATAGTTTTTGTTCTAAGCAATAATAATGTGAATTTAGATCGTCTCAGACAATATAATGCGATATATTGTCTGTTAGGCATATGACGTGCCGTTGAAGTACCGGATACAATGTTCCAAGCATACCAAAGAAAATAGCAAATGCTTTAAATATATCAATGCATGAAGAACGTTGTATTGGCAGTGGATTCGTCGTGCTTATCATAGGCGCAATCAGAATTCGATGAGGTTGAATTTCCCATTGCCTATCCATGATGCAAATCGCGGGAATCCGGAATTGTACATTTTCCCGGTTTTAAGCAGATATCTGGTATCGGCTTCTTTCAGAAGCATGAGGTCTACAAAGGTTTTCATATATGCTTCATCTGATCCACGATATTTAATGTGTACGACTTCACCTTCCACAACATATACTTCAGGAATCCGACGGGCTGCTTCAAGGAATTTTACACTGTCAGATGCCACAAATACTCGTGTACCGGAAGGATGTTTTTTAATGATGTCTTTTATTTTGCTGATACACTTTGCGATTAGAGTCTGCTGCTTGTCTTCATCAAGTGTCGCAGACACTCCGGGATGATCTTTAAAATCACCGAGCAATTCCATAAAACGCAGAGACACAGAGATATATCCCCCCCTATTATTCCGTAATATACGGAGGTGTTTATTTATCTCTGACGCAAGTGTGTCGGAGGGCTTAAACAGTTCGTCGAAGAGATGTTTGAATCTCTTTTTGCGTATTATGCAATTTGAATATACGTGGGTCTGACCGGTATTGGCAATTTTGTGTCTTAAAGCGCGCGCATTGATATGCTCTTGAAATAATAAACCATTTGCTTCATCGACGACAGCTATACTGACAGAGCCTGAGTAACATACATCACTTTTATTTATAAGCCAATTGTACTCGTTTGGGAGCAGATAGTTTTGTAGGTCAAATGGATAATCCCAATAGATATTGAATGGAACGCCAACTTTCCGACAAATGTAATATGTTGAGAGTATTCCTCTAAGTTTATCGCATAATCCTGGATTATATTTACACCCGTTGACAACATATATTACGGATTTATCTACGTGATTGATTTCGGGTGAATGGTTATGATATAATTCTTCCCGTATATTGGGTTCATAGTAATCTTCTTTTTTATAATTATAAAAACATTTTAGACTATAAAAAATTGGTGAAAGATACTTCATAAAAAACGTCTGTGATATTTAGATGCAAATTTAGAGATTTATGCACAAATGGGCAAATAGATATGCGGGGGTCAGAATTGTTTGCGGCGGAAGATGAAGTTGCGGCCGAGGTATTTCTCGCGCACTACGGGATTCTCGGCAAGCTCCTCAGAGGTGCCCTGGAAGAGGATGCGACCCTCGAAAAGGAGGTAGGCGCGGTCGGTGATAGAGAGTATCTCGGGGGCGTTGTGGTCGGTGATGAGGATGCCGATATTCTTCTCCTTGAGTTTATATACCACGGTCTGGATGTCCTCGACGGCGATGGGGTCGACGCCGGCAAAGGGCTCGTCGAGCATGATGAATTTCGGGTCAATGGCCAGGCAGCGGGCTATCTCGGTACGTCGGCGCTCGCCGCCCGACAGTTGGTCGCCGAGGTTTTTGCGCACTTTCTCGAGGTTAAACTCCGAGATGAGGCTCTCGAGCTTGTCGCGCTGGTAGTCTTTGGGCTTGCCCGTGAGCTGGAGTATCGAGCGGATATTGTCTTCGACGGTCATCTTGCGGAATACCGATGCGTCCTGGGCCAGGTAGCCGATGCCGGCCTTTGCACGCTTGTACACGGGGTATTTGGTGATGTCGAGGTCGTTGAGGTAGATGCGGCCTTCGTTGGGGGTGATGAGGCCGGTGGTCATGTAGAAGGTGGTGGTCTTGCCGGCGCCGTTCGGGCCGAGCAGCCCGACTATCTCTCCCTGGGTCACGTCGATTGATACGTGATTGGCCACGGTGCGCTTGCCGTATTTCTTCACGAGATTGTCGGTGCGGAGCACCATCTTGCCTTCGGCGCTCTCGGGCGCCTCAGGTGCCGGCGCCTCGGTGTCGACGGGTAATTCGTTTGGAGTCAGTTGCTGCGCATCGGCCTCGGCGAGCTTGATGTCGAGGATATTGGGCGTGTCGGTGGTATCTTGCTCGCGGCGGTTGCGGTCGAGTCTGAATGATATGGCCATGGAGGGGGAGCGGTGTGTGGGGTTAGTGGCTCAGGCGGCTCTCGATATAGTCGGTGAGCAGTCGTATGGCCACGGTATTGCTGCCGCCCTGGGGCACGATGAGGTCGGCATAGCGTTTCGACGGCTCGATATACTGGCAGTGCATGGGCTTGAGCACGCCCTCGTAGCGGTCGATCACCATCTGGGGGGTGCGGCCGCGCTCGATGCAGTCGCGGGCAATCACGCGTATGAGGCGGTCGTCGGCATCGGCATCGACAAATACTTTCACATCCATCATCTCGCGCAGCACCGGGTCGGTGAGCACCAGGATACCCTCGACGAGCACCACATCGCAGGGCGACACCTCGACTGTCTCAGGCTGGCGCGTGCATGTGAGATATGAGTAGGTGGGCATCTGTATGGTGTGGCCGGCGCGGAGCTGGCGCAGCTGCTCGGTGAGCAGCGTCCACTCGATGGCGGCCGGCTCGTCGAAGTTGATTTTGCTGCGCTCCTCCATGGGGATATGGCCGGAGTCCTTGTAATAGGAGTCCTGGGGTATGACGGCCACCTCGCCTGCGGGGAAGCTGGTGAGAATCTTGTTGACTACGGTGGTTTTGCCGGAGCCTGTACCGCCGGCGATGCCTATGATAATCATATGATGATGTGTAAAACTGTGCGAAGTTACGCATTTTTTTCCACCTGTAAAAATATTATGGGACAGGCTCTAAAATTTGTTGCATTTAGATAAAAATAGTAAATTTGCATTGAAATATCTATTTGCGCGAATCAATTATCATTATCAACTTTTACGCATGAATAAATCCGCTATGCTGGGCACGGCGGTGGCCTTGTCAATACTCGGCACCGCCTGTGTCAACGACGACTACGACCTGTCGGATATCGATACCACCACGCAGGTGCGGGTCGACGACCTTGTAATCCCGGTCAACATCAGTGATGTGACCATGGGCGACATCATATCGTATGATGACGACTCCAAAATCAAACCTGTGACCATCGGAGGTAAGACCTTCTATGCCCTGAGCGAGACCGGCACATTCAGCTCCAAGGAGATAGAGGTGGCAGCCGTGACGGCGTCGGCGCCGGTACTCAGCTCCACCGAGCGCTATCTCGACCCGGTGGCGGCGCCTGCTCCTGCCCGCAGCGCGGCCTCGGTCACTTATGAGATTTCCTCGATGGGCAATGATGTCGACTACCGCGCCGGCTCTGTCGACGACGCCATCGTGAGCATCAGCAGTATCCGCACGGAGATGCTTTTTGCCATCGACCTCAACATCCTCGAGGATATCGACGCCATCAGCAGTGTCGTATTTGACGACGTGCGCATACAGATGCCCGTGGGTCTTGACGCCGACAGCCGCGACGGCTCCTATGACCCCGCCACCGGCGTGTGGACCGTCGCCCGCCTCGACGCAGGCGCATCGGCCTCGACCCGCGTCGAGCTCCACGTGCACGGCATCGACTTCGTGCAGTCAGGCACCACAATCGACGACTCCCGCCGGCTGTCGTACAGCGGCGAATTCCGCATCCTTGGCGGTACCGTGACGCTCGGTATCGACGGCGCGGCTCCCGACCGTCTGCATTTCCGCGCCGACTACCGCCTGACTGACATGGTGGCCACGGCTTTCAGCGGTGTCATCAGTTACCACCTCGAGGGCCTCGACATCGCGCCCGTCAGGCTCACCGACCTGCCTGATTTCCTCACCGGCGAGGGTACCGACATCACCCTCTCGGCCCCGCAGATATACCTGGGCGTGAACAATCCCGTGGCGGCCAACTCGCTCGATTGCGCGGCCGGCCTTACCCTCACCGCCCTGCGCGACAATGCTCCGGCACAGGCATTCTCGCTCGACGGCGGCCGCTCATTTGAGGTAGGGCACGACCATGGCGTGGCCGGCCCCTACAACTTTGTGCTGACTCCGCCCTCGGTGTCGGAGCTCAACACTCCCGCGAAATATGAGGCCAATCTCAAGCGTGTCGACTTCACATCGCTCTCTGGGCTGCTCGCCGCTCCCGCAGGCTCGGCTGCCGCAGGTCTGCCCACGCAGATCGACATCCATCTCGACAATCCCCGTATCCCGACCTCGCCCGTCACCGACTTTGCCCTCGGCCGCAAGCTCCCCGGCGTGGAGGGTACATATGAGCTGGTGGCTCCGCTCTCCATCACGGCCGGCTCGCGTATCGTATATACCGACAAGCTCGACGGCTGGAGCGACGAGACTCTCGACGCACTCACCATCTCGACCCTCAGCCTCACCGCCACCGTGTCAAACAATACTCCGCTGGCCGTAGAGCTCTTTGCCTGGCCCATCGACGTCGACGGCCGCCGCATACCCGGGGTGGAGGTGCGCAGCACACGCCTCGCCGCCGGCGCTGCCGACGCTCCCGTCACCATCGACATGACCGGCACTGTGACCGGCCTCGACGGCGTGGAAATCGAGGCCCGTGTCGAAGGCTCGGCCGACGACTCGGCCCTCACCCCCTCGCAGCGTCTTATACTTAAAAATATACGTGCCCGTGTCAGCGGCTATTACGAAAAAGAATTTTAAACCATGAAGTCATCAGCAAAGATAGCGCTGGCAATAATCGCGGCATGCTGCGCCGCCGGTGTGTCGGCCCAGAATACATACTCGGGATACTTCCTCGAAAACTACAACTACCGCTTCCAGATGAACCCCGCCATGGGCAATGCCGACAACTTCGTGTCGATGCCGGCCCTGGGCAATCTCAACCTGGCCATGCGCGGTACACTGCACCTGTCGAGCGTGCTCTACAACTACGACGGACGCACCGTGCTCTTTACCAATCCCAACATCCCCGCCTCGGAGGTGATGTCAAACATCAAGGATAAAAACCGCCTCGGCGCCGAAATCAAGCTGGGCGTGCTCAGCGCGGGATTCAAGGCGTGGGGAGGCTACAATACGATTGCCGTAAACGCTGTGGCCGGCGTCAACCTAAACGTGCCCGGCTCCTTCTTCTCCCTGGCCAAGGAGGGTATATCCAACCGCACATACGACATCAAGGACATGAGCGCCCGCGCCACAGCTTACGCCGAGATAGCTCTGGGACACTCGCGCGACATCAAGCAGGTGCCCGGCCTGCGTGTGGGCATGGGGCTGAAGTTTCTCGTCGGCATGGCAGGCGTGGACGCGTACTTCAACCGCGCCCACCTCACCCTCGGCCGCGACAGCTGGACCGCCACCACCAATGCCGATATCTACGCCAATGTAGGCGGCTTCCAGTTTGACCGCAAGACCGACTCCAAGACCGGACGCGAGTATGTGTCGGGCGCCAATCTCGACGGCGACGGCTCCATCGGCCCCAACGGCTTTGGTCTCGGCTTTGACCTGGGCGCGACTTACCGCTGGCGCGACTTCAATTTCTCGCTCGCAGTGCTCGACCTGGGCTTTATCAACTTCAGCGACACCAAGTATGCCAGCACCGACGGCGACCGCACCGTGGATACCGACTCGTATATCTTCAACCCCAACGATGATGCCGACAACTCGTTTGATCGCGAGTGGGACCGTCTGCGCGGCGATCTCGACAATCTCTACCAGCTCACCGACCACGGCGACACCGGCTCGCGCACCCGCGCCCTCGGCGCCACTCTCAATGTAGGCGTGGAGTATACCTTCCCGCTCTACCGCAAGCTGCACTTCGGCCTGCTCAGCACCACTCGCATCGACGGCCGCTATAGCTGGAGTGAGGCGCGTGTGTCGGCCGGCGTGCATCCCGTGAAGTGCTTCTCGGCCGATGTCAATTTTGTGGCCGGTACCTTCGGCGTGGGCTTTGGCTGGCTGGTCAATCTGCATACCAAGGGCTTCAACCTCTTCCTGGGCATGGACCGCACCCTTGGCGAAGTCTCAAAACAGTTTGTACCGCTCAACTCCAACGCATCTGTCAACTTCGGCATAAACTTCCCATTCTAAGCTTCTAACCGTTTAAGTCCGGGGAGCAACCTCCCCGGACTTAAACTTTTTTTGAAAAAAATGCGGGTGGGACTTGCACAAGTCGAAATGTATGCCTACCTTTGCAACGCAAAACCCCGGAGGGGGATGCGAAACGCTTCAATAGCTCAGTCGGTTAGAGCATCTGACTGTTAATCAGAGGGTCGTTGGTTCGAGTCCATCTTGAAGCGCAAATATATCTTTCTTCAAATGCTTCAATAGCTCAGTCGGTTAGAGCATCTGACTGTTAATCAGAGGGTCGTTGGTTCGAGTCCATCTTGAAGCGCAAATATATCTTTCTTCAAATGCTTCAATAGCTCAGTCGGTTAGAGCATCTGACTGTTAATCAGAGGGTCGTTGGTTCGAGTCCATCTTGAAGCGCACAAAAAATCCCGGAAGTCATCGACTCCCGGGATTTTTTTGTATCTTGATTATCAGTAGGGGAACATGTTCAGCGCCACATCAGTGAGCCATATCCACAGCGGGCAGAAGCCCATGAAGAGGATGGTCGACAGTGCCAGAGACGAAGTGCCGGTGGCGACGTAGCAGTTGTAGCGGCTGGCGATGATGATGCCGGAGAAGGCAGGGGGCAGAGCGCCGCAGACGACAAGCATCTTGAGGTTGGTGGGGTCCATGTGGAATATCAGTCCGACCACGAGCAGCGCCAGAGGCATCACCACCAGCTTGAGCACAGAGCCCATGATGGCCTGGCCGTTGATGGAAATCTTCACCGAGCTGAGGGTGATACCGGCGGCAAAGACCGCTACAGAGGCATTGGCGCCAGAGATGAGCTTGAACGACGGGTCGAGGTATTCAGGCCACTTCACACCCAGCAGCACCAGCACCACAGCCAGTATAGGCGCCCATGCCACAGGCTCCTTGATGGCGTTGAGCACAGGCAGCCAGGGATTGGGCTTCTTGCCGTCGGCGCTCTTCTGAGCCTGGCCGGCATTGAGCAGCGCCAGGCCGATAGGTATACCGAGAGCATTTACCTCAATGGCCACGATGGCTATTACAAGACCCACCGAGGGGGAGGTACCGAAGATAGGCTGGAGCACGGCAAATCCCAGGAAGCCGATGGTGGGCGAGCCGCTGATAAGGGCCGATATGGCCGACTCGCCGATGGTATCCTTGTAGAATATGCGGAATACGTAGTATACCAGGAAGAAGCAGGCCATCAGCACCACAAACGATATGATGGTGAGCTTGATGTCGACACTCAGCATCTCGCGGTTGGCCTTGACGATGGAGAGGAAAAGCGCGGCGGGCAGCGCATAGTTGAGCACCACCTTATTGAGTGTACGGGCGTTTTCGCCGGTGAAGGCGCCTGTCTTGCCCGAGTAGTAGCCCAGAAGCATTATTACCAGAATCGGGACTATCGCGTATAGAATTATATGTACCATAATTCAGGGGTTTTGAATTGGTGAAACGTCACGGAAATAGCAAAAAAACAGGCCGGGACGGGGCGGCGGGAGAGATGAGTCGGTAAGAGCCGCCCCGCGCCGGTCTGCGTATGCGGGTTTACACGATTACGTGCTGGAGTGCTTCAGGGTTGAGGTAGCCGATGTGGCCGCTTTCCTTGCCGGCGTCGGCGGCGAGCTGCACGTCGATAAGGGTGGGGCGGCGCGATGCCACCGATGCCTTGAGCGCGTCTGACAGCTCCTGCGGAGTGGTCACATAGTAGGTGTCGGCTCCCCAGGTCTGGCCCAGCTTGTCGTAGCGGGCGTTGACATCAAGGGTGGTCGGGGCGGGGTCGCCGTCGCCGCTGAGGTTGACGCCGATACCGTTGTAGATACCGCCGTTGTTGAGTATCACCACAGTCACAGGCAGCTTGAAGCGGCATATGGTGGAGAAGTCCATGCCAGAGAAGCCAAATGCGCTGTCGCCCTCTACGGCCACGACCTGCTTGCCCGTAGCCACGGCGGCTCCGATGGCCGAGCCCATGCCCATGCCCATGATGGCCCAGGTGGCGCAGTCGATACGGTGTCGCGGCAGCGACATGTTTACGGCGTCGCGGGTGTCGTCGAGGGTATTGGCTCCCTCGTTGACCAGGATGATGTCGGGGTTCGACTCCAGGATGGGCTTGATGGCCGACAGGGCTGTCCAGTGATTCATGGGCGATGCGGTCGACTCGTTTTTAAGACGGGTGGCAAAGGCTGCGTTTTTGGCGGTGGTCTCCGCTTTGAGCTTTTCAATCCATGCAGGGTCGATGCTCATCTTATACTTGGGCAGCTCAGCGAGCAGAGCCTCGAGTGAGCTGCGCAGGTCGCCCACGACTGGGGCGGCGATGGGACGGTTGCAGTCGACCTCCTGCGGGTCGATGTCGAGCTGGACAAATTTCACTGTCTTGCTCCACTTGCCGTGGCCGCGCGACAGCAGCCAGTTGAGGCGGGCGCCGACGAGCACCACCACATCGGCCTCCTGCATGATGGTCGAGCGACAGGCCAGCGCGCTGAGCGGGCCGTCGTCGGGCAATACGCCCTTGGCCATCGACATGGGCAGATAGGGGATGCCGGCTTTGTCGACCAGCTGCTTGAGCAGGTCTTCGACGCGTGCATATGCGGCTCCCTTGCCGATAAGCAGGGCGGGGCGGCCGGCGCCGGCGATAAGCCGGGCAGCGCGGGTCACCGCCTCGGGGGCCGGCGGCATGGCCGGGGCGAGGTCGACAGGCTCAAAGAGCAGACTTTCAGCGACATCGCGGTCGATTATCTGACCCAGACACGGGGTGGTCACGTCGAGATATACGCCGCCGGGACGGCCCGAGATAGCGGCGCGGTATGCGCGCACCACTGCAGTGGGTATATCCTCGGCGCGGTTTACGCGGTAAGCGGCTTTTACGAGCGGCTTGGCGATGGCGAGCTGGTCGAGGGCCTCATAGTTGCCCTGGCCCAAATCGATGGGCTCGCGCTCGCTTGAGCCGGAAATCTGAATCATCGGGTAGCAGTTGACCGTGGCATTGGCCGTGGCGGTGAGGCCGTTGAGAAATCCCAGCGACGATACAGTGAGCAGTACGCCGGGAGTGCCTGTCAGGAAGCCGTGGGTCTGGGCGGCCATGCCGGCCTGCTGCTCGTGGCGGAAGCCTACAAAGCGGATGCCGGCCTGCTGGGCCAGATAAGAGAAGTCGGTCACGGGGATACCTACCAGGCCATACATATCTTTGATACCGACTTTTACGAGAGCCTGCGCCAGCAGCCACATGCCGGTGACCTGATTGGGATAGGTCGGGGCGGTGGCGGGAGTGGCGGGTGTATTGGGAGTGGTTGACATATTATGATGCGTGTTTTATGTTAATCATTGGGGCCGGCCGAGCGGCCGGCCCCATGTGTGTGATGGAAAGATTATTTAGCGGGAGTGGCGGGAGCCTCGGGCTTGGGCATCGGGGCGGTGGTGCCGTTGGCCTTGAAGGCGGCCATCTGCTCGGGCGTGTAGCCCAGCGAGGCAAGGATTGCGTCGGTGTCGCCGCCCAGCTCGGGGGCGGGGCCGTAGGTAGGCTGATAGTTGCTCAGGGTGAAGGGGCAGCCCACGGTGACAAACTCGCCGACCTTGCCGCCCTGGTTGATCTTCACCAGGGTATTGCCGTCGTACAGGCTCTCGTCGTCCATGATTTCCTTGGTCGACAGTACAGGGCCGCAGGGCACGCCGTAGGGCGACAGCAGCTTGACTACCTCCATCTTGTCTTTGGTGATGGTAAACTGCTCGATACGGGCCCAGATTTCCTGTTTGTGGCGGTCGCGGGCATCGGCGGTGTTGAAGTCGGGATTGGTGAGCCAGTCCTCAAAGCCCAGAGCCTTGCATGCCAGCTCAAAGTTTTTAGGCTCGCGCTGAAGGATTACATACACGTATGCGTTGGGGTCGGTCTCCCAGCCCTTGCACTTGTATGTCCAGCCCAGCACGCCGGAGCCTTCCTGGTTGCCCGAGCGGGGCACGAAGTCGCTGAATTTTCCGTCGGGGTACTGCGGGAACTGAGTCAGATAGCCCAGCTTTTCCAGCGTGAGCTGGTCGCGGGTCTTGATGCGGCAGAGGTTAAGGCAGGCATTGTGCATCGACTGATATACATAAGTGCCCTCGCCGGTCTTCTCGCGCTGGCACAGGGCGGCCAGCAGACCGATGAGCAGATGCATGCCCGAGTTGGAGTCGCCCAGGGCTGCGCCGCTCTGGGTGGGCACGTCGTGCTCGCCCTGCCACCAGCCGGTGGTCGAGGCGGCGCCGGCGGTCACCTGAGCGATAGGCTCGTAAGCCTTGAGGTCTTTGAATCGCGACGACAGCGGGAAGCCCTTGATGGTGCCGTAGATACAGCGGGGGTTGAGCTGATGCACAGCCTCCCAGCTGAAACCGAGCTTGTCCATGGCGCCCGGGTGAAGATTTTCTACAAATATATCGGCCTCCTTGATGAGCTTGGTGAGAATCTCCTTGCCATCGGGAGTCTTGGCGTCGAGCGCGAGTGATTTCTTGTCGGAGTTGAGCTGAAGGAAGTAGTAGCTGGGCTCGCCGGCCATAAACTGGATTTCATTACGGGTGGCGTCGCCCACGCCCGGGCGCTCGATTTTGATTACCTCGGCGCCGAGCCAGGCGAGCATCTGAGTACATGACGGGCCCGACTGCACTTCAGTGAAGTCGACCACTTTGATGCCTTGGAGAGGAGCTGTGTTCATAACGGTGTGTGTGTTTAGTAAGTTTTGATATTTTCTGTGTGTGTCTTATGCAGTATGCGAGGCTCGCGGCCTCATATCGACTATAAAACGCCCCGGCCCGGCAAAATGTTGAGTCGCAGATGCGAAAAAGGATTTTGCACCGGCAGCCCGTGATGTGACCTCCGGCATTTTTTTTCGTACCTTTGCAGTGACGTTTACATACTCGATATAAGGTGTGTTTCAGGTATGGATAGAGATTGTCAGATACAGGTAGCTGTGCCTGCGGTGCATGGTCATCGTACAGGTGTCGACATCATGAGGGTATGGTTTAGCTTCGGGGTCGTGCTCGCCCATTTCTGGCACGAGCCCTTCGGGTCTGATGTGGTAATGGATATATTTGCACGCAGTACCCAGTTGCGTATGGCGACCTTTATGTTTGTGTCATTTCTGCTCACAGGGCCGTCGCTGTGCGATACATCTGTCAACCGCGACAAAATCGTGCGCCGGCTGTGGCGACTCGCTCTTCCGATAGTGATGTGGGCGGTGATATATTTCGCAGTGCTGTGGGTTGCGCATGGTGGTATGCCTGTTTCATCGTTGTGGTGGCAGTTGTTTACGGGGCATAGCTACAACAAGGCGATGTGGTTTCTCAACAACATACTGTATCTCACCCTGCTCTTTGCCCCGATACTGCTGATGCACGACCGCATTTTGAAAACTGCTATATTTGCCGTACTCACAGTGGTTCCGCTCGCGCTCGAGTATACAGGCGCCGAGCAGGCGCTTATTGATGGCCTGCGCGACGAAATCAAGTATCCGCTGGGGCGATTGGTCGAGATGATGCCGTATGTGAGCCTACCTCTGCTGCTGTGTGTCACCGGGGTCATGAGCCGGCTGCGCGACAATCCTTTGCGCGGGCTGGTGCTTCTGTTGCCGGCCGCAGCAGTGGCATACATATGGCTCGCTCCCGGATGGTCGGGCGTATACGCCCTTACTGCCGGCGGTCTTCCGTTGTTGATAAAGACCATGATGGTGTCGCTGATGATATATTTCCTGCCGGGGCGCATTATACCCGCTGTATTGAGGCGGATGCTCGCGGCTGTAGCGCGCTACGGCATGGGCATATACTGTGTGCATCTGCTGGTAGGTCATGTGTTTTTCGACACTATGGCCGGTGCCGTAGGGCTGCGCCCGGGCAGTTTCTCGGGCTGTGTGGCGCTGTATATTGTGAGCCTCGCATTGTGCGTGGCCATATCGCGGATACCATCGAGGCTATGCCGCAATATAGTCATGTGACCGAATCGGCTATGCTGCCGGTCCGGTCACATGGCGACTGCGGTTTTCAGCCGTGTCAGCAGTACATGGCTTCGATCTGTGGGGCATAGCGGTCGGCGATGACCGGTCGGCGCAGCTTGAGGGTATTGGTGAGCTCGCCTTTCTCGATGGTAAACTCGTCGGGGAGCAGGGTGAAGCGCTTGATTTTCTCAAATCCGGCCAGGCCGCGCTGCAGGCGCTCGATGCGCTCCTGGAAGAAGCGGATTATCTCGGAGTTCTGCACCAGGTCGTCGATGCTCTTGAACGCAATCTGATGACGTCGGGCATAGTCTTTGAGCGCCTCCACGGCGGGGATGATAATCGCGGTGACATATTTGCGGCGGTCGCCAATCACGGCCACCTGCTCGATGTAGCGGTCGGCGCCGAGGCGGCTCTCGATGGCCTGGGGCGCGATATACTTGCCGTTGGATGTCTTGAAGAGGTCTTTGATACGGTCGGTGAGGATGAGGGCGCCGGAGGCGTCGAAGTATCCTGCGTCGCCCGTGCGCAGCCATCCGTCGGGGGTGAATGTGCGCTCGGTCTCGGCGGGGCGGTTGTGGTAGCCGCGCATCACCGTCGGCCCCTTGACCTGTATCTCGCCCTCGTCGCCGATGCGCACCTGCACGCGGGGTATGGCCGTGCCGACAGTGCCTATCTCAAAACCTGTCTGCGGGAAGCAGGTCACGGTGGCGGTGGTCTCGCTCAGGCCGTAGCCGATGACGATGTTGACGCCCATCGAGTGGAAAAACTCCACGATGTTGGTGGCCAGCGGAGCGCCGGCCGTGGGGAAGATATTGCCGCGGTCGACGCCCATGATGCGTCGCACGGGCCCGAAGACGCGCTTGTCAAAAAAGCGGTATTCCATCTCGAGCAGCGCCGGTACCTTGCGGCCGGTGCGCACGTAGCGCAGGTTGCGGCGGGCGCCCACGCGCAGCGCGCGCAGCATCATCTTCTTGCGCAGGCCGCTCATGCGCGAGAGTTTGTCCTGAATGGCGGCGTAAGCCTTCTCCCAGAATCGCGGCACGCTGCACATGCACGTGGGACGCACCTCGCGCAGGGCGTCCTGGATACGGCGCGGGTCGGTATTGACCCACACCTCCATCGACATGTACAGGCAGAAGTATGTCCACGCTTTCTCGAAGATATGGCACAGCGGCAGGAAGCATATCGATGTATCCCGCTCGCTGAGCATGTCGAGGCGCTCGCGGTGTATGGCCAGCGCGGCATTGAAGCAGCTGTGGGGCAGCACGGCGCCCTTGGGCTCGCCAGTGGTGCCTGACGTGTATATGAGGGTGGCTACATCGTCGGGAGTGGCGTCGGCGGTGCGGCGCTTCACCTCGGCGCGGCACATCTCGCCGGCGGCTGCGCCCAGGGCTGTGAGCGAGCTGAAGGTGAGCACGCGGCGGTCGTCGGTATCGTGGGGCGTATCGGCCGAGTAAAGCACGATATGCTCCAGCCGCGGGCAGCGCGGGGCCACTTCCATGGCGATGGCATACTGGCGCTCGTCGCCGGTAAAAATGATGCGGGCACCGGAGTCGCGCAGTATGTACTCCACCTGCTCGGCGCTCGACGTGGCGTAAATCGACACGGGGATGGCGCGGTTGCGGTAGCAGGCAAAGTCGGTCACAAGCAGCTCGGCACGGTTGCCCGAGAAGATGGCGACCATCTCTCCCGGCTCGATGTCGAGGGTCTCCAGGGCGCATGCCACCTCAAAGGAGCGGTCGTCGAGCTCGCGCCAGGTCATCGTGTGCCATGTGCCGGGCAGGGCCGGCTCTTCATATTTCAAGGCAGTGCGGTCGGGATGCCGGCGCGCCTGCGCGGTAGTCAGTGTGTTGAGGATATTTGTCATAAAAAATATCAAAATCCGTGGCAAAGGTAGCCCAATCGGCATAAATCAATAACAAACCGGGCCGGAAAATCAGCCTACTGTTAACAAACATTTCGGCTATGCACACCAAGTGCTAATATTTGTTAACAAAACAGAGGGGCTGTCTATCGCTCGATTGCCTCGGTGATTTTTGCCACGATGTATCTCACATCGTCGTCGGTGACCCAGGGGCCCGAGGGGAGGCACATGCCGCAGCCGAAGAGGCGCTCGCTCACACCGTTGACGTAAGCGGGGCAGCCGGCAAAGACGGGCTGGCGGTGCATGGGTTTCCACAGCGGGCGGCTCTCGATACCGGCGGCGTCGAGGTACACGCGCATTGCCTCGACATTGGCGGCGGGCTCGCAGTCGGTGTGTGCGCTCGCGGCGGCGTGGGTCACGCCGGCGGCGCCGCCCACTGCACCGGTCACTATCTGTGAGTATGCCTTGTCCTGGCCTTTGACGCGCAGGTCGGCGTCGAGGGTCACGGTGCAGAGCCAGAAGTTGGAGTCGTATCGCGGCGAGGGATTCTCGTGGAGCGTCACGCCCGGCACGTCGCGCAGCAACTCGCGGTACAGGGCCTGCACGTGGCGATGGTGGGCTATATGCTCGTCGAGCACGGTCATCTGTCCGCGGCCGATGCCGGCGCAGATGTTGCTCATGCGGTAGTTGTATCCGATGTGCTCATGCTGGTAGTAGGGATACGACTCTCGGGCCTGGGTGGCGTAGAACATGATGGTCTGCTTCCACTCGCGGTCGGGCACGATGAGGGCGCCGCCGCCCGAGGTGGTGATCATCTTGTTGCCGTTGAACGACAGTACGCCGAAGCGGCCGAAAGTACCGCACACTTGCCCGTCGAAGCGGCTGCCGAAGCCCTCGGCGGCATCTTCAATCACGGGGATGTCGTAGCGTGCGGCCACCTCAAGTATCTCGTCGATGCGCGCGGGCATACCGTAGAGATATACCGGCAGTATGGCCTTGGGCTTGCGGCCGGTGACGGCGATACGGTCTTTGATGGCGCGGTCGAGCAGCTCGGGATCCATATTCCAGGAGTCGGGCTCTGAGTCGACAAATACCGGGGTGGCGCCAAGGTAGGAGACGGGATTTGACGAGGCACAGAAGGTAAACGACTGTACCATCACCTCGTCGCCGGGGCCTACTCCGCAGCCGATGAGAGCCAGGTGCACGGCGGCGGTGCCGGCGCTGAGAGCGACGATTTCCTTGTCGAGGTCCGGGTTGCCCTCGCGTCGGTCGACAAATGCCTTGAGGTCGTCCTCGAAGCCGTTGACATTGGGGCCCAGGGGCACCACCCAGTTGTCGTCGAAGGCTTCACGGATGTATTTCATTTCGTTGCCGCTCATATGAGCCAGGCACAGGAGTATGCGTTTTGCCATAGCTGTGATGATGTGATGATTGTCAATACCAGTCGACGCCGTTGGCCCGGGATGAGCGCTTGTCGTACTTGAGGTCGGATAGCATCGAGGATTTGACAGATATACTGAAGTTGTAGCTTTTGTACGGGCCGACGGGCACAAACGATGCCCGCATACTGAAGCAGTGCAGGTCGCGGGTGATGTTGCAGTTCATGTACGCCAGCCGGTGGGTGTCGAAGTTGTAAGATGCCGAGAAGGAGAAGTTCCACCCGGCCGTCGGGCGGATATTGCCCGAGAGACTGAGGTTTTGGGTGATGCGAGGGTCATACTCCATCTTCTGCTTGTTGAAGGTGCCGTATGCGTATCCGATGGAGTAATTGAGTGTGAGGCTCCACGGTACGCTCCACTTCATGTAGCCGTCGCCGTCGAGCTGCAGATCGCCGCCCGAGTCGCCCTCGGCCTTGTCTGAGAGAGCGCGGTCGTGCTCGGCGCCCGATGGCGGAGTCTGGCCGGCGTCGGTACCCTGGCCCTTGTCGGTCTTGTTTTTGCGCTTGAAGGTATCGTTGTTGAATGTATAGCTGAACGATGTGCCGGTGCTCGACAGGCGTCCCAGGCCCTTGCCGGCTTTCCAGCGGGGGATGTTGACGCGCACCGGGTTGCCGGCCGAGTTGAGCTGGTATGTATATACGTCCCAGGTGGCCTGAAGGTTGAGGTTGAAGCCCTTGGTGAGGCGCAGCAGCAGCGAGGTGTTGATGTTTGACCAGTTGAGCGAGTCGGCGGCGAAGTTGTAGCTCTGCGACACGTTGAAGTTTTCGATGAGCGAGATTTTTTTCTCGCCCACAGAGTCGTTGGTGTTTACCTTCATCTCCAGATTGTTGGCGATGGAGTAGCTCACGGTACCGCTCTTGCCCTCCGACGGTACGCCGAAAAGAGCGTTGGGGAAGAGGCTGTAGCGGCGTTTCATCGGCTGGCCCTGGGCGTTGAGGTAGTCATACTCGCCGTAGTAGCCAAAAAATTTCGAGCCGAAGTCGGGGGCGCCCGAAAATGATACCGACGGAGTCACCACGTGGCGTATCATCTTGACCTTCTTGGCCAGGAAGCCTACAGGGCGCCAGAATCCGTATACCTTGGTGTCGAGCGAAATCGAGCCGCGGAAGTCGTACACGTTGTAAAATCCGTAGGTGGTGTCGCATACCTCGGCCGAGGCATTGGGGTCCCATGCGCGGCGCACCTTGTTGGTGTACATGCGGTCGGTCAGGTCGATGCTCGGGGTGATGTTGAAGTAGCGGAAGAGATTAAATGTCGCCGAGATGGGGATGTTGTGGCGCATGGCGTTGCGCCAGTCCTTGATGAGGCTTTTCTTGAAAAACTCATCCTGGCGCGAGGTGAGAGAGTTTTGCAACTGGCCCGAGTATGAGATGCGTATCTTCTCATACCAGCGCTCGTCGCCGGCGGCTTTCTTGCGCTTGAAGGGGTAGGTCTGCGCCATGCTCACCGTCACGTTGGGAAAAGACACGGTGAGCGTGGAGTCCTGCGTGCGCTGGGCCACATTGAGCGTGGTCGACAGCTGCCATTTGGTGCCGGGGAAGCGGTAGGTCATGTTGACCGTCGAGCTCTTGGTATTTTCGGTAAAGGAGTTGGAGTAGTATGAGTTGAGGTCGTTGCGCGAGTAGCCTGCGGTGGTGAAGTTTACCGATGCCGACAGGTTCATGTTGGGATTGGCCTTGGAGTCCTGGGAGTGCGACCAGAGTATCTGGAAGTTGGTCTGCTTGGAGTAGTCGGGCGAGCCCTTCTCGCCGTAGATGGACTTCAGGTAAGATATGTTGAAGTTGCCGCTGTACTTGTAGCGCTTGGTATAGGTCGACTGGGCTGTGAGGCCCCACGAGCCTTTGGTGTATATCTCGCCGGTGAGGGCGAGGTCGATATTGTCGTTGATGGCAAAGTAATAGCCGCCGTCGCGCAGGTAGAAACCGCGCTGGTAATCGTCGCCGAATGTCGGCACGAGCACGCCCGACGCGTAGCTCGACGTGAAGGGGAAGTAGCCGAAGGGCACCGCCAGCGGAAGCGGCAATCCGGCCAGCACCATGTACACCGGGCCGGTGACGATATTTTTGCCCGGACGCACCTTGCCCTTGGTGAGGTTGAAGTAGAAGTGGGGGCAGTCGTGGTCGTCGCAGGTGGTGTAGCGGCCGTTGCGGATATAGAATGAGCCGTCGTCTTCCTTTTTGGTCTCGCCGCCGGTGAGATAGCCCTCGCCCTGCTGGGTCACGACATTGGTGATGTAGCCCTTCTCGGTCTTGAAGTTGTACCGCATGGTCTTGGCCTGGTAGTCGGTGCCCTTGTCGTTGAATACCGGTTGGTCTGTCATCTCGCCGGTGGAGTCGGGCACGCCCACGGCATAAACCGTGTTGCCGGGCAGATCCATCTCAATATTGGCGGCCTCAAGGCTTATGTCGCCGTACTTGACAGAGCTCTTGCCGTACATGAATGCCGAGTCGCGGCGCACGATGAGCATCGAGTCGCGCGCAGAGAAGTCGACGGCGCTCTCGAGATCGACCTTGGTGAGCATCGGGCGCAGGCGCGGGATGAATGTGTCGGCCGGCTCGACTGACGCTCGGGAGGCCGAGTCGGCGACACTGTCGCCGTACAGAGCCGGGGCGGCCGAGTCGGGCAGGGTGATGCTGTCGAGGCGGAAGTCGGAGGGCGCGGCGTCGATCAGCAGCGCCGTGTCGGCATCCGCTGCGGCCGGGGCGGCGGCAGGCATGTCGGGCAGCCGGTCGAGCAGCGATGAGCCGGCAGCGGCCACCGCAGGCAGCATAAGTAGCACTGTGATATATAGCAGTAACTTTCTCAAGACGCGCGCGTGTGCATAAAATCGCGACAAAGGTAGCAACTTTCCCCCACATAAGCGGCATTGCAGGCCAAAAAAGTAGGATTGTCGGCGTAATCCTGCGCCGTGAGGAGCGGCCGGGACATCACTGGCGCGCGGCGTCGATGATGCGCACGTGGCGCAGACGCAGGCGGGCTTCCAGGTAGGCGGCCAGCTCGGTACGCTTGGCGGCGGGCATGGGCCGCGAGTATGTCACCAGGGCTATGTCGGTGGTGTCGAGGCGCCCGTCGCGAGTCGAGGCAAATACAGCGCGGTCGATGGCAATCTCTGTCACCTGCGGGAAGAGCACGTGCAGCTCCGGGGCCAGCGAGCCGGCCACGGTGTCGGCGGCGCTGCGCATGGCCAGCACACTGCGCAGGGAGTCGATGGTCACCTGCTTGGAGGCCAGCGCGCTCTGGCTTATCTCGTAGATATCGCGCACCGAGGTGCCGGCCAGGGCATTGTCGCCAAACTGTGGCTCGGCGCCCTGCACGATGCGCAGGTCTGTGCCCTGAAGCCCGTAGAATTTCAGCCGCGAGGCCAGCGCCAGGTGCAGCGAGTCCTGTGGCAGAGCCTTGCCGATGAGGGTGAGAGTGATGGTACCGTGGCCGCTGTGCCATGTGGTCGATGTGCTCAGTACGTGGGTATCGGGGAAGTTGCACTCCTCGGTCACAAACCGGCCTGTGTTTATCTGAAACCGCGACTGGCGCAGCATCGACCATGTGAGATATATGCTGGGCAGCAGCGTGAGCACCGCTATCACATATACCATGCGGCGCACTTTGCGCGCCCTCACGGGATTGACCGTCTGCACGGGCTTGTAGTGCATCAGTTTCACGCCGATGAATGTGGCCAGGCAGATGAAGATGGAGTTTATCAGGAAGAGATAGAATGCTCCGAAGAAGTATGCGGGCTGCCACGTGGCCAGTCCATAGCCGGCGGTGCACAGGGGCGGCATCAGGGCGGTGGCGATGGCCACGCCGGGTATCACGTTGCCCTTGGAGCGCGAGCCTATGGCGATGATGCCGGCCGCGCCGCCGAAAAATCCGATGAGCACGTCGTAGATGGTGGGCGACGTGCGCGCCAGCAGCTCGCTGTGTCCCTCGCTCACCGGCGATATCAGGAAGTATACTGTCGAGGCTATCACCGAGAAGCCGGCCGCCATCACCAGATTGCGCAGGCAGCGCTTGAGCAGCTCAAAGTCCATGATGCCGATACCGAGGCCGATGCCGATGATGGGGCCCATGAGGGGCGATATGAGCATGGCGCCGATGATTACGGCAGTGCTGTTGGTATTGAGGCCGAGCGAGGCTATGAGGATGGCCAGGATGAGGATGACTATATTGGTGCCCTTGAACGATACCCCCTCGCGTATGGCCTGCTCGGCATCGGCCTGCGATATGAGGTAATCGTTGAGCGAGAAATAGTCTACAAAGGTGCCTTTCAGGCGGTTAAACGGATTGTCAGCCATGATTTACGCGTATGATGCCGCCGCTACTTCGCGCGCAGCGGCAGTGAGATTACAAACCGCGCCCCGGGGTGGTGCGAGGTGTCGAGGCGCAGGTCGCCTCCAAGCAGCCGCGCCAGCATACGGGCGATGGTGAGCCCGAGCCCGGCGCCGGGTTTGTCGGGGTCGAGCTTCACAAAGCGTTCAAATATGCGCTCGGCCTGCTCGGCGGGTACACCTATGCCGGTGTCGGTCACATAGATGTCGGCCATACCCTTGGCGGTGTCGATGGTGTATCCCACGTGGATGTTGCCCGCGCCCGATATGAATTTGGCCGAGTTGGCGATGAGATTGAGCAGCACCTGCTGCAGCCGCACCGGGTCTGTGTAAATGTCGACCGGCTCGGCCTCGGGGTCGATGGCGATCTTGATGTCGGAAGGCAGGCGTGTGGCCGCGCTGTCGACGGCGGTGGCGATGGTCTTGCCCAGGTCGTGGTACGAGCGGGTCACCTCGAGGGTGTCAGACTCGATCTCGGCCATGTGCAGTATGTCGGAGGCAATCGATGTCACCAGGGCGCAGTTCTGGTCGACAAGCTTGGCATACCGTTGCAGGTAAGGCTTGCCGGTGGAGTCGGTACAGTCTGTGATAAGATGCGAGTATTCCGATATGGCCTTGAGCGGTATGGCCACCTCGCGGCTCAGCCCCTTGATAAAGTCGCTCTTGAAGTTGCTGGCCCGCTCGGCTGCGTCGCGCGCCTTTATCATCTCCTGCCGGGAGATGCGCAGGTTTGCAGTCTCGCTCTTGAGAGCGGCATTGGCCTCAGAGAGCGATGCGGCCAGATGCTTGGCGCGGCGGTAAGAGCGCACCACAAAAAACATCATCACCAGCAGCAGCAGTATCGACGCCGCCGAGATGTATATGATATTGCGCTGGGCCGACAGGCGGTCGCGCACGTTTTCCTCGCTCAGGTCGTTGATCTGGCTTTTCATGCCCTGCACCTCGTATACTATCTGCAACTCGCGGTATCGGTCTCGCGAGCGCTTTTCGACCTCGTTCTCGAGCATACGCACGTATTCGTCCGAAGCCTCCAGTACTGTGGCGTCGTCGCCCAGGGCGCGGGCACACTCAATCATGTAGGCAAGAAAGCGGCGACGGAAGGCGGCATTGGCCGGGCGGTCGATACACTCCTTTATGAGCCGCAGGGCGGTGACGTGGTCGCCTGTGGCCATGGCGTAGTAGATGTCGGGGCGCGGCGACTGCCGGTATGTATTGGCTGCCCGGGGCGCGCGGTCGCGATAATATATGGCCCGGCGGTATGCCTCCTCGAGCTCCTGGCGCGAGAGCTGCTTCCAGTTGCTCAGGATGCGGGTGTATGCCACATAGCGGTTGCCGTCGAAATTGCGGTAGGGGCGGCCCAGGCGGGCATACTCCTCCTCCATGGCGTCCATGTCGGCCAGCAGCCGGCGGTCGGCCTCGATGGCCTTGCGCGGGTGCTCTGCCTCGGAGTAAGCGATGGCGGCCTGCACATTGTACATATTGCGCAGCGCATAGCTGTCGTCGGGCAGCGAGTCAATCAGCTCGCCCAGGCGGTCGATATAGTCGGAGAGCAGGCCGCCCTTGACGTCGCTTGCGATATTGACACATATCGAGTGGAGCAGCACAATCTGCTTGTAGAGGTCGTCGGGGCGGTCTACGGTGTACTCGCGCAGCTGGCGCTCAAGATGCTGCTGGCGCTTCTCCTCGGTCATGGTGTGGGTAGAGTTGTAGTTGGCCAGCATGTCGATAAATGTGAGCGTTATGTCGCGGTCTGTACCTGCGGGAAACGATGTGGCCTGCTCGCGCAGCCTGGTGAGCAGGCTGTCGTTGCGGCTGCCCATATTGGCCCGCTGGCGCACCATGTCGAGAGCCGTGCGGGTGTCTCCGGCGAGGGCGGCCGTCAGATATATGCGCCGGGCCAGGGAGTCGGCCACAGCCGGCCGGTACCTGAAGGCCAGGTCGTAGATATTCTCGAGCAGCAGTATGCTGTCGACTGCGGTCTCCGACTCGGCCAGCCGGCTCTCCACCGTGGCGGTGATGCCCTCGGGATTGTTGACGGGCTGGGCCGGTGCGGCTGCGGCGGGGATGGCGGCCGCTATATATAATAATAAGGTGTAGGCGGTAGGGATTCTCATAATGTGTGTGCGTCGCCATGTAGCAGACAGGCGACAATACCGTTACAAAGCTACAACATATTGCCCGTACCGCCAAGCAATTTATTATAAAATTAGCATTTATTTGGCAAATATGCTCCGGGATGGAGCCGGCATACGCTTGTCATTTCGGTAAAAATCACTAACTTTGCCCGGGATTATGTGCCCCTACGCGAGCGCATCCCCTACTACGGAAAAGAAAATCGACAACATAATAATCTAATCATTATGAGTTTAAACATCATCGTGCTTGCCAAGCAGGTGCCCGACACCCGCAACGTAGGCAAAGATGCAATGAAGGCCGACGGCACCATCAACCGCGCCGCCTTGCCCGCAATCTTTAACCCTGAAGATCTCAACGCCCTGGAGCAGGCTCTGCGACTCAAGGACGCCAATCCCGGCTCCACCATCACAGTGCTCACCATGGGCCTTCCCAAAGCCGCCGAAGTAATCCGCGAGGCCATCTACCGCGGCGCCGACAATGGTATCGTGCTCACCGACCGTCCGCTCGGCGGCGCAGATACCCTCGCCACGTCATACTCCCTGGCCCAGGCCATCCGTAAAATCGGCAACTACGACATCATCCTCGGCGGCCGCCAGGCCATCGACGGCGATACCGCCCAGGTAGGCCCCCAGATCGCCGAGAAGCTCGGCCTGCCCCAGGTGACATATGCTGAGGAAATCCTCGACCTGGCCGACGGCAAGGTCACCGTACGCCGCCGCCTCGAGCACGGCGTGGAGACCGTGAAGGCTCCGCTGCCCTGCGTGGTGACTGTCAACGGCTCCGCCGCCGAGTGCCGCCCCCGCAACGCCCGCCGTCTGATGAAATACAAATACGCCGTGTCGCCCTCTGAGAAGGCTGCTCTCGATGCTGCCCGCCAGGCATTTGTCGACGAGCGTCCGTATCTGCAGCTCAGCGAGTGGGGCGCAGCCTTCATCGAGGCCGACCCCGAGCAGATTGGCTTCCCCGGCTCGCCCACCAAGGTAAAGACTGTCGAGAATGTGGTATTCACCGCCAAGGATGCCCGTCGCCTCGACAACGACGACGCCCAGATTGAAGAACTCATCAAGGAACTCATCACCAATCACACCATCGGCTAAAATCATGGCAGACAACAATAACCTCATAGTATATTGCGAGCTCGAAGACGGCCGTGTGGCCGACGTCAGCCTGGAGCTCCTCACCAAGGGCCGCGCGCTGGCAAAGCGCCTCGGCGTGAAACTCGAAGCCGTAGTGATTGGCAGCAATCTCGACGGTGTCGAAGACCAGATTTTCCCCTACGGCGCCGATGTCGTGTACAAGGTAGCCGACAAGCGTCTCTCGCCCTACACCTCAAATCCCCACGCCGCCGTGCTCATCAATCTCTTCAAGGAGATTAAGCCGCAGGTATGCCTCATGGGCGCCACCTGCATCGGCCGCGACCTGGGTCCCCGCGTGTCGAGCGCCCTCCACAGCGGCCTTACCGCCGACTGCACCAGCCTGGAGATCGGCGACCACACCGACGCCAAGACCAAGAAGGAGTACCACGACCTGCTCTACCAGATACGTCCCGCATTCGGCGGCAACATCGTGGCCACCATCGTCAATCCCGAGTGCCGTCCCCAGATGGCCACCGTGCGCGAGGGCGTGATGAAAAAGGAGATTGCAGATGCCGCTCACCGCGGCGAGGTAATCAACCTCGACCCCTCCAAGTATGTCAGCGACGAAGACTTCATCGTCGAGATAATCGACCGCCAGATCGCCAAGTCGAAGGTCAACATCAAGGGCGCTCCCATCATCGTGGCCGGCGGCTACGGCGTGGGCTCCAAGGAAAATTTCCAGCTCCTCTACGACCTGGCCGCCACTCTGGGCGCCGAGGTCGGCGCATCGCGCGCCGCTGTCGATGCCGGCTTTATCGAGCATGAGCGTCAGATAGGCCAGACCGGCGTCACCGTGCGTCCCAAGCTCTACATCGCCTGCGGCATCTCCGGCCAGATACAGCATATCGCCGGTATGCAGGAGAGCTCGATCATCATCTCCATCAACAACGACCCCAACGCTCCCATCAACGCCATCGCCGACTATGTCATCACCGGCGACATCGAGAGCGTGGTGCCCAAACTCATCAAGTACTACAAGAAGAATTCCAAGTAAGCCATGGCAAACTTTTATACAGACAATCCCGACCTGCGCCACCATCTCAGCCACCCGCTGATGCGCAGAATCGTCGAGCTGCGCGAGCGCAACTATACCGAAGCCGAGCGTTTTGACTACGCTCCCCTCGACTTCGACGACGCTATGGACAACTACGACCGCGTGCTCGAGGTCGTGGGTGAGATTTGCGGCGACATCATCGCTCCTAACGCCGAGGCTGTCGACCATCAGGGCGCATCGTGCTCCGATGGCCGCGCCCACTATGCCGACGCCACTCATATCAACCTCGACGCTTGCCGCAAGGCCGGCCTTATGGGCATGGCCATGCCCCGTCGCCTGGGCGGTCTCAACTTCCCCATCACCCCCTACATCATGGCCGCCGATATCGTGAGCCGCGCCGACACCGGTTTTGAGAATCTCTGGGGCCTTCAGGACTGCGCCGAGACTCTCTACGAGTTTGGCTCGCAGGATCAGCACGAGCGCTTCATCCCCCGCGTGTGCCAGGGCGAGACCATGTCGATGGACCTCACCGAGCCCGACGCCGGCTCCGACCTCCAGAGCGTGATGCTCAAGGCCAGCCAGCTGCCCGACGGCTCCTGGGTGCTCAATGGCGTGAAGCGTTTCATCACCAATGGCGACAGCGACATCCATCTGGTGCTCGCCCGCTCTGAGGAGGGTACCAAAGACGGCCGCGGCCTGTCGATGTTTGTCTACGACAAGCGCAACGGCGGTGTGAACGTGCGCCGCATCGAGAATAAGATGGGCATCAAGGGCTCGCCCACCTGCGAGCTCGTGTACAAGAATGCTCCCGCCGAGCTCGTGGGCTCGCGCCGCATGGGCCTCATCAAGTATGTGATGGCGCTGATGAACGGTGCCCGTCTCGGCATCGCCGCCCAGAGCGTCGGCGTAAGCGAGATCGCATACCGCGAGGCTCTGGGCTACGCCCGTGAGCGCCGCCAGTTTGGCAAGGCTATCATCGAGTTCCCGGCCGTGGCCGAGATGCTCTCGGTGATGAAGGCCAAGCTCGACGCATCGCGCTCGCTGCTCTATGAGTGCGCCCGCTTTGTGGATATGTACAAGGTGCTCGACGACATCAGCCGCGAGCGCAAGCTCACCGACGAGGAGCGCGCCGAGCGCAAGCACTACAACCGCCTCGCCGATGCCCTCACTCCCATGGCCAAGGGCATGGGCAGCGAGTACTGCAATCAGAATGCTTACGACTGCATCCAGATACACGGCGGCTCGGGCTTCATGAAGGATTACGCCTGCGAGCGTATCTACCGCGACGCCCGCATCACCTCCATCTACGAGGGTACCACCCAGCTGCAGGTAGTGGCCGCCATACGCCACGTCACCACCGGCACCTACCGCGAGCTCATCGACTCCTATGCCGCCCGTCCTGTCAAGGCCGAGCTGCAGGCTGTGCACGACCGCCTGGTGGCTCTCACCGAGGTATACTCCGAGGCAGTCAAGGCAGTCGAGGCTGTAGGCGATACCAAGTACACCGACTTCATGGCCCGTCGCCTCGTGGAGATGGCCGGCGACCTGGTGATGGCTTATCTCCTGCTCGACGATGCCAACCGCAACGACAGCTTCACCGCAAGCCTCCATGTGTACGTAAACCTCGCCGCCAGCGAAATCACCCGCCACAGCGAGTTCATCAAGACCTTCGACCCCGCCCAGCTCGCATATTACACCGAGAAGTAAGCGCGGAAAGACCCGATTATAAGAGCGGCGGGCGACCCGATATCCGGGTCGCCCGCTGTCTTTGTCTGCCTGCCCGCGCGCGTGTCAGTCCGCGCGGGCTATGTACTATGGCTTGTCAGAAGTCGATGGACAGGCGCACATTGATCTGGCGGCGGGTGAGGTAGTTGGGGACGGCATACTGGATGTCGTTGACGTCGGTCACCCAGTAGTAGCCGCTCACGTTGGAGATGTCGAGGAGGTTGAATACATCCAGCCCGAGCCATATGCTCTTGAAGTGGCTCAGCAGGCCGGTCGGATGCTTGGTGCGGTCGTCGGGGGTGAGCAGGCCGTAGCTGAGGCCGATGTCGACGCGCTTGTATGCCGGTGCGCGGAAGTAGCCTTTGTCGCGGGTGCGGCGCGGCGCGGTGGTGGGCAGGCCGTCGTTGAGGATGCCGCGCAGGCTGAATTTCAGGCGCGGGAATTTCGGGAAATAGTCGGTGAAGAAGAGTGCCAGCGCATAGCGGCGGTCGCTCGGGCGGGGTACTTTCACGCCGTTGAGCGTTTCCTGCGATTTCATCAGCGAGAAGCTGATCCAGGAGTCGGAGCCGGGCACAAACTGTCCGAAGAGCTTGAAGTCTATGCCGGTGGCAAAGCCGGAGGTGAGATTCTCGCCCGAGTAGGTGAGCTTGAGATTGTCGACCTCGTAGGGGATGAGATTGCCCAGCGCCTTGTAGTATGCCTCGGCGGTGAGCTTGAAGGGGCGTCCCCAGCCGCGGAATGTGAAGTCGGTGCCGGCGATGACCTGGAATGAGCGTTGCGACTTGATTTTGTCGTTGAGGCGGATTACCGTATTGCCCTCGGAGTCTGACACCGGCTGGCGGTATTCCTTGAAAAACGGCTGCTGGTAATAGAGGCCGGTGGCGAGGCGGATGGTCCAGCGCGGCGCGGCGTCGGGGATGAATGTGGCCGATACGCGCGGGCTGGCGAGAAACTCCTTGTTGAAGCTCCAGTAGCTCATGCGCAGGCCCCCGTTGATATTGAGGTAGCCGGCGCCGGTGGTCAGCCGCCAGGTATCCATGGCGTAGAATGCCAGGCGGGTGCTGCTGATGTCGTGGCGCGAGTCGAGGTTGTAGATTAGCCGCAGGGCGTCGGGAGTGGCGGGCAGCGAGAATCCGGCCGAGTCGCGCAGCTCCCACTCGCGCGAGCGGTCGCGTATGCTCTCGGCGTTGAGGCTCAGGCCATACTCGAGATTGTGGCCGCCACGCAAGCCGGCCGCGCCGTGGAGCCCCACGGTAAATACCCGGGCCTTGAGGCGGTTGCGGGCATGCTCCATGTATCGTCCCACGCCGAGCTCGCCGCCTATGGCGCCGCCCCCCTCGGGGCTGCCCGAGGTGCCGGCCTGGTCGAGCCAGTACTCGCCGGAGATGTCGTATGATACGAGCTCATTGGTGAGGAAGCCGGCGGCATGGAGGGTGTAAGATGTCTTCTTGGATGGCGAGTAGGTGAGGTTGAGGGCGCCAAACCATGTCTCGAAGCGGTCTTTCTCCTGGCCGTCGAAGTATACTTTGAATTGCTTGGCGTCGGTACTGGTGCCGAAATTGGTGGTGCGCGACGCGGGCACAAATTTGTAGTCGTTGATGGCGATGTTGCCCAGCAGCGATGCCTTCAGCTTGTCGGAGAAGCGGAAAGTGAGCGAGGTCTGATAGTCGAAAAAGCGCGGGTCGTACTCGCCTTTTTCCTCGGTCGACGACAGCAGCGAGGCATTGCTTTTGTAGCGCAGGCCGTGCAGCTGGGTGAAGCGCCGGCTCGACGAGCCTATGGCCACCGACCCGCCCATGAGCGAGGCCGATACCGCGCCCTCAAATGCCTCGGGCTCGCGGTAGGTGATGTCGAGCACACTCGACATCTTGTCGCCGTAGCGGGCCGAGAAACCGCCGGCCGAGAAGCCGATGGCGCCGACCATATCGGGGTTGATTACGCTCAGGCCCTCCTGCTGGCCCGAGGTGACCAGCTGGGGGCGGTATACCTCGGTGCCGTTGATATACACGAGGTTTTCGTCGTAGGAGCCGCCGCGCACGTTGTACTGGCTCGACATCTCGTTGCCGCTGGCCACGCCGGCCATGGTCGATATGAGCGATTCCACCGAGCCGCCCGATGCGTCGGGGGCGCGTCGGTAGTCGTCGAGGTCGATTTTCTGCACGGTGGAGGTCTGCTTTTGGAAGTCGGTCACCTCCACGCCCTGCAGGGCGTAGCTCTTGGGCTGCATCTTGGCGTTGACAGTGGCGGAGCCGGTGGCGCCGACGAGTTTGCGGCGGGCGTCCTCGTATCCGATACAGCTGATGATGACACGTATGGTGTCGGCGTCGGGCGCCGATATGGTGTAGCGGCCGTCCAGGCCGGTGGTGGCGCCGATGGCCGTGCCACCGATGTGTACCGAGGCAAACTCGAGCGGCTCGTTGTTTTCGTCGGTGACGAGTCCTGTGATCTTTACGGCAGCGGTAGCTGCGATAGCTGCCGCGCATGCGATGGCCGATGATATGAGTCGGAGTGATGACATATCTATCTCAACGCAGGCGCGCGCGATTTATTGCGCCGAGAGCCGGTCGTGTATGAGGCGGTGGGTATAGTCTTGCATGAATGCCTGCCCGCGGCGCAGCAGCGAGTCGACGGCGGCGCGGTCGTAGGCTGAGAGCGGAGATTGCATCTCGGGGTCGGCCGCGGCGTCGTATACTTCATCGACCGAGCGCATGTCGGCCGAAGTGAGCAGTATGTGGCGTGTGTCGACCAGCATGTAGCGGCCGTCGTGGCGATGAATGCCGAAGTGGGCGGCCGAGTCGTCGAGGGCATCGGTGCCCACGGCCACATACGGCTCGTCCCAGCCAAGCAGACCGAGCAGGGTGGGGGCTATGTCGTGCTGGCTCACCACGCGGTCGCTCACCTGCCGGGGCGCCACGCTGCCGTCGGGCGTATACACTATAAACGGTATGCGGCTGCGCAGATATGGCGTGTCGTAGCGTGTGCCGCGGAAGTCGCGGTTGCCGTGGTCGGCGGTGATGACAAAGGTGGTCGAGCGGTACCAGGGCCGGCTGCTGGCCAGTGTGAAGAAGTCGCGCAGAGCCCGGTCGGTGTACTCGAGTCCGCGCTCGGGGCCGCGCTCGGGATGTATGAATCCCGATGTGTCGTATCCCTCGGGCAGCGTCCACGGCCCGTGGGCCGAGATTGTAAACCATGCCGCGGCAAAAGGCTCGGGCAGCTGCGAAAGCTCTCTCACCACGTAGGCCGCCATCGGACGGTCGAAGATGCCCCACGTGCCGTCGTAGTCGGCGCCGTCGGGGTAGTCCTCGCGGCTGTATGTGCGGCGATGGCCGGCGGCATAGGCTGTCTGCTCGATATTGAATGAGCCGTGGTTGCAGCCGTAGAAGAATGCACCGGTCCAGCCGCGGCGCGCCAGCAGCGAGGCAGGCGAGTCGAGCACATCCTTATTGTAAGGCGAGAGCATGTAGTAGAATGGGTCGAAGGCGGGGAAGCCGGCGAGTACGGCCGTGGCGCCTCCGCATGAGCTGCGCGAGCAGGCCAGTGTGTTGTCTATCGACAGCGACTCGCGCCGCAGCGAGTCGAGAAATGGCATCAGAGGCTCTATCCACTCGGCGCCGCCGCTCTCGATGATGATGACCATCACATTGCGCCGCTGCAGCGAGTCGGCCGCCGGGGTATGGAGCGAGTTGCGCAGGGTGGCCAGCTCGGCGTCGGAAAAGAACGTCAGCTCAGGCTCGGTATTGGCCTTGGAGCGGTTGAGCGAGCGCAGGATGGTAAATGGTGAGTTGAGCACCACATTGACCTGCGGTGCGCGGCTCACGCATGTGGCGGCGTCGGGGATGGCCAGGGGCACTCCCGAGCCCGCGCGCCCGCGCATACACAGAAATGTCGCCAGCCCTGCGGCGGCAAATATCGCCAGCCGTATCCACACCCGCGGCAGTCGGCGCGGCTTGCTGACACGCGCGCGGCCATAGAGCCACATCATCAGCGCGATGGCGGCGGCCGCCGCCAGGGCCACCCACCAGTATTGCAGGGCGTAGCGTCCCACCAGAGAGAGAGCGTCGGCGGCGCCGCCGTCGGCGGTCACGTTGGCGATATTGCTCCATCGCAGGCGGGCGCCGGTAAAGCGGTAGTAGACAGTGTCGGAGAGATTGATGGCGAGCAGCAGCGAGTTGCACACGCCGTATACCCACGCGGTGGCGCGCATGTAGCGGCGGTCGTAGACGATGCCCCACGGCAGGATGCGCATGAGTATGAAGAGCGAGTTGAAGTATGCCAGCGCCGATAGGTCAAAGCGCAGCCCGTGGGCCGCCAGCCGCAGGTATTCGCCTGCACCGCCGCCGGCCATCGTCTCGGGATTGTATATCACAAACACAAGGCGGGAGAGCCACAGCAGCACCAGGGCCACGGCCAACTGATATGCCGTGGCGAGATATATGTCGGTACGGAAATTGAGTTTCATCGTGTGAGTATGCGGCGCAGCCGCGGTGTGAGAGCTTCGGGGCTGAGGGCTGCGGCAGCTCGGCGCATGGCCTCGTATGGCGGAGTGGCCTCTGCCGGCAGTGTCGCTATGATGCTCTCAAGCTCGCCCATGTCGTCGGCGAGCATGCCGAAAGCTCCGAATTTGTCAAAAAGATATTGGAAATATTCTGTGCGCAGCCCCACGAGCGGCTTGCCGTAGCGCAGGCAGTCGAGTACGGCGCCGCTCGCAATGAGGCGGTATGTATCGGTGGGATACAGCAGCAGGATGTAGTCGAGGGCGCCTACCCGCGCTGCAAAATCATCCGGCTCGAGCGGTCGGGTAGGGTCGGGCGGGAGTGTCACTCCGGCCTCGGCGTACGGTCGCGGGTCACACTGCATATGGCCCACCACATGGAGCTTCACCGCAGGATTGCCTTTAAGCCGCCGGGCCAACTCCAGCAGGCGGTCGCTGCCCTTGTAAGAGTTGAGTATGCCCGCGGTGCCGATGTTGAGCGGGCGCCCCGGTGTGCGCGGCGCAGGCTCGGCGTCGGGCATGATGAGCGGATGGTCGATGCTCTCGAAGCGCTCATACATGGCCTCAGACAGCAGCGGCCGCAGATTGCGCAGTATCACGTCGCCCAGCACCACAAAGCGCATCCCCGGAGCGGCATCGCGCCGGCGGAAGTAGCTGCATGTGAGCCGGCTCATCAGCCGCTTGTAAGCGCGGGTATGTCGGCCGGAGTTGGTGAGGTACTCCATCTCGCCGTGGCAGAATATCACGATGCGCCGCCGCAGCCGGCGGTTGATAAAGTCGATGGCCCGCAGCGACATCACATTGTTGAAATTATATATGAGCAGGTCGCCCGGGCGGCTGGTGAGCAGCAGACGTATATTGGCGGCGGCCGACGCCAGATACCGCAGCAGCATGCGGGGCCGCGAGGCGCCCGCGGGGATATGCAGCCGGTGCATCGGCGCGTCGTCGACCTCCAGGTGTGGCATGGCCGAGGCCGAGGCATAGCACTCGACCTGCCCCGGGAAGATGCGGCACACCATGCCCAGCAGGGCCTTGTTGACCATAGCGTGGAGAGTCCCTACCGCAAACGAGCTGATGTACCTTACCTTCATAAGTAAATATACAGTGATTACTTACCTGCAAAGATAGCAATTCCTGCCGTAAGCGGCCCAATCTTTTTGAAGCGGAGCCGACGATTGTATGAAAATTTGCGTATGTCGCGGGAAATGTGTATCTTTGCCCCCGCTTTTTAGCCCTGACGTGTGATGGGAAATTAAGCCATCTTAATTTTTAGTAACACATTTAATTTCTATCCAAATGAAGACATTCAGCCTCTCAGCTCAGCCCCGTACCGAGCTCGGCAAGAAGGCCACCAAGGCCCTGCGTGCAGAAAACCTCATCCCCGTGGTGCTCAACGGCGGCAAGGTGTTTGACCTCCCCTACACCGGCACCCTCAAGCCCGGCGAGAAGCTCGTGGAAATCGGCAATGGCAAGGGCCTCATCACCACCGACCTCACCGTAAGCAACGAAGCTGTGCGCAAGCTCATCTATACCCCCGACATCTTTGCCATCGAGCTCGACATCAACGGCGAGAAGCGCATGGCTGTGCTCAAGGACATCCAGTTCCACCCCGTTAAAGACAACATCCTCCACATCGACCTGCTCGAGGTAACCGGCGACAAGCCCGTCACCGTAGAGGTACCCGTCAAGCTCGAGGGTCACGCCGAGGGTGTGAAGGCCGGCGGTAAGCTCTCCCTGTCGATGAAGAAGCTCAAAGTGAAGGCCATCTACACCGACATCCCCGAGCGTCTGGTAATCAACGTGGACAACCTCGGCCTGGGCAAGACCCTGCAGGTAGGCGAGCTCCACTTCGACAAGCTCGACCTGATGAACGCCAAGAACGCCGTAGTATGCGCCGTACAGCTCACCCGCGCCGCCCGTGGTGCCGCTGCTGCCGCCGCTGCTGCCGGTAAGTAATATTCATCCAGGAGCATCGAATGAAATACCTCATTGTTGGTCTGGGAAATATCGGCGCCGAATACGCCGGCACCCGGCACAACATTGGCTTTATAGTGTTGGACGCCTTTGCCGAGGCGTCCAACATTTCTTTCGCCACCGACCGATACGGCGACGTGGCCCACATGCGCCTCAAAAACAAGCAGCTCGTGCTGCTCAAGCCCTCGACATACATGAATCTCAGCGGCAACGCCGTGCGTTACTGGCTGCAAAAAGAGGGTATCCCCGAGGAGCGGCTGCTCGTGGTGGTCGACGACATCGCCCTGCCTTTCGGCGCCATACGTATAAAGGAGCGCGGCTCTGATGCCGGTCACAACGGTCTGAAGCACATAGCACAGATGCTCGGCAATGCCAATTATGCCCGTCTGCGCTTCGGCATCGGCGGCGACTTCCCGCGCGGCGCCCAGGTCGACTATGTGCTCGGCCGCTTCCCGGCCGAGGAGCAGGCCGAGTTGCCTGCCCGTGTCGAGGTGGCGTGCGAGGCCATACGCGAGTATGTGCTTGCCGGGCCGCAGGCCGCCATGTGTAAATTCAACAACAAGTAGTCATGGCCGACAACGAAGTACGTATCGACAAATGGCTCTGGGCAGTGCGCGTGTTCAAGACCCGCACCATCGCCACCGAGGCCTGCAAGAAAGGCCGCGTGACGGTGGGCAACGACAGCAATCCCGCCAAGCCGGCCCGCACTGTCAAGCCGGGCGACACCGTGCAGGTGCGCAAGCCGCCTGTCACGTATACCTTCCGTGTGCTGGCCGTGACGCAGAATCGCCTCGGAGCCAAGCTCGTGCCTCAATATGCCGAGAATATCACCCCGCAGGAGCAGTACGACCTGCTCGATGTGGTGCGTATATCGGGATTTGTCGACCGCCGCAAGGGATTGGGCCGACCGACCAAGCGCGAGGGGCGCGACCTGGCGCGCTTTACCGATACATATGCGTCGCCCGACGGCTGGGACTTCGATTTCGACGACATAGGCGACGAAGAGTGACACGCGGCGCCCTCCCCCCCCTCATCCATCATCCTCAACATAAAACCATATCTCCCACCACACCATGCGATTTGACGAGTTAGACCTTGAATACGATGTGCTCGACGCCCTCGACGCAATGCACTTCACCGAGTGTACCCCCATCCAGGAGCAGGCCATCGACGTGGTGCTCGACGGCCACGACCTCATAGCAGTGGCGCAGACCGGTACCGGCAAGACCGCGGCTTATCTGCTGCCTGTAATCAATATGCTTGCCCGCGACGAGGACGATACTCCCGGCATCAAGTGTGTGGTGATGGTGCCGACCCACGAGCTCGCCCAGCAGATAGACCGCCAGATGGAGGGATTCTCCTATTTCCTGCCCATCAGCAGCGTGGCTATCCACGGCGGTAGCGACGGCAAGGATTTTGCCCGCCAGCAGAACGGCCTGCGCCGCGGCGCAGATGTGGTGATAGCCACCCCCGGGCGCCTGATGGCGCATATGAAGATGGGATACGTCGACTTCAGCCACGTAAAGTATTTTGTGCTCGACGAGGCCGACCGTATGCTCGACATGGGCTTCAGCGACGACATCTTCCAGATAGAGTCGCGTCTGCCGCGCGAGCGCCAGACCCTGCTCTTCTCGGCCACCATGCCCGCCAAGATACAGCAGCTCGCATCGCGCATCCTCGACAATCCCGTCGAGGTCAAGATTGCCGTGTCGCGGCCTACCGAGAAAATAGACCAGTCGGCATTTGTATGCCACGAGGGGCAGAAGGCCGGTATCTTGAAGCATCTGTTCAAGACGGCCCACTCGCAGCGTGTGATAGTATTTGCCGCCTCAAAACTCAAGGTCAAAGACCTCTCGCGCGAGCTGCGCAAGAGCGGCTGGAAGTCCGGCGAGATGCACTCCGACCTGGAGCAGAACCGCCGCGAGGAGGTGATGCACGACTTCCGTGCAGGTCGCCTCGACATCATCGTGGCCACCGACATACTCGCCCGCGGTATCGATATCGATGATATCACCATGGTGGTCAATTTCGACGTGCCCCGCGAAGCCGAGGATTATGTACACCGTATCGGCCGCACGGCCCGCGCCGGCGCCGGCGGCAAGGCCGTCACGCTGGTGAGCGAGCGCGACCGCAGCAAATTCCGCTACATCGAGCAGTTTCTTGGCTATGAGGTGCGCAAGGAGGCTGTGCCCGAGGAGCTGGGTAGCGCGCCCGACTACAACCGCCCCGAGGGTGACCGCCGCCGTGGCGGTGGCCGAGGTGACAAGCGCCGCCAGGGAGGCCGCGATGACCGCCGCCGTCGCAAGCCGGCCGATGCCGGCGCGTCGAAGGCTACAGCCAAGCCCGCGGTAGACGCCGCGCAGGCTCCGGAGGCCGCCGGCAAGCCCAAGCGCAAGAAGCGCCGCTACTACCATCACCGCCCCAAACGTGAGGGTGGCGCGCAGGGCTGACAGCGCCCTCTGTCAGTCATAAGATATCAATCATCATCGTCGTCATGGTCGTGATGGCGATGATGATGTTTTTTATGTTTCTTATGCTTTTTGTGTGATTTCTTGTGATGCTTGCGGTGGTGATGGTGACTGTCGTCGCCGAAGTAATATTCGGAGTCGTGCTCGATGCCGCCGTAGGTGCGCAGAGTGCCGCACGACGGCATGATGATGCTCATGATGAAAGCCGCCGCCACGGCGAGCGGCAGGTGTCGGCTGAAGCGGGGGTGGGGTAGGCGCTTGTTCATAGGAAGTTGAGGTGTTTTGATATTACAACAAGCGCAGCGCCGCGCCGGTTCAGCGCCGCACGACCAGCACCGACGCCATGGCGGCGATACCCTCGGCGCGGCCGGTAAATCCGAGTCGCTCCGTAGTGGTGGCCTTGACCGATACGGCCCCGGCATCGATGCCGAGGTCTTCGGCGATATTGCGGCGCATCAGCCCGATATGAGGGGCCATCTTGGGCTCCTGCGCCACGATTGTCACGTCGACATTGCCGGGGCGCCAGCCTTCTGCCTCGACGGCCTCGACGACGCGCCGCAGCAGCACACGCGAGTCGGCGCCCTCCCACTCCGGGTCGGTGTCGGGAAAGAGATGGCCTATGTCGCCGAGGGCGACGGCGCCCAGCAGGGCGTCGGCCAGGGCGTGGAGCGCCACGTCGGCGTCGCTGTGTCCCAGCAGCCCGCGGCTGTGAGGGATATCGACTCCGCATATTATACACTTGCGGCCCTCGACGAGGCGGTGCACGTCGTAGCCGTTTCCGATTCTGAAATTTATAGCGTCCATATGGCAAAGGTACTGCTTTTTTCGTTACCTTTGTAGAGTGCCGCAGCTGCGGCACCGTATTTTTTTGCAAGATTCACCCCAGCATGGACGAGAAGAAACTCTTTTTGCTCGACGCATACGCGCTCATCTACCGCGCATACTATGCCCTGTTGCGCTCGCCGAGGGTCACCTCGCAGGGCTTCAACACTTCGGCCATATTCGGCTTTGTAAACACCCTCGAGGATGTCATCCGCAAGGAAAATCCGGCGTACATGGCAGTGTGCTTCGATCCTGCCGGCGGCCATACCTTCCGCCACGACGCATATCCCGAGTACAAGGCCCAGCGTGACAAGCAGCCCGAAGATATCACCCTGGCCGTGCCCTATATCAAGGATATTATCTCGGCATACGGCATAGAGGTGGTGGAGGTGCCGGGCTATGAGGCCGACGATGTGATCGGCACTCTGTCGCGCCTCGCCGAGGCCGAGGGATTTGTCACATATATGATGACTCCCGACAAGGACTATGGCCAGCTCGTGACCGACAGCGTGAAGATGTATCGCCCGGCCCTGCGCGGCGAGGGCTTCGAGATACGCGGCCCCGAGCAGGTATGCGAGCGCTACGGCATCAGCCGCCCGTCGCAGGTCATCGACCTGCTTGCCCTCGAGGGCGATGCCAGCGACAATGTGCCCGGCTGCCCGGGCGTGGGCGAGAAGACCGCCGTCAAGCTCATCGCCCAGTGGGATACGGTCGAGAATATGCTCGACCATACCGACGAAATCAAGGGCGCCATACAGCGCAAGATAGCCGACAATGCCGAGCAGATACTTTTCTCAAAGTTTTTGGTGACCATCAAGACCGATGTACCACTGCCCGACGGTGCCGAGCCGCAGCGCCTGCTGCGCCGCGAGCCTGACTATGCCCGACTCACGGAGATATTCAATCAACTGGAGTTCAAGACGCTGGTGGCCCGCATCGCCCAGCGCGTGAGCCTGGCCACCGAGACCGCCGGCCCGCGCTCGCTTTTCGACGACATGGACGGTGTGGATATGACCGCCCCCTCGGGTGTGGACTTCGCCGAGCTTACCGACGAGGCCGAGATTGCGGCCTTTGTAGCCGCCCTTGCCGGCGATGCCCGCGTGGGCGTGAGTGTCGACGCAGCCGGCGACGATGCCATGTCGGCGGCCATCTACGGCATAGCGCTGGCAGGAAGCCGCGGCGCGGCGTACATCCACATCGGCACATTCCGCGCCGAGCAGCAGGCTGTGGTATCGAAACTCTCGCCGCTCTTCGCCGCGGGCAATCCGATGCTCGTCGGTCACGACATCAAGCGCGATATGGTGCTCCTCACAAGGCTCGGCCTTGGGTGGGACGCGGCGTGGTACGATACGTCGGTGGCCCACTATCTGCTCTCGCCCGAGGCCAAGCACGACCTGCCCACGGTGGCACTGTCGTATTTGCGCCACAAGACCCTCGACTATGAGCTCACCGCACCCGAGCGTCGCAAGATACGCAATGCCGAGCCGGCCACTGTGGCCGAGAGGGCGGCGCTGGCTCTGAGGCTGTATGAGCCGATCGACACCGAGCTGCGCGCCCACGGGCTCGACAGGCTTTTCCGCGATATCGAAAATCCGCTGGTGGCAGTGCTTGCCCGCATGGAGTGGCAGGGTGTGCGGCTCGATGTGCAGCGTCTGTCGCGTCTGTCGGAGCGCCTTACGGCCCGTCTTGCCGAGCTTGAGGAGCAGGTATATCAGATGGCCGGTGGCAAATTCAATATCGGCTCGCCGGCGCAGGTGGGCGAGGTGCTCTTTGGCAAGCTCGCCATCGACCCCGATGCCAAGCGTACCCGCCGCGGCGCATGGAGCACCACCGAGGAGACTCTCGAGAAGTATGCCCACCGCCATCCCATCGTAAGACTGATACTCGACATACGCGGCCTGCGCAAGCTGCTTGCCACATATATCGACGCTCTGCCTGCCATGATAAATCCCGCTACGGGCAAGATACATACCACTTTCAATCAGACGGCGACTGCCACCGGGCGCATATCCTCGTCAAATCCCAATCTGCAGAATATCCCCGTGCGCACCGACGACGGCCGCGAGATACGCCGCGCCTTTGTCGCCGAGCGGGGCGACCTCATCCTCTCGGCCGATTACTCGCAGATAGAGCTGCGCCTGATGGCCGACATCAGCGGCGATGCGTCGATGCTGGAGGCTTTCAACGCCGGCGAGGATATCCACCGCGCCACAGCCGCCAAAATATATCATCTGCCGCTCGCCGAGGTCACCGACGAGCTCCGCCGCAAGGCCAAGACGGCCAATTTCGGCATCATATACGGTATCTCGGCATTCGGTCTGTCGGAGCGGCTGTCCATCCCCCGCGGCGAGGCCAAGGATCTTATCGACGGGTATATGCTGACGTATCCCGGTGTGAAGAAGTATATGAAAGATATAGTGCGGCAGGCTCATGAGCAGGGATACGTCACCACCATCCACGGCCGCAAGCGCTTCCTGCCGGAGATAAAGTCGCGCAACGCCGCCCTGCGCGGATATGCCGAGCGCAACGCCATCAACGCGCCTCTGCAAGGCTCCGCGGCCGATATCATCAAGATTGCCATGGTGGCCATCGACGCCGAGATTCGCCGCCGCGGCCTGCGCTCGCGCATGATAATCCAGGTGCACGACGAGCTTGTCTTCAATGTGTATCCGCCCGAGCTGGCCGAGCTTCAGACGATGGTCACCGAGCTGATGGAGCATGCATACAGCGGCCGTGTGACTCTGGAGGTGAGCAGCGGTACGGGCGAGAATTGGCTTGATGCGCATTGACAGCCCCGGCCATGAGAAGCATAGCTTGTCTTGCCTGCGGAGTGGTGCTCGCCGGAGTGTCGGCGGTGCAGGCGCAGCATGTGGTCGCGCATCGTGGCCACTGGGATACTGACGGGTCGGCGCAAAACTCGGTGCGCTCGCTGGTAAAGGCCGATTCGATAGGCTGCCATGCGTCGGAGTTTGATGTGTGGATTACCGCCGACGGTGTGCCGGTCGTACACCACGATGCCGTGGCCGCCGGCATGGTGATAGAGACAGCGCAGGCCGCTGAAATCTGCGGCGTGACCCTGGCCAACGGCGAGCATATCCCCACGCTCGCCGCCCTGCTCGATACAGCCGCCGCGCTGTCGGTGAGGCTCGTGTGCGAGATAAAGCCGCATACCGACAAGGCTCGCGAGGCAGAGGCCGTGCGCCGCTCGGTCGCTATGATTGGAGAGCGCGGTCTCGACCGCCGCACAGACTATATCACATTCTCGCGCGAGGCTCTCGCGCTGCTTATAGATATAGTGCCGCAGTGGTGCGGAGTGTACTATCTCGGCGGAGATATGTCGCCCGACGAGCTGCAGGCCGTCGGCGCTGCCGGGCCTGATTACAGCATGAGGGCCTATGAGGCGCATCCCGGCTGGATGGAGCGCGCCCGTGAGCTCGGGATGAAAGTCAATGTGTGGACGGTCAACACCGACGAGGATTTCCGCCGCTACATCGATGCCGGCGCCGACTTCATCACCACCAACCGCCCCGAGCGCCTTCAGCAACTTATCGCGCGATAACTACCGCCGGCGCGGAAACATGCGCCTCATGCGCAGCAGCACACGGTCGACGGGATCGGCTGCGACCACCAGCGTGGTTGCCACCACGATGAGCAGTCCGCCTAAAAGCTCCCGCATCGTGATGCCCTGCCCCAGCACAGCCACGCTCAGCACCACAGCGGTCACCGGCTCCAGCGCTCCGAATATGGCCGTGGCGGTCGAGCCGATAGTGTGGATTGCCACAGTGGTGCATGCCAGCGACACCACCGTCGGCAGCAGCGCCAGCGCCAACAGATATACCCAGTCGATGCCTTGCGACGGCATCGTCAAAGGAGTGCCCGTACAAATCAGAATCCAGAATACCGAGCTGCCCAGCAGCAGCTGGTAAAACAGCAGCCGCAACGTGGGTATAGCCTGTACTGTGGCCGAGACATTGGTCATTACCAGATACAGCGCGTAGGTCAGCGACGAGAGCATCACCAGCAGCACGCCTGTCCAGCTCACGCCGGCGCCGTCGGGCGTCTTGAGCAGCAGTATCAGGCCGGCCGTCATCACCGCCAGGCAGATACCCGTGGTGATGCGGAATCGCTCGTGGAAAAAGAAAGTCATCAGCACCGCCACCAGTATCGGGTACACAAAGAGCAGCGTTGAGGCGATGCCCGAGTTCATGTAATTGTATGCCTCAAAAAGAGTGAGCGACGATATGGCCATGAGCACGCCCAGTATGGCGAGCGGCCCAAGCTCGCCACGGCGCAGACGCAGCGAGTGTCCGCGAGCCGTGAGCATTACCGCCAGCAGCGGCAGCCCCAGCATATATCGCATGATGAGCACCGACGCCGGATTGAGACCGTGCTCGTACAGCGGCACCGCAAATGCAGGGTTGGTGCCGTAGGTGGCAGCCGCCAGGGCCGCCAGCAGATAACCTTTTGCTTTCAATTCCGTGTGAGATTTCCCGCAAAGATACAAATCAAATGCAAACCGACTTCCCGCAGGTACAAAAAAATATGGTTTGCAGTTTATTCAAGCGCGTAAATCTCGCACATATTGCGGGAAATCGTTTTAAACCGATTGCGAAGCCATTGAGGTGATAATATTTCCACAGACGCCCCATATTTCAATAGCTCCTGAATGAAATCAAATGTTGGTCGCAAGAAGAATGTAAAAACCGAATAGTCCTGATTGCGTTCTTTTTCAGTTTGACTATGATGTAGCGGCAGCGACCTAAAATAGTTTTGCTGGCCGTACATAGCTCTTAATTCTATCAGTTCAGGCTCGTGTGCGTCTAAAATCACACCGATGCTTTCCGAAAAATATACGTCAGCATCGAAATCTTTCGGCAGATTGAATTTGGTTTCCGTCTGCTTTAGACTCAGAATCCTGTCAAGAGCGTAAACACGCATCGCACCGTCGTGTATACGGTGGCCAAGCACGTACCATCGCTGGCGAAACACCTTCACGCAATATGGCTCGATCACCACATGGCGAGGGCTGCTGTCAAACTTCCGGTGTTCTATATCAATGGCGCATCCGTCGCGCATTGCCACTATTATGGGTGACAGAAAACTCTGCCCGGATGGTATGTCCTCAAATAATATGCGTCGCTTCAGAGGCAGGCTCTCATTGATGAGAGCGTTTACAGCAAACATATTCAGCAGCCAGGCCCTTACGCCGCCACGCTCCATTTCGTCACGATTGGCGATTATATACTTCCTGCAGTCGGAGCGGTCGCAATAGATGTCAATATCAAACAACTCCTTTATAGCATCCTTGTGCCGATGAAAAGTGCGCTCAGGAATTTCATCCTCTTTGTCAATATTGTATTGCGAGCGCGACCAATAGCGGTTTATATCCTCGCGTGTGATACCGTCTGTTCGATAAATTAAATCCACCAGCCAGATGTATCTGTTAAATAGCTCAGATGCTGTCATATACGTACGTTTGCCGCAAAGTTACGCAATTAAGCTGACATTATGTGGCAGGTAAACAATGTCTATTTTTCAGATTTGCGAAAAAAATCGCGATATTCTTCAAAGAGTTGAAAATATTGCTTCATGTTTCCGAGTTCCCACCAATTCTGAATGGATACCGGAATAGTGTCAAAGCTATATATCTTGGCACCGGTGATGGACAATAGAAATGGAGAGTGTGTGGCGATGATAAATTGGGCATCGCAATATTTTGCTGAGTATACTATGATTTGTGCAAGTTTCTGTTGAAAATCGCACGCTAAGCTATTTTCGGGCTCGTCGAGAATATAAAGACCGGGCTCTTGGATAAGGCTGCTCAACTCCAGTAAGGAAGTCTCACCATTAGACATACCTTGTTCGATTTCCCCAATTTTACTTCTCATCAGTTTATTAAATGAACCTCTGCGAAGTTGGAATTTATCTATATATTCTTGCACACCCTGACCTGTCTCAAAGTCTAAGCGTCGCGGCAGGTCATTTGGCATTTCACGTGCTATCCGTCTATCTTCATGCAAAATTTTACTTTTGACGATAGTCTGCTCATTTTTCACACGTTGCCGCTGCATTATGTTGAAGATGTCGTCACTGGTCAACATCTTTGTGATAGATGAAATGTCAAATTTAGTTTCTCGCTTTTCATGGATAAAGTATTCACCCCCTGAGTACATACCGTGAGTATGACACAAACAGAGATTTACGTACTCTTCCATCCAATACGATGAATTGAACGCAGATTTCCTTTGCACATTCAATTTCTGAGCTATAACATTCAATGCTGTGGATTTTCCACATCCATTACCTCCATAGAGTATTGTTATTGGCTCAAAATCCATGCAATAGAAATTTTTGCTTGACAGAACATTAAATGGATATATGCTACCCAAATAATAATCAGAGATACCATCTTTTATTTGGTCGTTGATGAATTTCTCCTCGGTCGTCCAGTCGGGAAAACGAAAATCTTCAAGATAAATCATAAATATATCTCAAATTAGTGTGGTTTATTAAAGGTGTGAAAAATGTATTGCCATACAATACGATAAGTCATTTACTTTCGGATTGCGGTCTTAATTTGCTGCAAAGTTACCATTACATACTGCCATAGCGCGGCAGTTAAAAAATTACTATACAAATTTTGAGATTCGCTTTGATATAAGCTGCAATAGTACATGACAATTTTTACAATCGCTTCCAAACGACAGAATAATTGATATTAGACCTTATGGGTGTCAAACTTCAGTTAAAAAGTGTGGCTGACAGTGATATATAAGTAGACAGTGATATATAAGTAATTGAAAAGGGTTATTATAAGAAAAGTGGCCGTCCGGTTTGATAAATTGGTGAATATAATAAACACAAACCGAAGGCCACATGGTTAACCATTCTGCGGGAGATTGTTCCCACCCACTTCATAACCCGCGGCAGCTATTCTCTGAAGTATGTTCCCAAAGTAATCTCTGCGGCCTCTTTCAAAACATTTGGTAATTCATGCTGTTAAATTTATTATAGTCATCCTATTTTCCGTATATTTGCAATGCAATAATTCAGGTATACCTTCGTTTTATTGATGGTATCGACATGAACAATGAATAGGTTATTTAAATACGACAAAGCCGTAAATTCCATGCTGTTCGCTTTACAGCAGCTTGGTGGGAGGACAGATATGCACAAGTTGTGCAAAATACTATATTTTGCAGACCAAAAGCATCTTTCCATTTATGGCAGGAGCATTACTGGCGATAACTATATCGCTATGCAATACGGCCCCGTACCTTCATGCGTCGATGATATCCTGAAAGCTCTGCGCGGTGACAGTTTCTTCTCTGCCAATATAGAGATCGAAGAGCTGAAAAAAAGCATCATTTTTGATAATAAGTTCATTCTCCGCTCTTTCGCATCCCCTGACATGGAGGAGCTTTCCGAAACCGATGTTGAATGCCTATCCTACGCAATCGACATTTGCAAAGATAAAAATTTTGGAGAATTGACAGAGCTTTCTCACGGCCTTGCATGGAGCAATACTCAGCAAGGTAGAGTGATATCTGTCAAAGATATCCTCCGAGAGGCAGGAGATGAAGAATCTTATGTCGACTACATTGCCGACGGTCTTAAACTACAGACAGCTTTTATGTAATGGAGTTGCCTGTAGAGCTATTGCAACAGGGAGTGCGACGTGGTTCAATTCTGCTCTCTGACAGTTTTGAAGATATCGACCATGCTAAATTCTTCGCAGTAATGGGAGTCTACGAAGATAAAATAGCTGGGTTTTTCTTTATCAATTCGCGTATACATCCTATAATTCAAAATAAGCCAGAGCAGTTTGCCATGCAATATCTGCTGCGCAAGAGAGACTACGATTTCTTGCGTTATGATTCGTTCCTCGGAGCAAATGAGTTATTGACGCGTTCCGTATCTGATATAACTAAAACAATTCAAAACGGTCAAACCTCTTTAGTCGGACAATTGACGGATGAAGATTTGAACACTGTACTTGATGCTTGCCGTCAAAGCAAACTGTTTTCGGCTAAAGAAAAACGTCAATTCTTCTATTGAGCAGACCGTTGACCGCTCATTGCTCCCGCCAGCCGTTTCACGGCATCTATGTCTGCGCCCTGCTGCGCCTGCGCCAGGAGTTGAGGCCACATTCTATCCGGCACTTATTTGAGCACAGAAAGTGATATTTATGTACAACGCATATTACGGAAGCTTGTTGCTTAACCGCCTAAAAATCCATATAATAGAGATAAATCGCTGCTATGCATTGGGGTAGGTACAAAAAAAATTGATTGTCATCGCGACAACCAATCTGATTAACCTTAAATCTATACCATGAAAAACACATTGCAAAAGTAGCCTGCATCAGTGTTTTGTGCAAATATTCCGAGGGAAAATTCAGTATCTGTTAACATTATTTTAACAACCATCACACCGTGTAAAGCGTATATTACATCTATAGCTGAGTGTACTGATGTATAATAGCAAAATGCCGCGGCTGCCATCAGCGGCCGCGGCATTTTGAATGATAGCCTTATTAACAGTCGTTAACTTTTGTCTATCGTATAAGTATTTTCTCGGCCCGAGAGCCTGTGCGGCGTATCACCACGGTACCCGGCTGTGGAGTTTCTACGCTGATACCCTGGAGATTATAATACTGCGGTGTGACGGCGTCGCCGCAGGCAGTGGCATCGGTAATACCTGCGGCGGGGCCGTCGACGGTGAGGGTATATGTCACGGAGTAGCGACCGCAGCCGGCGGTGAGGGTGGCTTCGCCGGCGGGGCCGGTGAGGTCGGGCACGGCCGTACTGCCCGATATCGAGAGCAGACCGCCGGCAGTCCATGTGACTCTGTCGAGCGACGACAGTGTCACGGGAGCGGTGATACACGAGGCCGTGTTGCCTTCGGCCGGGGTGTAGCAGGAGGCATAGGCCCGGGCTGCATCTGAATCTTCGAGTCCGGCAAGGCGAGGCAGACACGAGGGGCTGTATACATATTTAGTATCGCCCTTGGAGTTTTCGAGCAGGGTATGGTCGGTCATCAGCTCGGTGTAGCTCACCGCCTGCGCCGCATCGATGTCTTGCGGGAGGGTGGGGTGTGTATCGGGATAATAGCACTGCACGGTGGCGGCTCTGAAATCGGGCATCACCGAGGCGACCTTGCCGGTATCCTTGAGCGGTGTGCCGATGATGTTGCCGGCCTTCTCGGTGGGTTCGCCGTATACGGCGTCGGCCAGATGCACTATCTTGCCGAGGTTGAAGCTGCGCAGTATCCACATGTCGTCGCCTCTGCCGGCGATACCGCCCACGCCCGATGCGCCGGTGATGGTGCCGGCATTGTAGCAGTCGGCCACTACGGTCGACTGGGTGGCGATACCGGAGGCATAGGCGGTGCCGAGAGTCTGTGTGGCGGTCACGTCGCCGGCGTTGAAGCAGGCGGTCACAAAGGCCAGGTCGGCCGAGCCGCCCACGGAGCCTGTCATGGCCAGGATACCGCTTGCGCGCGATGACGCGGTGACAGCGCCGGTATTGAGGCAACCCGAGAGGTCGGCACCCACGAGGGCCTGGGCCGCGATACCGCCTGCCATCGACGAGGGTACGGTGATATCGGCTGCATTGGTGCATCGGCGTATCTCCGAAGCCCAGCCCACCTGGCCCGCGATACCGCCGGCAGCCGACATGGCCGTCTCGACCGAGCCTTCATTGTGGCAGTCCTGCACGACGGCTATGCCGGTGGAGGTATTCATCTTCGAGCCGGTCACGCCGACGATGCCGCCGGCATACATCCATGCCGTGTAAGCGATGCCGTAGTTGTGGCAGTCCTCGACGAGTGAGGATGTGCCGCTGTGGCCGAGGATACCACCTGCACACTGGTTGAGTATGGCGAAGGCCCCGCCATAGTTGGAGCATCCGCTCACAGTGCCCGAGAACATGCCCGCTATGCCTCCGGCATATACATTGACATACTCCAGAGTCACCTCGCCTGTCGATGTGTTTATCTTTTCCTCGCGCGGCCCGGTGGCGGCTATGTAGCCGTAGTTGGCGCAGTCGGTGATACGCGGGCTGGCAGCGTTGATGTCTGAGCCGCCGACGATGCCGCCGGCATAGCGCATGGCGCGTATGCCATCGGTGAGGTTGCGGTCGTCGTCGATGGTACCGGCGCGGTTGATGCAGTCGGTAAACGATGCCTGCGGAGTGGCGTATCCTGCCACGCCGCCGCCGTAGTAGCCGCGGTACGGAGCGCGGTTGAATGTCAGCGGGGGCTCGGTGGAGTCGTATTCGGTGACGTTGATCGTGACGGTGTGTCCCACGGTGATACCGCTCACTGCGCCGCCACACTCACCTGCGAGCGCACCGGCCCGTCCGTGGGCGGCAAAGTATGACGCGTCGATGGTGAGGCCCTTGACCGTGGCATGCTCGCCGATGATGGCGAAGAGGCCGGCATGGGTGGTCGGTAACTCCTTTGTGACCGCTGCGTCGCCCTCGCCTTCGGTGGCGGTGGGTATGGGCATACGCACCCCCTCGACAGTATGGCCGCGGCCGTCGAAATTGCCCTCGAATGATAGTGCAGGCGAGCCGATGCGGTGATAGGTGCGCCCGGTGAAGTCGATGTCGGCGTCAAGGGCGACGTATGTACCGAGATAATTGTATTTGTTGTCGAGCATGGAGGCGGCAAATGTGTCCCAGTCGTCGGCGGTGGCGATTACAAACGGGTCGGCCGCCGTGCCCGACCCCGGCAGTGCATAGGGAATCTTGCGCAGTGTCATCGAGCGGGTATATTTATCGCCGCACATGAGAGTGAGCACCGCCTCGGTCGGAGCGTCGACCGCGCCGCACGACACTTTGCCGTCGGCCACGGTAAATGCCCCGGCGCCGCTGACAGTGGCTGTGAGCGGCATGGCGGTGTTGATGGTGGCGGGGAACATCATATTGTCGATATTCTGCCCCGCGCCGAAATATACAAATGTAACCGCGGCAGCCGAGACCATCCCGTCGCCGGCAAAAGCCGAGGGCACGGGATAGAAGCCGGCGCGGGCAGTCCATGCCTCGCCGTCGAGCATGTCGGGCAGTGTGGCGCCGGTGAGCGCCTCGGTGTCGGCCGCGGTAAGCCCCTCGGCGCTCTGGCCAGGGAACGGCGACAGGGGTGAGTACTGTACATCAAAGCAATTGCCCGTAATCGAGATATTGCCGATGCGGGGTGTATATCCGATGATGGCACCGATAGTCGCCGCGCCCTCGTCGCTTGTGTCGAGCACGATGCCTGCGCCGACACAGCCGGTTACGTGTCCTTTCCACGAGCCGGCCACCTCGCCCGCGATACCGCCGGCCTTGGCTGTGGCCGACACGGTGCCGAGATTGAGCGAGCCGGTGATGGTGCCCGAGTTGGTGCCGGCGATACCTCCGGCATACTCATGGGCGGTGGCTTTCGAGCCTGCGTACAATTTAGCTGCACTCACGTCGGCGAGATTGACACAGCCCTCGGCCACGGCGTATCCGGCGGCGAAGATTCCGCCGGCGGTAGACTCAGCCTCGATGCGGCCCGACACGCGGCAGGAGGCGATGCGCATCACCTCGTCGTCGGTCGTCGGTTTGGTGATATTGAAGCCGAGGATACCGCCCGCCCACTGGCTGTATGCCTTGACCGTGCCGTCGAATGTACAGTTTTCAATGGTGGCGTGGCGGTCGGCCAGTGCGGCGATACCGCCCGCATACTGGTAAGCGTCGATTTCGGCCGACACGATATGGAGATTGCGCACCGAGGCGCCGTTGCCGAGGTTGCCGATGAAGCCGACGGCGTTGGTCGACGGCGATGTGGCGTCGGCATAGCCCAGCAGCGAGCCGTCGGCGCCAAATTTGGCGCCGTGTATCGATATGTTGCTCACGGAGTGTCCGCCGCCGTCGATATGTCCGCTGAAGTAATACTTCTCTATCGGGCGGTATTTGGCGGTGTAGACGGCAGACGCTATGCCCGTGAAGCCGCTGCCGGCCATGTCGAGGTCGGCGGTGATGCGGAAGTATGTGTCGGGGTAGTGCTCGGGATTGTCGTCGCGCGATGTGACCGTGGCCAGTGTCACCAGGTCGGCCGGAGTGGATATCAGATACGGGTCGGCCTGAGTGCCGGCACCGGCATACAGCACGGGCTTCTGGGTGAGCATATATCGCTGGATGAAATCGCCGCATGTGAGCGTGGCCAGCGTAGAGCGGTTTTCGCCCGCAGGGTCGCGTGTATCTATGGCAGTACCGCCGTCGCTGACTTCAAACCATGTACCGTCGGCCACTGATACCGTGATGCCCGGCATGGCCGTCGATACCGAGGCGCGGCCGTGGAAGTCTGTCGCAGTCATGCCCTCGGGCATCACCAGGTACGTAGAGGCCGCAGCCAGCTGAGCAGCGCGGTCGAGCTTGGCCAATATGGGATAGCGCCCGGCCTCAAATATCCAGTAGTCGGCATCGAGATCGCCCGGGGAGATGCCTGCGGTGAGCGCGGCTGTCGAGAGACCCTCGACACCGGCATACGACTCGCCGCCCACGGCGGCGGTGCCGCGCAGAGTCTTGTCGTAATAGACACGCTCGAAAGTGCCGGTGGCAGCGCCGGTAGCCGACGATGCCCCGCGGCCGCATACGGCGCCGGTCGTCGCGGCCTGCTCCGAGGCGGCGTATCCCCAGGCCACGCAGTCGCGCACGCCCTTGTCGGCCGTGTCGGTCTTCTTGCCGGTATTGGTGCCGCATATGGCTCCTACGAAGCCCTGCCGGCCCTCGACAGGAATGGCGGCGGCGCAGTTGGCTATAAGGCCGGAATTGGAGCCGGCTACCGCGCCCATATACTGGCCCCACTTGAGTGTCGATGAGCCGGTATAGTCGATCCACTGCCCCGCGAGCACCCGCCCTGTGGCCATGCTGCCGGTGATACTGCCGGCATTGCTTCCGGCGATGCCGCCCACATAATTGGCGGCCGTGGCCGACTGCGATGCCTGCTGCCCGCTCCAGTTGCCGCTCTGCACGCGGCCGGCCATGAGACAGTCGGCCACGACGCCGTTGGCGCCGAGGTCGCCTACGATGCCGCCGGCCTTGCCCACCTCGGTGAGCGAGCCATAGAAGGCGCACGAGCGTATGGTCGACGGCATCGCCGCCGCGCTTGCCATCGAGCCGGCGATGCCGCCCGAAGTCGAGTTGTACGATACGATGGTGGCGTGGGACACTACGTTTTCCACCGTGGCGAGCTTAAACATCTTTCCCGCCACCGTGCCGCAGTCGCCGTAAGAGCTGATGCTGCACGAGGCGTCGAAAGTGAGGTTGCGCACCGATGCAGGCTGAGTCATGGCCGATTTGCCCAGGTTGCCTACAAAGCCCACCCACTTGCGCGAGCCTGAGGCATTGGCTGCGAGTACCTTGCCGGTCGAGCTGTCAAACTTTGCTCCTTCGATGCACATGTTTGAGATGGTGTGGCCTCCGCCGTCGATATTACCGCCGAAATAGCAGTTGGCGCTCGGCGCGATGCCATCGGCAGCCACGGCTATGCCGCGGAAGCCGCTGTCCTTGAGGTCTATGTCGGCCGTGATGCGGAAGTATTTGCCATCGTAGTGATTGGCATTTGATGTGGTGTACGATGAGCCTGAGTTGGGAGTGTTGCAGGCTTGGGCGAGCTCCATTAGGTCGGCGGCCCCGGTGATGAGCCAGGGGTCTGATTCCGAGCCTGAGCCGCTGAGCGTAAGGGCTTTGTCGGCCCCAAGTGCCGTGGCGGCCGAGAATAAGGCCACAGCGGCGACAAACGCGTGTCTTGTCATAAATCCGGAAAAATTCTATGTGTGTGTTAACGTGCCGTAAATATACAAAAAATCGGTTAGCCCGTTCCGTTAATATCATATATTTTCGCCGACAGAGATACCATCCGGTCGCGAAGGACTCCGGGCGGAATGTTATTTCAGAGTGAAGACTCCGTCGCGCAGCGATACGGCTCCGTCGTCGACCATCCGTCGCAAAGACTCTATGGCGACAGGGAACAGCCGTCCGCGGTAATATGGCCGCAACTCCTCGGCGCGTATGCCGTCGGGTCGGCTCCCGAGCAGAGCGCGCAGGCCGGCGGCGAGGTCGGCCGGTGTGCGCTCCGGGCGTCGCGAGCGACAGATGTCGCATTTGCCGCAGGGGGCGGCATCGGCCTGCCCGAAGTACCGCAGCATACGCTGCACGCGGCAGTCGCCGTCGTCAAACACGTAGTCGCGCATGGCTTCCATGCGCTCGCGGGCCACGGCGAGGCGGTCTTCGTATACGGCGCGCGGTATCACCACATGGCGGGTCTCGTCGCGCGAGGTCGGGTACATCACATACGGTACCTCGCGGCGCGGCACATACTGCAACACGTGCATGCGGCTCATGGTGAGCAGAGCCTGATACACCCGCTCGACACTCATGCGCGCCTTTATGGCCACGGCATCCTCGCTGATGCGCACAAAGTCGGCAAAGAGGCCCGTGTATGACCGCAGCAGCTCGCGCAGCACACTGTCGCAGTCGTCGTCGAGCGGCACGGCATACAGCTCGCGCTTGGGCAGCGTTATCATCACACGGGCGCGCGAGTCGGTATCGTCGCTGTACTCGATGGCGCCGGCGCGGGTGAGTATGCGCAGCGCCGACAGAGTGGGGCGCTCGGCCAGGCGGAAGGTGCGGCACATCTTGCGGAAGTCGCACTCGTATACCTGGCCGAGACCGGCCCCGACCGATATGTTGAGAAACACCCCCAGCCGCTCGTACACGTGGAGTATGTACTCGCGCCCGGGAAACTCCTCGCTGAGACGCCGCGCGAGCAGCCCCTTGTCGGGCGCGCAGGCCAGCGTGACCGCAAACGACGGCAGCCCGTCGCGGCCGGCACGTCCCGCCTCCTGGTAATACTCCTCGAGCGAGGGGGGCAGGTCGTAGTGCACGACGAGTCGCACATCGGGCTTGTCTATGCCCATGCCGAATGCGTTGGTGGCGACCATCACCCTGAGCCGCCCGCTCTTCCACTCGTCCTGGCGCGCGGTCTTGTCGTGAGGGTCGAGGCCGGCGTGGTAAAACCCTGCGGTGATGCCCTCGGCGGCGATGAGCGAGGCGAGGCGGCCTGTGCGCTCGCGCGAGCGCACATATACGATGGCCGAGCCGGAGGTGGAGCGGAGTATATGCAGCAGCTCGCTCTCCTTGTCGTCGGTGCGCCGCACGATATAGCTGATGTTGTCGCGGGCAAACGACCGCGAGTACAGCGCCGGCGAGTGCATGTGCAGCTTCTCGGCGATGTCGGCCACCACGCGCGGTGTGGCCGAGGCGGTGAGCGCGAGCACGGGCACGCCGGGCAGTGTGTCGCGCAGATCGGCCAGCCGCAGGTAAGGCGGGCGGAAGTCGTAGCCCCACTGCGAGATGCAGTGGGCCTCGTCGACCACGATGAGGCTCACGTCCCATGTCTTTATCTCGGCGGCGAAGTCGCGGCCGGTGAGCTTCTCGGGCGAGAAGTATGCCAGGCGCACCCGCCCCAGGCGTATGCGCTCGAGCGCCACGGTGCGCTCAGAGCGGCTCAGCCCCGAGTGGACGGCCGTCGCCGGGATGCCGGCCGCGGTGAGATTGTCTACCTGGTCTTTCATGAGCGAGATGAGCGGTGTCACCACTATGGTGACTCCGCTCAGCATCATGGCCGGCACCTGAAAGGTGATGGATTTGCCGCCGCCCGTGGGCAGCAGGCCGATGGTATCGTGCCCGTCGAGCACAGAGCCGATAATCTCGGCCTGGCACTCGCGGAAGGCGTCGTAGCCCCAGTAGCGGCGGAGTATGTCGATTGGCTCCACGGGCGCAGTGAGGGGGGTCAGTCGGTATCGGCGGCCGTGCGTATCTGGCGCACGAGCAGCTGCACGGGCGAGGTGGCGTTGCGGTGCTTGTTTTCCTCGATGGTGTAGCAGATGTTGAATGGCTTGCCGGCGTGGATGTAGTCGAAGTAGCGGGCCATGTTGAAGGCGATGCCGTTGATGACCTTGCCCGAGGAGTCGTCGACCAGCTCCAGCTTGATATGCTCGAGATGCTTGCCCACGAGCATACTGGTGCCGAAGTCCTTGACGCCGCGCGTGCAGAATGTAGGCTTCTGGTTGCCGGGGCCGAAGGGGTTGAACAGCCGCAGCGTCGACACCAGCTCCGGCGTGATCTGGGCGAAATTGAGAAATGCGTCGATGTCGATTACCGGCGTCTGCTGCTCGGGCAGTATGTGGGCGGCCACATACTCCTCAAATCGGCGGGTAAACTCGGGCAGATTCTCCTCGCGCAGCGACAGCCCGACGGCATAGGGGTGACCGCCGAAATTCTCGAGCAGGTCGCGCACCGAGTCGACGGCCTTGTAGATGTCAAAGCCCTGTACCGAGCGCGACGATCCGGTAGCCAGGCCGTTGGCAAACGTCAGCACCACCGATGGCTTGTAATACAGCTCGGTAAGTCGCGAGGCCACGATGCCGATGATGCCCTTGTGCCAGTCTTTGTTGTAGATGACAATCGACTTCTTGGGCGAGTACATCTCGCCGCGGGCCTCAAGGATGGAGTTGGCCTCCTCGGTGATGCGCTTGTCGAGCTCCTTGCGGTCTTTATTGTACTGGTCGATGGCGAGGCTCTTGCGGGCGGCGTCCTTGCTGTCGCGGGCCACCAGCAGCTCGACAGCCTCGCGGCCGCTCTGCATACGTCCCGAGGCATTGATGCGCGGGCCGATTTTGAATATCACGTCGGAGATGGTGATTTCCTTGCCGCCGAGGCCGCAGGTGCGGATGATGGCGCGCAGGCCGAGGTTGGGATTGCTGTTGAGCCGCTTCAGGCCCATGTAAGCCATCACACGGTTTTCGTCGACCATCGGCACGATGTCGGCCGCGATACTCACCGCCACAAGGTCGAGCATCGACTCGAGCTCGGCGGTACCGATACCGTTGGAGATGGAAAAGGCCTGCATGAGCTTGTAACCCACTCCGCACCCCGACAGGTAGCGGCAGGGGTAGGTCGAGCCGTCGAGCTTGGGGTTGAGGATTGCCGCCGCCGGCGGCAGCTCGGAGTCGGGCACATGGTGGTCGCAGATGATGAAATCGATGCCGCGGGTGGCTGCATACTTGATTTCGTCGATGGCCTTGATGCCGCAGTCGAGTATGATGATGAGCTTGACGCCGTCGTCGGCCGCATTGTCGATGATGTGGCGCGATATGCCGTAGCCCTCGTCGTAGCGGGTGGGTATGTAGAAATCAATCTCGGAGTAGAAATTCTGGAGATAGCGGTATACGAGCGCCACGGCAGTGGTGCCGTCGACATCGTAGTCGCCGTACACGAGTATCTTCTCTTTGGAGCCCATGGCGCGGTTGAGGCGGTCGACGGCCTTGTCCATGTCGGGCATGAGGAAGGGGTCGTGGAGGTCGCGCAGCGATGGATGGAAAAATTTCTCGGCCTCGGTGACCGATGTGATGCCGCGCTGCACGAGCAACTCGCATACCGGGGTGACATTGGCATAACGGCGGCGCAGCTCGCTCTCGAGTTTTTGCTCCTCCGAGGTCAGAGGCAGATAGTTCCACTTGCTGGTCATGGCTGTACAGTGTTTGATGCCGGTGCCGACTGCTGCAGATGCACGTCGAGCTGCGGGAAGGGGAAGGATATGCCGCGCGAGCCGTCGGCAAAGGCGGCATACACGGCTTCATTTATCTCATAGTAGGCGCTCCAGTAGTCGGGAGTCTTCACCCAGGCCGAAATCTTCAGCACCACGGCGCTGTCGGCCAGCTCGCTCACCACGACCTTGGGCTTGACATACGGCGGCTTGACGGCCGCGGCCACCGCCTCGGCGCGACGCTCCTGTATCTGCGATACGTGGCGGCGCACTCGGCTGTGATGGGTGGTGAGCATTCGGCGCAGCCATCCGACTTTCTCGGGCTCATCGGCTGCGGCGACGGCCTCAGCATCGGCGCGGCTTGCCTCGCGGGCCTTCTCTGCCTCTTCGGCGGCAATCTCGTCGGCTCCGATGATGAGCGGATGGTCGTCGAGCATCTGAAGTATCACCCGGCGGGCTGCGTCGACATCGTCGCCATACGATATGCCCACGCTCCAGTCGACGCGGCGGTAGCGCTCGCGCGACCAGTTGTTGACCGAGCCTGTCGACAGGCCGCCGTTGGGTATTATGATGGCCTTATTGTCGTAGGTGGTGATGAGGGTGTGGAATATCTGTATCTCCTTGACAGTGCCGGCGTATCCCTGGGCCTCGATGTAGTCGCCCACGCGGTAGGGCTTGAGCAGCAGTATGAGCACACCGCCGGCAAAATTCTGGAGCGTGCCGCTCAGCGCCATACCTATGGCGACGCCTGCCGAGGCAAAGATGGCCAGAAATGATGATGTCTCGATGCCAAGGATGCCGATGACGGTCACTATAAGTATGAAGTACAGCACGATGCGCACCATGCTGAGCAGGAAGGTCGACAGGCCGCTGTCTATACTCCGCGATATGAGTATGCGGTGTACAAGATTGTATATCTTGCGTATGACAAATTTACCGATGTAGAAGACTACAATGGCTATGGCCACATTGATGGCGAGTGTCACCAGGCCGCCCACCATCTTGTCGAGCAGCTCGTCGAGAGGCAGCGACTTGAGCATCTGCAGCTCGGCCTTTGTGTCGGGCACGGCCTCGGGCAGCGTCGGTGTCTGTAGTAGGGTGAAGAGGGTCATTGCTTGTCCTTGATATGTGTGGCTACCACATCGCGCGCCCAGGCCAGGGTGTCGTATCCCTTGACGGTGAACGCGTCGGGGCGGGTAAAGACGTATGTCGACAGGCCCGAGTCGTGATACACGGGGTACTGCGACCATATCTTGTCGGTCGATGCCTTGTATACGACCGTGCGGTCGAGCGCGGCCGTGAAGTCGGCGGCCAGGGCGGCGTCGCGGCCGTCGGCCAGTGCGAGCACATACTCGCCCATGTCGAGATGGTAGCCGGAGTTGGAGATACCGTTGTAATTGGTGGCGCGCCGCAGCGGATGGGCCAGCGGGGCGCTGTCGTATACGGCGCGGGTGGCGGCCGCGAGGTCGTCGAGGCCGTCGGTGCTCACCACGCTGATGGTGCATGTGCGGTATACGGGATTGATGTGGTCGCGGTAATACCCGTAGGTAGAGGCGGCGGCGTCGGTGATGCCGGCCGGCGCTCCGTCGAGCAGCATGGGCAGCGTGATGTCGTAGGGCATGCCGGGGCGGGGCAGCTCAGAGGTGGAGGCCACTATGTACGGCACGGTGTGGCGCAGCTCGTAGGCCACCTCGACCGAGGCCATCAGGCAGCAGTCGAAGTATAGGTACTCGAGGTCGGCGCCGTCGATAGCCTCGCGCAGGTCGGGCAGACTCATGCGGCGCGAGCGGTCGACGCCAAACGAGCGCTGCGGACCCTTGTCGGGCTCGGTGCCTTGCAGCCAGCCGTCGGCATGGCTCCACAGCACAAGCCCGAGGTGGCGCGCCGGAGCCAGCTCGCGGGCATCGTCGATGATACCGCGCATTACCTCGGGGAGCAGCACGCTTTCCGTCTCGTCGTAAGTGCGCAGCGGCTTCAGCCCCTCGGCTTTCAGCTCATACAGGGTGGGGGGCACGGAGTATGTGGAGCGCATTACCAGCACGCGCCGCCCGTCCGTGAGGGCGTGTGCGGCGCGTATCATCTCGGCGATGTCGTCTTCGTCGGCGGGATTGATGTTCTCGCCGTTGATATTGCCGCCCACCCCGAGCGAGTTGGCGGCCACCATATATACGAGCACCGTGCGCTCGCCCTCGGAGGCGCCCGTCGCCGGGGCGTCGCTCTCAGAGCACGATGCCATGAGAGCCGTCGCCGCCAGTATCGGGAGGATGCGGGAGAGGAGAGGTTTCATATCAGAGGTGTTTTGCGACCTCGGCCTCGATACGGTCGGGGTCGGTGACGCGGGCGGCAAGGGTGCCGGTGCGGTCGATTACAAATGTCATGGGCAGGGCACCCACATTGTAGCGGGCCAGAGCCTCGGAGCCGTCGGTGGTGGCGTTCCATACCGCAGTCCAGGGCAGGTTGCGGGCGGTGTTGCGCCATGCGGTCTCGTCGGGGTCAAAGGCTATCTGATAGATATTGAGGCCGCGGTCGCGGTACTTCTCCCAGAGCGAGTTGAGCACGACATTGTATGCGGGCGAGCTCTCGGCGCTGTATGAGGTGAAGCTCAGTATGGTGACACCGCCTTTCGAGGCCATGTCGGTGAGCGACTGCAGGCGGCCGTCTTTATCGTAGCGCTTGATGTCGAAGAGCTTGGTCTCGGGCACGGCAATCTCAGTGACGTTGCCGGGGCGCAGCGCGCGTTGCGCTGCCATAAAGCGCGCGCTCAGGTATGCGGTGCGAGGGTCGCCGGGTCGCTCGGTGGCAAACCGCTGCGCGACGGCTCCGTAAAGCCGCACGTCGGCGCGGTCGCTCAGGTCAAAAAGCTGTCGGCCGCCCACAGAGCGGTTGACCAGATAGTATCCGGTGATGGCCGAGGGCGATTGCATGGCCTTTTGCAGCATGGCGCGCTTGGCGGGGCTGCCCGGGGCGAGCGCTGCCGAGTCGCCGTCGGCCACACAGGAGTTGATGAGGCTGTCGAGCTCGTGCAGGCTCACTGCCGCGTCGGTGCCGCTCAGACTGTAGCTGGCATCGAATGTCGATGCCGAGGTCGACACATTGATGTGGTCGATGGAGTCGACCGGGAAGTATATGCTGCGGCCGTCGAGCGACAGGCGCATCACCTCGGGATATGCCGCGGGGGCGGCTGCAGTGTAGGCAAAGCTGCCGCGGCTGTCGATGTCGACCGAGTCGACAAGATACCAGGCGCCGTTGTTGAATGCCTCGATGGCCATGCGGCCTCCCTCGGCTCCGTATACCTCGCCGCTTATCTTCCAACCCTTGTCGGAGGTGCAGGCGGCGGCCATGATGGCCAGAGCGGCCGGAGCCGCGATGTATGCGATGCGTTTCATAGCTGTGCGGCGATTTTTGCGGCGATGTCGGTCATGCGCTCGGCGGGGAGCGAGAGCTTGGCGCTGCGGAAGTCGACGTCGGCCTCTGAATTCATGGGGATGAGATGGATGTGGGCGTGAGGCACCTCCAGCCCGAGCACCACCTGGGCCACCTTGCGGCAGGGAAATGCACGGCCTACGGCGAGCGCCACACGCTTGGCAAAGAGCTGGAGCGAGGCGAGCTGCTTGTCGGAGAGGTCAAAGATATAGTCGACCTCGGCCTTGGGCACTACCAACACGTGGCCCTCGGCCAGCGGGTTGATGTCGAGAAATGCGTAGTTGTCGGCATCCTCGGCCACGCGGTAGGAGGGGATTTCGCCGGCTATGATGCGGGAGAATATGGAGGCCATGGCAGTATCAGAATGATATTTCGACGATTTCAAACTTCATCAGACCCGAGGGGACCTTGATTTCCACCAGGTCGCCCACCTTGTGGCCGAGCAGGCCCTGAGCGATGGGGGTCGACGAGGCGATTTTCTTCTCGCGCAGGTTGGCCTCGGAGTCGGCCACGATGGTGTATTCCATCACGGCGCTGTTGGCGAGGTTTTTGATTTTCACGCGGTTGAGTATCTGTACCTCGTCGCAGTTGAGCTTCGACTCGTCGAGTATGCGGGCGTTGGCCACCAGGTCTTTGAGCTGGGCGATTTTCATCTCGAGCATACCCTGCGCCTCTTTGGCTGCGTCGTACTCGGCATTCTCGCTCAGGTCGCCCTTGTCGCGTGCCTCTGCGATGGCCCGTGATATCTCGGGGCGCTTCACGCTCTCGAGATATGCGATTTCTTCCATTTTCTTTTTGTACCCGTCCTGGGTCATGTATGTGATAGCCATAGAAAAAAGGTTTTCCGATTTTACAATAAAAAATTAAGAAACCCCCGCTGACAGAGCCGGAGTCCCTCGTAGATTTCTTCACTGCAAATTTAGCTATAAAAAGCCGAATTGTGTCAGTAAAATGATTAAAATTAGTTAAACGGCGCGACTCCCGCTCCGGGAGTCGCGCCGTGTGGGTTATGCGTTGTCCGAGCGGGCTCAGGCCATAGCCTTCACCTTGTCTACGATAGCCTTGAAAGCCTCGGGATTGTTGAGGGCGAGGTCGGCGAGCACCTTGCGGTTGATCTCGATACCTGCCTTGTGGATTAGGCCCATGAGTTTGGAATAGCTCAGGTCGTGGAGACGGGCGGCGGCGTTGATACGCTGAATCCACAGTGCGCGGAAGTTGCCCTTCTTGTCCTTGCGGTCACGGTAAGCATAGGTCAGACCTTTTTCCCAGGTATTCTTGGCGACGGTCCATACGTTACGGCGGCATCCGAAGTAGCCGCGGGTAAGTTTCAGGATTTTTTTACGACGAGCGCGCGAAGCGACGTGGTTGACTGATCTTGGCATTGTTTGTTGAGTTGTGGATGTCGGCGTCCTGCCTCGGCGGCGGGCTCTTGTGTGCCGTGCATCCGGTTAGGTGTATTGGGTATAAACTCGCGTGATTTGTGAGAAAGCGGAGGCTTACTTGCAGAGCAGGGCCTTGACGTTCTTTTCGTCTACCTTGGCGATGAGAGCGAAGTGGTCGAGGTTACGCTTCTGCTTTTTGGTCTTCTTGGTGAGGATGTGGCTGTGGTAAGCGTGTTTTCTCTTGATTTTTCCTGACCCGGTAAGAGCGAATCTTTTTTTGGCACCGGAATTAGTCTTAATCTTCGGCATTTTGTTGTTTGTTAATAGGAGTTTATGATTTCGTCAACTCGTGACGGACTTTACTTTTTCTTGGGCTGAATCATGATAATCATGCGCTTGCCCTCGAGCTGAGGCATCTGCTCTACCTTGCCGTATTCCTCCAGGTCGTTGGCAAAGCGCAGCAGCAGTACCTCGCCCTGCTCCTTGAAGAGTATCGAGCGGCCTTTGAAGAATACGTATGCCTTGACCTTGGCGCCTTCCTGCAGGAAGCCGATGGCGTGCTTGAGCTTGAAGCTGTAGTCGTGGTCGTCGGTCTGGGGGCCGAATCGGATTTCCTTTACCACTACCTTGGTGGCCTTGGCTTTGATTTCCTTGGCCTTCTTCTTCTGCTGATACAGATACTTCTGGTAGTCGAGTATCTTGCACACCGGCGGCTCAGCCTGGGCCGAGATTTCGACCAGGTCCATCTCAAGCTGCTCGGCGATGGCGCGGGCCTGCTGAATGGGATATATGCCGGGGGTGACGTTATCGCCCACAAGACGCACCTCACGCGCACGTATGTGCTCGTTGATATTGTTGGGGTCTTTGGCGTTGCGGTCGGGCAGACGGCGGTCGCGCATGGGAGGCCGTGGCCCGGAGGGACGGGGCGGACGCGGGGGGAAGTTGGGCTTTTTCTCCATTCAGGGGGTTAATTGTTGATAGAATCGTTGACCTCTTTTTCGAGCTCGGCTGCAAAGGTAGCAATTTTCATCGAACCTTTATCACCTTCGCCCTGTTTTCTTACCGAAATTTCGCCGTTTTGCTGCTCTTTTTCGCCTACGACGAGCATGTAGGGGATGCGCTTGAGCTCGTTGTCGCGGATTTTGCGGCCGATTTTCTCGTTGCGCAGGTCTACCTCGACGCGCAGGTCGCGCTCCTCGAGCTGTCGCTTTACTTCGAGAGCGTAGTCATTGAATTTCTCGGAAATGGGCAGGATGATGGCCTGCTCGGGGGCGAGCCAGAGCGGGAAGCGGCCGGCGGTATGCTCGAGCAGCACGGCCACGAAGCGCTCCATCGAGCCGAAGGGCGCGCGGTGTATCATCACCGGGCGGTGCTTGCGGTTGTCGGCGCCGGTGTACTCCAGCTCAAAGCGCTCGGGCAGGTTGTAGTCGACCTGGATGGTGCCGAGCTGCCAGCGGCGGCCGATGGCGTCTTTGACCATGAAGTCGAGCTTGGGGCCGTAGAAGGCGGCCTCGCCCAGCTCTTTGCGGGCTTTCAGGCCTTTTTCCTCGCAGGCCTCGATGATGGCTTGCTCGGCCAGGTGCCAGTTTTCGTCGCTGCCGATGTATTTTTCCTTGTGGGCGGGGTCGCGCAGCGATATCTGTGCCTCGTAGTTGTCAAATTTCAGAGCCTTGAAGATGTAGAAGATGATATCCATCACCTTGAGGAACTCGTCTTTGATCTGCTCGGGGGCGCAGAAGATGTGGGCGTCGTCCTGCGTGAAGCCGCGCACGCGGGTCAGGCCGTGGAGCTCGCCGCTCTGCTCGTAGCGGTATACGGTGCCAAACTCGGCCAGGCGCTGGGGCAGGTCGCGGTATGAGCGGGGCAGGGCGCGGAATATCTCACAGTGGTGGGGGCAATTCATGGGCTTGAGCAGATACTCCTCGCCTTCCTGGGGGGTGTGGATGGGCTGGAAGGAGTCTTTGCCGTACTTGGCATAGTGGCCCGAGGTGACGTAGAGGGCCTTGTTGCCGATATGGGGGGTGATCACCTGGAGGTAGCCGTAGCGCTTCTGTATCTTGCGCAGGAATTGCTCCAGACGGTCGCGCAGCGCGGCGCCCTTGGGCAGCCACAGGGGCAGGCCGGCGCCTACGTTCTGCGAGAAGGCAAAGAGCTCCATCTCCTTGCCCAGCTTGCGGTGGTCGCGCTTCTTGGCCTCCTCGAGCAGGGCGAGATACTCGTCGAGCATCTTCTGCTTGGGGAAGGTGATGCCGTACACGCGCACGAGCTGATTGCGCTTCTCATCGCCGCGCCAGTACGCGCCGGCGAGCGACATTATCTTCACGGCCTTGATGGGGGCGGTCGATGCCAGGTGGGGACCGCGGCACAGGTCGGTGAAAGCGCCTTGGGTATATGTGGTGATATGGCCGTCTTCAAGCTCGGAGATAAGCTCGCACTTGTACTCCTCGCCGCGGTCGCCAAACATCTTCAGGGCGTCGGCCTTGGCGATGTCGGCGCGCACGATGGCCTCCTTGCGGCGGGCGAGCTCGAGCATCTTTTTCTCGATGGTGGGGAAGTCCTCGTCGGTGATCTGGTGGCCGGCGGGGTCGATGTCGTAGTAGAAGCCGTTTTCAATGGCGGGGCCGATGCCAAATTTCACGCCGGGATACAGCTCCTGGAGAGCCTCGGCGAGCAGGTGGGCGCTCGAGTGCCAGAAGGCGTGCTTGCCCTCGGGGTCGTCCCACTTGAAGAGCTTGATGGTGGCGTCGGCGGTTACGGGGCGGCTGATGTCCCACTCCTGGTCGTTGACCGATGCGGCGAGCACGTCCTGGGCCAGCCGGGGGCTGATGCTCTCGGCTATCTGGAGCGGGGTGACTCCGCTCTCGTATTGCTTGACGCTGCCGTCGGGAAAGGTGATGTTTATCATTGCTGGTTATAGAAAATATTATCCGGGCGCCCATACGGACGGGCGACGGTATCTTAGCGGCAAAGGTAGCTAATTTTGTGCGATGTCGCAAATACTTTTTACGTCGGGGATTACATCTCGGCGCGGCGGTAGAGCACGATACCTATTATCATATATATGACATTGGGTATCCACATGGCCACCAGCGGCGATGTGAGGCCGGAGTAGGCAAAGCTCTGGGTGATGGTCATGAACAGGATGTAGCTGAAGCTCAACACCAGTCCCACGCCGATGTTGACGCCCATGCCGCCCTTGACCTTGCGCGACGACAGCGACATGCCTATCAGGGTGAGGATAAAGGCGGCAGCGCACATGGCGTAGCGGCGGTGGTACTCGACTTCAAACGACTTGATGTTGCCCACGCCGCGCCGGCGCTGGCTGTCGATATACTCGGCCAGGTCGGGGGTGGTCATCTTCTCGTGGTCGTTTTTGGCGATGAGGAAGTCGCGGGGCTCAAAGGGTATCACCGTGTCGAGCGAGTGGCCTTTGGTGATGTGCTCGCGGCCGCCGTCGAAGTCGCGTATCACATAGTCGTGTACACGCCATGAGTAGAGGGTGTCCCAGGTGATGCGGCGGGCGGTGAGGCGCGATGTGAGGTGCTTGGCCGAGTCGAATGACTCCAGCGAGAACCGGCTGCCGCTCTTGCTGATATTGTCGTAGCGGCTCATGTATGCGATCTCGCCCGGCGCCACCATGAGTATGATGTTGGAGCCGTAGTCGACGCGCTTGTTTTTGACGTAGGTATTGGTGTAGTCGATGCGCTTGACATTGGCCGGCGGTATGATGTATGCGCCGAGCACCCAGGTGGCGGCGGCGATGATGAATGCTGAGAAGAGGTAGGGTCGCAGCAGCCGCCGGAAGCTCATGCCGTTGGAGAGCATGGCGATGATCTCGTTGTTGCCGGCGAGTTTTGAGGTGAAGAAAATCACCGCGATAAACACGAAGAGCGGCGAAAACTGATTGGCAAAGTATGGCAGGAAGTTGACAAAGTAATCGACGATGGTGGCCCGCAGCGGCGCCTTGAGAAAGGAGTCGAGTTTCTCGTTGACGTCAAACATTATCACTATCGCCAGCAGCAGGGCGATGGCAAAGATGTATGTGCCGAGAAACTTGCGTATTATGTATCGGTCGAGTATCTTGAACATGTATAGGGACGGGTTAAGAGGGACGAGGGACGAGGGACGAGGGACGAGGGGTGGGGCGGGGTCAGAGGCGACGGCCGAGGCGCTCCACTGCGGCTGCTTTCCACTGCGCGAAGTCGCCGTCGAGTATATGTCGGCGGGCGTCGGAGACCAGGGCGAGGTAGAAGGCGAGATTGTGTATCGATGCTATCTGCATGGCCAGCAGCTCGTTGGCGGCGAAGAGGTGCCGCAGATATGCGCGCGAGTACACGCGGTCGACCAGGCAGGGGCTGTCTTCCCAGATGGGCGAGAAGTCGGTGGCCCACTTGGCATTGCGCATGTTCATGGTGCCCTCGGGGGTGAAGAGCATGCCGTTGCGGGCGTTGCGGGTGGGCATCACACAGTCCATCATATCCACGCCGCGGTCGATGGCCTCGAGGATGTTGGCCGGGGTACCCACGCCCATGAGGTAGCGGGGACGGTCGGCGGGCAGGTGCTCGTTTACGACCTCGATCATCTCATACATCACCTCGGTGGGCTCGCCCACGGCCAGGCCGCCGATGGCATTGCCCTCGGCGCCGAGGTCGGCCACGTGCTTGGCGGCGTCGGCGCGCAGGTCGCGGTATGTGCAGCCCTGCACGATGGGGAAGAATGCCTGCGAGTGACCATAGCGCGGGGAGGTGGCGCGGAAGTGCTCCCAGCCGCGCACGAGCCATCGCTTGGTGAGCTCCAGAGAGCGGCGGGCGTAGGTGTAGTCTGATGTGCCGGGCGGGCACTCGTCGAGCGCCATCATTATATCGGAGCCGATGATGCGCTGGATGTCGACCACGTTTTCGGGGGTGAAGAGGTGGCGGCTGCCGTCGATATGGCTGCGGAAGTGTGCTCCCTCGTCGGTGAGCTTGCGGTTGGCGCTGAGCGAGAATACCTGGAAGCCGCCGCTGTCGGTGAGTATCGGGCGGTCCCAGCCGTTGAAGCGGTGCAGGCCGCCGGCCCGGCCGATGATGTCCATGCCGGGGCGCAGGTACAGGTGATATGTATTGCCGAGGATGATCTTGGCGTCGACCTGCTCGCGCAGCTCGTGCATGTGCACGCCCTTGACGGCGCCGCAGGTGCCCACGGGCATGAATATCGGGGTGGGTATCTCGCCGTGGTCGGTGGTGATGACACCGGCGCGCGCTGCGCTGCCCTCGGCGGTCTTGATGAGTTTGAAGTCCATATGGGATGAGTGGTGCTGAGGTGGGGATAGGGGGGGTCAGAATGGCGCTGCCTGCTCTCCGGGCCGGGCGCTGATGTCGGCAGAGCCGCCGCCAAATGGGTCGGCTGCCTGAGGCGGTGGCAATGCTCCGGCCACGGCGGCGGCGCCGCCGCCGTCGGGCGCATGTCCTATGCGCGAGCGTATCTCGCCCATGCCTGCGGCGGCTTCGTCCCAGTTTTCAAATCGGGCGAATGATGCGCGGAAGCGCATCTTCACATCGCCCACCGAGCCCGAGCGGTGCTTGGCGATGATAAACTCGGCCAGGCCGCGGATGTCGTTGCCCTGGGCATCCTCGCCCGAGCGCAGATAGTACTCGGGGCGGTGGATGAAGCATACCATGTCGGCGTCCTGCTCGATGGCGCCCGACTCACGCAGGTCGCTCAGCTGGGGACGCTTGTTTTCGGTGCGCGACTCGACAGAGCGGTTGAGCTGCGACAGTGCCACTATGGGTATATTCAGCTCCTTGGCCAGCTGCTTGAGCGAGCGCGATATCATACTCACCTCCTGCTCGCGCGAGCCATATTTCATGCCCGAGGCGTTCATGAGCTGGAGGTAGTCGATGATGATGAATTTCACCTGATGCTCGCGCACGAGTCGCCGCGCCTTGGTGCGCAGCTCAAATACCGATAGCGACGGAGTGTCGTCGATATAGAGCGGGGCGCCGGTGAGGGCGTTGACTCTGGCCATCGTCTGCTGCCACTCCAAATTTGAAAGTTGTCCACTTTTGATTTTACTTCCGTCGAGTTCGCAGACATTAGAAATGAGACGATTAACAAGTTGGATATTACTCATTTCAAGTGAAAAGACGGCTATAGGTATATTGTAGTTTACGGCCATATTTTTTGCCATTGACAAAACAAAAGCCGTTTTGCCCATGGCAGGTCGCGCTGCAATGATAATTAAGTCTGAGTTTTGCCAGCCAGATGTAATAGCATCGAGTTCTCGATACCCAGATTCAAGCCCAGACAGTCCAGAATCCCTATTTTTAGCAGCTTCCATCTGCCGGATGGCCTGCATCACCACCGGGTCAATCTGCGTGACGTCTTTTTTGACGTTGCGCTGCGATATCTCAAAGAGCTTGCCCTCGGCCTCCTGGAGCAGGTCGTCGACATCGTTGCTCTCGTCAAACGACTTTCCCTCCAGGTCGGAGGCAAACGATATCAGCTCGCGGGCCAGGTATTTCTGCGCCACGATGCGCGAGTGGTACTCGATATGGGCGGCCGAGCCGACGTTGGTGGTGAGGCCCACGATAAACGCCGCGCCGCCCACCTCGTCGAGAGTACCGTTGAGGCGCAGCTGCTCGGTGACGGTGAGGAAGTCGATGGGGCGCTGGGCGGCGCCGAGGGTCTGAATGGCCTCGTATACGGCGCGGTGGGCCGGCTCGTAGAAGCACTCGGCCCGCAGCATGTCACATACGGTGGTGTAGGCGTCCTTCTCGAGCATGAGGGCGCCGAGCACGGCGGCCTCGACCTCGGTATCGCGCGGAGCCTTGCGGCCGGCGCGGTCGAGCGATGCGGCCGGCGCGGGCCGCTGGCGACGACGGTCGCCTGCGTATTGCTGGGAATCTGCCATTATTTCAATTTGAAGTAGTAGCCGACAGCAGCCTCGATGGAGGTGCATCGCGAGGCGCTGAAGGTGTCGGCCTTGGATGATGGAAACACATTGCCCAGCCCGAAGTAATAGCGTACTTCAAGGGTGAGGCTGTGGCGGGGCTGTACATAAAACTCGCAGCCCACGCCTCCCGTGATACCGTAGTCAAACTTATTTTTGACCGGCATCACCATCTGCTCTGTCTGGCGGGGCACATCGGGCCATCCCGGGGCGGCGGTGGGGCGGGTGTAGTCGAAGTTGGCGCTCGTGCTCTCGCCCAGCATATAAGATACCTCCGGGCCGAGGTTGACAAAGCATTTCACACGCCGACTGCCAAATATTATCTGCGTCATCACCGGCAGTGTGAGGTATGTAAACTGCCGCCGGTATTGCAGGGGCGAGTCTTCAAACTTCTCTTTCCAGCCGCGCTGTGCCACGCCCAGCTCGGCCACCAGCCCGAAGAGCTTTTCCTCGGCGTAGCGTACCCTCACCGACCCCATGTAGCCTTGCAGCATCGACTGCGGCACGCTTGGCGATATGTCGATGCGGCTCATGGTGGCGCCGGCGTGGCCGCCGATGCTTATGCGCGAGCGGTAGTGGCTCTGAGCGCCGGCCGGGGCGGCTGCACACAGCAGCACGGCAGCGATGGCAGCGGCCTTAAAGGATACGCGTCGCCACACCATTGCCGGGGAGATAAGTGATGAGATACAGGGCGGTGTTTATGACGCCGTCGTCGGCATCGTCGGCCGCCGGCTCGCCCTCGGCGCCGGGATGCGCCCCGCGCAGGCGGAAAGCCGACTGCAGGCCGGTATATTCAGCCGGGGTCTGCGGGCTGTATACGCCCGAGTTCTCGCGGATGTCTGCAAAGATATAGCGCGCGGTGTCGTAGCCGAGCATGGCCTGCGACGGCACCACATCCATCGGCTCGGAGCCGAATGTCGTGGTAAACGAGCGGCGGAAGGCGCTCACCGCCGACGAGCGCTCGTCGGCAAAGAAGCGCGAGTAGAATGTGGCGCCGAGCGAGTGGAGCAGCTCCTCGGCCTCGCTGCGGAATATTATCCACTCGGGGTAGCCGAAGAGGGCTATCGATGCGGGGTCGGCGCTCGACTCGCGCAGTGTCTTCAGGGCGCGGGCAAACTTGTTGAATTCGCCCAGCGAGCCCGATGCGGGGATAAACACATATCGCCCCGAGGGGTCGAGTGCCTCCAGGTCGCGGCCCTGCAGCGTGCCCTCGAATATCATCTCTATCGGCTCCACTCCGCGGCGCGCATACTCGCTGCGGGCATATTGGGTGAAAGCGTGCTTGTCGCTGCGGCCGCCCTTGCACACGAGAAATACCGGCGTATAGCCCTCGTAGCTCTCCATGAGACCGCGCAGGGCGGTCTCGTACATGGCAGAGTGGGGGATATTGGCCTGTATCACATTGTCGTGGGTCAGATACAGCGAGTCTTGCACGGCAAGTATGTTGAATACATACGCATCGGCCGAGGCCCCGCGCACTACAGCCGCCATGCCGGCCTCATCGTCGGGGGCGATGATGATATCGGCGTCGGCGATGGCCGAGTCGGCCATGAGCCTGGCAATCTCGGCGGGCGAGCCTTTGGTATCGTGCACCGACACCCGCACCGGCGAGCCGTCGGCGCCGGCCTCGCGTGCGGCCAGCATCAGGCCTTTTACAAAGTCGGAGGCGCGCAGAGCGGTCTTCGACGGCTCTGCCTCGTCGAGCATCAGCGGCAGCAGCACGGCCACCGACCCGGTGGGCACATAGCTCTCTATCGCCGCAGCCTCGTCGGGTACGTCGGGCTCAGGCATGGCGTCTGCCACGGTCTGCGCGGCCTGTATCGGCGCGGTGGCCGGTGTGGCCGGGGCCTCGTCGGCGGCCGCAGCGGACGGCGCGCTCTGAGTTGCGGTGGGCGCAGTGGCCGGGCTGCCGTCGCCCTCGTCGCACGAGCCGGGTATGATGAGATACTCGCCGGCGCGTATGCCGTCGTTGCTCTGCGGGTTGAGCGCCACTATCTGCTCGGGAGTCACGCCGAAGCGGTGACTCAGGCCAAAAAGCGTCTCGCCGCGCTGCACCTTATATTTAAATGTGGGGCCGCCGGGGGTGGCGGTGGCAAGAGCCTTGGCCTCGGGCGAGCCGTACTCGCTCACGGGGAAGTACAGCGTCTGACCCTGCCGCAGGCCGTCGGCCGCCGACTGATTGTGCCGCACGATATCGTCGCGCGAGATGCCCAGCGCGCGGGCTATGCCGTACACAGTGTCGCCGCGGCGCACGGCATAGTAATACATATCCTTGCCGTCGATGCGCTTTACCGGCAGGTCAAGAGCCGCCGCCTGCAGAGCGCCGCCAAATATTGCGATGCCGAGCAGCGCCCGGCCGATAAGTCTTTTCATATATGAAAAATTTGTGCAAATATACGAAAAAGCCGAGAGCAACGCCAAATTTATTTGAGCGTTGCCAAATCTACGAAGAAGCGCGGAGCGCTGACCCTTATGAGTAACACGGGGTGAAGCGCAGCGCAACCCCGTGCAACCCGCGACCAACCCGGTAAGTGGAAGGTCGTTAGACCTGACCCTTATTGCGCTGCGCATCATTAAGGGTCAGCGCTCCGCGCTTCATCTGCCGGCTGAGGGCTGTATGTCACGGGGTTGCGCTGCGCTTCACCCCGTGTTACTCATAAGGGTCAGCGCTCCGCGCTTGCGGTATGTGGGCTACCAAATCTCCGCGAATATGCCGTACAACACATATATTTCATGGCATTTTAACACCGCTGTGCCGAAATTATCGTTATCTTTGCGCCATAAAACCCTAAACCGCCCGACAAAGTAAAACCGCCCCTATACATAATATGCTGAAACACATCCTTATTTTAGCAGCGGCCGCATGTATCTGCGCGCCCGCGCCCGCTTCGGCCCAGTCGCGTATGCAGGCCGCCGGTATCGCTTTTTACAATCTCGAGAATCTTTTCGACACCATACCCAACAATCCTCTCGGCCGCGACCTGGAGTATACACCCGGCGGTCAGAATCAGTGGGACAGCCGCAAGTACAACAATAAGCTGGCCAACCTCGCCACCGCAATAGCCTCCCTCACCACCAAGGCAACCCCCTACGGCCCCGCCATACTCGGTGTGAGCGAGATTGAAAACCGCCAGGTAATGGTCGACCTCGTGTCGCAGCCCCAGCTCAAGCAGTGGAATCTTCAGATATGCCACCATGACTCTCCCGACAAGCGCGGCGTCGACGTAGGCCTCATCTACAATCCCCGCTACTTCCGCGTGGAAAATGTCACCAACCACACCCTCACCGCCGTGCCCTTTGCCACCCGCGACCAGATGTGTGTCGTAGGCTCGCTGCTGGGCCAGCGTATCGCCGTAATCGTCAACCACTGGCCCTCCCGTCTCGGTGGTCAGGAGAAGTCGTCGCCCTCGCGCGAGGCAGCCGCAGCCCTCTGCCGCCATATCGCCGACTCGCTCTGGACTGTCGACCCCTCGATGGGCGTCATCATCATGGGCGACCTCAACGACGACCCCATGGATAAATCGTGTGCCAAGGTGCTCGCCGCCGCCAAGAAGCGCGACGGTGTGGGCGACCATCAGTTTTACAACCCCTTCTGGAAGATGCTCGACGACGGCATCGGCACCCTCGCCTACAAAAGCTCCTGGAACCTCTTCGACCAGATAATCATCTCAGGCAACCTGGCCAACGGTGCCGACAACCGCTGGCACTTCCTGCGCTCCATCGTCCACAACCACGAGTTTCTCAAAGACACCGAGGGCAACCGCCAGGGCTACCCCAAGCGCACATTCTCGGCCGGCATGTATCTCGGCGGATACTCCGACCACTTCCCCACAGAAATAATCCTCGTCCGCAAGGTCGAGCCCAAAAACTAACCTTAACCAAAAACCCAACGACGTATGAAAAAACTTCTACTCGCATTAGCCGTAATCCTCGGCACCGGCGCTGCCGCTACCGCACAGAGTACGGCCGTATTCAATGCCGAAGGCAACAATCTGCCTGCCGGCACCTTTGATGACGCCAAGGTTGTCACGATAAGCGGTGCCACAACAGCAGACGGTCTTGCTGCCAATGACTGGACTGTGCCCGGCGCTCTTACTGTTAAATTCAGTAATGGTACAAACAATAGCAACTACCCCGGTGTAGGTACTTGGAAACATTTCCGTACTTATACCAACAACACCATCACTATCACCCCCGAGGCCGGTGTGACCATCACTGGAGTGACCATCCGCTATACTGAAGCCAAGTATGTCAAGAACTATAAAGTAGATGGTGCAGACTTCTTTACTATCGACGGTACCACAGGTACATGGACCGGCTCCAAGACTGATGCCATTGTGCTCACCGCTACTGCAACCAACCGTGCCTTTTACATCGCTGTGACTTACACAGGTGGTCAGGAAGCTGTAGCCGAGCCCGAGTTTTCTGTAGCTTCTTCGTTTGTAGAGGCTAATACCGCTGTAAGCCTGACATGTGCTACTGCCGGTGCCAAGATTTACTATACTCTTGACGGTACCGAGCCCACCGAGGCATCTACCGAGTATGCAGCTCCCATCGTAGTAAACGGCTACACCGTAATCAATGCCATCGCTGCCAAGCAGGGCGCTGCCACCAGCAATGTGGTGACCGCCAAATATGGCGTGATTTGTGCTCCCCAGGGTGCCAAGACTGCAACTTTTGATTTCACCGACATCACCACTCTTGACCCCGCTCAGGCCTTCGAGGGCGACTCCAAGGAGATTGCTGTAAACGAAACTGAATTTGTAGCCGGAGCCATCACTCTCAGCTTCGACAAGGGCGAAGCCGGCACCGACTGCCGTATCTACAATGCCACTACCGGCACCTCACTCCGCACCTACGCCAAATCCGGTGTGACTTTCACTGCAAAAGACGCTACCATCAACAACATCGAGTTTGTTGACGCAGATCCCTTCGGTCTCGAAGTGGCTGCCGACAATGCCGGCTATGTAATCGGCGCCATCTGGTCGGCCGAGGCAGACAAAGCCCCCGAGAGCGTATCGTTTGCCTCTGCCGGCAACTCGACCATGCCCAAGATTGTGGTATCTTACACAGAGAAGATTGTCGACGGTATCGCCGACGTGGCTGTTGATGCCGACGCTGCCGTAGAGTACTTCAACCTGCAGGGCGTGCGCATGCAGGGCGACATGGCCCCCGGCCTATACATCCGTCGCCAGGGCAACAAGACTGCCAAAGTCCTCGTGAAGTAATCCGCTCCCCACACGATATCCGCAGCGGCGCCCCGACCAGGGCGCCGCTGTCTTTTTTGTCTATTAAGCCGTCGCAAGACGCCCCCCCTGAGATGAACGACAGCAGGGAGGGACGTCCGCAGGACGTCGATTATTCGTAACCGCGTACACCGACCGCAGGGAGGTGTGCGTGGAAGATGGCGCCGGCGGCGGGGCATCCGCAGGAGGCCGATTTACCCGGTAACAGCTGTAAATCGGCCTCCTACGGATGCCCCTTTAGAGCTGATAAGGGCCCCGCACACCTCCCAGCGGTCGGTGTGCGGGGTTACGAATACTCAGCGTCCGTCGGACGCTATGGGATTACATGATTATGCTACATCAATTGTAAAGTTGGCTCTGCAACATCCTGTTCTTTGTTTTTGCGTCGGAAAAAATACTATATTTGCAAAAAAGACATAGTACTATGGATGACGTCACCAGCCAATCGCTCGACCTGCTGTCACGCAGGATGAAGCAACACGCGCCGATACTTTTTACCGGCGCCGGATTTTCTTATGGCTCCCGCAATGCCGCGGGACGTGACCTGCCGCTTGGATATGGGCTTAAGGAAGCGTTGGCTACGGAACTACTGTGTCTTGACTGCGCCGGCGCCGATTATACTGAGTTTATGGGGATGTCGCTTTCCGAGGCATACTCGGTGGCATACCGTGAGTGTGAAGTGCGCGCAGCTGAATTTCTCCGCAGGCTGTTTACAGACTGCATCCCGCGGCCGTTTCATAGCACTGTAGCATCGTATCCGTGGTACAGGATTTATACCTTGAATATTGATGATCTGATGGAGGCGGCTGCTCCCAAGGGGCGGCTCAATATCATCAACTCCCGCCATCCGATGCTTGGTGAGCCGGGGCGTATCGACTATGTGAAGTTGCACGGATGTGTGCAAAATCATTCCGAGGGATTTGTTTTCTCGCAGGAGGAGTACAGCCGCGTGTCAATCGCAGGCAAGCGCTATGCCGACCTTACCCACGACCTGAGTCTTCATGATTTTGTAATCATCGGAGCCAATGTCGTCGAGCCTGATATAAGATTTGCGTTGAATCAGTATATCGATGCCTCGGATACCAGGCGAGGAAACCTCTTCTATGTCGACCCTAAGCCGGGCTATGCCCTGCGTCACAAAATATCTCAGACCGGGGCGCATCTGATTCAGCTCACTTGCGAGGAATTTGCCGGATGGCTTGAAAAGCAAAATGCCGGCGGCCGGCATACAAAAAAGGATATAAGCCGGCGCGCTTTCGACAGTATGTTCCGTCGCCTGCGCCCGTTCTATGATATTCAGTCGTCTAAAGACAATTCAACGACCAAGCTCTACGAAGGCTATACTCCCACGTGGTACGATATATTTACCGACTACGACTTCCGACTGCCCGTGGCCGACCGCATCTGCGGCGACATCACCGCAGCCCTCTCCAAGGGAGGCCGGGAGCCGATTGTGGCGGCCGTGACGGGCAAGGCCGTGGGCGGCAAAAGCACTCTGCTGCTCCGCATCGGCATGACCTTGCTGAAGCAAGGCTATGAGGTAGTTGAGTATACGGGACAGCGGTTTGACCGTCATCTATTTGCGCAGTATGCACCGACTCTCGACGATGTGGTGATATTGCTTGTCGACAATGGTGCCAAGCAATACCGAGTGCTGTCTGACCTGCTCGATGAATATCCGGCCGACCGGCGACTCGTGGTGGTCACAGTCGACAGGCCATTCTTTCACGCCAAAAAACACTACGAGCTGAGTCATTTTCCGGGATACATGGAGTATAACCTCGACAGAGCACTGGTCGACGAAATAGATGCCCTCGCCCGCTCGGCCGTGCAGACACTTGACCGCAAGCATCTGCTCGGATATCTGCTCGGCAAGTCAGACCAGGAGCGCATGAAGCATTTCACGGGCAGCCGTGATCTGGTCGATGCGCTGTGGAAGCTCAATCATGGCGAGCACTTCGAGTCGCGCCTGAGCAAGTCGTACCGCCGCCTGATAAATCCGGCTGCCGGTAATGCCGCTGCACCGGATATAGCCGAGGTGCTGTACATGCTGGGTGTCTTTTATATGGCCGGTCTTGAATACATGCCCCATACCCTGCTCCAGATATGGAAGGCCAGGCGGTATGCATCGGTCATCGAGCCGGCTATCGCCGACTTTGTGAAGCCCGTCGGCAATCAGGGCATAGCGCTGCGCAGCGAGATAATCAAAAATCTTGTGATGCAGAAATCCGAGTATACGGGCAAACACGGAGTGGCCGTACTCGGAGAGGTGCTGAAGCATCTGAAGCCGTTTCTCAGCGATGCCGGCAGCTACTGGAATGCGATACAGTCCCGTGTGATGAACGTCGACTTTCTCGACAAAGACCTTCACCTATCCTACACCAATATCAAGCGACTGCTCACAGATCTTGCCGACGCATATGCCGACGACCCGTACTATCTGATACAGCTCGGAAAGATAGAGCAGCGTCTTGGCAATTACAGCCCTGCGTACAATCATTTCAATCAGGCCATATCGCTGTCTCCACGGTCGTACAATGCCCTCAATGCCCTCGCCCGCAACTATCTGCGGCAGGCGGCCCGCGACAGTAGCATCACCAAGGATCGGGCCATAGTACTGTACAATGAGGGCCGTCGCCGTATGGAAATCCTCATAGGTGAGCGCGAGCAGTATCAGGTAAGGGCATATTCGGTACACTCGCTCATCGTGGAGTCGGTGGCGCTGTGGGAGAAGTATGGCATCGAGCCGACGGCGGAGGATCTGAAGAGTCTGCTCGGATATCTGCGGCTTGTGCCGGTAAGGCAGGAGTCTGACAAGCGTATGCAACACGCCGGTAAGAAACTGATGGACTATATCGAGCGCCGGAAACTCACGTCGCGCCTGCTGAATTTAGGCCTTGAAGACCTGGCGCCTCTCAAGTCGGTGCTGTATAATGATGAGGATTTTGATGATGACATCGACTGACCGGCAGATATACAGGTCGCGGATAGACCGGTGGGTGTGGGCGGTACTCGCGCTGCCCGTCGTGGCGCTTGTGGCGATAGGCATAGAGTCGGCGTGGTGGGTGCCGGTGGTCATAGGCGCGGCTATGGCTGTGGCCTACGGATGGCTCATGGCGGGATGCTGGTATGAGATTGACGGCGATACTCTGGTGGTGTATCAGTTTTTCAGGCCGCATCGTATGCCGGTGATGAAGATACGCAGTGTCGCCAGGACGCGGGGCTATATCGCCACAGCCGGCATGTCGAGCCGCCGCGTGACGATACGCTTCGCAGACCGCTCGGTGATGCGCAGCGCCATGCCGCTGGAAATATCGCCGGCCGACCGCGACGGCTTCATCGCCCGCCTGTGTGAGATAAACCCGCAGATAGAGATATTGACGTGAATATAGAGGAGATGCGCGACCTGTGTCTGTCGCTGGGCGAGGTGACGGAGAAGTGTCCTTTCGGGCGCTTTGCGGCGCGGTACGACTCGATACTCGCCTTTTATGTGGAGGGGCACATGTTTTGCTTCTTCGACATCGACGACTTCAGCTATGTGGATGTGCGCTCGACACCCGAGGCAATCGCAGAGATGCGCGAGCGCTACACCTCGGTGGGCCATCCGCTCAACCGCAGCCTGCGCTACTGGATAGAGGTGAGGCCGGGAGGAGATATGGGCGACGCCGCCATCTGCGACCTCGTGCGCCGCGCATACACGCTCGTGCGCGACAAGTACCGGCGGCGCTGACGTCGGCTCACGCCGCGCCGCGTATGCGCGCTCCAGGCCGGTAGTCGGCGAGGATTATCAGCAGGGTGAGCAGCTCAGAGAGCGGTATGGCCAGCCACATGCCGGCCACGCCCGTCACGCGCGGCAGCAGCAGGAATGCCGGCACCACCAGCAGCGCCCCGCGCAGCAAGGTGAAGACCGTGGCGCGCGCGGCCTGCTCGATGCTCTGATAATAGCCGATGAAGGCGATGTTGAGGGCAAAGAATATACCGCAGAGAGCAAAGAGCGGCAGACCGCTGCAGGCGATGTCGGCCGCAGCCGACTCGCCCGATATGAAAGCCATCACGATCAGCCGCGCGCCGCCGGCCACTCCGGCCGATACGAGGATGCCGCAGACGGTGGCTGCCGCCAGCGACGTGCGGAGCGCCTTGCGCACGCGGTCCATGGCTCCGGCGCCGTAGTTGTAGCTGATGATGGGCTGGGCCGACTGTGCCACGGCATTGCTAATCGAGAATATCACCGGAAACAGATAGCACGCGATGCTGAAGGCCGCCACGCCGGCCTCGCCCAGCGCGTGGATAAAGACATGATTGCCCGTAAACATCATCACACTCATGGCCAGCTCGGTAAGAAACGCCGCAAAGCCTATGCGTGCCATATTGGCGGTGTTGCGCGCCATGGGCATGAAGCCGCCCGTCGACAGACCGAGCCGGCGAAACTTGAGTGTCGACGAGTATCTGACGAAATACAGGAGCACGAGAGCGCCGCCCAGCACACAGCTCACCGAGGTGGCGATAGCGGCGCCGGCCACGCCCATCCCCAGCGGAAACACCAGTATGTAGTCGAGCACGATATTGAATACTGCCGCCACCACATTGCACATCATGGCATACCGCGGCGAGCCGTCGAGGCGTATCAGCATCAGCCCCACGCACTCGATGAGCAGAAATACCATGCCGGGCAGCAGCCAGAGCAGATAGTCGACTGCCTTGTCGCGGAGTACATCGCTGCTCCCGAGCATTCCCACCATGGCCGACGGCACCAGCAGACACGGCAGCGAGATGGCCAGCACGATGGCGCTCCCGACGCAGAATGACTGTGTGGTGATGACACCCGCCGCCTTGACATCGCCGCCGGCAAGGCGTATGCTCGCGATGACCGAGGCTCCGATGCCAAACATCAGTCCGAGCCCGGTGACCACCATGAAGAGCGGGGCCACGATATTGACGGCGGCGATACCGTCGGGCCCCACGCCATGGCCCACAAAGATGCCGTCGATGATGGTAAGCAGGGCGTTGAACACCATGCCCACCAGCGTCGGGAAAAAGATTGCGCGGAAGAGCCGGGGTATGTCGCCGCCGGCAAAGTCGAGACTGTCGTGAGTGAGGTCGCTGTCTTTTTTCATATCCATCACATAAAGGCCGGATAAAATGAATGGTTTTACCCAGTCATCTTATCCGGCATATTTCTTGCCCTCCGATGAGGATTACAAAACGCTTTGCTATATCTGCCGCAAAGGTAGTGATTTGCTCCGACACTGCAAAATCCCTCTCACCGCTGCCACTCGGGGAGGTCGGCGGCGATGGCGGCGCGTGTATCGGCGATGAGCTGCTCCACGCTGTGGCCCGCCTCGGGCGCCTCGATGGGCTTGTGTATGGTGAGGGTGATGGTGCCCCACCGGGGCAGACGGGCCTGGCGGGGCATCACGCTGTAGGCGCCGTCGATGGTGACAGGCACCACCGGCAGCCCAAACTCCTCGGCCAGTATGTATGCCCCGCGCTTGAAGCGCTTGAGGCGGCCGTCGGGAGTGCGCGCGCCCTCGGGAAATACCACCACCGACATGCCGCCGGCGAGCCGTCGCTCGGCCGTCTGCATGGTCTGGCGTATGGCGTGGGGGGTGCGGTTGTCGACGTAGATGTGGCCCGACACCCGGCAGCTGTAGCCCACGAGCGGTATGCGCTCGAGGCTCTTTTTCATCATCCAGCGGAAGTTGTGTCCCAGGTAGCCGTAGATGGCAAAGATGTCGTAGGCCCCCTGGTGGTTGGCTACGAATACGTAGGAGCGGCCGGTGCTGATGTTGTCGCGCCCGCGCACCCGTACTCTCACCAGCGACAGGGCGCAGAACAGGCGCGCCCACCACTTGGGCAGATGATAGCCCCACCACCGCGCCCCGCCCAGGGCGCAGGCCACGATGGTGAGGAGGGCCGTAAGGGTGGTCAATACCAGCAGCAGCGGTATCATCACCACTATCTGATATATGCGGTATAGTATCAGCATGGCCTCGAGTCAGATCAGAAGAGCCAGGCGGCTGTCACGGTCCAGTAGCGGTTTTTGCCGTCGATACCGGCAGCTTCGTGATTGCTGTCGACGAGTTCGTATGCCTTGGTGAGGCCCAGGCCATACGATGCGCCTATCTGGAGATGCTTGATGAGTTGCACGCCCAGGCCGAAGTTCCAGGCGATGTCGCTCTTCTTGGAGCGGGCAAAGTCCTTGATGGCCGACTTGGAGGTACGGAAAGCAAAGCTGGGGCCGGTGAAGATATACGGGGTGATAATCTTGCCGATGACGGGCAGGCCGATTTTGTACTTGAGGTTGACGGGAATCTCGATGTAGTCGGCCGATACGCGGGTCACGTCTGACTTGTCGGCGCTCTCAAAGGCATTGCTCGAGCGATGCACATACATCACCGACGCGTCGAAGCCAAAGCCGATCATCGGTATCATGAATTCGGCCTGGAGACCGGCATTGATGCCCACGCGGTTGTCGCTGTCAAAGAGTTCTTTGCTCATGTGGAGCGAGTTGGCGTTGAAGCCGATGCGCGGGCCGATTGAAAACTGCGCGCTGGCGGGGATGGCCACTGCCAGCGTGAGCAGCAGGGCGCTGAGATTGCGGATAAATTTACGCATAAGTATAATGTGTTAGTTGAGTGCGAGTTGCTGCGACATGGCCACGCGGCTGTATGCGAGCAGGCCGGCATCGGAGAGCTCGACGGTCATGCTGGCGCCGTCGGCAGCGGGGAGGCTCACGTGGGTGTCATCGATGTATGTGAGAATGGTCTGGTCGGTGCCGTCGGGCAGCTTCACGCTCCAGGAGCGGTCGGTGTCGTGGAAGTCAAGGCGTACCACAGAGCCGTCGGTCTCGCTCTTGATGGTGTATCCCTTGCCGTCGCACTTGACCAGGTAACGGCCGTCGTTGCCCTCGATGATCTTGGTGCCCTTGGCGACGGGATTGCTGCCGCTCCAGAATTCGATGCTGTTGAGCACGATGAGGTCGGCCAGGCCCGATACCTCGTAGACGGGCAGTACCCAGAAGGCAAAGAATACCAGCTCGTTGACAAACTTGTTGCTGATATGGCGGTTCCAGTTGAGGAGCTTGTTGGTCAGGGTAAACGAGCCTATGCACGAGGTCATCGACATCGAGCAGATGAGAGTGGCTGCGACAGCAGCACAGAGCCAGTGTTTTTTCATATTCAGAAGATATTGGTGTGTTTTGTGACTGATCAGTATTCAAAAGTGCCGTATGGCGAGCTGATGATGAGGCGGTTGGCCGGGGCGTCCTCGACGTGTCCCACCACCTTGGCCTCGATACCGAAGCCGGCGGCCGTGTCGATGACGGTCTGCGCGTGCTCGGGACGCAGGTAAAACTCAAAGCGGTGGCCCATGTTGAAGACCTTGTACATCTCGCGCATGTCGGTACCCGACTCGCGCTGTATCAGCTCGAAGAGAGGCCCGGGGGCAAACATATCGTCCTTGACCACCAGCTTGTCGTGCACGAAATTCATCACCTTGGTCTGGGCGCCGCCCGAGCAGTGTATCATGCCGTGTACCTCGGGGCGTATCTTGTCGAGCACGGCCTTCACGACCGGGGCGTATGTGCGGGTGGGGGAGAGCACCAGGCGGCCGGCGTCGATGGGCGAGCCCTCGACAGCGTCGGTCAGGTCGCAGGTGCCGCTGTATACGAGCTCGTCGGGTATGGCATGGTCGTAGCTCTCGGGAAACTCCGCCGCCAGAGCCTTGGCAAATACGTCGTGGCGGGCCGAGGTGAGTCCGTTGCTGCCCATGCCGCCGCCCCAGGCTTCCTCGTAGGTGGCCTGTCCGTAAGACGACAGACCGACGATGACATCGCCCGCGGCGATGCGCGAGTTGTCGATGACGTCGGCGCGGCGCATGCGGCATGTCACGGTGGAGTCGACGATGATGGTGCGCACCAGGTCGCCCACGTCGGCAGTCTCGCCGCCGGTCGACCATGCCGATATGCCGTGGGCGCGCAGGTCGGCCAGGAGCTCCTCGGTGCCGTTGATGATGGCGGCTATCACATCGCCGCTCACCAGGCCCTTGTTGCGGCCGATGGTGCTCGACACCAGGATATTGTCGGTGGCTCCTACGCAGAGCAGGTCGTCGATGTTCATGATGAGCGCATCCTGGGCGATGCCCTTCCACACGCTCAGGTCGCCGGTGCGGCGCCAGTACATGTATGCCAGGGCGCTCTTGGTGCCGGCGCCGTCGGCGTGCATTATGTTGCACCACTCGGGGTCGCCGCCGAGTACGTCGGGGATAATCTTGCAGAAAGCGCCGGGGTATAGCCCCTTGTCGACATTTCTGATGGCCGCGTGCACGTCTTCCTTTGAAGCGGATACGCCGCGGAGTTTGTAGCGATGGTCGCCGGAGTCTGCCATAGGGTGGATTATTTAAGTCGTTGGATATTTTCTTTTGTGCCGGCCAGCCACACGATGTCGCCGGGAGCGAAGACCAGGCCGGGGTCGGAGTCGATAAAGGTGTCGTTGCGGCTCACGGCCACCACGAGCACATCGTATTTGTCGCGGAGCGATACCGACGACGGAGTCTGATTGATGAGCGGCGAGTTGAACGACAGCAGCACGCTCGACAGCTCGATATCGGCCTGCGCTCCGCCGGCGGCCGGCTGAGCCTCGGCCTCGACGGCCGGCAGCAGGGCGGCAATCTGCTCATCGGTGCCTATCACGCCGATTACGTCGCCCGGGAATATACGCTGGCGTCCGCCGGGAATGGGTATGGTGCGGAATCCGCGCTGGATGCTCACGGCATTCACGCCGTAGCGCCGCCGCAGATTGCTGTCCATGAGCCGCTCGCCGGCAAAGGCGCATCCCGAGCCGACGCGCATGTACGCGAGGTGCAGGTCGTGGACCACGGTATTGTTTTTGCCCGAGCGGCGCAGGTCGCGCTCGTTGAGATTGTCAAAAAATTTCTCCTCCATGCGGCCCATGTACAGGCTCAGCCGCCGCGAGAAAAGCACTATCACGGCCAGCGTGGCCAGCACTGCGGCGATGATACCGCCGCGGGCCGAGTAAGCCCGGGCCACCACATTTACCACAAATACCAGCGCGATGAGCGCGCGGAATACGGTGAGCACGATGCGTGGCACATCGTGGCCCTTGCCCTGTATCTTGCCGGGTGTCGACAGCAGTGCGATGAGAAACGGCGACATCAGCAGCAGTGTCAGCACCATGTTGAGCAGGCGGCCGTGGCCCGGTACCCAGCGCTCGAGTACCGGCTCGGCAAAGCCGGCGCACACCACCACGATGGCCAGCAGGATGATGCAGTAGATGAGTGTGCGGCGTATATATCGCCCGAGCAGGCGGCTCCACGGGCTGCCGGCGGCCTGGTCGTGCTCGCCCTGCTCGTGGTAGCGCTCGATGAGAAAGCGCAGTCGGCCCGGCAGATGTCGCTCCACAAAACCGTATGCCGGCAGCGACATCTTGATAAAGTATGGTGTGGTGAAGGTGGTGATGACCGACACGGCCACCACTATGGGATAAAGCGACGGCACCAGCACCCCGAGGCTCATGCCCAGGGTGGCGATGATAAATGCAAACTCACCTATCTGCGTGAGCGAGAATCCCGAGCGGATGGCCACACGCAGAGTCTGCCCGGTGATGAGCATGCCGAATGTACCGAAGATTATCATGCCCGCGATCACCACGGCCGACAATATCAGTATCGGCATCCAGTACTCGGCCAGTATGGCCGGCTGCACCATCATGCCCACCGAGATGAAAAATACCGAGCCAAAGAGGTCCTTGACCGGGGTCACCACATGCTCGATGCTCTCGGCATAGCTCGTACCGGCCAGTATCGAGCCCATCACAAAGGCGCCCAGAGCCATCGAGAAACCGCAGGCCACCGAGAATACTGCCATGCCCAGGCACAGTCCCATCGACACGATGAGCAGCGTCTCGGAGTTGAGGTAGCGGCGGCACGCGCCCAGCAGGCTCGGCAGCACATACACGCCCACCAGAAACCATATCACCAGGAAAAACACCAGCTTGCCCACACTCATGAGCATTTCGGAGCCTTCGACGGTATTGTTGATGGCGATGGACGACAGTATCACCATCATCACCACCGCAAACAAGTCTTCGACGATGAGCACCGCAAGTACCTGCGAGGCAAACTTCTGCTGGCGCAGCCCCATGTCGGTAAATGCCTTGATGATGATGGTGGTCGACGACATCGACAGCATGCCGCCCAGGAAGAGCGAGTTGATAAAGTTGAAGTGCAGCGCATGGCCCACGGCTATGCCGGCGCACATCATGCCGGCCACGATTATCAGCGCGGTGACGATGGCCGAGCCGCCGGCGCGCACCAGCTTCTTGAAACTGAACTCGAGTCCGAGCGAGAAGAGCAGCACGATGATGCCTATCTGTGCCCAGAACTCGATGTTTTCCGACGTGGTGACCGACGGCAGGTAGGTGAAGTTGGGGCTGGCCAGGAAGCCGGCCACGATATAGCCCAGCACCACGGGCTGGCGCATACGCTTGAAGACCACGGTGACTACCGCGCCCAGGAGCAGTATGAATGCCAGGTCGGTGATGAGGCTTTCGATATTCATATGTTTATCTGATTGGCCAGGGTGATGGAGCGGGTGGGGTAGAGCGCCTCAAAGTCGTTGAAGAGCCGCACGAAGTCGACATTCTCGCGCACGACCACCACAAGGTTGAGCCGAGTCTCCTGCTCGTCAAACTCATACTCCACAAAGAAGCTGCTCAGCACCACGGCATGGCGCCGCAGCACACGGCGGTATGCGTCGATGTCGTGGAGTATCACTGCTGTGCGGATGCGTATGATGCGCGACTCCGAGCGCAGGCTCACACGGTGCTCGATGCGCTCGAGCAATACCAATATGAAGAGTATCAGCCCGGTGGCGACGATGCCCACCATGTACATGCCGCAGCCCACGGCCATGCCCAGCGCCGATACCATCCATATGCCGGCGGCGGTGGTGAGGCCGCGCACAGAGCCTTTCATCTGTATGATGGCGCCGGCGCCCAGGAAGCCGATGCCCGATATTACCTGCGCCGCTATGCGGGTAGGGTCGCCGTCGAGCACGCCGGCATACTTCTGCGGCACGTATATCGACAGAATCATCGCCAGGGTCGAGCCCATGGCGATGAGGGAGAAGGTGCGCACTCCGGCGCTCTGGCCGCGGCGGCGGCGCTCAAAGCCCACGATACTGCCCAGCAGCATGCTGAGCAGCAGCTGGAAGATGCAGCCGGCCGTGTTGATCTGCGGCGAGTGAATGTCGGCGTAGAGCGAGGCGAGCGTATCCACTTAGAGCTTGTTTAAAAATAATTGTGAATACGTAGGCGCGTCACTCTTTGAGTGATTTTTGTCTAACGATGAGGGAGTGCGGTGGGACTGAAGCCCACTCGCGAGCCCTGCGGGGTTGTGGCCTTTGCCACTCGACCGAAGAGTTGGGCAAAAAGCGCCAAAGAGGGGCGCGTGCTGTGGTAATTTATCGTTTTTCACATATGTTTTCATTCGTTTCTTGTTTGGTCTATCTCTGAACTTGATTAAAATGTTACCTTGGTATCTTGTGCTTTTGGAGCCTTTCCATCTTCGTTTCAGTCGTGTACATCAAGTACAACCCCGAAGGGCTCGCGTGTGGGCTTGACCCACCGCACTCCTTCAACTCAGATGAAAATCCTCTCAAAAGCACAAGACCTACGTGTTCACATTTATTTTTAAACAAGCTCTTATTTCAGGTCGAAGCGGCGCGAGGCCAGACGGTAGTTGTCGGCAAAAAGCTCTACGGTATACTGGCCCGGGGTGAGGGCGGTGTTGACGTCCCAGTAGATGGTGACTCCGCCGATTTCCTCTCCGGCATACTCTACCACCTTCTTGGCCGAGCACTCCAGAGAGGCGCCCTCGAAGCCGAACGAGCCACCGCCGCCGAGCAGCTGCCCGCTGGGCGATATCAGGCGCAGATAGATGGTCTTCTCGCCCACGGGGGTGGAGTTGTTTTGCGGTATGGTGAATGTCACGCGCATCTGGCGGGCCTTGGCGACTTTCTTTTCCTGCTTGCCCTTCTTGTTGAGCGGCATGAGATTGACGCCGGTCACGTTGAGTTTCTCGGCCAGGGTCATGCGCTCTGAGAGGACCTCGTTTTTGCGCGAGGTCTCGGCCACGCGCGACGAGAGCTGCTCGTTTTGCGCCTTCACCTCGGAGTTTTCGGCGCGCAGGGCGGCGTTTTCCTGATTGAGGCGGTTGATTTCCTCGACATAGTGGCGCAGCAGATTGCGCAGGGTCGATATTTCGTCTTTGAGCTTCTTTATCTCGCGGGCGCTCTTGTTTTTCTGATTTTTGAGCTCCTGCTGCAGCTTCTCGACCTGCAGGCGGGCGGTCTCGTATTTCTCGGTGAGGGCGCGCTTTACGGAGTCGTCCATCACCAGGCGGCGCTGATTCTCAAAGATGGCAAACTCGCTGTTGAGCGCATCGTAGTCGGCCTCGAGCTCCTGCTGCTGCAGGTCGAGCTCGGCCTGCTCCTTGAGCGCCACGGCCTCCTCATAGGCTTTTTTCTGTGAAATCGACGATATGATAAACCATGTCGCCAGACCGACTATCACTGTGGCCAGGCCGATGATAATCCACAGCAGTGTGCGGTTTTGGGGCGCGGGCGACGGGGTGGGTGACTGTTCCATTTTTCTCGTAGTTTCTTATACGGGACAAAATTAGCAAAAAACGCGGAAATTTTGCTAATTTTGCGAAAGAATAGACAATCTATATATGACTAAACACATATGTACCCTGGCCGTGGCGATGGCTGCCGCCACTCTGCCGGCCATGGCCGACGGCTACCCCATAGAGCCGGTGCCCTTCACGGGCGTGAAGATACACGATACTTTCTGGACTCCGCGGCTCGACGCGTGCCGCGCCACCACTATCCCGCTGGCTTTCAGTAAATGCGAGGAGTCCGGCCGATACGACAATTTTGTGAAAGCCGCCAACCCCGATGCCGACTACAAGGTAGAGGGCTTCCCCTTTGACGATACCGACGTGTACAAGACCATCGAGGGCGCAAGCTACCTGCTGCAGACCTATCCCGACGAGCGCCTTGAGGCTTACATAGACAGTGTGCTGGTGATAGTGGCCGCGGCGCAGGAGCCCGACGGCTACCTCAATACCTCGTTTACGATGAATCCCGCCCGTCCGCATCCGTGGATGCACCCCGGCAAGCGATGGGAGAACGTCGAGAATCTCAGCCATGAGTTTTACAATCTCGGCCATATGGTCGACGGCGCCGTGGCCCACTTCCAGGCCACCGGCAAGCGCAATTTCCTCGACATCGCCATACGCTATGCCGACTGCGTATGCCGCGAGATCGGCGATGGCGACGGGCAGCTCGCGCTCGTGCCGGGCCATCAGATCGCCGAGATGGCGCTGGCGCGGCTGTATACAGTCACCGGCGAGAGCAAGTATCTCGACCAGGCACGCTACTTCCTCGACAAGCGCGGGCATACCTCGCGCCGCGATGCCTACAGCCAGGCCCACAAGCCGGTGACGGAGCAAGACGAGGCCGTGGGCCACGCCGTGCGTGCCGCTTACATGTATGCGGGCATGGCCGATGTGGCCGCCCTCACCGGCGACTCCGCCTATATCCGCGCCATCGACCGCATATGGGACAATATCGTGTCGAAGAAGCTCTATGTCACCGGCGGCATCGGCGCGCGTCACCAAGGTGAGTCTTTCGGCGACAACTATGAGTTGCCCAACGATGAGGCGTACTGCGAGACTTGCGCCGCCATAGGCAACGTATATGTCAACCATCGCCTCTTTCTGCTCCACGGCGATGCCAAATACTACGATGTGTTGGAGCGCACGCTCTACAATGGTCTTATCTCGGGCATGTCGATGGACGGCGGGGCGTTTTTCTATCCCAATCCGCTGGCGAGCGAGGGCGGGTACGGGCGCAAGCCGTGGTTTGGCTGCGCTTGCTGCCCCTCAAACCTTTGCCGCTTCATCCCGTCGATACCGGGCTATGTATATGCCGTCGACGGCCGCGATGTGTATGTCAATCTCTATATCGGCAACAATGCCGAGCTGACTGTCGCCGGCCGCGAGGTGGCTCTCACGCAGGAGGGCGACTATACCTGGAGCGGCGAGGCGACGGTGAAGGTCGATGCCAACCGTGCCGGCGAGTTTACGCTATGCCTGCGCATACCCGGCCGCGTGCAGGGCCGTGTGGCGCCCGGCGACCTTTACGCCTATGCCGACAGCCATACTCCGTCGTATACGGTCAGCGTCAACGGCGTGCCTGTCACGGCCGACCTCGATAAGGGGTATTGCCGCATCACCCGCAAGTGGAAGCGCGGCGACCGCGTGGACTTGCACTTCGACATGCAGCCCCGCCGTATCGTGGCCGACCCGCGCGTGACGGCCGACCTGGGCCGAGTGGCCTTTGAGCGTGGCCCGCTGGTGTATTGCGCCGAGCGGCCCGACAATGATTTTGACCTGCAAAGCGCCGTGCTGCATCCGTCGGCGGCCTTCGAGGCCCGGGCTACCGACAAGCTCGGCGGCATCACGGAGCTGACAGGCCGCGCCCAGTTGCTCGGTCGCGACGACAGCGGCCGCCTGTCGCTCAAAGACGTCGATGTCACACTGATACCCTACTATGCCTGGGCCCACCGCGGTGAGGGGCAGATGAGCGTGTGGCTGCCCGTAAGCCCCTCGGCGACGAGGCCGGTAAAGGGCGTCGGCGCTACGTACCGCAACGAGTTTGAGCCCGACCGCTGAGCCTGTTGCCGCCCGGATACATCAAGCCCCGTAAGAATCTCGTGATTCTTACGGGGCTTGATGTATATCAGCGGCCGAGGCGGCAGAGCGACTTCACAAAGCGGTGCAGCGTGATGTGCCAGTCGCGCACAGCCAGCGCGATGGGGGTGATAATGGGCTTGAAGTGATGCTTGCGGGCGGTGATGAATATCCGCAGCTGCCCGGGATGGATACGTACCCGCAGCTCGCCGGGCATGTCGACCGGGTCGCCGTCTATGTGGGCCGTGGAGCCTTTGCTGCGGCGGATGGTCACCTCGGGTGTGCGGAATGTCTGTATCTTGCCGTGGGTGCTGATGGTGCCGGTGATCATCTCCAGGCCGCTCATGGCGTGCTCGAGCTTGGTGCTGTCGTGCACGATGGTCACGTCGAGCAGCCCGTCGCGTATCGAGGCGGCCGGAGCGACAAACACATTGTTGCCATACTGCGAGGCATTGCAGCACACCACCAGGAAGGCACGGTCGGCAATTACCTTGTCGCCAGCTATTATCTCGTATGTATCTGCATCGTAATTGACAAACTCATCTACGGCGCTGCTGATATACGATGCCAGCCCGCGGCGGTGCTTGGCCGCGAAGCGGTTGCTCACGGCAGCGTCAAATCCTACGCCGAATGTGCAGAAAAACGGCCGTCCGTTGACCTCGCCGTAGTCACACGCCGCGATATTGTCCTCGGCGATCACCTTGAGCGAGCGCCATATATCGACCGGGATGCCGATGTGGCGGGCCAGGCCGTTGCCCGAGCCGGCGGGGAGTATTCCCAGCGCCGTGCGGGTGCCGATTAGTCCTGTGGCGACTTCATTGACAGTGCCGTCGCCGCCAACGGCGAGCACTCCGTAGTCGCCGCGGGCGGCAGCCTCGGCGGCGATGCGCGTGGCGTCGCCCGGGCCGCGGGTATACTCGGTGTGCACCGTGTATCCCATCTCCTCGAGGCTGGGTACAAGCCAATTGTCGAGGCCGCGCTTTGATAGCGTGCCTGCTATGGGGTTGATGATGATGGTGAGACGTCGGTAGTTTTCCATAGGCTCATGCCGCGCATCATGCGCCGGTGTAGGGCGGAGGAGTAGGGGTGTTGTCGGGAGTGTCGGCAGGAGTGTCGGCGCCGTCGTCTGCAGCTTGGGCTTCGGGCGCGTCGGGAGCCGGTGCAGTGGCGGCATCGTCGGCCTTGGGAGCCTCGAGCAGGCGCGGGTCATGGGCCAGAATCTCGTCGGTGCGTGACTTCCACGGACGCTCGCCGAATATGTCGACCACGTCTTGGGTGAATATCACCTCGCGGTTGATGAGCACCTCGGTGAGGCGGTGGTGGCCGTCGGCATGCCGGCGCAGAATCTCCTTGGCGCGCTCATACTGCTCGGCGATGATGCGCGACACCTCGTCGTCGATGATGCGGGCGCGCTCGTCGGAGAATGGCTTGGTGAAGCCGTAATCCTGGCCGGTCGAGTCGTAGTAGCTCAGGTTGGGTAGCTTGTCGCTCATGCCGTAATACACAACCATGGCATATGCCTGCTTGGTGACGCGCTCGAGGTCGTTGGCGGCCCCGGTGGATATACGGCCCAGGAATACCTCCTCGGCGGCGCGGCCGCCCAGGGTGGCGCATATCTCGTCGAGTATCACCTGCGAGGGGGTGATCTGCCGCTCCTCGGGCAGGTACCACGCGGCGCCGAGAGCCTTGCCGCGCGGCACGATGGTCACCTTGACCAGCGGATTGGCATAGCGCAGGTGCCACGATACGGTGGCATGGCCGGCCTCGTGTATGGCGATGGAGCGTTTCTCCTCGTCGGTGGTGATTTTGGAGCGCTTCTCTATGCCGCCTATGATGCGGTCGACAGCGGCCGAGAAGTCCTCGCGGGTCACGGCGGGTTTGTTGTGACGGGCGGCGATGAGGGCGGCCTCGTTGCATACGTTGGCGATGTCGGCGCCGGAGAATCCAGGTGTCTGACGAGCAAGCAGCTCGATATCGAGGTCGCCGTCAATCTTGATATTGCGCAGATGCACCTTGAAGATAGCCACACGGTCGGGCAGGTCGGGCAGGTCGACATATATCTGACGGTCAAATCGGCCGGCACGCATCAGAGCCTTGTCGAGGATGTCGGCGCGGTTGGTGGCGGCGAGGATTATCACGCCGCTGTTTGAGCCGAAGCCGTCCATCTCGGTGAGGAGCTGGTTGAGTGTATTCTCGCGCTCGTCGTTGGAGCCCATGTTGGCGTTGCGGCCGCGGGCGCGACCCACAGCGTCGATTTCGTCGATGAAGACTATGCAGGGAGCCTTCTCCTTGGCCTGGCGGAAGAGGTCGCGTACTCGCGACGCGCCCACACCCACAAACATTTCCACGAAATCGGAACCCGACATCGAGAAAAACGGTACATTTGCCTCGCCGGCCACAGCCTTGGCCAGCAGGGTCTTACCCGTGCCGGGAGGGCCTACGAGCAGCGCGCCCTTGGGTATCTTGCCGCCCAGGTCGGTATATCGCTTGGGATTTTTGAGAAACTCCACTATCTCCTCTATCTCGGTCTTGGCCTCAGACAGCCCGGCCACATCTTTGAACGTGACCTTGTCGGCATTGTTTTTGTCAAACAGCATGGCCTTTGACTTGCCCACCGAGAATACTCCACCGCCGGCACCTCCGCCAGCGCCGCCATTCATGCGGCGCATGATCCATATCCAGGCGATTATGAGTATGGCAATCGGGGCAATCGACCACAGGAAGGAGCCCAGCATACTGCTGCGCTCATATTTGACCGAGCCGTTGAAAGCGCCGCTTGCGCGCCACTGGTCAATCTGGGTGTCGAGCTTGTCGGCCGAGGGTATGTCGGTCACCACCTTGGCCACGACGTTGACATCGGGCGACTGGGCGCGGTCGCCAAATACGACGCGGGCCAGCGAGTCTGTGAGGAAGCCCTCGGCCTCCTTCTTGTCTGTATAGACTATGATCTTGGTGATGCCGCGGTCCTGGGCTATGTATCTCTGAAATGTGGAGTAATCGACAGACTTGGAGACACTGTTGTCTTCAAGCATATACAGGCCGCCGAGGATGAGGAAGATGATGGCATACATCCACAACAGGTTGAAGCGCAGCGGCTTGCCCTTGCCGGGCTTGAGTGGTGGGATAGGCATATTGTGAGGATAAGGAGGTGAGGGGTCAGTCGAGGTCGGGGTAGTTGGTAATCTTGGCGTCGCTCCAAAGCTCCTCAAGATTGTAGCGTGTGCGGGCCTCGGGCAGGAAGATGTGTATCCATACGTCGCCATAGTCGAGCACAATCCACTCCGAGCCTTGGCGGCCGTCGGAATTGTATGGCTTGAGGCGGGCATCGTCGAGCAGACGGTCGCGCAGACGGTCGGCTATGGCGCTCACCTGGGTGGGGGAGCTGCCCTCGGCGATGATAAACGCGCCGGCAGAGGCGCCGTCGACTCCGTCGAGGTCTACTAATGTGATGTTGCGGCCTTTGCGGTCGCGGATGGCGTCGATGATGAGAGAGTTGAGGTCGGTGTCTTTAGTCATTCAGAATATGTAGTTACGGCAGGCAAAGATACAAAAATTCTTACGATATGTTTTATAACAATCGAGAGCCGCCAAAAGATTATGAAATGTTAACGCGCGATGTGCTCAGGCACGCCGACATTGTGCTTGTCAAAGAGGGCGCGGGCTGCGCGGGCGAAGTCGGCGGCGCGGCTGTCGCCGCTCGCGTCGGGCCATACCAGGCGGAAATTGCGCCCTGCGCCGGCCGGCTCGGTGAATACGAGACGGTAGCGCGCGTCGGCTATACGCACACGGCCGTCGTCGCCGCGCTCGAGCCTCACTCTCACCATGGCGCCGCCGCGGGTGTCGCGGGTGCGCATGTTGGAGATGAAATTGCCCAGCGAGTAGACCGTGAGGCGGGTACTGTCGGCACTCAGCTCCATCGGCTGCACCACATGCGGGTGTGAGCCTATCACCAGCTCCACGCCGAGGCTGTCGCGCAGAAAAGCGCCCAGCGAGCGCTGCGACGCCGCCGGCAGCAGCTTGTACTCCTCGCCCCAGTGCACACAGGCCGCTATCACTTCGGCGCCGGCCTCGCGCAGACGGCCGACGTCGCTGCGGATGAGTCCGCGGTCGATATAGTCGACGGCCGCGCCGTCGCGTGCAGTGATGCCGTTTGTGCCATAGGTATAGTTGAGAAAGCCCACGCGTATGCCTCCGAGAGTGCGCACCAGCGGATGTACCGAGTCGCGTCCGGCGGCAGTGCGGTATGTGCCGATATGGTCGTGGCCTCGGGCGTCGAGGCAGTCGAGCGTGGCGCGCAGGCCGCGGTCGGAGCGGTCGAGGGTGTGGTTGTTGGCGGTGAGAAAGAGGTCAAATCCGGCGTCGGCCAGGGCGTCGACAAAGGCGGGCGGAGCGTTGAAACACGGGTAACCCGAATATCGGTGCATGGCCGATACCGGTGTCTCGAGATTCACCACCGCATAGTCGGCGGTGGTCACATACGGGCGTATGGCGTCGAAGTATCCCGTGAAGTCGTAGTCGCCCCCGGTGGTGCGGGCAGCGTCTATCTGCGCCTGGTGCATCATGGCATCGCCGGCAAACACAAGCTCGGCCTCGTCGTGGCCCAGCAGCAGTGCCAGCAGCGACACCATCAGTGGCGCCAGCATGCCGCCCATCAGTATACCTCGTGAAGGGCGGCGCGCAGGGTATTCTGCATCAGCGACACGATGGTCATGGGCCCTACGCCGCCGGGTACCGGGGTGATATACGAGCACTTGGGAGCCACAGCCTCGAAGTCGACATCGCCGCACAGGCGGAATCCCGACTTGCGCGAGGCATCGGGCACGCGGGTAGTACCGACGTCAATTACCGTCGCGCCGGGCTTGACCATGTCAGCCGTTACAAATCCCGGCCGGCCAAGCGCCGCCACCAGTATGTCGGCGCGGCGGGTGATGTCGGCCAGCCCCTCGGTGGCGCTGTGACACACGGTGACTGTGGCATCCACACCGCGCTGCATCATCAGCGCGGCCAGGGGCTTGCCCACGATATTGCTGCGGCCGATAATCACGCAGCTGCGGCCGCGCGTGGGTATATCGTAGTGGCGCAGCAACTCCACGATGCCGGCCGGGGTGGCCGAGTGGAAGCAGGGCAGGCCGAGAGCCTGGCGGCCTACATTTACGGGGTGGAAGCCGTCGACATCCTTGTCGGGGCGCACTGCCTCGATGACGGCCTGCTCGTCGATATGCGCCGGCAGAGGCAGCTGCACGATGAAGCCGTCGACGTCGGTGTCGGCATTGAGCGTGTCGATGAGCGACAGCAGCTCGGCCTGGGTCACGTCGGCCTCACGGCGTATCACAGTGGAGCGGAACCCGCATGCCTCGCATGCCTTTACCTTATTGGCGACGTAGGTCTCGCTGCCGCCGTCGTGGCCCACGAGGATTGCTGCGAGGTGCGGCGCGCGGCCGCCCTCGGCTATGATGCGTGCCACTCGGGCTGCGATGTCTGCTTTTATTTCGGCTGATGTGGCTTTGCCGTCGATGAGCTGCATAGGCTGGGGGGATTGGTGTGGTTAATGATTATCGGCGCATACCGGGCATACCTCCGGGCATGCCACCTCCGCGCAGACCGCGCATGGCGGCCATGGGATTTTTTATCGAGCCGGCGGCCTTCATCATCTGGCGCATCTGCTCAAACTGCTTTATCATGCGGTTGACCTCTTGGATGGTGGTGCCCGAGCCCAGGGCTATGCGCTTGACGCGTGTGCCGCGGATTACCTCGGGGTGCTCGCGCTCGTAAGGAGTCATCGAGCCGATGATGGCCTCGATACCCTTGAAGGCGTCGTCGCCGATCTCAATGTCTTTGAGCGCCTTGCCCAGGCCGGGAATCATCGACGCCAGATCTTTGAGATTGCCCATCTTCTTGATCTGCTGTATCTGCTTCTGGAAGTCGACAAAGGTATACTGGTTGCGGCGCAGCTTGCGGGCAAGCTCCTCGGCCTCCTTCTCGTCAAACTCGCGCTGGGCTTTCTCTACCAGCGACACGATGTCGCCCATGCCTAGGATGCGGTCGGCCATACGGGCGGGGTAAAATACGTCGATGCCGTCGAGGCTCTCGCCCGTACCGATAAACTTGATGGGCTTGGTCACCACGGTACGTATCGACAGCGCCGCGCCGCCGCGTGTATCACCGTCGAGCTTGGTGAGCACCACGCCGTCGAAGTCGAGGCGCTCGTTGAAAGTGCGGGCAGTGTTGACGGCATCCTGGCCGGTCATCGAGTCGACCACAAAGAGAGTCTCGGTGGGGTTGATGGCGCGCTTGATATTCTCGATCTCCTGCATCATCTGCTCGTCGACGGCCAGGCGGCCGGCGGTATCGATTATCACCAGGTCGTTGCCGTCGCGGCGGGCCTGCTCGAGAGCCTTGCGGGCGATGTCGACGGGGTCTTCGCTGCCCTCGATGGTAAAGACAGGCACGCCTATCGACTCGCCCAGTACCTTGAGCTGGTCGATGGCCGCGGGACGGTACACGTCGCAGGCCACCAGCAGCGGGCGTCGGCCCTGCTCGCTTTTGAGCTTCTTGGCCAGCTTGCCCGAGAAGGTGGTCTTACCCGAGCCTTGCAGGCCCGACATGAGTATCACCAGCGGCTTGGCCTTGAGGTCGAGCAGGGCGGCGTCGCCACCCATCAAGGCGGTGAGCTCGTCGTGGACGATTTTCACCATCAGCTCGCCGGGCTTGATGGCCGTGAGCACGTTCTGGCCCAGAGCCTTGGCCTTGACGGTATCGGTAAAAGTCTTGGCTACCTTGTAGTTGACGTCGGCGTCGATGAGCGCGCGGCGCACATCCTTGAGGGTCTCGGCCACATTGATTTCGGTAATCTTGCCTTGGCCCTTGAGTATCTTGAAACTGCGTTCGAGGCGGTCGCTGAGTTTTTCAAACATGTCAGAGTAACTTATTGGTGGCTGTGTCGGGGAATATCACCGACGGGGTGAAAGAGCGGGCTTCCTCGGGAGTCATCTGCGCGTAAGCCATGATGATGACGATGTCGCCGGGCTGCACCAGTCGGGCTGCCGCGCCGTTGAGGCAAATGACACCGCTGCCGCGCTCGCCTGCGATGGTGTATGTGTCGAGGCGGGCGCCATTGTTGTTGTTTACGATGTATACACGCTCGCCGGGGATTATGCCGGCGGCGTCGAGGAGGTCGGCGTCGACCGTGATGGAGCCGATGTAGTCAAGGCGCGACTCTGTGACGGTGACGCGGTGTATCTTGGATTTGAGGACTTCGATGGTCATTTTGCCGGATATTTGATATTGTCTATAAGACGCACATCGCCGAGCCATACAGTGACGCAGCCCACGGCATCGCGGCCCTCGGGCCAAGCGTCGAGAGGCTGGAGCGTATTGGCGTCGACTATCTGGTAATACTCGGGCTTGAAGCCCTCGACCCCGGCAAGGCTGTCGAGCACGGCTGCGGCTGTGTCGGCCGGAGAGACGCCCTCGGCGCGGCTCGCCACGCTGCTCTCGAGGATAGCGTGGATACGCGGAGCGATAGCCCGCTGCTCGGCGCTGAGGCGCACGTTGCGCGAGCTCATGGCCAGGCCGTCGGCCTCGCGGCAGATGGGGCAGTCGACAATCTCGAGGTCGTCAAATCCCTCGAGCTCGGCCATGCGGCGTATCACGGCAATCTGCTGGAAGTCTTTCTCGCCGAAGTACGCGCGGTGGGGACGCGCCAGCGCAAAGAGCTTGCTCACAATCTGGGCCACGCCGTTGAAATGGCCGGGACGCATGGCGCCCTCCATCACCTCGGCCACGGGGCCGAGATCAAACACGCGGGTATCCGGCTCGGGATATATCTCCTCGGCCGTGGGGGTGAAGGCCACGTCGACTCCGGCGGCGCGCAGCAGGTCGCAGTCGGCGGCCGGGGTGCGCGGATAGGTGCGCAGGTCGTCGGGGTTGTTAAACTGCGTGGGGTTTACAAATATGCTCACTATCACGAAGTCGCACTCGCGGCGGGCGCGCTCTACCAGTGAGATGTGTCCGGCGTGGAGGGCGCCCATGGTGGGCACCAGGCCGATGGTGAGCCCGCGGCGGCGGGCATCGGCTACGGCCTCTGTCAGCCGGGCGGTTGTTTCAATGATTTCCATTGTAGTATGTTAAAATCGCCGCAAAATTACACATTTGCCATTAGATATGCAAGCCGCGGCGAAAATGACGTTAAAGACTTATTAACGCTTGCAGGTCGGTATTTTTTCTTACCTTTGCCGCAAAACTCATCACGCATGAAACTGAAGACAGCTTTCATCTCGGCCGCCGCGCTTGCCGTCACAGCAGCTGTGGCCGTGGCACAAAACAATAATATAATAGAGGAAGTCGCCTGGATTATCGGCGACGAGCCTATATATAAATCGGAAATCGAGCAGGCATATCAGGATATGCAGAACGACCGCATACCTGTCGAGGGCGACCCTTACTGTGTCATCCCCGAGCAGATTGCCATCGAGAGGCTTTTCCTGCACCAGGCCGATATGGATACCGTCGAGGTGACCGAGTCGATGGTGTCGTCGCAGGTCGACGCGCAGATGAATTTCCTTGTGACCAATCTCGGCTCCCGCGAGAAGGTTGAGCAGTATTTCCGCAAGCCTTTTGCAGAGATACGCGAGTACTACTCCACCAATATGCGCAACCGCTTCCGCATCAATCAGGTAAAGCAGTCGCTCACCAAGAGCCTCAAGGTGACACCCTCGCAGGTGCGCCGCTATTTTGATGCGCTGCCTGCCGACTCCATCCCCTTCGTGCCGCTCCAGGTCGAGGTGCAGATAGTATCGCTGTACCCGGCCATCCCGCGCGAGGAGATCGATGATGTGAAGGCCCGCCTGCGCGACTATGCCGAGCGTGTCAACTCCGGCCAGTCTGACTTCTCGACCCTCGCCATCCTCTACTCCGAGGCGCCCGAGGCCGTGCGTGGCGGTGAGATCGGTTTCATGGGCCGCGGACAGCTCGTGCCCGAGTATGCCGCCGTGGCTTTCAACCTCAACGACCCCAAGAAAGTATCCAAGATTGTCGAGACCGAGTATGGCTTCCATATCATCCAGCTGATAGAGAAGCGCGGCGACCGCATCAATACCCGCCATATACTGCTGCGCCCCAAGGTGGCCGATAAGGATCTGGCAGATGCAATCTCGCGCCTCGACTCGGTGCGCACCGATATCGTCGACAACAAGCGCATAACCTTTGAAGAGGCTGCCCGCTATATATCGCAGGACAAGGATACCAAAAACAGCAATGGCGTGATGGTCAACTCCGAGACAGGCACCACCCGCTTTGAAATGTCGCAGCTCCCCCAGGAGGTCGCCGCAGTAGTGGGCCGACTCGAGGAGGGGCAGGTATCGGCGCCGTTTGTGATGCGCGACCCGCGCAAAGAGCGTGAGTCGGTGGCCATCGTCAAGCTCACCCGCCGCATCGATGCCCATCAGGCCAATCTCGGCGACGACTTCCAGCAGATAAAAAGCATGTATGAGGAGTCGGCCAAGCAGAAGATGATTGAAGACTGGCTCGCCAACAAGATACGCGATACATACATCCGTATCGAGGACGGCTGGCGAGGCTGCGACTTCAAGCAGGAGGGCTGGATTAAATCCCGCTGACGGTGACTTCCGGGCTCAGAAAATCTTTTGTGGCAATATGCGCGGTCTCGGCCGCGCTTGCCGCGTATGTGGGGCGTGCGGCGGGCGTGCAGCCTACCTTTACGCCGCAGGTGCCCTCGGCCTCGCGCGCCTCGGGCAACCGCGTCTTTCTCGACCGCGCCGATGTGCTTTACAAGGAGCGCTCCGACTCATTTATGGTCGTGTCGGGCAATGTGGTCTTTACCAAGGGCCCGATGGTGATGAAGTGCGACTCGGCGCATTACTATCCTACGGTCGAGTCGTTTGAGGCTTTTGGCAATGTAAGTATGGAGCAGGGCGACACACTCTTTGTATACGCCGACGAGCTCAACTACATGGGCCCCGACGAGATATGCTATCTCTACGCCGACCCCGGCAATAAAGTGCGGCTCATCAACCGCGACGTGATGCTCCGCACAGACGTGTTTACATACGACCTGCGCACCGAGGTCGGATATTATAACGTCGGCGGCGAGCTCACCGACCGCAGCAACCGCCTCACCTCCATCGAGGGCGAGTACATCCCGGCCACCAAAGATGCCAACTTCTACCTCAACGTACACCTCAACTCGCTCAGCGAGAGCGATACCCTCGACATCTATACCGACTCTCTCTTTTACAATACCGCCAGCCACATAGCCGAGCTGTACTCGCCCAGCCGCGTGGTAAACGCCCGCGGTACCATATTCACGGCCAACGCTTTCTACGATACCGATGCCGATACGGCCGCGCTCTACGACCGCTCGGTGGTGGCCACGCCCGAGGGACGCTATGTGGTGGCCGACACCATCTACTACCGCCGCCCCCAAGGTACTGCCCGCTGCTACGGCGACATGCTCATGGCCGATACCGTGCGCCACACCGAGCTGCTGGCCGACTATGGTTTTTTCAACCAGCATACCGACAGTGCCTATGCCACCGGCCATCTCCTCATCAAGGAGTATTCGCAGGGCGATACCCTGTATCTGCACGGGCGCCAGCTCAACGCATACCGCGTCATCGACACGGTGACCATCGAGGCCATCGAGGCCGATACCCTGCTCGGGACACCCGCCGTGCCCGAGAGCTTCCGGCTCGATACTACGCATGTGGCCGACGTGTGGCCGCGCGTGCGCTTTTACCGCTCCGACATGCAGGGCATCTGCGACTCGCTGCGTGTGACACGCGCCGACTCCACCGTGAGGCTGTATGTAAGCCCGGTGGTATGGAGCGGTGAGCGCCAGATATTCGGCAACGTCATCGAGCTGCACATGAACGACTCCACCATCGACCGTGCGCGTCTGCCGCAGTTTGGCTTCACGGCCGAGCGTCTTGTCGACGATTTCTACAATCAGATGTCGGGCAAGGAGATGATAGCATACTTCGTCGGCGGCCATCTGAGCCGCCTCGACATCAACGGCAATGTCGAGCTGACCATGTTTCCCGAGGAAAAAGACTCTACCATCAACAAGATGGTGACAGCGCAGAGCTCGTTTATGCGTGCAGACTTTGCCGACAATGCCGCCGACCGCATCAAGATGTGGCCCGAGACCACCGGCAAGGCCACGCCGCTCTTCCTGGTGCGCCGCTCGATGCTGTTTCTGCCCAAGTTCAGACTTTTCAAGGGAGTGCGCCCCCTGTCGGCGGCCGATGTGTTCATAATTCCCGAGGAGATGGAGCGGCTCATGCGTGAGGCTGAGCGCCCCTTGCCCGAGCGCGCCGACGACTGATGGCCGACCTTACCTGCATACGCGACGGCAGCCCGATAAGCCGCGGCCGGCGTGCCTCGCTCACCCTGCGCCTTGCCGTGCCGGCCATACTTGCCCAGCTGTCGAGCATCCTCATGCAGTATATCGACGCCTCGATGGTGGGGCGGCTCGGAGCCGACGGGGCAGCGTCGGTGGGGCTGATGAGCAGTTCGCTGTGGCTGTTCTGGGGGCTGTGCTCGGCCGTGACCACCGGCTTTGCCGTGCAGGCCGCCCATCGCCTGGGAGCGTCAAGCTCCGGCGAGGCCCGCGATGTGGTGCGCCAGGGCATCACGGCATGCCTGGTGTTCAGCGCCGCAGTCACTCTGGTCGGCTTGGCCATCGCTTCTCGCCTGCCGCATTGGCTCGGCGGCGACGAGGCCATCTGCGGCGATGCCTCGATGTACTTTGCCATATTTGTGGGAGCGCTGCCGATGCTTACCATGAATTATCTGGCCGGCGGTATGCTCCGCAGCGCCGGCAACATGAAAGTGCCCAGCCTGCTCAACGTGGGCATGTGCCTGATGGATGTCGTATTCAACTGGTTTCTGATTTTCCCCACCCGCGAGATTGATTTCCTCGGGATGCATTTCATATCGCCCGGCGCAGGGCTGGGCGTGCCCGGCGCCGCGCTCGGCACCGTGGCGGCCGAGGTCGTCACGGCCACCCTGATGCTGTGGTATCTCACCTGCCGCCAGGAAGACCTGCGGCTGCGCCACCGTCCGCGTCGCAGTTTCCGCCCGACGCGCGCCGTGCTGCGCCGCGCCGTGTCGATATCGGCGCCGATGACTCTGGAGCATGCCGTATTTTGCGGCGCACAGGTGATGCTCACGGTGATAGTCGCTCCGCTCGGCGTGGTGGCCATCGCCGCCAACGCCTTTGCTGTCACCGCCGAGAGCCTCTGCTATATGCCCGGCTTCGGCATAGGCGAGGCAGCCACCACACTGGTCGGCCAGAGCTACGGCGCCGGCCGGCGCGAGCTTGTCAAGGGTTTTTGCCATATGACGGTATGGCTCGGCATAGCGGTGATGACCGCTATGGGCGCGGTGCTCTATGTAGCATCGCCCCTGATGATGGATATCATGACACCCGTCGCCGCCATCCGCGACATCGGCGTGGAAGTGCTGCGTATCGAGGCATTTGCCGAGCCGCTGTATGCGGCCTCGATAGTGGCATACGGCGCATTTGTCGGGGTAGGCGACACGCTGGTGCCCGCCGTGATGAATTTTGGCAGCATCTGGGCCGTGCGTATACCGCTGGCCGCCGTGATGGCACCCACGATGGGGCTGCGCGGAGTATGGATAGCTATGGCGGTGGAGCTGTCGCTGCGCGGGGCCATATTTCTGTGGCGCATGTACTCCGGGGCATGGCTCCGCAAGGCCCGTATCGCCCCGCCCGTCAACCCCGTCCCGCCCGACGAGCCCACTTTCTGAGTGTTTTTTAGCGCGATTACGGATTTTTTTCGTTTATATACCATTTAAATGTGTATATTTGCCTTGAAAAACACTCGCCGCCGGCGCGCGGCCGTATGTACCACGAAAGACAACTGACTATAATTCATATATAACTACCAAGTTATGGCTGAAAAGACCGAAAAATTGTTTGAACAGTTTCCGGGCGTGACCTACCAGGAATGGCGCGACAAAGTCGTGGCCGACCTCAAGGGCGCCGACTTTGACAAGAAACTGGTCTGGCGCACCAACGAGGGCTTCAACGTGCAGCCTATCTACCGTGCCGAGGACATCGCCGGCCTGGCTACCACTGATTCGCTGCCGGGCGAGTTCCCCTACATCCGCGGTATCCGCGACACCAACGACTGGCTCACCCGCCAGGACATCATCGCCCCCGATGCTGCCGCTGCCAACGCCATCGCGCTCGACGTGCTCACCAAGGGCGTGACCTCGCTGGGATTCAAGGTAAAAGACCCCGCCGACGTGAAGACTCTTCTGGCCGGCATCGACCTGGCAAAGGTGGAAATCAACCTCACCTGCTGCCCCCGCAAGGCTCTCGACGTGGCCAAGGCACTGGTCGAGGCAGTCAAGGCAGCCGGTGCCGAGAAGACCTTCCGCGGCTCGGTAGACTACAATCCCGCCAAGCCGGCTCTGCGCCACGGCAAGGAAATCGACCCCGCCGCCATCGCATCCGCCGCAGCCGGGATTATCGCCGCCGTGGCCGACGTGCCTGCTCTGAAAGTGCTCTCCGTAGACTCATATATGCTCTCCGACGCCGGTGCATACATCTATCAGGAGTTGGGCTATGCCCTTGCCTGGGGTACCGACTGGCTCACCCTGCTCACCGAGGCCGGCCTCGATGTGGATACAGTGGCCGCACGCGTCAAGTTCAATATGGGCGTGTCGTCAAATTACTTCATGGAGATAGCCAAGTTCCGCGCCGCTCGTATGCTCTGGGCACAGATTGTGGAGCAGTACAAGCCCGCGTCGGCCGACAGCGCCAAGATGCACATCCACGCCAGCACATCGCGCTTCAATCAGACCGTGTACGACGCTCACGTGAATCTGCTCCGCTCGCAGACCGAGACCATGAGCGCCGCCCTGGCCGGTGTCGACTCCATCACCACCGTGCCCTTTGACACCCCGTACCAGACACCCGATGATTTCTCGGAGCGCATCGCCCGCAACCAGCAGTTCCTGCTCAAGGAAGAGAGCCATCTCGACAAGGTGGTCGACCCCGCCGGCGGTAGCTACTACGTGGAGACCCTCACCGTGAGCATCGCCTCCGAGGCCTGGAAGCTCTTCCTGGCCGAGCAGTCAGAGGGCGGCTTCTTCGCCATGGTGGCCGCCGGCAAGGTGCAGGATGCCGTAAACGCCTCCAACGCCAAGCGCCATACCGATGTTGCCCGCCGCAAGGAAATCCTGCTGGGTACCAATCAGTATCCCAATATCAACGAGACCGCCGCACAGAAAGTCGCCGGCGACGCATGCCACTGCGGCTGCGGCTGTGGCGACGGTGCAGAGGGTACCGGCCACGCGCTGAGCACTGCCCGCGCCGCCTCTGATTTCGAGGCTCTGCGCCTTGCCACCGAGGCTGCCGCCAAGCGCCCCAAGGTGTTTATGCTCACCATCGGCAACCTGGCCATGCGCCTCGCCCGCGCCCAGTTCTCGACCAACTTCTTTGGCTGCGCCGGCTACGAGATTATCGACAACCTCGGCTTCGACACCGTCGAGCAGGGCGTCGATGCAGCTCTCGCCAAGGGCGCCGATGTGGTGGTGCTCTGCTCGTCTGACGACGAATACGAGACCCTGGCTCCCGCCGCATACAAGTACCTGGCCGGCCGCGCTGAGTTTGTGGTAGCCGGCAATCCTGCCTGCACCGAGGCTCTCAAGGCCGAGGGTATCAACGACTTTGTACACGTGCGCTGCAACGTGCTCGACACCCTGCGCGACTTCAACGCCCGTCTTCTCAAATAACCCCAGTCACACACATCGCTATGAGACCCGATTTCTCAACCATTGACATTACCAAAGATGCATTCGGCGCTCAGCACACCCCGGTGGCTGCGGCCGACGACCGACTCTGGACCACTCCCGAGCTCATCAAAGTAAAACCCGTATATACAAAGGATGACCTGCAGGGACTCGAACACCTCAACTACGTGTCGGGTCTGCCTCCCTTCCTGCGTGGCCCGTACTCGGCCATGTATCCCCTGCGCCCCTGGACTATCCGCCAGTATGCCGGATTCTCCACCGCTGCGGAGTCCAACGCTTTCTACCGCCGCAATCTCGCCGCCGGTCAGAAAGGTCTGTCCGTGGCCTTTGACCTGGCTACACACCGCGGCTACGACGCCGACCACGCCCGTGTGGTGGGCGATGTGGGCAAGGCCGGTGTGTCTATCTGCTCGATAGAAGACATGAAAGTGCTCTTCGACGGCATACCACTCAACAAGATGTCGGTGTCGATGACCATGAACGGCGCCGTGCTGCCCGTGCTGGCATTCTACATCAACGCCGGTCTGGAGCAGGGCGCCAAGCTCGAGGAGATGGCCGGTACCATACAGAATGACATCCTCAAGGAGTTTATGGTGCGCAACACCTACATCTACCCGCCGAAATTCTCGATGCGTATCATCGCCGACATCTTCGAGTACACCTCGCAGAATATGCCCAAGTTCAACTCCATCTCCATCTCGGGCTACCACATGCAGGAGGCCGGCGCCACCTGCGACATCGAGCTGGCATACACCCTGGCCGACGGCCTGGAGTATCTGCGCGCAGGCGTCAACGCCGGCATGGATATCGACGCATTTGCGCCGCGACTGTCGTTCTTCTGGGCCATCGGCATGAATTTCTTCATGGAGATAGCCAAGATGCGCGCCGCCCGTATGCTGTGGGCCAAGATTGTGAAGCAGTTCAACCCCAAGAATCCCAAGTCGCTGGCCCTGCGCACCCACTCGCAGACCTCCGGCTGGTCGCTCACCGAGCAGGACCCCTTCAACAATGTCGGCCGTACCTGCATCGAGGCTATGGGCGCCGCCCTGGGCCATACCCAGAGTCTGCACACCAACGCCCTCGACGAGGCCATCGCGCTGCCCACCGACTTCTCGGCGCGCATCGCCCGCAATACCCAGATATACATCCAGGAGGAGACCATGATTACCAAGCAGGTCGATCCCTGGGCCGGCTCTTACTATGTGGAGGCGCTCACCAATGAGATCGCCCACCGCGCATGGGAGCACATCCAGGAGATCGAGAAGCTCGGTGGCATGGCCAAGGCCATCGAGACCGGCCTGCCCAAGATGCGTATCGAGGAGGCTGCCGCCCGCACCCAGGCCCGCATCGACTCCGGCCGCCAGACCATCGTGGGTATCAACAAGTATCGCCTCGACCACGAGGATCCCATCGACATCCTTGAGATTGACAACACTCAGGTGCGCGAGGAGCAGATTGCCCGTCTGGGCGAGCTGCGTGCCGAGCGCGACGAGGCCAAGGTCAAGGAGGCTCTCGCAGCCATCACAGAGTGTGTGCGCACCGGCGAGGGCAACCTGCTCGACCTGGCCGTGAAGGCAGCCGGCGTGCGCGCATCGCTGGGCGAGATATCCGATGCCTGCGAGGAAGTCGTAGGCCGCTACAAAGCAGTCATCCGTACCATTTCAGGCGTGTACTCTGAAGAAACCATGTCAGACCCCGATTTCGTAAAAGCACAGCAGATGTGCGCCGACTTTGCCAAGCGCGAAGGTCGCCAGCCCCGTATCATGATTGCCAAGATGGGCCAGGACGGCCACGACCGCGGCGCCAAGGTGGTAGCCACCGGCTATGCCGACTGCGGCTTCGACGTCGATATGGGTCCGCTCTTCCAGACTCCCGCCGAGGCTGCCCGCCAGGCTGTGGAGAATGACGTGCATATCCTGGGCGTGAGCTCGCTGGCCGCAGGCCACAAGACTCTCGTGCCCCAGGTGATCGAGGAGCTGCGCAAGCTCGGCCGCGAGGATATCATGGTCACCGCCGGCGGTGTGATACCCGCCCAGGACTATGACTTCCTGTACAAGGCCGGCGTGGCCGCCATCTTCGGCCCCGGCACCCGTATCCCCTCGTCGGCCATCAAGATGCTCGAGCTGCTCAACGAAGCCGCCGAGTAAGACGGCACAGACCGCATCGTCTCATGAAGTCGCCCCGCCACCGCGGGGCGACTTTCTTGCTATCTTTGACTTCGTCGAAGATACCGGAGTTTCGGCAATGCTCAAATAAATTTGGCATTGCTCTCAACTTTTACGTATCTTTGTCGCAGACCAAAAATCTACGACTATGATAAGACTACGTGCAATCTCCGCTATGGCCGCCGCGGCAATCACAGCTGCCGCCGCCGCCGGCTGCCCGGCCGACTCTACCGAGGCATATCTCTTTGTATACTTTACCGGCAACGATATGGATCAGGAGCAGATATGCTTTGCCACCGGCAGTGACGCATACAGCTTCCGGGCCGTCAACGGCGGCCGCCCGGTGCTCGACTCAAAAGCGATAAGCTCGACCGGCGGGATGCGCGACCCGCATATACTGCGCCGCCACGACGGTCGCGGATACCTCATGGTGGCCACCGATATGGTATCGGCCAACGGTTGGGACTCCAATCGCGCCATGGTGCTCATGCGTTCCGACAACCTCACCGACTGGACTCACTCGGTGGTGAATATACAGAAGCGGTATCCCGGCCAGGCCAATCTCAAGCGGGTATGGGCGCCGCAGACAATCTACGACCCCGAGGCCGGCAAGTATATGATTTACTGGTCGATGAAGCATGGCGACGGACCCGATATAATCTATTACGCCTATGCCAACGACGATTTTACAGACCTTGAGGGCGAGCCCAGGCCGCTCTTTGTCCCTGCCGACGGCCGCTCGTGTATCGACGGCGACATCATACTGAAAGACGGCGTGTACCATCTATTCTACAAGACCGAGGGTCACGGCAACGGTATCAAGTCGGCCACAACCCGCAGCCTCACGTCGGGCAACTGGGTCGAGCAGTCCGATTACAAGCAGCAGACAGAGCAGGCCGTGGAGGGCTCGGGTATATTCAAGCTCAACGGCTCAGATAAATACATACTGATGTACGACGTGTATATGGACGGCCGATATGAGTTTGCCGAGACCGACGATCTGGTGCACTTCCGCAAAGTGGAGCGTCCCGTCGAGATGGATTTCCATCCGCGCCACGGTACGGTATTGCCCGTCACGGCCGGTGAGCTGAGCCGTATCAACAACCGCTGGCCTGCCGAATGAAGACAGTCGTAATCACCGACGAGATACGCCGCGCCGCGCCACACTTCCGCATGGTGCTCATCGAGGCTGCCGTGACCGACGGCCCGACCCCCGACGCGCTCTGGGCCGAAATCGAGGCCGCAGCCGCCGAGGTCGCACTCTTGCCGATGGAGGCCGTAAACAAGCGACCGGCCATCGCAGCCACCCGCGCCGCATACAAAGCGCTGGGCAAGGAGCCAAACCGCTACCGCCCCAGCGCCGAAGCCCTGTGCCGCCGCTGCGTGAAAGGTGTGGGGCTATACCGCTCGCTTGCCATAATCGACCTGATAAATTTAGTGTCGCTCCGCACGGGGCACTCGATAGGAGCCTTTGATGCCGACCGCATCGAGGGCGATACACTTACCCTCGGGGTAGGACGCCCGGGCGAGCCATACGAGGCTATCGGCCGCGGACAGCTCAATATCGGGCATCTGCCCGTGTACCGCGACGCCGCGGGCGGCATCGGCACTCCCACAAGCGACAACGACCGCACCAAGCTCACCGCCGAGACCACCCGCCTGCTCGTCACCCTCAATATGTACGACGGCGCCGACGACGGCTCGCTCGACCTCACTGTGCGTCTGCTCCGACAGTATGCGGGCGCCACCGATATACAGTACCATGAATATAATTGAATTTCGCGGCTCGGCCGTAAACGACCGCCATATCGCCCGCGCGGTCGAGGCTCTTGAGCGCGGCGAGATAGTGATTTATCCCACCGACACTCTCTATGCGCTGGGCTGCGACGCTCTCAACGCCCGCGCCATTGAGCGACTGTGCCGTATCAAGGGCATCAACCCCGACAAAAATCTGCTGTCGATAGTCTGCGCCGACCTGAGCCAGGCTGCCGAGTATGCCCGTATCGACAACCGCGCTTTCCGCACACTCAAAGACAATCTGCCGGGGCCGTTTACGTTTATCCTGCCGGCCGATACGCGGCTGCCCAAGGTATTCAAGGGCCACAAGAGTGTGGGGGTACGCATCCCGGCCCATGATGTGGCCACAGCACTCGCGGCCGCTCTGGGGCATCCCGTGCTCACTACCTCCGTCGAGATTGCCGACGATGCCGAGGCTGTGGAGCCTGCTTCGATTGCGATGCACTATGCCGACGTGGCATCACTGCTGCTCGATGCCGGCCCGGGAGGTATAGTGCCCTCGACCATCGTTGACCTCACCGACAGCGCCGCGCCGGAGATTGTGCGCGAGGGCGCGGGCGATTTACTCTGATACAGACATGGGACGCGAATACACACCCGACAATATCACATCGCTTGGCCCCGACGACATCTTTGTATTTGGCAGCAATCTGCAAGGCAACCATGCCGGCGGAGCGGCCCGCGTGGCGCGGCTGAAGTTCGGAGCCGTGCAAGGGCAGGGTGAGGGCATACAGGGGCAGTCGTATGCCATCCCCACCATGCAGGGCGGGGTAGATACCATCAGGCCCTATGTCGACCGCTTCATCGACCTGGCGCGGGAGTGGGACCAGAATACATTCTATGTCACCCGCATCGGTTGCGGCATAGCCGGATTTACCGACGAGGAGATTGCGCCGCTTTTCGACGAGGCATACGACCTGTACAACGTGCGGCTGCCGCGGTCGTTTGCCGACATTATAGAGCGCCGGCGCTCCTCTGAGGGCCGGCGGCGGTAATCTGTCGCGTGGCTACTTCGCGCCGATGAAGTGGGTGCGCAGGCGCGGCTCGTAGTCGGGGTGGCTCTCCTTGCCGGCCTTGATGCAGCGCAGCATCCATGCCATGTTTTCGCCCAGAGTGCGCATGGTCTGGAGTCCCTCGGCGTCTTTGCGCACGTCGTCGGGAGTGAAGCCGTGTACCGAATTCCAGTACTGCGACGACACCACCGGCATATTGGCGATGGTAAAGAATTGATTGAGCGACTCAAACGTGGCCGACGCTCCGCCGCGGCGGCACGATACCACAGCCGCTCCAAGTTTGCCGGCCATCTCATCTTCCTTGCAGAAAAAGAGCCGCTGGGCAAATGACAGTATCTGCCCCGTGGGGTTGCTGTAGTATACGGGCGAGCCAAGTATGATGGCGTCAAACTCATCAAGACGGTCCTGCAGCTCTCTCACGATGTCGTCGCGGAAGCAGTGGCCCGTCTCAAAGCATTTCATGCAGGCGATACATCCGGCCACCGGTTTCATGCCCAGGTATATTATCTCGGTATCGATGCCGTGCTTGTGCAGAGTATCGGCTACCTCGGCGAGCGCGGTATATGTACATCCGTGCTCGCGGGGGCTGCCGTTGACCATGAGTACCTTCATATCAGCGGGCGGTATTGATGGTGTCGGAGTTTTGGTTGTAAGCCTTGGCCACACACTTCCACTCGCCTCCGAGCTTGAGCATCAGCAGGAAGTCGGTGAAGTCGATGCGTCCTCCCCAGCCCTCCTCAAGCACGCGCACGACTGCCACAGTCTCCTCCACGGCGAGCACATCGATGCGGGCCTTGAAATTGTCGCCGGCGCCCACGCTGTCGACATTGCGGTAAAACTGCTCTATAGAGCCATGCTCGAGAGTGCCGTCGAGCATCCCGAACAGTACGGCGTCGTCGGTAAACAGCGTGCGGGCATACTCGCTGTTGCCCTCGGCTACACTTTTCACAAACTTCTCGGCGGCGAGCGCCACGGCTTCGTATTCTTTTATTTCGCTTCTCATATCTGCAATGGTTTTGTGAGTGCAAAATTACTGCGGTAATACGCCGTATGCAAGTACCGAAAAAATTTTCATATACCGAAAATTTTTTCGGTATGCCATATTCCCGCGATATTGCCTAACTTTGTATCCGCATATCACCAATCTTATGGCATATCAGAAAAAGATACCTGTCGACCTCGACTGCCCCTTGCGGCTTACTATGAGCCTGATAGAGTCGAAGTGGAAATCGTGTATCCTCGACGAGCTGCGCGGCGAGCGCCCGCTGCGCCCGAGCGAGATACACAAGTGCCTGCCCGAGGCTGCTCCGCGTGTGCTTGATATCCAGCTCAAGGAGCTGGTGGAAGACGGTCTGGTCGGGAAGACTATCTATCCCGAGCTGCCGCCGCGCTCAGAGTACCGCATCACAGAGCTTGGCCGCTCGCTCCTGCCTATCATCGACTCCATGATGAAGTGGGGCGAGGAGCATTACTCTATGTTTGAGAAGAAATACGGCGGCCGGTAAGTCCCGTATCCTTCCCGCGGCTTCAGACTATGATAATCTGGAATCCTTGGCACGGCTGCAAGCGCGTCAGCGAGGGCTGCGAGCATTGCTACATGTACTTTCTCGACCGCAAGCGGGGTATCGACACCTCGCAAGTGGTGCGTACCCGCAATTTCAATCTGCCCGAGCAGCGCGACCGCCACGGGCGGCTGCGGCTGCAGCCCGGCATGCAGGTATATGTGGGGCTGTCGACCGACTTCTTTGTGGAGGAGGCCGACGAGTGGAGAGCCGAGGCCTGGGCCATGATGCGCCGTCGGTCGGATATCGCTTTCCGTCTGCTCACCAAGCGCGCCGGGCGTATCTGCGAGTGCCTTCCGGCCGACTGGGGCCGCGGCTACGACAATGTCATGCTCTCCGTGACCTGCGAGAACCAGCGCCGCGCCGATGAGCGGCTGCCGCTGCTGCTCGGCATACCTGCCCGTCACAAGGGGTTCATGGCCGCGCCTTTTATCGGACGTATAGATGCCGAGTCCTATCTTGCCTCCGGCGATATCGAGGAAGTGCTCTGCGGCGGCGAGAATTACGATGGCGCCCGTCCGTGTCATTACGAGTGGGTAAAGTCGCTTTCAGAGCAGTGTGCCCGCCACAGTGTCACCTTCAATTTCATCGAGACCGGCACAGTATTTGTCAAGGACGGGCATACATACCGCATACCCTCCAAGCGCATACAGAGTCTGCAAGCGTATAAATCGGGCCTGAGCCACTACGACGGTAAGCCCACATTCAGCCTGTCGCCGCCGCAAGGCTCGCTCTTCGGGCAAGAGGTGTATACGCCCCGCTTCCGCAGCCACTGCGACACCTGCGGCTCGCGCATGACATGCAACGGCTGCTCTGGCTGCGGCAACTGCGACTGAGTCCGCGTCAGAGATGGCGCAGGCGGCTCAGATGGGTAGGGGATATGTCGAGATACGAGGCGATGTCTTTTAGCGGAAAGCGGGCAAAGATGTCGCTGTGTGTGCTCAGCAGCATCTCGTAGCGGCGGGCGGGAGAGCAATTGTACAGCGACTTGTACCGGTCGTATAGAGTGGCAAAGATGGCTTCGGTCGACTTCATCACTATATCTTTCAGCTGACTGTCGCTCTGCATCATCTCACCGATACGGCGCGCCTCCACACAATATATCTCGCTGGGAGCCGTGGCGACTATCGATGCCCTGGCGTCCAGCCCGTACAGAGAGAAAGGGAAGTCGGCTACAAATCCGCCGTCGTACTCCAGCCCGATCACATGCTCCTCGCCATCGTCGGAGCCGGTGACATACTTCAGTGCACCGGCGGCTACGTATCCGATATATCTGGCCGGCTCACCCTCGCGGGCAAACGCCTCTCCGCGCTCATAGTGGCGCAGGCAGCCGAGCTGCGTACACAGCCGGCGCCAGTAGTCGGGCTCTATATGTGGTATATATGTATTGAAATTCTCAGACATACCGGGCGTGGTAAAAAAGAAAAGCCGCTTCCCGGAGCGGGAAGCGGCTTGTGGGCGCTGAGGGATTCGAACCCCCGACCCTCTGCTTGTAAGGCAG
>CAJUOC010000004.1 GCA_910587925.1 uncultured Muribaculaceae bacterium
AGCCTTATCTCCGCAGAATGATGGCAGAACAGTCCTTCCGTCCGAACCTGATGTACTCAGCCCATCCCCAATCCGCCATTCAGCGCCGAACGCCTTAAAAACATGTGGGCTATTCAGTCGTAAGTTTTTGCACTTCGTTTCTGAAACTTCAGGTAAAAAGCAGCGTCCCCGATGCTTTACCGTAAGGCGTTGGCAATACTCGGTGTTTAGCCTTTGCCCATAGACGGGAGGTTGTCAAATGGTGTCAGGCTTGCCCGATACTTTTTGACTACCTAACGCCGCCAACACTGACCGCCAAATCTCTCTCCGCGTTATAATTTATTGAAGCTATTTCTGTGCCGCAAACATTCTGCATTTTTAACAGTATCAATGGGTTCTATTTAAGGATTTATTTGTAATTTTGCAACGTAACAGAGGAAGAGGAGCAGACATGCCGAGACATCGGATAGACTCCGTATGACACAGCTGTGCTACAAGCGTGCTACATACAGAAAGCAACAATGACTAAGATATTGGAGATTAGATTATTGCCCAATAGGTTCTAAAATCGTCCTCTCCGCAGACGTAAGAAAGTCAAGCGTTAAGCTTGGCTTTCTTTTTTTTGTGGCACTAATCAATGTTTGTATTATTATTGCATAAATTGCGTATCTTTGCACATATGTCTTGTATCATCCTTTCCAGCTACTGCTCGCCTGCGGGCGAGATGATTGTCGGCTCGTATGGCGACAGCCTGTGTATATGCGACTGGGCCGGCTGTAGCCGTGCACGTGCCGATATCGACCGCATATGCCGTAGCCTTGGGGCCGAGCTACGTCGTGGCTCGTCGGAAGTCACGGAGCGGGCCGTCGACGAGCTGAGTGAGTACTTTGCAGGTGTGCGCCGGGATTTCACGATACCCGTATTGTTTGCCGGCACCGATTTTCAGCGTGTGGTATGGCACAAGCTATCGCAGATACCTTACGGCGCCACTGTATCGTATGGCGAGCTGGCCCGGCGCATGGGATATCCGAAAAGCATACGGGCGGTAGCGGCCGCAGTTGCCGCCAATCCAATGTCTGTCGTCGTACCGTGCCATCGCGTGGTCGGGAGCGACGGCCGCCTTACCGGCTACCGCGGCGGGATGGAGGCAAAAAATCTGCTGCTATCGCTTGAGGCTGCGGCATGCGACAGGGAGCTGCCGCTATAGGGTGGTCAGTCGTGGCTGCTTGAGGTGAGATAGCGGATGGTGCGCGCCAATCCGTAGATATAACGCCTGAAACCGGGACGATAGCACACCACTCCGTCAAACCATTGCATGTGAGGCGTGAGCAACTTCACCACCCAGCCTACAAATATCATCGCAAAAAGTGTACCCGGGCCGACGACCTGCCACAGCCAAGTACCGTAAAACACATATCCCAGCACGACCGCACCTATCACCAGGCAGATATCGACACATATCTTTGTCTTGGCAAAGAGCACTCCGGTCTTGCGGCTTATCGCTGCGGGAAGTCCCTCGCCCGGCATCGTCACCGAGCCGCATCGTATCTCAAACGCTATGCCGATGCCGAGCACCACACAGCCTGCGACCTGGGCCGCACATTGGGCTGCCGGCCCCGCGATAGGCAAGGCAGCAGTAAGCGCCATGTTGACATCGAGCAGCCATCCGAAGAGGAAACCGATGACCAGCTGAAACAGCTGCACCGGCTCAAACTTGCGCCGCATAATGAGCAGCTGCAGGCCCACGAGCGCAAAATTCATCACATAAGTCCACTCGCCGATAGTCAAGGCCCTCACCGCCCCACTCTCACCGGCGAGAGTCATCACAAACGGTATCGTTGATATCACACTGCTGCCAAGAGCCGAGCGCACACACAGCGCCACACCGAGCGTCATCACATAGAGAGAGGCTATCAGCAGCAGATGTTGCCATACAAAACCAGTCACCTTATCCTTTACCTGATCAAATGATAATGTAATATTCATAAGCGAGCGTACAATCTTTATATACACCGCCGACGCCACACGGCGCCCGCGATGCGACAGCAAAGTTACAAAAAATCCGCCTAACCGCGAGCGACGGCCCCGCCCCGCCGTCACGACCGCGACCGCGACCGACAGGCAAAAGCATTCAACTCAATACCTCCATGATTGTTGACAATGCCAATGCGCTTAGTCATAAGGGCTACCGCCGCCGACTGCGGTATAAAGCCGCCGTGTTTAACCGAAATATCATTTATTTTCGCTAACTTTGCGCTCAAATATTCCGCCGCACATGTGGGCGGTCATATCAGACGGTATAAACATCCCCGCAGCAACGGCCGGTAATTGATATTATGGAAGAACGCAATAAGAGAATTGCCAAGAATACGATGATGCTTTACATCCGCACATTCATTACACTGATTGTGGGGCTGTATACGGGGCGTGTCATGCTTGAGGCTCTCGGCATTGATAACTATGGCATACAGAATGTCGTAGGAGGTATCGTCGCCTTCACTTCTTTGATAGTCGGGACGACCTCAGCCGCCAGCAGCAGATACATTACGTATGCTTTGGGCGAAGGCAATCTCGACAAGATGCGTAATGTCTTCACCACTGTCGCCAACGTGCAGATACTGATGGGCCTGGCAGCTGTCGTATTCCTTGAAATCGGCGGTGTATGGTTTCTTAATGAATACGCCAACATCCCTGAAGGAAGGATGTATGCGGCCAATTGGGTGCTTCAATGCTCTATTCTTACAACATTCATAGGACTGATATCCGCACCCTATTGCTCTTGTATCATCGCTCATGAGCATATGTCGATTTATGCCTGGACAAGCATTGTAGATGCCGTAATTAAGCTGCTCATCTGCTACATCATCATGTGGTACGACAAAGACAGGCTGATTTTCTACGTTTCCTTATTGGCTGTGACGCAAATCCTGATGACACTGTTTTACGCATGCTACAGCCATAGGAAATTCCAGGAGGTGCGCTACCGTTTTAAACTGGATATGAAGTTACTAAAGGAAATGGCCTCATATTCCGGCTGGAATCTTTTTGGCAACACAGCGTGGATATTGAATACGCAGGGCGTAAATATGCTCATAAATGTTTTCTTTGGAGTGGCTTTTAATGCTGCAAGAGGCGTAGCTGTAACTGTAAACGGCAGTGTGCAAAGTTTTGTGAGCAATTTCACTACGGCGTTCACTCCCCAGATTACAAAATCATATGCAGCCGGCGACTATGCGTATTGTTACGACCTTGTCAACCGCTCTTCAAAGATGACATGGTTCATGATGTATATATTTATTGTCCCGGTATGTATCGAGGCCAAGACCCTTCTTTCATTGTGGCTTGTCGATGTCCCGCCGATGGCAGATGTATTTCTGTGTTTCACCATGTTTGAGTCGCTGTCAATCGCCTCAAGTCAGAATCTATTCAGGATAATTCAGGCTAACGGAAATGTCAAAAGATATACCGTAGAGGTGTCACTTTACGGTTTTATGGTATTCCCGCTGACATGGATTGCCTACCGCCTGGGAGCTCCGGTATGGAGTTCGTACCCGATATTTATATTCATCTACTTTACATTGGTGTACTTCCGCTTCAGGGCCTTGAAGAGACTTACCACTTACGACTGGCACAGCTTTATGCGAGACGTAATAGTCCCGTGTATGAAAGTCTCGATTATATCATTCATCGCACCGCTCACAGTCGCGTATTTTTGGCCTGACTCCACGCTCCGATTTTTTATCCTTGCGCCCTTGTCGGCAGCCAATGTTGTACTGACTATATACTTATTCGGCTTAACCAAAGGCGAGAAACAGTTCTTTAAAGAGAAGCTGCGGCTTATCTTGAATAAATATATTCATAAAAATAAATCTTTGGCATAATGGAAATGTTCTATACAGTTGAAAAAGCCGTTAGAATCCTGATTTCACTGCTTAAACAACATAATATAAAAAAGATAATTGCAAGTCCCGGGACCACAAACCTTACATTTGTGGCAAGCGTGATGCACGATAAGTGGTTTGAAGTCTATTCATGTGTCGACGAACGCTCTGCAGCATATATGGCCGTAGGTATGGCAGAGGAAACAGGCGAAGCCGTAGTGCTGACATGCACCGGCGCTACCGCTTCCCGAAACTATCTTCCCGCGATAACCGAGGCTCACTACCGCAAACTGCCCATATTGGCTGTTACCGCGACCCAAGAGGAAAATAGAATCGGACATCTCATCCCGCAAGTACTTGACCGCAGTGTACAACCAAACGACACCTATATCGAGAGTCAACATATCCCGTTCGTAGAGAATGGCGACGACGAGTGGGAAGCGACGATCAGATTGAATCGTGCAATTCTGGCTCTGCACCATCGTGGAGGCGGACCGGTCCATCTGAACTTCACTACCCACTATATCCGTGACTATTCTGTAAAAGAGCTGGAGCAGGCAAAGGTCATCAGACGCTGGGATCTGACCGTCTCCCCGCAATCGATGCCTCAAATCCCGCAAGGGAAAGTAGGCATCAGAGTCGGCAATCATAAAGTCTGGTCAGACGAAGAAACAAAAGCCGTTGAAGACTTCTGTGAGGCATACGGAGCCGTCGTGTTCTGTGAGCTCGGCAGTAATTATGCCGGGAAATACAGAGTCGACTCGTCACTGCTTAATTACCAGAGCTGCCAAAAAGACTTGTTTAACTCAGACCTGATTGTTCACATCGGCGAAGTCCCGTCGTATGGCAACGACAGTACCAGGTCTACCCGACAGGTGTGGCGAGTGAATCCCGACGGAGAGCTGAGAGACCCCATGCGCAGACTGACCAATGTGTTTGAGATGCGTGAGGTCGATTTCTTCAATCTCTATTCCAAGCTCGCTCCTAAAAAAGATGCCGGCAAAGCATCGGCAGAGCAGAGGGTGGCAGAGTTTAAAGAGATGTACGACTATCTGCATTCTCAACTGACCGACGTACCCTTCTCAAACGTGTGGATTGCGCAGCAGACGGCACATCTCCTTCCCGAGAATTGTAAACTCCATGTCGCGATTCTCAACTCACAAAGGACATGGACAATATTCGAGCTTCCGGAGACTGTAAAAGGCGAATGCTTCGTCAACACCGGCGGCTTTGGTATCGATGGGTGCATGTCATCTGCCATAGGTGGCGCTATCGCTAATCCCGACACGCTGCACTTCCTGGTAATCGGCGACCTGTCGTTTTTCTACGACATAAACTCTCTGGGCAACAGACATATCGGCAACAATCTCCGAATACTCCTCGTAAATAATGGCAAAGGGACCGAGTTCAGAAACTACAATCACCCCGGAGCCATGTTTGGCGAGGAAGCCGACAAATACATCGCAGCCGGAGGTCATTTCGGCCATAAAAGTCACCACCTGATAAAGCATTTCGCCGAAGATCTGGGATATGAATATATCACTGCTTCCAATAAGGAGGAGTATTTGGAAAACCTCGAAAAGTTTGTTTCACCGGAGGTGAACGACAAGTCAATCCTGTTTGAGGTATTCACAGACTCAACAGACGAAAGCGATGCGGTCTTCATGATAAACAATATCATAAAGCGCGAGGAAACAACCCGCGATAAAATCCGCGAAGCACTACCCTCGGGAGTCGTCAATCTTATCCGAAAAATAAAGAAATAAGATATGAGAAGGTTCATAAATCGTATAAGCTCTTATATTGAGAGAATAACGGCTACTCATATAACAAATAATGTTGTAGCGAACGTAGTCACACTCTCAAGCAACAATCTCCTGGATGGACGATGTGCTCTCGTAACCGGCGGTACATCGGGCATAGGATTGGCTATAGCCAAGGCAATGCTCAACGCAGGAGCCTCCGTTGTAATTGCCGGTCGCAATTATTCGAAATTAGAGTCGACAAAACTATCGCTTATCACTGAAAATCCCGGATACGCTGATAAGGTAAACTTTGTGCAACTTGATTTATCGTTGGCTAACGACTACGATAAAGTAATTTCCGAAATTACAACCTATACGCCGAAATTCGATATATTGGTAAATAATGCCGGAACACTTGGCTGTCAATTTGGCTCCGGCTCGGAGGAAGAATTCGACAAAGTATTAAATACAAATCTCAGAGGCGCATTTATGTTGTCTCAGGCTGTTGCCAAATATTTTGTATCTCACCAGATCAAAGGTAATATACTGAATATCGGCAGCTCAAGCTCATTCAGACCGGCATCTTCTGCATATACTTTGAGTAAATGGGGTATTCGGGGCCTCACTCTTGGCATGGCAAAATCTTTAATAAGTAAAGGAATTGTGGTAAACGGTATTGCACCTGGCCCGACTGCTACGCCTATGCTGCTCCCTGACGGACAGAAGAATATAGATTTGCCGTCTAATCCTCTCGGACGATACGCCATGCCGGAAGAGATCGCAAATATGGCCGTCATTCTTACGTCAGATCTCGGCCGGACTGTCGTCGGAGCGATAGTACCAATGACAGGCGGAGCCGGTATCATCACATTCGATGATATGAAATATGGATTCTGAAAGCGGAATACATAAATAGAGTATAATCCGTCAAGATTCGGCAAGCGCAGCCCCCACCTTTTGCACAACATGCTAAATATCAATGCATTACCCCCCCCAATTACCGAATCTCAGAGCTGCTCTGGATGCGGTAGTTATAAGCTAAAACGCAAGCAGAGACAGTCAAACATAGAGTTGCTGCGCATCGTGGCAATGTTTCTTGTATTGGTTGTTCATGCCGATTTCTGGGCAAATGGCGCCCCATCTCAAGAAGAATGCACGACCGAAGTTTTGCCTTCGGTTACTCGCTTCGTGATAGAATCATTGTCAATAGTATGCGTTGACGTGTTTGTCTTGATTTCAGGATGGTTTGGAATCCGTCCAAACCTACAGAGAATGTCGTCATTTCTTTTTCAATGCTTCTTTTTTCTTGGCGGGCTATACATCGTTTCACTGATAGGAGGCTTCGGCAGACTAAGTGGAGGCGGTATATTGGGTTGCTTCGGACTGCTTGAATGGAATTGGTTCATAAAAGCCTATATCGGACTCTGCATATTTGCTCCTGTTATCAATAGCTATATCGACAGCGCCGACGAACGGAAATTGAGAAAACTCATTATATGGTTCTATATATTTCAGTCAGCATACGGTTGGATTTTCCCGGCAGCTAAATATATAGAGTCAGGTTACTCTGTATTCTCATTTGTAGGCTTATATCTCCTTGCACAATATATCCGACGATATCAGACTAAACGAATCGCGTCGACCGGAGCATGGACCTTCTTGTCAATCTATCTGGCGACAGTAATAATAAATACAATATGGGGCTACGCATCAAAGCGATATGGACTGCCATTTGGCGACAGTGTATATTACTACACCAACCCCCTTGTGATCATAGGCTCCGTCTCGTTGCTGCTGACATTCTATAAGCTAAATTTACAAAGCAAGATTATCAACTGGATAGCGGCCTCCTCCTTTGCAGTGTTTCTCTTCCACGGTGCTCCTGCGATGAACCTTGTCTTTTTCAAGGCCAATTGCATAGACATATATAACAATCACAGCGGCGCGATGTGTCTGCTGTACATGTTTCTTTTCCTCGTGACCGTCTTTGCAATCTCCATCCTGCTTGATCAGCTAAGAATTGCGCTATGGAGCAGACTTTCATCCCGCATATTCAAACCCAAAGCATATAATCAAAAATAGGATTATATCGGCAACACATATTATTAAGAAAGAGAGACCTCGGTCTCTCTTTTGTGTTTCTATAAATCTACTTGTATATATGAAAAGCGGCTGCCGGGAGGGCAGCCGCTTGGGTGCGGAAAGGGCGGGATTCGAACCCGCGAACGGCTTTCGGCCGTTACAGACTTTCCAGGTCTGCCTCTTCAGCCACTCGAGCACCTTTCCTTTATGAGTGCAAAGGTACACTTTTTCTGTAATCCGGCAAGGGGTCGGGCCACTTTTTTTGATAATATTTCATACGGGGTCTACGTCGTAGTACAGCGACAGGCCGCGCATGGCGGGGTCGGCGCATGTATCGATGTAGAGGCGGCGCAGGATGGCGCGCACCGCGGCATGGGAGGCCGAAATCTCAACTCTCAGCATGATGCGGCGGATATACAGCGATGCGACTCGGCCTACGGGCGGCTCCACGGGGCCGTTGACTCGGTTGCCGAGCTGGGAGCGCAGGCGCTCGGCGTAGACGCGGGATATACGCTCGGCGGTGGCACGGTCGCGATGCTTGATGTAAATGTTGATGATGCGGGCAAAGGGCGGATACATGTACTGCTCGCGCTCGGCGCGCTCGGCGGCGTAGTGCCCGGCATAGTCGTGGGCTGCGACATGGCTCAGCACGGGATGCTCGGGCGTATACGACTGGATGATGACTTTGCCGGGGCTGTCGCTGCGGCGCCCTGCCCTGCCGGCTACCTGCTCGAGAAGGTTGAAGGCCCGCTCGCCGGCACGGAAGTCGGGATGGTCCAGCACTGAGTCGGCATTGACCACACCGACGATGGCGACATTGCTGAAGTCGAGTCCTTTTGTGACCATCTGTGTGCCGATGAGTATACGTGCCTTGCCGGCCGAGAAGTCGTCGATGATGTTGGCATACGCGTCTTTATTGCGGGTAGTGTCGAGGTCCATGCGCAGCGTGGGCGAGTCTGGAAATATGGCGGCTATCTCGTCCTCGACACGCTCGGTGCCGTAGCCGCGCACCTCGATGGCAGGCTCGTGGCAGTTGGGACACACGCGCGGCAGCGGGTACACGGCTCCGCAGTAATGACACTCGAGCGTACCCGACCGACGATGATACGTGAGGGCCACATCGCAATGGTCGCAGCGGGGTATAAAACGGCACAGCCTGCAAAAAGCGCGCGGCGAGTAGCCCCGGCGCCCGTGGAAGAGTATTATCTGGCGGCCGTCGGCAAGGGCATGGCGACACTCGCGGGTGGTGACGTCGGCCAGCGGACCGTGCACGGCACCGGCCTCCCGCTCTCTCGCCATGTCGACAATATCAATCGACGGCAGCGGTGCGGCGCCGTATCGCTCGGTAAGCTCCACCAGGCCGTACTTGCCGCCTTCGGTGGCCTTGTAATATGTATCGATGGCCGGGGTGGCGCTGCCGAGCAGCGTCTTTGCACCGTGCATCGATGCGAGCATTATGGCGGTGTCGCGGCCATTGTATCGCGGAGCCGGGTCGGCCTGCTTGTAGCTGGGGTCGTGCTCCTCGTCGACTATCACCAGGCCGAGATTGCTCAGCGGCAGAAATACAGCCGAGCGGGCGCCTATCACCACACACGGCGAGGGGTCGTCTATCATACCGCGCCATATATCGACGCGCTCGTTGTCGCTGAATCGCGAGTGGTATATGCGCACTTTGGAGCCAAACACCCGCTGCAGGCGCCTGGTAAGCTGGGTGGTGAGGGCAATCTCGGGCACGAGGAAGAGCACTTGCCTACCCTGCTGCAATACATGGTCGATAAGATGCACGTATACCTCGGTCTTGCCCGACGAGGTGACGCCGTGCAACAGTGTCACTCCATGCTGCATGAAAGACTTGTGCACAGACGTAAGCGCTTGCTGCTGGGCATCAGACAGCTGCGGCAGCGGCGAGGGCGCCACATCGACCGGCAACTGAAAGCGCGACACCCGCCGCGACTCCACGCTTATGAGCCCCTTGCGGGCGAGCGCGGCCACATGCTCGGCCGTGATGCCCGGCGTAGACTCTATCAATGCCGAGCGCTCGACGGCACGCATCGGAGCGGCGCCGGAATAGCCCGTGAGCGTAATGGCGGCCAACAAAGCCTTTTCCTGCCCGGGCGAGCGCTTCACGGCGGCAAAGGCTCTCTCGAGCGCCTCGCGGTCGCCGCGGGGCACAGCCACGGTGATGAGCTTGACCACCTTGCTGCGGTATCGCGTCGCCAGGGCCTCGTAGGTGCGCAGCAAGCCTTTCTCGACCAGGCGCATGGCTCGCGCGGCCGCATCGGGCACACCGCTGTACCGCTCAAGGTCTTTTATAGCCAGCTTCTCGCGGGTGCGCAGAGTGGCCATGACGGCCATATCGGCCTCATCGAGCACGACATCCTCGGGGGCGGCATCGGCCGGCGCGACGACAGTCTCGCTCTCAATCTTCAGACCCGAAGGCAATGCCGCTTTCATGACATCGCCAACCGGACACATGTAGTAATCGGCCATCCAGCGCCACAGCTTTATCTGCGGATGCACCACGACAGGCCCGTCGTCGAGCACACGGTCGATGCTCTTGATCTCGGGCACATCGGCGGGCCTCACCGGCGATAGCGACTCTACAATGCCCGTAAGAAATTTCTTGCCGCCAAAGGGGACTATCACCCGCCGTCCCGCCGCAATACGGGGAGCCAGCTCAGAGGGCACAGCATATGTAAACGTCCCCTCGAGAGGACGCGGGATTATCACACCGGCATAGAGTACAGACTGCGACATCGGCTCACATACGCGGGGTGATGACAATCTCGCCGTTGGTGCGGTCAAACTCCATGCTCACCAGCTTCATCTCCTGTATTTCCTTCATGATGGCCAGCTGGCGCTCGTAGTCGCTGCCGGCGCTGGCAAGGCTCTGCTCCAGAGCCGATATGCGGCTCTTGATGATGGCATTTTTGAGAGTGTATATGGCGCGCGGCAGCTTGTCGAGGAGCGTCTGGCGGCGGTCGTCGCGCGGATACATCTTGCTGAGTACCGTGGGGCGGGCCGTGAGTCGGGCAGCCTCGTCGATGACGGCGCGGTCTTCATCGCGGCCTATCATGCGCGACACATAGTGCAGGGCAAAGTCGTCGGTGGCCGAGGCATAGTCGGCATCGGCCTTCTCCACGAGAGCCTTGTCGAGCAGCATGGTGGTCTCCAGGTCGGCGCCACGCTCGCGTATCTCTGCCTGCCCGCGGCTGAGCGTCTCGTCGCGCTCACGGAGCAGACGGCGGTCATTGTCGGCGCTGTCGGCCGGCCAGCGGGAGTCGCGCAAGGCTATCACCCGCTCCCATATGCGGCGGAGCAGCGGCGATGCCAGAGAGATGTCGTCGGAGCGGAGCTCACACTCCACATAGTCGACCACGCTCATCGGCTGAGGCTCACTGGCCTCGGCATCGGGATACACATCACACAGGTACAGGAAGCCGTTGCGCAGCACCATCGACATCAAATCCTCCTCGGCCCGCAATATACGCGGGTCGATGCCCCCGGCCGCCGCGACGGCCGCAGCCGCAGGCTTCTGCACGGGCGCCTCAGCCTGCTGCTCGCGGCGGCGGTCCTCGGCGGCAGCCTGACCCTGACGGGCATGCTCGGCCTTCGAAGCCTTGGCCGCCGTGATGCGCTTGAGCTGCTCGGCCAGCAGCGAGGCCGACACCCCGGTCTTGACCGCGCACTGGTCGATATAGAGCGACTGCTCCACTATGTCGGGGATAAGGGCGACCGTGCCGAGTATATCGTTGATGGCATCGGCTCGGCGGCGGGGATCGCTCTCGGCCTCGCGCAGCAGTATATCGGCCTTGAAGCCAATCAGATCCTGCTCATGCCCGGCGATATATGCCTCGACCTCATCGGCCGTATGTGTCTGGGCAAAGGAGTCGGGGTCGTCGCCCGGCGGCAGCAGCACTATCTTGAGCGAAAGCCCGGCAGCCACAAACATGTCGATACCTCGCAGCGACGCCTTGATACCCGCCGGGTCGGAGTCGTAGATGAGCGTGACGGCGGGGGCAAAGCGCTTGATGAGTTTGACCTGGCCGTCGGTGAGCGATGTGCCCGACGAGGCCACCACATTCTCCACCCCGGCCTGGTGCATGGATATGACATCCATGTATCCCTCGACCAGGATGCACTTCTTCTTGCGGGCGATGGCGGCGCGGGCCTGATACAATCCGTATAGCTCGCGGCTCTTGCTGTAGATGGCGCTCTCGGGCGAGTTGACATACTTGGCGACGGTCTTCTCCTTGCGCAGGGTACGGCCGCCAAAGGCCACCACGCGTCCCGAAAGTGCATGCACTGGATAAATCACGCGCCCCTTGAAACGGTCGTAGACCGTGCCGCGGTCGTTGCGGATACACAGGCCCGTCTCGACGAGATACTTCTCGGAGAATCCAGCCTTAAGCGCCGACGAGTACAGGTCGTCGGCACGGTCGAGAGCATAGCCGAGATGAAATCGGGCAATCATGGCATCGGAGATGCCTCGCTCGCGCCAGTAGGCCAGACCCACGTCGCGCCCCTCGGCAGTCTCGCGCTGCACCTTCTCGAAATGCGACAGTGCAAAGTCATTGACAGCGTACATCGACTCGCGCTCGGCCTCGGCAAGGCGTTCCGTGTCGGTAAGCTCGCGCTCGCGCACCTCGATACCGTACTTCTTGCCGAGCCACTTTATGGCCTCGATGTAGCTCATGCTCTCGAGATCCATCAGGAAACTCAGCGCATTGCCGGCCTTGCCGCAGCTGAAGCACTTGAAGATGCCGCGCGAGCGGCTTACAGAAAACGACGGAGTGCGCTCATTGTGAAACGGGCACAGCCCCAGATACGACGACCCGCGGCGCTTGAGCGACACGAAGTCGCCCACGACGTCGACGATATCGGTCGCGTCCATTATCCTGTCGATGGTAGCTCTGTCTATCCTGGCCATATGCAATCGCAAAGGTAATGATTATCGCCCGTGTGCACAAGTTCACTCAAATATATACGGTGCGGTGGGCGAGTCGCCCCCGGCTATCTGCTCGGGAGTGCCGGCGGCGAGTATGCGACCGCCGCCCTCTCCGCCCTCAGGCCCCATGTCAATGAGCCAGTCGGCCGAGCGGATTATGTCGGTATTGTGCTCGATGACCACTACCGTATTGCCACGGTCGACGAGGCGGTCGATGAGGGTGAGCAGTGTGCGTATATCATCGAAGTGCAGGCCGGTGGTAGGCTCGTCGAGGATGTAGAGAGTGCGGCCGGTATCCTTGCGGCTAAGCTCGGTGGCGAGCTTCACGCGCTGATTCTCACCGCCCGAGAGGGTCGACGACGGCTGCCCCAGCTTGATATAGCCCAGGCCAATCTCGTCGAGAGTCTTGAGGCGGCGCAGTATCTTGGGCACACCGGCAAAAAACTCCGTTGCCTCCGATATGGTCATGTCGAGCACGTCGGCGATGGACTTGCCCTTGTAGCGCACCTCGAGTGTCTCGCGGTTGTAGCGGCGGCCGTGGCATACCTCGCAGGGCACGAGCACGTCGGGCATGAAATTCATCTCGATGGTGCGGTAGCCGTTGCCCGCGCACGCCTCACACCGGCCACCGGCCACATTAAACGAAAACCTGCCCGGCTTGTAGCCGCGAATCTTGGCCTCGGGAAGCCCCACGAAGAGATTGCGGATGTCGGAAAACAGCCCCGTATACGTGGCGGGATTGGAGCGCGGAGTGCGGCCCAGCGGCGACTGGTCGACGGTGACCACTTTGTCGATATGCTCTATGCCGCGCAGCTCGCGGTATGGCAGAGGCTCGGCAAGAGAGCCATAGAAATGCTTTGTGAGCGCGGGCACCAGCGTGGAGCCGATGAGCGACGACTTGCCCGAACCGCTCACGCCGCTCACCACCGTGAGCGTACCCAGCGGTATGCGCAGGTCGACCGACTTGAGATTGTGCCCGGTGGCGCCGAGCAGCTCCAGACTCTTGCCCGAGCCCTTGCGCCGCGCCGGCGGCGTGGGTATCGACATCGAGCCATTGAGATAGCGTGCCGTGAGAGTGCCCGAGCGCATCATCTCGGCCGGAGTGCCGGCAAATACCACACGGCCGCCCCGGCGCCCGGCGCCGGGGCCGATGTCGACGATATAGTCGCTCTGGAGCATGATGTCGCGGTCGTGCTCGACCACGATGATGGAGTTGTCGGCGTCGCGCAGCCGCTTGAGCGAGTCTATGAGACGGTGGTTGTCGCGCTGATGCAGACCGATTGACGGCTCGTCGAGGATATAGAGCACATTGACCAGCTCCGAGCCGAGCTGCGTGGCCAGGCGTATGCGCTGGCTCTCGCCGCCCGACAGAGTGGCCGACGCGCGCGCCAGCTGCAGGTACCCCAGCCCGACGTCGACCAGGAAGCGCAGGCGGGTGTTGATTTCCTTGACAATCTCGGCAGCTATGCGGCGGTCGCGGTCGTCGAGCCGGTCGGGCAGCCTCTGCGTCCACTCATAGAGGGCGGCGATGTCGAGGCGGGTAAGCTCGGCGATGGTGCGACCGTCGACAAAGAAGTGCAGCGACTCGCGGCAGAGGCGGTCGCCATGACACTCGGGGCACTCGCGGGTGGTGTAAAACTGCCCGCTCCAGCGCTTGGCAGCCGCGCCCATATCGTCGTCGGTCTGCATCTCGATGTAGCGCAGCAGCCCCTCGTATGCACCGGGGGTGATGGCCGTGCCTGAGTCGGGTGTAGTGACGGTAAGAGTGCGGTCGGTGCCGTTGAAAATCTCGTCGACGCAATCCTCCGGGAGGTCGGCAAAGGGCGTATCGAGGCTCGCGCCGTGGGCCTCACATATGGCCGCAAGCTGCCAGAAGATGGTGATATTGCGGTACTTGCCCAGCGGAGCCAGGGCGCCGCGGCGTATCGACAGCGACATATCGGGCACGACCTTGGCCATGTCGATGACATTGACGTGGCCGAGCCCCTTACAGCGCGGACACCAGCCCTGGGGCGAGTTGAACGAGAAATTGTGAGGAGCCGGCTCGCGGTACGATATGCCGCTGACGGGGTCCATCAGATGGCGCGAGTAATGCGCCACGGCGTCGGCATCGACATCGTATACCATCACGGCGCCGTCGCCCTGCGCCAGCGCATCGGTGACAGTATCGGCAAGCCGCGAGGTATCCTTGTCGCTCACGCTCAGGCGGTCGACCACCAGCTCCACGGAGTGGTTGCGGTAGCGGTCGAGTTTCATGCCCGGGACTATCTCGGTAATCTCGCCATCGACCCTCACGCGCAGAAAACCTTTCTTGCGAAGCGTCTCGAAAAGGTCCTTGTAATGGCCCTTGCGGTTTTTCACCAGCGGAGCGAGCACGTAGACGCGGCGGCCATTGTACCGCTCCAATATCAGATCCACGATGCCGGCATCGGTATAGCGCACCATGTCGGCGCCGCTCAGATACGAGCGGGCATGACCCGCGCGCGCGTATAGCAGGCGCAGGAAGTCGTATATCTCGGTGGTGGTGCCGATGGTCGAGCGCGGATTGCGGTTGACCGTCTTCTGCTCGATGGCAATCACCGGGCTGAGGCCCGTGATGGAGTCGACATCGGGACGCTCCAGGCCGCCCAGCATATTGCGGGCGTAGGCCGAGAAAGTCTCTATGTACCGCCGCTGACCCTCGGCAAATATCGTGTCGAAGGCAAGCGATGACTTGCCCGAGCCGCTCAGACCGGTCACCACGGTGAGCGTGCCGCGGGGTATGTCGACACTGATGTCGCGCAGATTGTTGACCCGCGCGCCCACCACACTGAGCGTGCCGGTATCGCTGTTTACTTTTCCTTTTCGCCCAGCCATCTTCTGTCGTAAACGGTATTGCCGCTCTTGGAGCGGCTAAGTGATTTGGCCTTGGGCACACGCACTACGTATGTCTTGCCGGCCTTATTGGTCAGTTTGGGTGCGCGTATCCATGGATTCTCGTCGCGCAGGTCGGCGTATGATATGCCGCGGGCCTTGGCCCACTCGGCCCACGACTCCACCGGCCCGCTCACCTTGACCTCGGTCACCTCGCGGGGCTGGTACAGCTGCGATGATGTCAGGCGGTAGCCATAAGCACGCGGATTTTCCATGATGCTCTTGTAGGCCATGATACGGAAGGGGTATCGCGAGGTCTCCTCATTCAGATACAGGTCGAGGGCATCGTCGGCAATCTGCGCGTCGAGCTGCTTGGTGATGCGCGCCATGCCGCCGTTGTACGAGGCCATGACCGAAGTCCACGACCCGCCGTAGCGCGCCAGCGCCTTCTTGAGATAGCGGCATGCGGCGCGGGTGGCCTTCTCGGGATGGAAACGCTCATCGACCTCCGCGCTCACCTCGAGGCCGTATTCCTTGGCCGTCGCGGGCATGAACTGCCACAGGCCCGCCGCTCCGGCGCCGCTCACCACACGCGGGTTGAGCAGACTCTCGGCCACGGCCAGATAGAGCAGATCCTGCGGCACACCCTCGCTGCGCAGGATGGGCGCCAGGATGGGGAAGTAGCGGTTGGCGCGCTTGATGGCGAGCAGAGTGCTGCCGTGGGTATAGGCTATGGATGTGAGCTCGCGGTCGAGGCGCTCGTAGTTGCCCGTGCGGTCGAGGTCAATCTTCTGGCCGGCGATAGTGAGAGTCGAGGGTACGTTGGGACTCACCACCGGGGCGGTAAGTGAGCTGCTGGTCTGGGCGCCGGCCTGTATGGCGGCAGCGCAGAGTAGTATGAGAGATATACGTTTCATGTATAGAAAAACAATCGTGGCGGCGGGCGTGTTCAGCGGCAGCCGTTACGAAAGCCGCGGCCCGTATAGGGCCGCGGCTTTGATAAGTATGTATCTGTAAACGGATTACTTGTTCATGCGGCTTTGCACGTCCTGATACATCTGCTCGTCGTGGAGGTTGTAGTAGACGTTTTCGAGGTAGCGCAGGGCGTCGGTATTGTTGTTGTCGAGGTTCCAGGCGCGCTCGAGATAGTCGGCGGCTTCCTTGAAGATGGGCACAATCTTCTCGTTGTAGTACTTCTCGCTTTCCTCGGGCGAGGTGGGAGCGGCGTCGCTCAGCTTGTAGGCTTCCTCGCAGAGGCTGCGGCCATACTGCATCAGAGCCATGGGATTCTGAGAGTCGACCTCGAGAGCCTTCTTAAACATATCCTTTGCCTCGGCCTTCTTGTCCTGGTTGTCGTAGAGGATACCCTTCACGACATAGTACTGGGCGTTGGAGGGATTTTTGGCGATAGCCTCGTCGATCATCGAGAAAGCCTTGTCGAAGTCCTTGCTCTGGAGGTAGTGGTTGATGATGAAGCCGAGATAGTTGGGGTCCTCGTTGCCATAGAGAGGCTCAGCCTCGGTGGCCCACTGGTATACGGCGGCGTCATTCTGCATGTTGGAGGCCACGGAGATGGCATAGTCGTAGAGCTGCTTCTTGTTGTAACCCATAGCCTTCGACTTCTCGAAAGCGGCCAGTGCGTCGGCGAGCTGGTCGGCCTGCCAGGCAGCCAGGGCCTGGTTGAAACGGATTTCGGCCAGGATGGTATCAGCGGGGAGCGACTTGGGCGCGAGCACGGGGTTGTCGATTACCTCAAAGTAGTCGGCCCATGCCTTGTATGCCGAGGGATAGTCTTTCAGCTCCCATGCGGCGATGGCGGCATTGTTGAAGTCGCTGTGGTGGCCGCGTATGGTGTTGACGATATCCTTGGAGTATTTGGTCTTGACCTTGCCCTTGGCATCCACCACGGTGTCGAGGGGGAGAGCCTTCATGAAGAAGGTGTAGCCTTCGAGCATGTCGGTCACCATCTTGGCATTGCCGTCTTCGGGAAGTTTGTTAAACTGCTTGAGGGCAAAGAGGTCGTCGTAGTCGCTGAAGTAGGCTTTGCCGGGGATGAAGTATGTCTGAGCCATCTCGGCGGTCTCGGGGTCGGAGAATGCCGGTGTGATGATGGTGACGACCTCGGCGGGAGCCTTGCCATCCTTCATCGCCTGCTCGGCGTCTTTGAGCACCTGCTTCTGGGCGGGCATGGCCAGCGTGCCTATGAGAAGGCCGGCGGTCAGGATTGTGAGTTTTTTCATGTTTGTTGAGGGTATTGAGGTTTGTGTGATTTATTCGTTGTCGGCGGCGGTATCGTCATCGGCGGTGTCGTCGGGCTCCTCGGTGGCCTCGGCGTCGACCTGAGCCAAATCCAGCTCGGGCAGCTCCTCGCCGTCGATGTGCTCGGCCTCGGCCTCGGGGTCGGTCGGCACGACGCATACACTGGCAATCTCGTCGGCGCGCTTCTCCAGGTTGATTAGGCGCACGCCCTGGGTGGCGCGTCCGGCAACACGTATGTCGGCCACGCGCAGGCGCACTGCGATACCCGAGCGGTTGATGATCATGAGATCGTCGTCGTCGTTGACGCTCTCAAAGCCGATGAGTTCACCGGTCTTCCCGGTGACGTTGATAGTCTTGAGACCCTGGCCGCCACGGTGCTTGACAGGATAAGCGTCCTGCGATGTACGCTTGCCATAGCCCTTCTCGCTCACGACGAGCACGGTATTGGCTGTCTCGGGCTCCATGGTGATCATGCCCACCACCTCATTGTCGCCGAAGAGGCGCATACCGCGCACACCGGTCGACACGCGGCCCATGGCGCGCAGGCTGCCCGCGCTGAAGCGGATGGCCTTGCCCTGGCGGGCTGCCAGCAGGATGTCGTCGGCATCGGTGGCCATGCTCACGCCGATGAGGCTGTCGCCCTCGCGTATCACGATGGCCTTCTTACCCTTGGCCATCACGCGGGCATACTCGGCCAGCGAGGTCTTCTTGACCACGCCGCGGCGGGTGGCAAATATCAGATAGTGAGAGCCGCAGTACTCGGCATCGGCAAGCGACTTGCATGCGATATAGGCGCGTACCTTGTCGCCGGGCTCGATCGAGAGCACATTCTGCAGGGCGCGGCCCTTTGAGGCGCGTGTACCCTCGGGCAGCTCATATACCTTTAATTTATATACGAGGCCGCGGTCGGTGAAGAAGAGCATCGAGCTGTGCATCGAGGCGGTGTAAATGTGCTCGATGAAGTCTTCGTCGCGGGTCTGCGAGGCGCGGGAGCCTACACCGCCGCGATGCTGGGCGCGGTACTCGCTCAGCGGCGTGCGCTTGATGTAGCCCAGGTGCGATATGGTGATGATCATATCATCGTCGGCGTAGAAGTCTTCGGCATTGAAGTCGCCGGCGGTGTAGTCGATGTCGGTCTTGCGGGTGTCGCCGTAGGTATCGCGTATCTCCTCCAGCTCGGTGCGGATGAGGTTGCGGCATACCACGGGGTCGCTCAGTATAAGCTCGTAGCCGGCGATTTCCTCCTCGACCTCTTTGTACTGCTGGTGGAGCTTGTCCTGCTCCAGGCCGCTGAGGCGCTTGAGCTGCATGTCGACCACGGCCTGGGCCTGGGGGTCGGTGAGCCCGAATCGCTCCTTGAGGCGCTCGCGGGGGTCTTCGTCGCGGGGAGTGCTGCGGATGATGGAGATTACCTCGTCGATATTGTCGCAGGCGATGATGAGGCCCTCGAGGATATGTGCACGCTCGCGAGCCTTGCCGAGCTTGTACTGAGTGCGGCGTATCACCACCTCGTGGCGATGCTCCACAAAGGCCGAGAGCAGCTCCTTGAGCGAGAGCAGCTTGGGACGGCCGTTGACAAGGGCGACATTGTTGACCGCAAACGACGACTGCATCTGGGTCATCTTGAAGAGCTTGTTGAGCACCACCGACGAGTTTGCGTCGGAGCGCAGCTTGATGACGATACGCATACCGTCGGCATCACTCTCGTCGTTGATGTCGGCGATGCCGTCGAGGCGCTTCTCGGTGACGAGCTCAGCGATATTCTTGATGAGCTCGGCCTTGTTTACGCCGTAGGGAATCTCATTGACCACGATGGTCTCGTGGTTGGCCTCCTGCTCGATGGTGGCGCGGGCGCGTATCACCACCCGGCCGCGGCCGGTGGTGTAAGCCTCCTTCACGCCGCCGTAGTTGTAGATAGTGCCGCCGGTGGGGAAGTCGGGGGCGGGGATTATCTTGATGAGCTCGTCGACGGTGATGTCGGGATTCTCGAGCACGGCGATTGATGCGTTGATTGATTCCGAGAGGTTGTGGGGCGGCATGTTGGTGGCCATGCCGACGGCGATACCCGACGCGCCGTTGACCAGCAGATTGGGGTAGCGGGCGGGCAGCACGACGGGCTCCTCGAGCGAGTTGTCGTAGTTGGGCTGAAAGTCGACCGTATCGAAGTCGAGGTCGCGCAGCAGCTCCTCACCCATCTTGGCGAGGCGCACCTCGGTGTATCGCATGGCGGCGGGGCCGTCGCCGTCGACAGAGCCGAAGTTGCCGTGGCCGTCGACCAGGCAATAGCGCAGCGACCAGTCCTGGGCCATACGCACCACGGTGCCGTAAATCGACGAGTCGCCGTGGGGATGGTATTTACCCATGACGTAACCGACACAGTTGGCCGACTTCTTGTGGGGCTTGTCTGAAGTATTGCCCATGCGGTCCATGCCGAAGAGCACGCGGCGGTGCACGGGTTTCATGCCGTCGCGCACATCAGGCAGCGCGCGCGACACGATGACCGACATCGAGTAATCGATGTAGGCCGACTTCATTTCTTGTTCGATATTGATTTTTAGTATGCGGTCTTCTTCCAACATGCTTTTACTTAGGTTGTTAGTATCTCGGCCGTACTTCATGGCGGCGACATGCGCCGCGCCTCCGGCCGTAGCGGAATATTGCTACAAAGGTACAAAAAATTTCTGAAACGGGGCGCCTATCCACGCATTTTTTGACGACGTGTGAGCCAGTCGCCGAGCCACAGGCCGGCAAGTATCATGCCACAGCCGATATACCCGATGGCCGACACTTGCTCGCCCAGCAGCCACGCCGATACCACCAGCGTCACGACAGGCTGCACGTAGAGGTAATTGTTGGCCTTGACGGCTCCCATATTCTTGACCGTGGCGGCCCACAGCACAAATCCCATGAGCGAGGCACCGATGGCGAGGAAGACGATGTTGCCCCACAGCTCGGGCCGCATCGCCACCTCTACGACCGTGAAGGCCGGGCTCTCAACGAGCATGAACGGCAGCGCCGTCACCACCCCGTAGAAGAATGTCTTGCGGGTGATAAACCACACATCGTACACCGCATTGAGCTTGCCGAGGATGATGCTGTAGAATGAGAAGCTCACCGCCGCGCTCAATCCGAGCAGATCGCCGAGCGGATTTATCTGCAGGTTGAAGCTGCTGTTGAATATCACGCAGCCGACGCCGGCAAAGGCCACCATCGAGCCTGCGACCATGCCGCTGCCGGGGCGCTCGTTGCGGTACCACAGTCCGATGAGCAGGGCGGTGATGAGCGGCGACAGTGAGGTGAGCAGCGATACATTGGTCACCAGCGTATACTCGAGAGCGAAATTCTCTGCCAGGAAATACACCGAGCCCGACAGCACACCGCACATGGCCAGCAGCCCCTCGTCGCGCCACGAATTACTGCGCCAGCGCTTGTGGTCGATCAGCAGCAGCGTCAGATAAGCCAGGATGAAGCGGTAGATGTATATCTCGACGGGCTGCATGCCACAGTTAAGGAGCACCTTGGTCGATACAAATGAAGTACCCCACATCACCACGCACACTATTGCGCCGAGATGGGCCAGTATCATCGACCGCCCGGAGGCGGACTTGCGTGTGTTTATTGCCATATGATTCTCTTACAGGTATGCAAATTTAGTTAATTTTTGCACGTATCACCAAACTTATGCACTCTAAAAATTGTAATTTTGTCAAGACATTTACTAAAGCAAAACACATCATTTAAATATATACGACAATGAAACTATTGAAAGTGAGCTGCATCGCACTGATATGCACTGCGATGCTCGTGGCTGAGAGCGGATGCTCCTCTATGACAAATACCGGCAAAGGCGCCCTCATCGGCGGCGGCGGCGGTGCAGGTCTCGGCGCCGGCATAGGCGCCCTCATCGGCGGCGGCAAGGGCGCCGGTATCGGCGCTGCCATCGGCGCCGCTGTCGGCGCAGGTGCCGGCACTCTCATCGGCAACAAGATGGACAAGCAGCAGAAGCAGCTCCAGGAGGAGCTTGCCAATCAGGCCAAGGTCGAGGAGACCACCGACCAGAATGGCCTGCGCGCCATCAAGGTGACTTTTGACGGCGGCATACTCTTCCCCACCGGCAAGTACACTCTCAATCCCCAGGCCAAGGCCGACCTCACCCGCTTTGCCGCGTCGCTGCAGTCCAACCCCGAGACCGACGTGAAGATATTCGGCTTTACCGACAATACCGGCTCCTACGCCGTAAACGAGCGCCTGTCGGGTCAGCGTGCCGATGCCGTACTCACTTATCTGGTCAACAGCGGCATCTCCCCCACCCGTCTCTCCGCCCAGGGCGTGCCTATGGCCGACTACGTGGCATCCAACGAGACCGCCGAGGGGCGCGCGCTCAACCGCCGCGTGGAGATTTACATCACCGCCAACAAGGAGATGATACGCCAGGCCGAGGCAGGCACTCTGCGATAATTTTGCAGAAATCTGTAGCATAACGACCGTATTTTAAACTTTATTAACAGCCGATGGCAAGTCCATCGGCTGTTTTTGCATATATTTGCGACTGTAAGAGATGCTTCAAGAAATTTTACACACCTAACCTTTTCTCAAATGAAACGATTACTCCCCTCGCTTCTGCTCGCGGTATGCTCCTATACCGCGGCCGGAGCCGCCGCACCCGTGCCTCTGCTGTACGGGTACGTGGCCGAAGCCGAGGCTGACCGACCCGTCGGCCTGTACACCATCACCCCGACGGCCGACCCTGTCTTCACCCCGGTGTCTGACAAAATCACGGCCAACTACGGAGCCGACTTCATCGGAGACACCTATTACTGCGTGAAGGTATATCCGAGCTGGAGCGGCGGGGAGAATGTCGACATTGAGCAGTACAATGCCGATACGTGGGTGCGCAGCAAGTTTGTATACGGCAAGCAGCGCAACAAGGCTACCGACCTCGCCTACGACCCGACGACTCAGACCACCTACGGATGCTTCTACACCAACGACGGCCAGGGCTACGAATACGCCACCATGGACTTTGCCACCGCCACCCGCAACACCGGCACTGCCCTGGGCACGCCCTACAATGCCGTGGCTGTCGATGCCGACGGCACTCTCTACGCCATCGACATGAACGGCTATCTGTACAAGGCCCTCGACAAGGAAAAGGGCATCATGAGCGCCATCGGCAATACCGGTGTGGTGCCCCGCGACATCACTTCGGGATGTATCGACCGCCGCTCGGGCCGCTTTTTCTGGACAGTGCGCAATGCCGACGGCGCCTTTCTCTACGAGGTAGACAAGACCACCGGCGCCGCCACCGTGATTGCCCGCCTGCCCCACGGCGAGCGCATCACCGGCCTGTGTGTACGCACTCCGGCTGTCGACGACGATGCCCCCGGCGACATCTCGGGCCTCACGGCCGACTTCGCAGCCGGCTCGCTCTCGGGCAAGGTGCGCTTTACCATGCCGTCGTCGACCTTTGCCGGCGAGTCGCTCACGGGCACTCTGTCGTATAAGGTGACCGACGGCACCTCGACTCTGGCCGAGGGCACGGCCCAGGCAGGCGCGCAGGCGGTCGCCGACGTGACCGTAGCCCGCGCAGGCAAGTATGAGCTTGCCGTGAGCGCGTCAAACGCAGCAGGCGCCGGCGCAGCGGCCAAAATCAAGCTGTATATCGGCCCCGACAACCCGGTGGCTCCAGCTCCGGCGGCTGCCTGGACCGGCAGCAAGGTCACCGTAAGCTGGCCGGCTGTCACGGAGGGTGTCAACGGCGGATATGTAGACCCTGCGGCCCTCACATACAAGGTGGTACGCAAGCAAGACGGCAAGGTGGTGGCCGACAATCTCACCGCCACCTCGGCCGACGACAATGTCGACTGGCCCGCGCAAATTACCGTTTACAATTACACCGTCACGGCTTCCTGCGCCGGACTTACCTCCGCCGCCGCCACGACGGGCAAGGTAGTGCTGGGCGAGATAGTGCCGCCCGTCGAGGAGACCTTCGACGCCATGTCGTCGATCGACGCCTATACCATCATCAGCGACCGCACCTACTCATGGACTGTCGCCGGCAAGACCGCCCAGGTATCGGGCAACGCGCAGATGGACGACTGGCTCGTGACACCGCCCATACGCCTGGAGGCCGGCAAGGTATATGAGTTTGCCATCGACGCCCGATGCTACTCTTCTTATGCCGAGCGCTTTGAGGTGATGGTAGGTACCGCGCCGACCGCCGCCGCCATGACCACGGCCGTGATACCGCCCACCGATGTCACCAAAAACGCCATGACTACCTTCACCGGGCGCATCACCGCCCCGACCGACGGCCTCTTCTACATCGGCATCCACTGCATCTCTGCCGATCCCTTCACGCTCTATGTCGACAATCTCATACTCGGAGCCGGAGCGATGCCGGCCGCGCCTGCCGCCCCCGCCGACCTCACTGCCAAAGCCGCTGCCGACGGCGCCCGCCGCGTGGAGCTCAGCTTCACCGCCCCGACGGTCGACATCAACGGCGGCGCTCTGCCCGCTATCACCAAGGCCGAGCTATACTGCGGCGACAAGCTCATCCATACCTTTGAAGCGCCGGCCGCCGGCTCCAAGCTGGCCTACACCCATACCGACGCTCCCGCCGGAGCGGTGACCTACTCTGCCGTGGCATACAACGGCTCGGCCATGGGCCGCGCGGCTGAGACGCAAGTGTTTGTGGGCTTCAACAAGCCGCTGGCGCCCGAGGGCGTGACAGTAGCCGATAGCGACGGCAAGGTGACTCTCTCCTGGCAGGCTCCCGCCGCCGACATCGACGGCAAGCCTCTGCCGGCCGACCGCGTCACCTATACTATATATACACGGGATGCCGACGGGAGCGCCGTAGTGGTTAGCGACGACATCGCCGCACTCTCACATACCTGGCAGGCTGTCGACGAGGGCCAGCGCTACATCTACCTCGCTGTGACCGCTGTATCGGAGGGCGGCCGCTCGGATGCTTCCGACGCGGTGTACATCCCCGCGGGCAAGGCATATACCGCTCCATACCGCGAGAGCTTTGCCGGCGGCGCGCCCGCCCATATCCACGGCATCACCCGCCTGAGCGGCGAGTGCACCTGGACTGTATTTGACGACTCGCGCATGCAGGGCATACCCTCTTGCGACGGCGACGACGGCTTCCTGGCCATGGTGGGCAGCGACGCCGGCGATGCCGCCGAGATTGCCACCGGCAAGATTTCGCTCGCAGGTCTGTCGGCGCCCGCGCTTGCGTTCCACGCCTTCAACTACGTGAGCGGCGACCTCTCCGACGACAATACCGTCGATGTGCTGGTCGACGCCGGATCGGGCTTCGAGCCTGTCGGCCACACCGTGCTGTCGTCGCTCGGCAGCCACGGCTGGCACCGCGTGGTGACCGACCTCTCGGCATATGCCGGCAAGACCGTCATCATCAAGTTGCGCGGCACCATAGTGACTTATCCGCAGACACATATCGACAATATCAGAGTGCTGCCCATGCACGCCTCCAACCTGTCGGTATCGGTATCCGGCGCCCCCGCCCGCGTCAAGGCCAACACCGGCTTTGAGCTGACCGCCGGCGTCGAGAATACCGGCACCGGGGCCATGACGGCATATACCGTCGACTTCTATGCCGGCGAGGAGAAGGTGGCCTCTGCCGATGGCCGTGCCCTGCAGCCGGGCGCACACGCCTCCCATACCGTGACTGTATCGCCCGGCGTGGCTCACGCCCCCGAGGTGACCTATACCGCCGTGGTATCGCACCCCGACGATGCCTACGCCGCCGACAATACCGCCGCCACCCGCGCCGTGACAGTATACACCCCGGGCTATGCCGTGCCGACCGGCCTCAGCGGCCAATCCTCCGCTGAAGGCAACATCCTCTCCTGGACCGCCCCCGACCCCGCCGAGTCGCTGCCGCAGACCGCTACTGAAGACTTTGAGAGCTTCGACTCATTTGGCACCGTCGGGCAAAACGGCTGGACTTTTGCCGACGTCGACGGCGGCATCGTATCGGGTATACTGGGCTTTGACCTGCCCGGACTGCCGGCGCCCGGCACCGGCACCCTGTCGTGGTTTACCCTCGACTCGGGCTGGAGCGGATTCATCGGCAATGCCTACAAGGCAGCCGACGGCCGCAAGTACCTCTCCAACATGTGTCTGTACGGCGACGGCACTGTCGACGACCGCGCCATATCGCCCGAGCTGTACGGCGGCGCACAGACCATCTCGCTGCTGGCCCGCTCTTTCTCGGCCGAATACCCCGAGACCCTTACCGTGATGGCATCGCAGAGCGGCACCGCCGCAGGCGATTTCACCACCGTGGCGACATTCGGGCGGCTGTCGTCGCGCTGGACCGAGTACCATGTGGACCTGCCCGAGGGCACTCGCCACTTCGCGCTCTGCGCCACATCGACCGACGCCTTCATGCTGCATATCGACCGCGTGGAGTTTATCCCCGCCGGCGCGCCTGAAACCCTCGTACTCACCGGCTACAATGTGTACCGCGACGGCCGACGTGTCAACACCGCCACCGTCACCGACCCGACCTATACCGACGCCGCCCCCGACGGCCTGCACACATACAGCGTGTCGGCCGTATACGACAAGGGCGAGTCGGCCCTGTCGGAGGCAATCGACCTGGCATCGGCCGGCATCACCTCGGCCACTGCCGCGGCAGTGACAGTCAAGGGCGGCCGCGGACACATCGTCGTGCGCGGCGCCTGCGGCCTTGAGACTATGGTAGCGACAGTCGACGGCCGCGTGGCCGCCGGCCGCAGAGTCGCATCTGACTACGAGCGCATTGAGCTTGCCGCCGGTATATACATCGTGCGCGCGGGCGCCTCGACTGCCAAAGTCGTGGTACAGTAATATATCTCTGAAATATATAACCTCACCGCGAGCCGCCGCAAACTTTTTTGCGGCGGCTCCTTTTTTTGCGTACCTTTGCACATCAATCGCTCCGGCCATGAATCATCACAGGATACTCTCCCTCATATCCGCCGCGGCCATCGCCGTGACCGTCGCCGCCGCCCCGCCGTCGGTGGAGTGGCGCTGCGAGGCTACCGACACCGCGGCCGTCACTGAGCTGCTTACCGGCACCGCCGCACGCCGATTTGACTCGCCAGGCGCCCGCACGGCGCATCTGGCGCGTGCCTTTACCGGCCGGCCATACAAGGCCGGCACTCTCGAGGGCGCCGTGGAGACTCTGCGTGTCAATCTCGACAGCCTCGACTGCACCACTCTTGTCGACAATGTGATGGCGCTGTCGTACACCCTGGGCGAGCGCCGCACGGGTTGGCAAGACTTTGTATACAACCTCACCCGCCTGCGCTACCGCGGCGGCCATATCGACGGATACCCCTCGCGGCTACACTACATTGCCGACTGGGCTGTCGACAATATACACCGCGGCAATTTCGACGATGTCACCCGCGACACACCCAAGACGGTATACATGGTGCGCACCATCGACTTCATGAGCACCCACCGCGACCGCTACCCGGCGCTGGCCGACTCGGCCACGCTGGCGCGGATAAAGCGGGCCGAGGATGCCCTGCGCGGCCACCGATTCCCGTATGTGAAGACCCGCGACGCCGCCGACCGCACAGTGCTCTCGCGGCTGCGCGAGGGCGACATAGTGGCCTTTGTGAGCAATCTCAAAGACCTCGACGTGACTCACATGGGCATACTCGTGCGCGAGAGCGACGGACAGCTACACGTGCTCCACGCATCGTCGTCGCAGGGGAGCGTCGTCGTAAGCCCGCAGCCGCTGGCCGACTTCCTGCGGCGCAACCGCCAGTGGATAGGCTTCCGCGCCTTCCGCCTGCGCGACTGACCACCCGCCGCAGACAATAATTGCCCCGCAGCTCCGTTGAAGATACATAATGAAATGTAAACACATACTGACCGCCCTGCTGGCGGCGGCGGCCTGCACAGCCGCCGCGCAAGACGGCTCGTCGGGATACAACTGGCTCAACGTGACCGCCTCAAGCCGCATATACGGCCTGGGCGGCATCAACATAACACTGGTCGACGACGACATCATGTCGGCCGACCAGAATCCCGCCCTGCTCGGAGCGGAGCAGAGCGGCCAGGTGGCCGTCGACTACATGCGCTACCTGGGCGGCTCCAACTTTGCAGGCGCCCGCTACGCCCACAGCGCCGGCGAGCGCGGCGCCTGGAGCGTCGGGCTGCGCTACCTGGGCTACGGCTCTGTCAAGGAGACTCTGCCCGACGGCACACATGTGGGCGACTTCGCCCCGAAAGATGTCGCCTTCGGCGGCACGTACTCCCACGACTTCACCGACCGCCTGCGCGGCGGCGTGAGCCTGCGCATGCTGTACAGCAGCTACGCCGAGTACACGGCATTTGCCCTCTCGACCGACATCGGCCTCAACTATTACAATCCCGATCGCGACCTGTCGCTGGGCGTGGTACTGGCTAATGTCGGCGGCCAGATCAAGCGCTTTGATCAGGCATACGACCGCCTGCCCTTCGATATACGGCTCGGGTGGTCGCAGTCATTCGGCAACTTCCCGGTGCGCTTTTCCGTCACGGCGTGGAATCTCACCAAGTGGCACCTCCCGTATGTCGACGCCGGCGACGGCTCGGCGGAGTCGGAGCCCGAGGTAAAGGACTCCTTTGGCAGCAACCTCTTCCGCCACCTGGTATTCGGAGCCGACCTCATCTCATCAAAAAACTTCTATCTCGGCATAGGATACAATTACAAGACGCGCACCGACATGTCGACCTACTCGCGCAAATTCTTCTCGGGATGGTCGGTCGCCGGCGGCCTGCGCGCGCGGGCCTTCAACCTGGGCCTGGCGCTCGCACAGCCTCACTCGGGCGCCACTACGTTTATGGTAAACCTCACTCTGAGTCTCAACGACCTGCTCAACAGATGAACACCCCCACCTCACCCCGCATCATCGTGGCCATCGACGGCTTCTCGTCGTCGGGCAAGAGCACCATGGCGCGCCGCCTGGCGTCGGCCGTGGGCTACCGCTATATCGACTCCGGCGCCATGTACCGCGCCGTCACCCTCTACGCCCTCGAGCACGACCTCTGCGGCCCCGGCGGCGAGGGGCTCGACGCCGACGGCCTGGCCGCCGCCCTGCCCGGCATCACCATCGACTTTGCACCGCAGCCCGACGGCTCGCAGCATACCCTGCTCGACGGCCGCGACGTCGAGAGCGAGATACGCTTGCTGCGCGTGTCGGAGGCTGTGTCGCCCGTGGCGGCTCTGCCGGCGGTGCGACGTCGCCTCACGGCCATGCAGCAGGAGCTGGGCCGGGGGCGCGGCATCGTCATGGACGGCCGCGACATCGGCACCACCGTATTTCCCGACGCCGAGCTTAAGATTTACCTCGACGCATCGGCCGAGACCCGCGCCCGCCGCCGCTTCACAGAGCTGATGGCCAAGGGTGCCGGCGAGGTGTCGTATGAGGAAGTGCTGGCCAATGTGGTACACCGCGACGAGATCGACCGCACCCGCGCCGAGAGCCCGCTGCGCCGCGCCGACGATGCCATCGGCCTGGACAACTCGTCCATGACTCTCGAGGAGCAAGACCGCTGGCTGCTCGAGCGATTTGACCACACCATACAATCGCTGCGCCGGTGATGCCCGCGGTCGAGATTGACGAGCGGTCGGGCTTCTGCTTCGGGGTGGTCACGGCCATACAGAAGGCCGAGAGCGAGCTCGACGCCGCCGGCTCGCTCTACTGCCTGGGCGACATCGTGCACAATGGCAGCGAGGTCGAGCGCCTGCGCCGGCGCGGCCTGCGCACCATCTCCCACGCCGACCTGGAGCACCTGCGCGGCGTGAAGGTGCTCCTGCGTGCCCATGGCGAGCCGCCCTCGACATATGCGACCGCCCGCCGCAACGGCATCGAGATCATCGATGCCACCTGTCCAGTAGTGCTCAAGCTCCAGCAGCGCATCAAGGCCGCCCACGACAGCGGTGTGCCGCAGATTGTGATATACGGCCAGCGCGGCCACGCCGAGGTCAACGGCCTGGTGGGTCAGACCGACGGCCGTGCCATAGTGGTGGAGGATGCCGCCGGGCTCGACGCCATCGACTTCAGCCGCGACATAGCGCTGTACTCGCAGACCACCAAGAGCCTCGAGGGATTTGAGCACATCGCCGCCGAGATACGCGCCCGCCTGCTCCCCGGCGCGCGCCTCACATCCTACGACACCATCTGCCGCCAGGTGGCCGGCCGCGTGGAGCATCTGCGCGGGTTTGCCGCCTCACACTCGGCGGTGATTTTCGTGGCCGGCGCCAAGAGCTCCAACGGCCGCATCCTCTACGGCCACTGCCGCGAGGTAAACCCCGCCACCTACCTCATCGCCGAGCCCGACCAGCTGCAGGCCGACTGGCTGCGCGGCGCCGACTCTATCGGCATATGCGGCGCCACATCCACGCCGCGCCATCTGATGGAGGCTGTGCGCGCCCGGGTATTCGAGCTGCTTGAGTCATGAACGACTTCATCGCCATCGACGTCGAGACGGCCAATTTCGAGCCGTCGAGCATCTGCGCCATCGGTGCCGTCAAGGTGGTCGACCGCGTGATTGTCGACTCGCGGTACTCGCTGGTGCGCCCCGAGCCCGACTATTACACCGGCCGCTGCACGGCCGTGCACGGCCTGACGGATGCCGACACGGCCTGCGCGCCGACATTCGGCACCGTGTGGAGCGAGTGGGAGGAGTGGCTGGCCGGCTTCCGCCTCATCGCCCACAACGCACGCTTCGACCGCGGCTGCATCGCCGCTGCCTGCCGCGTCTACGGGCTGGAAGCGCCCGCCGACTGGGGCTGCACACTTGTGGCGGCGCGGCGGCTCATCCCCCGCTATGTATTGCCATCGAAGTCGCTCGACAGCCTCGCCGACTTCTTCGGCATCCCGCTCGAGCATCACCACAATGCTCTCGACGACGCCACCGCCTGCGCCAAAATCTGCCTGGCGCTGCACTGAGCGTTTTTTTTGCCCGGCATTGAGTGTCGGCCGACACTCGATTGTATATTCATGTACCGCAACTCTTGTACATAATATCCAATCTATATGACCAGACTATCATTTTTCAGTGCATTTATCGGATGCGCCATGACTGTATGGGCGCAGCAGACTGTATTTATCGGCGCCCAGGGATACGACGATCTCGCCACAGCCGTGGCAGCCGCCGACGACGGCGACGTCATCACCGTGAAGGCCGACCAGACCCTGTCGGGCGCCCGTATCACCGTGACTCCCGGCGACTCCCGCGCCATCACCATCAAAGGCGAGGGCGACACCAAAGTCAAGCTCACCCGCGACAGCAAAAACAAAAACCTGCTCTTCCTGCTCAACGGCGGCGACATCACCTTTGAAAATCTCGTCTTCGACAACAATCACGTCGACAAGGCCATGATTGAGGCTAATGACGGCTCCATCCTCCACATGCAGGGATGCGACCTCCTCAACTCCGTCAACAAGGGCGTGCAGATCAAGACCACAGCCACTCTCGCCGACATCACAGCCTCGGGCAGCACGTCCGACGACAAGACCGCCACAATCCTTGTAGGCGCCGGCGACAAGCTCACCATCTCGGGCAATGCCGACTACGACATGTATCTCGAGAATACCTACAAATTCTATCAGGGCGAGAGCCTCACGGGCCGCGTAGCCATCAAGCTGCCTCAAGACAAGTACAACGACGGCCGCGTCGTGTGCCAGTCGGTGCCGGCCGAGGGGGTATATACCCTGGCTGGCGCGCCCGGCGACAATTACGCCTTCGAAATCATCAACTCGCAGCTCACGGTGGTAAGGTATGTCATCAAAAACGAAAACTCCGGCGTAAACTACCGCACCGTGATGGACGCATACACTGCCGTAAAGGGCATTTCCGACGAGGCTGTCACATTCTCGGTACTCGACAACGCCGATGTGACCGACCGCATCGGAGATGTCGCCGACGGAAAGAATTTCGACATCACTTTCCGCGGCATCAAGCCCGAGGTGACACTCACCAAGAAATTCAACAATAAGATATTTGTCAGCAACAATCAAAACCTCACTTTTGAGAATCTCACCCTCGATTGCAACGGCAGCACCCGCGACGGCGACTTCGAGGTGAGCATGCGCACCCTCACCATGCGCGGCGTCAAGATTACCAACAGCGCTGCCGCCGCAGGTTTATTCAAGGTAAAGGAAGGGGCCCGTACACTCGTGCTCGACGGAGTGACCGCTGAAAACTGCACCGCGCCGGTCATCGACCTTAACGGTCGCCTGCGCCTGAGCGGCAACACCGGCTTCAGCATCAATGTGGCCAATGCCGGCGCCACCATCACCGCTGCCGGCGAGCTCACCAATGCCGGGCCCATCGCCATCATCCCCACCGCGCTCACCCTCGCCACAGGCACCGTGCTCGTAAAGGACTGCGACGACGCCGCGCGCTTCACGCTGGCCGATACCGAAGACTGGACTCTCGCAGCCGAGGGCGGCAACCTGGTGGCCGCGCCCGCTCCGCTCACCATCGGCGATCCCGCTGTAGAGAGCGAGGGCTGCTATCTGCATCAGCCCGGCTCCGACATCATCATCGTGCCCGCAGGCAAGGTGGGCATCATCCGGTTTGACCTCGCCGAGGGCACATCGCTCCGCTACCGCTTCACCCCCTATGTGGCTGTCGTCGCCGAGGGCGATGCCCCCGCGTGGAGCGACTACGACCATGCCGCCGGCATCGCCCTTCCCGCCGCCGGCACCATCGACCTGCAGCTCACAAAGGGCGAGCGTACCGGCGCCCGCACCATGTATGTCTACGACAATCCCGAGCTCACCGGCATCACCGACGCCGCTGTCGACGCCGCCGCTCCCGCGCGCTACTACGACCTGCGCGGCATCGAAGTGACCGGCACCGACATGCGCCCCGGCATCTACATCGAGCGCCGCGGCTCGTCGGCACGCCGCATCGTCGTGCGCTGATTGCCGCCACGAGCGACCGCATCCGGGCGGAGCCTCACTTCAAAAGCGAGGCTCCGCCTGCATTTTTTTACGCAGCGGTTGAGTGGCCGGGGACGCACACGCGTATTTATCAGCAAAGAAACCCAAAAAACTAACTAAACCACCATGAAGAAATTCTACACCATGCTGAGCGTACTGCTCGCCGGAGCCATGACTCTGTCGGCGCAGCAGACCGTATTTATCGGCACCACCGGCTACGACGACATCGCCGCAGCCGTCGCAGCCGCTGCCGAGGGCGACGTCATCACCGTCAAAGCCGACCAGACTTTCGCAGGCAAGCGTATCGACTTGGTAAGCAAGCAGCTCACCATCAAGGGCGAGGGCAATGTCAAGCTCATCCGCGGCGAGGGCAACATCAACAACATGTTTTTTCTCTGCGACAAAGGGCAGGTCAATTTTGAAAATCTCACCTTCGACGGCTCGTCGGTCGAAGGCACCAAACAGGCATTCATCGAGGCAAAGAACGGCTGCGTGACCGCCATCAAAGACTGCACCTTTGCCAACGCCACCTTCAAGGCCGTGCAGGTAAAGGCACCCGTGACCCTTACCAACGTAAAGGCTGTCAACTGCTCCGCTCCCGAAGGCAGCGGCACATTCTACGTAGGTGAGAACAACAAATTTACCGTAGCCGGTACCGCCGACTATACCATCTTTATCGAGAAAGGTTTCAGCATCATGCAGGGCGAGAATCTCTCGGGCAAGGTGAGCATCAAGCTCCCCGCCGACAAGTTTACCGTGGGCTACACCGTGGTGAAAGGCGGCTCCGACCCCTCGCTCTTCGCTCTTGTCGACGCTCCCGAGGGCTATGTGCTCGAGGCTAAGGACGGCAACCTCGTGATGGCTTACAGCAAGCCCGTGATAAAGAACGAGTCGACCGGCGCGAGCTACACCTCTGTCGACGCAGCTCTCGCTGCCGCCGTGGCCAATGAAGACGGCTCGCCCGTAGTGCTCACCCTCCTGGAGAGCACCACCGTGGCCGACCGCATGGGCGCTCAGAAATTCCCCATCACCATCAAGGCCGCTGCCGAGGACATCGTGCTCACCAAGAATTTTGCCAACAAACTCTTTGTCAGCAACAACTCCGACCTCACCTTTGAGGGCATCACTCTCGACTGCGCCGACAAAAACGAGAAGTTTGCCAACGAGTTTGAGGCCAACCAGAACAATGCCACACTCGCATTTGTCAACTGCAAAATCATCAACTGCAACGCCACCACCTACGTATTCAGCGTGAAGGAAGGCAACCGCACCTTGCTGCTCGACAACACCACCGGCGAGACTGTCACCGCTCCCAACGGCGTGAACCTCAACGGTAAGATTGTCCTCAAAGGCAACACCAACTTCAGCATCACCAAGGCCAACGGCGACGCAAAAATCAGCGTCGACGGCGCCCTGACCAACGAGGCTCCCATCGCACTGTCGCTGCCCGTCGAGGTACCCGCCAAGGGCGACATCATCGTATACGGCTGCGAGGACGCATCCAAGTTTACCATCGACCTCGAGGGCTGGGTACTCGCAGCTGCCGAGGGCAATCTCGTGCTGGCCGAGAAGGTAGTCGACGGCATCGCCGGCATCGCCGCCGATGCCGACACCACTGTCGACGTATACAATATGCAGGGCATCCGCGTCAAGGCCGGTGTGGCAGCCGAGGCTGCCGCCGAGGGCCTCGCTCCCGGCATGTACATCGCCGGCGGCCGCAAGATCGTCGTGCGCTGATACCGACACACACACTGTCAAAAGCTGAAAGACAGGCCCGACCTCCATCAGGCGGGCCTGTCTTTTTATGATTTTTTAAGATTCGTTCAGCTAAATATTCTTTAGCCGCGCTGTAAATTTGCATTTAAGATACAGCTCAGTGCTCTCCTTAAATCCGATACCGATACGCAATTGAAATACACGACTTACAACATCCGCAGACTCCTGACCTTGATTATCACTTTCGCAGCGGTCAATGCGTCTGCGGCCACACGCTCCATCACAGGCAGCGACGGACTGGGCGACCTGCTCGTCAATGCCATCTGCAAAGACTACAGCGGCTACATATGGCTCGGCACCGGCTCGACTCTCGACCGCTTTGACGGCAACACCGTGCGCTCATACTCCATACCCGGCGACGACCCTCTGCTCAAGCGCATCAACTGCATAGCCTCCACCCCCGACGGCACCGTATACGCAGGCAACCGCAGCGGCCTGCTGCGGCTCGCCCCCGGCGCCGACAGCCCCGAGCATATCCTTGCCACCGAGATTACATTTACCGTCAACGACATCTGCGCCGACCCCGGCCGGCGCCTCTACCTGGCCACAGCCCACGGCCTGTATATCTACGACACCGCCGACGGCCGCCTGCGACGCGAGCTGATCCAGTCAGACATACTCTCCAAGGAAAACGACCTCTCGGCCATCGCCATCGACGCGGCAGGCCGCCTGTGGGTCACCACCGCCACGGCTCTCTACCGCCTCGACCCGGCCGGGGGTACCACCGAGGCCTTCCGCTTCCCCTTCCCGTCGTCGCACTGCACCGACATAGAGCGCCGCGGCGACCGCCTGTACATCGCCACCCTGGGCTCGGGAGTGATCACGTTTGACACGGCCACACGCTCGTTTGGCTCCGTGATACACGCCGGCAACGACCTGGCGAGCGATATCGACCTGCGCGGCGACACTCTGTACATAGCCACCGACGGCGAGGGTGTGTTTACCTGCGACACAGCCTCGGGAGCGGTATCGCAGTGCGCGCGGGCCGGCCGTCTGCGCTCCGGCTCTGTATACTCCCTGCTGGCCGACGACCGCGGGCTGCTCTGGGTGGGATACTACCAGGGCGGCGCCGACTACACCCCATATGTCGACGATCTCTTCCATACATACCGTATGCCCGACGGGCTGTGGAACGAGCCATCGACCGTGACGGTGCGCTCGCTGTGTATCCGCGGCGACGAGCGCCTCATCGGCACCCGCGAGGGACTTTTCTATATCAACGACCGCACAGGCGTCACCCGCCACTTCAGTGTGCCGCAGATACAGTCCAATCTCATCTTCGCCATACGATGGTGGGCCGGGCGATACTGGATAGGCACATACGGCGGCGGCCTCCACGAGCTCGACCCCGCGACGCTCACCGTGGGCGAGAGCGCCCTTGCGCGCGACATACTATCGGGCCGCACCGTCTTTGCCCTCACCGTCGACCGCCACGGCGACATGTGGGCCGGCACATCGGCCGGGCTGCTGCGGCTCAGCGCCGGCAAAGTCGCCGCCCGCTACACATCTGAGTCGTCGCCGCTGCCTGCCGGCAATGTCTACGAGGTGTTTTTTGACAGCCGCGACCGCGGATGGATATGCACCGAGAGCGGCATGGCCGTGCTGCGCGACGGCAAACTGTCGACCGACGGATTTCCGGCCGGCTTTGTCAACCGCGACAAGATACGCTGTGTGTACGAAGACTCCGACCACCGCCTCTACTTCCTGCCCGACCGCGGCCGCATGCTCCGCTCCGACCTCAGCCTCACCGACTTCAGCCGCATGAGCTTCGGTGCCGGCAACGCCACCATGGCCACCTTTGCCGTCGAGGATGCCGAGGGCTCGCTGTGGGTCGGCACCGACAAGGGCCTGCTGCGCTACGAGAGCGACTCTCAGATACATATATATAATAAGGCCGACGGACTGCCCGGCACCATATTTACCCTCTGCCAGCCGGCCGTCGACAGCCGCGGCGACATATGGCTGGGCAACAGCGACGGCCTGGTGCGCATCGACCGCCGACGCATCGCCGAGCAGCACCGCCGCCCGGCCTCATTTGCCGTGACCGACGTGGAAATCAACGGCCGCAGCGTGGCCTCGCGCATCAGCGCCGACCGCGCCATCACCCTCGATGAGGACGAAAACAATCTCACCGTCTACTTTTCCGACTTCAGCTACGCCGACCCCGCCGACCTGCTGGCCGAGTGCCGCCTCGACGGCTACGACGACGACTGGCAACTGATACAGGGCCGCGGCAAAGTCACATACTACGGGCTCGAGCCGGGACGCTATGCCCTGCATCTGCGCTCTCCCGGAGCCGTCGACAGTGGCGTGGCGCTGGAGATGCGCGTCGACGACCGCGTCAACTGGCTCATGTGGATACTGTTTGCGCTGGCCCTGGTGGCCGCAGGCATAGCCGTGATGCTGTGGCTCAAGCACCGCCGCAAGAGCGACGAGCTCCGCCGCCACCGCGAGCAGGAGCAGGCCGCCCTCGAGCTCAAGAAACAGAATATGTACAAGACCACCCGCCTCACCGCCGAGGAGTGTCAACGCATACGCAAAGCCCTGGAGCGGGTGATGGCCGACCGCCGGCCATTCACCGACCCCAATCTGAAGATTTCGGCGCTGGCCCAGATGATAGGCGTCACGGCCCACGACATGTCGTACTTTTTCAATCAGTACCTCGAGCGATCGTACTACGACTACATCAACGAGTACCGCGTGGCCGAGTTCAAGGCCGTCGCCGCCCGGGTCGACACCTCTCGATACACACTCTCGGCGATGGCACAGATGTGCGGCTTCTCGTCGCGGGCGAGCTTCTTCCGCCACTTCAAGGCAGCCACCGGCATCACTCCGGCCGAGTACCTCAAGCGACAATCGTAGTATCAAAAAATTATGATACATCGAGTATCATATTCTTAAGCAATAGTGATTCAGTGCATTATACTCAATAAGTCTAATAAAATGAAAGGATACATATTACAGGGATGAAAGGGTTGACACGCCCTGTTTTGGGATATAATTTTGCATCGTGACCGACCGCCCCGTCGAGGCGGCTGACCGATACAGACACAAACCTTAAACCGAAACAAAGTGCATACCATGGAAGCCCAGCCGCAGGCCGGCTACAGTGTCGAGGCGGCATATACCGCCTACCACGACCGCCTGCTCCGCTACATCCAGACCCGAGTAAACAATGAGTGGGACGCCGAGAATCTCGCCCAGGACATATGGGTGCGTGTGCTCACATCGGAGCGCGCCCTGCAGGCCGACACCCTGCTGCCCTATCTGTATACCATCGCCCGCAATCTCATCAACGACTACCTGCGCCGGCTCTACGCCGCCAAGGCCTTGCACGACGAGATGGCATACGACTTCTACGACGATGCCGCCGACGAGAGCATGGAATCGTCAATCTACGCCGGCGAGATAGCCTGCCTGGAGCAGATGCGGGTCGAGTGCCTGCCCCCGATGCGGCGCACTATATATATAATGAGCAGATACGACGATATGTGTGTGGCCGACATCAGCAGCGAGCTGAGCCTGTCGGTGCGCACCGTCGAAAACCACCTGCGCCTCGGGCGCAAGGATGTGCGCACATACCTGAGCAGCATCGCCTGATGACAATTATCCTATAAGTCTTATACCAAATCCAATCATATCATCTAAAACATGTGTATTAAACTCAGTATGATACCCAGTCGCGGAGTCGTGGCAGCCGGGCTCGTGGCAGCCTGCCTGCTGGCCGCTCCGCACGAGGTGTATGCCGTGCCCGTGCCGGCCGCGCAAGCCTCGGCCGTATCGGCAGTGACAGGTACTATCGTCGACGCCACCGGCGAGCCCCTCATCGGAGCCAGTGTGGTGGTGAAGGGCGGAGAGGCCAACGCCACCACCGACATCGACGGCAACTTCAGTATCCGCGCAGCCCAGGGCTCCACCCTGCTCATAAGCTACGTGGGATTCAAGACCCGTGAGGTGAAAGTCGACGGCTCCCACCTCGCCATCACGCTTGAGGAAGACTCGCAGCTGCTCGACGAGGTGGTCGTGGTGGGCTACGGTGTGCAGAAGAAAGCCACCATGACCGGCTCGGTCGCCGTGGTCGACTCCAAAGCCATGGAGGGCAAGGGCAGCCTTGCCAGCCCGGTGCAGGCCCTGCAGGGTCAGGTACCCGGCGTGATCATCACCCGCAACTCGTCGGCGCCCGGCGATGAGTCGTGGGGCATGAGCCTGCGCGGCGCCGTGTCGAAAAACGCCGCCGAGCCGCTCGTGATCATCGACGGTGTGGAGTATGAGAGCGTCAATGACCTGCGCCTCATCAACCCCGCCGACATCGAGAGCATGAACTTCCTCAAAGACGCCGCCGCATCGATCTACGGTGCCAAGGCCGCCGGCGGTGTAGTGCTCGTCACCACCAAGCAGGCCGCCGCAGGCCGCGTGAAGGTCGACTACAGCGGCTCATACACTTACAAGCATATCGGCCTGCAAGCCAAGGGCCTCGGTCTGCTCGACTGGGCCGACGCCATCCTGGAGGCGCGCACCAACGACGGCTACCGCCTCGAGAGCGACACCTGGATGCAGTATGCCACCATGGCCAAGACCTACACCAACCAGTGGATTGCCGGCGACCCGCTCGGCTTTGGCGACGTGCGCGAGATGGTGTTTTTTGACACCGACTGGCAAGACGTGATGTGGGGCGACAGCTGGAGCACACAGCACGAGCTGAGCGTAAGCGGCGGTACCGACAAAAATACTTTCCGCTTCTCGCTGGGATATATGTACGACGACTCCAACCTCAAGTGGGGCAACAACAACAACCAGCGTATCAACCTGCGCCTCAACAACTCCATGCAGCTGGCCAAAAACCTGACCCTGCAGAGCGTGATCGGCTACAACCGCCAGGACCAGGTATCGCCCACACAGGTCGGCGCAGCCCTGCAGACCAACAATGCCCAGCCCGGCTTCCCCACCTCGACCATCGACGGCAAGCCCTTCAGCTGGGGTTCCAACTGGAAGGCACCCAACTGGGTAGCAGAATTAGGGGGGGATAATAAATTGAAAGTCAACGCTGTAAACATCAGCGAGACACTACGCTACGAAATCATCCCCGGCCTTACCGCCAACGCCGTGCTCGGCTACAACCACTCCGAGGCCATCCGCGACAAGAAGAGCGAGTCGGCCGACTTCTATCTCTACAACGGCAAGGAGGTCAACTTCACCTTCCCCCTGGCCAAGGACAATTACTACGAGAAGACCACCTCTGCCACCGACTTCTACTCAGTGCAGGGCTACCTCAACTGGGCGCGCACCTTCAACCGCGTGCACGACCTCAGCCTCATGGCCGGCGTGCAGTACAACATGAAGCAATACCAGGCCACCGGCGTGAAGACCCTCAACATACAGCCCTCCCTGGACGTGCCCAACGGCATGGGCGAGACATCGCTCAGCAAGGCCGAGAGCTGGGAAGAGGCCATGATGTCGTGGTATGGCCGCGCCAACTACGCCTTCAACAGCCGCTACATGGTCGAGGGACAGTTCCGTTACGACGGCAGCTCCAAATTCCAGGCCGCCAACCGCTGGGCCTTCTTCTGGGGCGGCTCGCTGGGCTGGCGCATCACCGAGGAGAGCTTCATGCAGGCCGCCCGTCCCTGGGTCAACGAGCTCAAGCTGCGCCTCTCTTACGGCAACGTCGGCAACCAGAGCGGCATCGACCGCTACTCGGGTGAGATGCTCTATGTATTCCACAGCACGGGCGGCAACCTCATCGGCGGCAGCCTCGTGAGCAACATTGATACCAACGGCAAGCTCGTCAGCACCGACCGCACCTGGGAGCGCGTGCACAACTACAACGTCGCCCTCGACTTCGGATTTTTCAACTCGCGCCTGACCGGTACCGTCGAAGGCTTCTACAAGTACACCGGCAACATGCTCATCGACGTGCTCTACCCCGGCATCCTCGGCGACAAGGCTCCTACGGCCAACGCCGGTAAATTCAAGGCATGGGGCTGGGAAGGCCAGATCAACTGGCGCGACCGCATCGGCGAGGTGACATACCACGTGGGCGGTACCTTTACCAACGTCGAAAACCGTCTTAAAGACAACGGCGGCTCCGGCGCCATCGGCGCAGGCGTGCGCTCCGACCAGGAGGGCTATCCCCTCAACTCCGTATGGGGCCTGCGCTACACCGGCAAAATCCAGACAAAGGAGCAGCTTGAGAAGTACGTGGCCCGCTACGGCAAGACATATGCCGGCGCGCTGGGCGGCGCGCTGAGCGAGGTACGCCTGGGCGACAATATGTTTGAAGACGTCAACAAAGACGGCAAGATCGACGAGCAAGACCTCGTGTACCTCGGCACCGACGACCCCAAGATACAATTCTCGTTCAATGCCGGCGCAGAGTGGCGCGGCTTCGACATCAGCGTGGTATTCCAGGGCGCGGCCAAGCGCACCATCTGGCGCACCGAGGGCAACGACCCCGACCCCTGGCGCATCCCCATGAGCGTGACCTGGAAAAACTCGTCTGACATGTTTGTGGGCAACGTATGGAGCCCCGAGAATCCCGACGGCCGCTACCCCTCGCTCACCAATACCAAAAACATCAACAACTACAATTACCAGTGCTCGTCGTGGTCGGTACAAGACGGCTCCTACCTGCGCCTGAAAAACCTCACCTTCGGCTACACCATCCCCGAGAATATCATGAAGCGCCAGAAAGTGCTCTCCAACGTGCGTGTGTACGTCACCGGCACCGACCTCTGGGAGTGGAGCCGCATCAACGACAACTGGGACCCCGAGGCATCGCGCAAAATCAGCGACAAGGCCCGCTACCCCTTCCTGCGCACATGGACTGTGGGCGCCAACGTAACCTTCTAATCCCTACGAATCACTCAATATGAAAAGCATATACAAACTCCTGGCAATCGGTGCGCTGGCCGTAAGCGCCACCACCTCGTGCCTCGACCTGTCGCCCAAGGACTCCCTGGCCAGCAGCGACCTGTGGGGACAGCCGGCCGACTTCCAAAACTTCGCCAACAAGTTTTACGACTGGCTGCCCAACTACGGCATGATCTACGCCGACAACTTCCACTGCGACCGTCACAGCGACTTCCTGCGCGACAAAAACTCGCGCGACGACATCAGCGCCGGCCGCCACACCGTGCCCGAGAGCGACGGCGACTACACCGGCTCATACGACCATATCCGCCGCTGCAACCTGCTCATACAGAACGCCGCCGGATACGGCGCCCAGGACGACATACGCCAGCCCCTGGGCGAGGCATACTTCTTCCGCGCATACTCCTATATGACGCTGCTCTACAAGTTTGGCGACGCCATCATCGTCGACGTCCCCATCGACACCGACGATCCCCGCATGAACGCCAAGCGCGACGACCGTGCCAAAGTGGCCGAGTTTATCATCGAAGACCTCAGGAAGGCCGCCGGGCTGCTCCTCCCCACCGCCGATGTGGCCGAGGGCCGCGTGGGCAGCGAGGGCGCCTGGGGTATGCTCAGCCGCGTGGCTCTCTTCGAGGGCACCTGGCAGATTTACCACAAGGGCAATACCGAGGCAGGCCGCAAATTCTGCTCCGAGGCTGCCGAGGCCGCCAAGAAGGTGATGGACGGCGGTAAATTCCAGCTCTTCTACAACGCCACCCTGGGCGACGCATCGCAGAAGTACATGTTTATCCTCGAAAACGAGACCTGCAACGGCGCCGGCCTCACCAAGGCCGACAACAAGGAGTACATCATCAAGCGCTGCTTTGACCCCGTGCTCAAGCCCGGCAAGCGCAACGTATCCAAGGAGGTATTTTTCAACGCATCGTATGTATCGTCGCACCTGGCCGACCTCTACCTGTGCCAGGACGGCCTGCCCATCGACAAGTCGGGCGTATTCAAGGGCCGCGACCGCATGGTGAGCGAGTGGCAAAACCGCGACCACCGCATGCGCTACACCCTCTGCCAGCCCGGCGACAACTTCTGGAACAACGAGAAGAGCCGCATCGACTGGAGCGACAGCGACGAGGAGATAGCAGCCGCCGCACGCCGCAACAACGTGCCCTCCGGCGGCACGGGCTACTACCCCCAGAAGTGGTCGGTCGAGCGCAAGTGTGTCGACGAGACCCAGTCGTTTGACTGGCCCGTGCTGCGCTACGCCGAGGTGCTCCTCAACTACGCCGAGGCCGTATACGAGCGCGACGGCGGCAAGATCAGCGACGACGACCTCAACATCTCGCTCAACCTCACCCGCCGGCGCGTCAACAAAGACATGCCCGCTCTGACCAATGCCTTTGCCGCCCAGCACGGCCTCGACATCCGCGAGGAAATCCGCCGCGAGCGCTCCATCGAGCTCTTCCAGGAGGGCTTCCGCCTCGACGACCTCCGCCGCTGGAAGACCGCCGAGATAGAGATGCCCAAGGATATCACCGGCATCGTATGGACCGGCGAGTGGGAGACCAAGTGGGCCAGCCCCGGTCCGCTCGACAAAGACGGCCGCGTACTGGTGGAGGGCAACCGCCAGTTTGAGCAGAAGCACTACCTCTTCCCCCTGCCCTCCTCGCAGCTCCAGCTCAACCCCAACCTGGGCCAGAACCCCGGCTGGTAAACCATCCAGACAAGTATAAGCAATGAAAAACATCAAGCATATATCACTTGCGCTGCTCACCGCAGCCGCCGTGGCCGGCACCCTCGCCGCCTGCGACGACGACAAGCAGCTCACCATCGACGCCGACCAGGCGTATCTGGTGGAGGACATCACATTTGATGTGACCGAGACTCTGCCCCTGGCTGTCGGCATGGACTCCACCCTGGTGTACTCGGTACTGCCCGAAGACGCCACCGACAAGACCGTGGTCTTCACATCGTCGGCTCCCGACGTGGCCAGTGTCGACGAGAGCGGCACCATCCACGCCCTCAAGGTAGGCCGCGCCATCATCACCGGCCGCTCCAAGATCGGCTTCAAGGTATTTGAGGCCGAGGCCGCCGTGGTCGTCGAGGTAATACCCGAGATCATCAAGGCCACATCCATCAGCGTGACCTGCACCACCGAGCCCGATGCCGAGGGCCGCTACTATGTGACCGACATGCTGCAGTTTGAGGCCGAGATACTTCCCGCCGACCACACATACGACCGCATCGACTGGATGACCTCCGACCCCGAAATCGCCACCATCGACAAGACCGGCATGCTCACCTGCGTGGCCATGGGCGATGTCAGCGTATACGCCATGTCGACCGACGGCAGCGGCGTGCGCGGCGAGTACCGCCTCCACATCGACCGCCTCATCGGCGCCGAGAAGGTCGAGGTCACCGCACCCGAGCCTCTCTGCATCACCATGGGCTCCGTAGAGCTCGACTATACCATGTACCCGGCCGACGCCACCGTAGGCTCGGTAGAGTGGTCGAGCGACGACGAGAGCGTGGTAGCCGTCAAGCGCGGCGTCGTAAGCCCCCGCGGCTTCGGCACGGCCAACGTCACCGCCAAGTGTGTCGAGAGCGGATTCACTGTCACCATCCCCGTCACCGTCGAGCCCGGTCTCTACATCTGGGACGCCTCAAACCAGTGGCAAGGCTGGATGGTGTCAAGCTACGACAAGCATATCGACAGCGACGAGCGCGGCGACCATGTATGGCGCCTGCACATGAAGAATCCCGGCGAGAGCGGCAAGTGGCGCGGCGACATCAAGTATGACTGCAACGACAACAATCCGCTGCTCATCCTGCTCAAGCAGTATCCCTACCTGGCAATGCGCATGACCCGCATCTCCAGCATGAACTCCAAACTCGACGCCAAGGCCGCTCCCTACGGCAACGCCAGCGACCACAATCCCAAAAACGGTATCGACCTGGGCGACGGCACCTCGGTGCTCATCTACGACCTGCCCTCGTGTCCCAACTACAAGGAGGCCCAGGAGCTGTCTTTCTCGCTCTTCCAATTCAAGATCGCCGACATCCCCTACTCGGCCGTAGACCCTGCCGCGGGCTACTACGACGTCTACTGGATACGCACCTTCAAGACCAAGGCCGAGGCCGAGCAGTATGCCCGCGACGAAGTCGCCGCCGGCAAATAATCCACCCAACCATCCAATACCGACATAAATCAAAATGAAACGATTTCTTTCTATCATAATGTCGGCCACCGCTATCATCGGAGCATGCACCGCATGCTCCGAGATAGAGGACGGCACCACCGATATCGACTCCTGGGAGATACCCGCCCCGACTTACGACCCGCAGGTGTACACCATCAAGCACCCCTGTATGCTCCACACGGCCGACGACATTGCATACACCAAGGCCCACCTGGGACAGTCGCCCTGGAGCGAGGCTTACACCAAGCTCAAGACCAGCGGATACTCCAATTCCGACCGCAAGGCCAGCCCCGTGAAGTATCTCGCCCGCCTCGACAAAGACAACTGGGGCGACGGCGGCGGCCGCTGGGACGACGCCGGCCTGCGCGATGAGTTCTACCCGGGCATTCACAACAATTACACCCAATTTTTCCGCGACTGCGCCGCTGCCTACCAGCTGGCTCTGCTCTGGCAGCTCGAGGGCGACGCCGCCGCTGCCGACTGCGCCGTCAACATCCTGGTCGACTGGGCCCGCGTCAACAAGGGCATCCTGCTGGGCCGCGGTCCCAAGTGGAAAGACGATGTGATTGACTCCAACGAGTACCTCATCATGTTTCAGATACACCAGGCCGCCAATGCCGCCGAGCTCCTGCGCGACTACCAGGGCTGGGAAAACAAGGAGTCCTTCGGCGAGGTCGTAGACTGGCTCACCACATACTTCTACCCCTTCTGCTCGCGCTTCCTGCAGATGAACAACACCGACCACTGGTGGATGAACTGGGACCTGGCGTCGATGACCGCCATGCTCTCGATGGGCATCCTGGCCGACGACCAGGATATGATCAACGAGGCCATCCTGCACTTCAAGCAGGGCGACGGCCCCGGCTGCCTCAACCGCAAGGGCATCATCGCCATGTACGACGATCCCGACTCGGCCGAGAAGCTCGCCCAGGGCAACGAATCGGGCCGCGACCAGGGCCACAACACCCTCTGCGCCGCCATGGTAGGTGCATTCTGCCAGATGGCTATGAGTCTCGGCGAAGACCTCTTCAGCCTCAACGGCGGCCGCGCCATCGCCTTTGCCCAGTATGTGGCCAAGTACAATCTGGTACGCCCCGAGGTCGGCACCGGCTACGATGTGGGTACCCTTACCGACGCCTCGTTTGTATACGACAGCTCGTCGCTGCCCTTCACCACCTACACGTACAACGGCGGCACCATGACCGCAATATCCGGCGACAAGCGTGGCAGCGAGCGTCCGGGCTGGGACATCTGGGCCGGATACTGCAATACCCACGACATCACCGGCAAGTATGTATGCGAGATGGCCGACCACTTCCGTCCCGACGGCGGCGGCGGCCACTACGGCGGCGACTCCGGCGGCTTCGACCAAGTGGGTTTCTCCACCCTCATGCACTACCGTCCTAAAAAGTAATCACCCGGCGGAGAGCCCGTCCCGCGGGTTCTCCGCCTTTTCACAATCCCTATGATAATCAACATCCGCCTCATGCGCACGATACTATCCTCAATCGCCTTATTTACCGCCGCTACTGCCGGCGCCACCGTCGTGACCTACCCCGCCGGGCCGGGCGTCGACACCTTTGCCGACGACTTCGCGGTCGAAGTACGGCAGGGCGACACGGCCTGGCAGCCCCTCGACGTATATCCCGTCAAAGTCGACGAGGTGCGAGGCACCCGCCACTGTGTCGAGACCGCCTCGATGGCATACTTCGACTTCGACGGGCAGGTAGACGTGCGTGTGATACACCGCCGCGGCGCTGTCGACAGCGCGCGTGTGCGTCCACTCTCCCGCCATATCACGCCGACGGTGAGCGGCGACACTCTCACCTTCTCGCTCGACGCCCCGGCCAACCTGTCGGTGGAGGTGGGCGGCGACATATTTCACAATCTCCATCTCTTTGCCAATCCGCTCGACTCGCTGCGCCCCTCGGCACGCGACATCAGGCGCGCCGGCCGCCGCGGCTCGCGGCTCATCTACTTCGGCCCCGGGCTCCATGAACTTGAGGGCGGGGTGATGCAAATACCCTCGGGCCACACGGTATACATCGACGGCGGCGCCCGCGTGGTGGGCACGCTGCGGGCCGACAGCGTGAGCGACGTGCGCATCTGCGGCCGCGGCGAGGTACACCCGCGGGGACGCGGCGAGGGCGTATACATAGCCTGCTCGCGCCGCGTATCGGCCGACGGCATCATCGTCACACAGATACCCACCGGCGGCAGCGACTCTGTGCGCATCACCAATGTCAAGGCCATCAGCTCATACGGCTGGGGCGACGGCATGAACGTATTTGCCTCCGACAACGTGAGCTACGACCGTGTATTCTGCCGCACAAGCGACGACTGCACCACCGTCTACGCCACCCGCAAGGGATTCCGCGGGGGCTGCCGCAATATCACCATGACCCGCTCGACACTGTGGGCCGATGTGGCCCATCCCATCATGATCGGTCTCCACGGCGCCGCCACAGAGGTGGGTGTCGACGCGCCCTCCGACACCATATGCGATGTGCTCTACCGCGACATCGACATACTCGACTGCCAGGAGCGCCAGCTCGACTACCAGGGCTGCATGGCCATCGACTGCAGCGACAACAATGTGGTGCGCGACATCACATTTGACGACATACGCGTCGAGGACTTCCGCCGCGGCCGTCTCTTTGACATACGCATCTTCCAAAACTCCAAATACTGCGCCGCTCCGGGCCGCTCGATAAGCGGCATACTCTTCAAAGACGTCACCTACGACGGCAGCGGCGACGAGCTCTCGATAATCGAGGGATACGACGGCGACCGCCGTGTGGCCGACGTCACATTTGAAAATCTCACCATCAACGGCCGCCGCATCTCCGACGACATGCCCGGCAAGCCCAAGTGGTACAAGACGGGCGACATGGCCCGCATATTCATAGGCAATCACGTCGACAACGTAATATTCCGATGAAACACCTGCTCCCCATACTCATCGCCCTGCTGGCCGCCGCGCCGGCCGGCGCCATCAAGCATCCCTCGCTTCTCTTCACCCCCGCGCGGGTGGAGGCCGCCTCGCGCGCCCTGAAGACCGACACCGCCATGGCCTCGGCCTGGCAGAAAATCCTCGCCGAGGCCGACGCCCAGCTCACCAAGGGCGACGTGCGACGCCTCGAGTACCCCGCCCTGGCCTGGCAGATGACGGGCGATACCCGCTATGCCGACAAGGTACGCGAGGTGCTGCTCAAGACTGCCGACGTAAAGTCGTGGGGCGACCGCGAGATGCTGGCCCGCCGCCCGGCCTGGCGCTCTGAGCTTCAGATGGCCCACCGCGCTTTCCAGCTCGCCGTGGCATACGACGCCGTGTATGACCGCCTCAGCCCGGCCGACCGCCGCCATATCGCCGGGGGACTGTACCGCCTGGCCGTCGAGCCGCTCCTGGGCGACTGGATAGACGATACCAAGCGCATACACTCGCTCAACTCGATGGGGCACAACTGGTGGACATCCTGCGCGGGCATGGGCGCGCTGCTGGGCCTGGCCATATCCGACGAGGTGCCCGAGGCCGGCCGCCTGGCACGCGAGGCTGTCGATGCGCTGCCTGAGTGGTTTGACTTCGCAGGCGATGTCATCCAGCATAAGCCGCGCACATTTGACCGCACCGGCGGCATGTACGAGAGCATCAACTACGCTTCCTTCGGCATCACCGAGGCCCTGCTGCTGCGGCTTGCCTGGCTCAACTCCCATCCCGGCGAGCGACTGCCCGACATACCGCAGATGGACCGGCTGCCGGCTTTTTTCAGCCATGTGGCCTATCCCCGCACGGGCATACTGTACAGCATCAACTTCGGCGACTCCCACAAAAATGTCACCGGCGAGAGCTCGATGCTGCTCGCCCGCGCCATGGGTGTCGACGACCCCGCCACACTCTGGTACCTGGGGCTGGTCACTCCCGGCCAGCACCGCGAGGGATTTCCGCTGCACTTCCCCATGGGATTTCTCTACACACCGCGCGGAGCCAAGGCTCCCGCCACGCCCGGCCTGCCCACGTCGCACCTGTGGCCCGACTTCGGATGGGCCACCATGCGCGACTCCTGGAGCAAAGACGCCACCATGCTGGCCGTGAAATCGGGTCAGACCTGGAATCACTCCCACGCCGATGCCGGCTCGCTCATCCTCTTCCACAAGGGCGTCGACATCATCAAGGACGCCGGCAACTGCTCCTACGGCAAGCCCGAGTACCGCAATTACTTCTTCCAGTCAGACGCCCACAATGTGGTGAAGTTTGACGGCGGGGGACAGCCTGCATACCAGCAGTACCACGGCGCCATGCTCCCCGGCAGCGTGTCGGGGCTGATCGACGGCGGCAACATCAAGTATGTGCTCGCCGACGCCACCGGCCCCATGTCGCACGCCTTCGACCGCAATTTCCGCCACTTCCTGTGGATCGACGATGTGATTTATGTCATCGACGACATCCACAGCCACCGCCCGGGCAGCTACGAGTGGCTTTGGCATCCCGGCGGCAAGGCCGTCAAGCGCGGCTACGACCTGGAGGTGACCGAGGGGGATGCCGCGGTGCTGATACGCCCGCTGTACCCGCGCCCCCTGGCATACAGCAATTTTGTGCACGACTATCCCGAAGACCTCACCTGGGAAGTGCGACAAGGGCCACGCGAAGACCTCTCGGGCAGCGAAGACTACTATTCCTTCAAGCTGCCCGGCTCGACCGACCGCGTCAAGGGCCTCACCGCCATCATCCTCAAAGACTCGCCCGTCGACAAGGATATACCCGTCATCGAGCGCCGCGAGGGCAAGGACTGGATAGGTCTGCGCGTGACCCGCGACGGCAAGGTCACCGACATCTACATCAATCAGCTTGCCGACGGCCGGCTCATGCACCTCAACTCGTGGATCGACGCCGACGGCTGGACCACCGACGCCTATCTCTTTGCCGTAAGCTATGCCGAGGGTGCCGACCCGGCCCGGCCCGACGAACTCTTCATCGGCCACGGGAGCGCCCTGCGGCGCGGCTCCGACGTGCACTTCTCCTCACTGGCCAAGCTCAACGTCGTCGCCGGCAATGACGGCATCAAGGCCACCGGCCAGCCCCGCATGAATTTCAAGCTCCGCGACCGGAGCGGTCGTCTGCGCCGTCACCAACTCACAAACTCGACGAAATGAAATACCTCCCCCTGCTCATAGCCCTGTCGGCCACGCTCATCGCGCCGGCGCAATCTGTGTATCCCGGCCAGCATCGCGGCAAGATGAAAGTCGAGAGTGTAGCTCCCTGTCGCGCCGAGAGCTTTGACTTGAGCGAGGTGCGCCTTCTGCCGGGGCGTGTGCGCGACAATCTGGAGCGCGACTCGGCATGGATGGTCTCGATACCCGTGGGGCGGCTGCTCCACAGCTTCCGCAACAATGCCGGCGTATATGCCGGACTCGAGGGCGGCTACGAGAGCGTGCCCAAGCTGGGCGGCTGGGAGTCGCTCGACTGCGACCTGCGCGGCCATACCACCGGCCATCTGCTCTCGGCATACTCACTGATGTACGCCGCCACGGGCGCCGACGTATTCAAGCTCAAGGGCGACAGCCTGGTCGACGGGCTTGCCGAGGTGCAGCGCGCGCTGGGTACGTCGGGCTATCTGAGCGCATTCCCCGAGGAGCTTATCAACCGCAATCTGCGCGGCGGCCGCGTATGGGCGCCCTGGTACACGCTCCACAAGCTCTTCAGCGGACTCATCGACCAGTATCTCTACACGGGCAACGAGCAGGCGCTGCAGGTGGCGACCGCGATGGGCGGCTGGGCTTACGACAAGCTCATCGGCCGCGACGAGGATACGCGCCGCCTGATGCTGCGCAATGAGTTTGGCGGCATGAACGAGGCCATGCTCAATCTCTATGCCGTCACGGGCGACAGCCGCTTCAACGAGCTTGCCGACTATTTTTACCACAACGACGTGCTCGACCCGCTGGCCGAGGGCAATACCGACTTCGGCACCAAGCATACAAATACATTCATACCCAAGGTAATCGGCGAGGCCCGCGCCTACGAGTTCACCGGCTCGGAGCGCAGCCGCGACCTGAGCCGCCTCTTCTGGGACGAGATGACCGCCCGCCACGCCTTTGCCACCGGCGAGCTCAGCCAGAAGGAGCATTTCTTTGACCCGGCCCGCATGTCGCGGCATCTCAACGGCTACACCGGCGAGACCTGCTGCACCTACAATATGCTCAAGCTCTCGCGCCACATCTTCTGCCGCGACGCCGACCCTGCCGTGGCCGACTACTACGAGCGCGCCCTCTACAATCACATCCTGGCCCAGCAGGATACGGCCAGCGGCATGGTATGCTACTTCCTGCCCCTGCTGAGCGGCGCCCACAAGGTATACAGCACGCCGGAGCACTCGTTCTGGTGCTGCGTCGGCAGCGGCTTTGAGAGCCACGCCAAGTATGCGGAGTCGATCTACTATCACAGTGGCGACGAGCTGCTGGTAAATCTATTCATCCCCTCGGAGCTGCACTGGCGCGACAAGGGGCTGCGCCTGCGCCAGCTCACCCGCTTCCCCGAGGAGGAGACCACGCTGCTGGTCATCGACGAGGCCCCCGCCGGGAAGATGCGGCTGTCGCTGCGCTATCCCGCCTGGAGCGGGCGGCCCGAGGTGCGCGTCAACGGGCGCCGCGTGGCCGTCAAGGCCGGGCCGTCGTCTTACATCTCCATCGACCGTCGCTGGCGCTCGGGCGACCGTGTCGAGGTCACCTACCCAATGAGCCTGCGCGTGGAGCGCACACCCGACGACCCAGCGCGCGGCGCGCTGGTATATGGCCCGGTGGTGCTGGCCGGCGACCTGGGCACGGAAGGTATGCAGGCCCCCGCGCCGTTTTCCGACCCTACCGTGCGCAACGACTATTACACCTACGACTACCACATACCCGCCGGCCTGCCCACATCGCTCGACCCCTCCGGCGTCACCCGCGAGGGCGGCCTGCACTTCCGCACCGCCGACGGCCGGCGCATCGCGCCGCTTTACGACACACACCGGCGCCGCTACGTAGTATACTGGAATCTTGAAAACTGACCCGACATGAAACACCTCATCCCCGCCCTGGCGCTGATGACCGCATACGCGGCGCAGGCCGCCACCCCCGAGCTGACCCTCACATCGCCCGACGGCCGCAATACGGTCGTCTTTGCCAAGCCCGCCGCCGAGCTTACATACTCGGTGAGTGTCGACGGCCGCCCGCTCATACTGCCCTCGCGCGCAGGACTCGACCTCGACCAGCGCGTATGGGAGATGGCGCTGGGCAAGCGCGACCTGGCTCAGCCCGACTGCTGGATGGATCTGCTCACCGTCGACAGCGTGTGCCGCGGCGCCGATGTCGACACCGTGTGGCATCCGCTCTACGGCGAGCGCTCGGCCGTGCGCGACCGCTACCGCACCGCCACCCTGCATCTCTCGCGCAAAGACAAGAGCGACTACCGCCTCGACGTGGAGGTACGCGCATACGACGAGGGTATCGCCTTCCGCTACTTCTTCCCTGAGCACCCGGCGGCCATCTTCCACAAGGTGGTGGCCGACCTCACCGACTATACCCTGCCCGATGGCACACGCGCCTGGAGCGAGCAGTGGGCGCAGGCGCGCTTTGACGTGGGCCCGGTCGACAGCATCACCCGCCCGGCCGAGCGCGCCCTCACCCTGGAGCTGCCCGACGGCCGCTGGGCCGCCCTGCTCGACGCCGATGTCGACGACTGGTGTCTCACCAAGCTGCAGGCCCGCCCCGGCAAGCCCGGCACACTCGGCTCGGTGATGTACTCGCCGGTCGACATCGTCACCTACTATGCCACTCCCTGGAAGATAATCATGACCGCCGACACCCCCGGCGGCCTCATCGAGCGCAACGATATCGTGCTCAACCTCAACCCCGCCTCGCGCGGCGATTTCTCCTGGGTTAAGCCCGGCAAAATCATGCGCTGCACCAAGATCGACACCGAGGCCGGCCTGCGCTGCATCGACTTCTGCGCCGAGCACAAGATACCCTACATGCTCTTCGACTGGCTGTGGTATGTACCCTGCACCAGCCACGACGGCGACGCCACCAAGGTGGTCGACAAGCTCGACATGCAGCGCGTGATCGACTACGGTCGCGAGCGCGGAGTCGGGGTGTGGCTGTATGTCAACCAGCATGCGCTCATGCGCCAGATGGACGAGCTCTTCCCTCTGCTGCGCAGCTGGGGCGTGGCCGGCGTAAAGTCGGGATTTGTGCAGTACGCCTCGCACCGCTGGGCCACATGGCTCCACGATATGGTGCGCCGTGCCGCCGACAATCATCTGATGATGAATATCCACGACGAGTATCGCCCGTCGGGCTTCTCGCGCACCTACCCCAACCTGCTCACCCAGGAGGGTATCTGCGGCAACGAGGAGTGGCCCGATGCCACCCACAATGTCACCCTGCCCTTTACCCGTATGCTCAACGGCGCCGCCGACTACACCATCTGCTACTACGACAAGCGCCTGCGCAATACCCATGCCCATCAGCTGGCGGCGTCGCTGGTATTCTACAGCCCGCTGCAGACTATCCTGTGGTACGACACCCCCGAGCGATTCGGAGGCGAGCCGGAGATAAAGTGGTTTGAGGACCTGGCCACCACTTTTGACGACACACGGGTGCTCGACGGCTATCCCGGCCGGGGCATCACCATGGCCCGCCGCAGCGGCGACACATGGTGGCTGGCCGCCATGACCGACAACGACGGCGACCGCCGCACCGTGAGCCTCGACTTCCTCGACCCCGCGCGCCGCTACGTGGCCGAGATATACACCGACGGCGGCGAGAAAGTCAAGACTGCCACACATGTGGCTGTTGAGCGCCGCAAGGTGCGCTCGACCGACCGCCTCACTTTTGACCTGATGCCACGCGGCGGCGCTGCCGTTAAAATCACCCCGCTTTGAGTGTCACAGCCCGCGATGGCGTATGATATGATACCATGAACCGCATTTCACTCTGCATACTTGCCGCCGGATGCGCGCTGGCCGCCTCGGCCGGCACCCCGGTGTCCAATCCCGCCAACCGCACGGGAAGCGACTACGTAAATCCGGTCGTGCACGCCGACTACTCCGACCCCGACGCAGTGGCCTCGGCCGACGGCCATACATTTTACCTCACGGCGTCGAGTTTCCAGTGCACTCCGGGCCTGCCCATACTGAAGTCGACCGACCTGGTCAACTGGGAGCTGGTAGGCTATGCCCTGCCCGCCGTGCCGCCCGCCGACTTCTACGACGCCGCTCCGCGCCACGGCAAGGGAGTGTGGGCGCCCTGCCTGCGCTACCACGACGGCCTGTACTATATCTACTGGGGCGACCCCGACTTCGGCATCTATATGATCAAGACCGCCGACCCCGAGGGCGAGTGGAGCGAGCCTGTGCTGGTCAAGGCCGGCAAGGGACTCATCGATCCCTCGCCGCTGTGGGATACCGACGGCCGTGCATATCTGGCCAACGGCTGGGCCGCGTCGCGCGCCGGCTTCAACAGTGTCATCACCATCAGCGAGATGAGCCCCGACGGCAGCCGCGTGATATCGCAGCCGCGCATCGTCTTTGACGGCAACGACGGTGTAAACCATACCATCGAAGGCCCCAAGATGTATCGCCGCGGCGATTACTACTATATGTTTGCCCCCGCTGGAGGCGTGGCCACCGGCTGGCAGCTGGTGATGCGCTCGCGCGACATCTACGGTCCTTACGAGGCGCGTATCGTGATGGCGCAGGGCGACAGCGACATCAACGGCCCCCATCAGGGCGCGTGGGTCACCGCTGCCGACGGCTCCGACTGGTTTCTGCACTTCCAGGACAAGGGCGCATACGGCCGCGTGCTGCACCTGCAGCCCATGGAGTGGCGCGCCGACTGGCCGGTAATCGGCACCGACCCCGACGGCGACGGCTGCGGCACCCCCGTGAGGCGCCACCACAAACCTTCCTTGATGCATGATGCACAATGCACGATGCATGATGCACAATGCACGATGCAAGGTGATGGCGGAGGCAAGACGTCTGCTGAAAATCATGAATCATGCATCATGAATCATGCATCGAATCATGTATCGCCCTATCAGTGGCACGCCAATTACGGCGACTTGTACGGCTTCCCCGTCACCGGAGGCGAAATGCGTATCTACGGCCACCGCGTATCGCCCGGATATGTAAACCTCTGGGAAGTGCCCAATCTGTGGCTGCAAAAATTCCCGGCCGAGGAATTCACCCTCACCGCCAAGGTACGCGTGTCGGCCAAGTCGACCTCTGAGGGAGTGTCGTCGGGACTCGTCGTGATGGGCTGGGACTACGCCCGGCTCGGCCTGGTAAAGCGCGGCGAGCGCTTTGAGGTGGAGTATGCCGAGTGTACCGACGCAGAGCAGGGCGGCGCTGAGCGTGTGCGCCGCGTGGCCTCAATCGACCCCAGCCGCATATATGCCGCCGGTCTGTATCCCAACATGGAGTGTGACCTCTACCTGCGGCTGCGCGTGACCAAGGGCGGAGAGTGCCGACTCGACTACAGCACCGACGGCAAGCGCTACACCGAGGGCGGCCGCTTCAAGGCCCGCGCCGGCAAGTGGATCGGCGCCAAGGCCGGATTTTACAGCACCACGCCCGCCGATGTCTCGGAGCGCGGCTGGATCGACATCATCACATCGACTATTGACTGACACCATGAAGATATATCCCCTACTCTTTGGCTCAATACTTCTCGCATCATGCGCGGCATCTGAAAAGACCGCCGCGCCCGACGTCGACGAGGCGCTGGCCTACTGCCATCGCCAGGTAAGCCGCTCGCTCTCGCAGCTCGGCGGCGACAGTGCCGACTACACCATGATGCCCCGCAATATCGCCCCGGCCGACACCGCCTGGCACTGCCGCCGCGCCACGTGCGACGAGTGGTGCGCGGGATTCTGGCCCGGAGTGCTCTGGTACGGCTACGAGGCTACCGGCGACACCGTCCTGCGCCGCCAGGCCGAGCGCTATACAGCATCGCTGGAGTACCTGTCGCGCACCCCGGCCTTTGACCACGACCTGGGCTTCCTCGTACATTGCAGCTACGGCAACGCCTACCGCCTCACCGGCGACGACCGCTACCGCGATGTGGTGCTGGCCACGGCCGATACCCTGGCCACGCTATTCAATCCCCGCGTGGGTACCATCCTGTCGTGGCCCCGCAATGTGGAGATGCTCGGCGGCCACAATACCATCATGGACAACATGATAAACCTCGAGATGCTCTTCTGGGCGGCCAAGCACGGCGGCGACCGCCGGCTCTACGACATCGCCGTGTGCCACGCCGACACCACCATGAAGTACCACTTCCGCCCCGACGGCACATGCTACCATGTGGCCGTATACGACCCCGCCGACGGACATTTCATCAAGGGCATGACCCACCAGGGATATGCCGACAACTCGACCTGGGCGCGTGGACAGGCATGGGCCATCTACGGCTACACGATGGTATACCGCGAGACCCGCGACAGCAAGTACCTCGACTTTGCCCGCAAAGTGACCGACGTGTATCTCGACCGCCTGCCCGACGACTATGTACCCTACTGGGATTTCGACGACCCCGACATACCCGCCGCCACCCGCGACGCCTCGGCCGCCGCCGTGGTGGCCTCGGCCCTCATCGAGCTGCAGCAGTATGTGGGCGCCGACGATGCCTCGCGCTACCTCGCCGCGGCCCGACACATGCTCGCCTCGCTCGGCTCCGACGCATACCGCTCGGGCAGCCGCCGGCCATCGTTTCTCGACCACTCGACCGGCCACCGTCCCGCCGGCAGCGAGATAGACTACTCGATAATCTACGCCGACTATTACTATCTGGAGGCTCTGCTCCGACTCAAGAAATACAATGAACACAAAGATCTCCTCGCTGCTCTCTGAGGGAGCGCTACTGCTGGCGCTCTGCGCCTCCTGCTCGCGACCCGACTCGATGCCGGTGACCGTGGCCAATGACTCGCCGCGCGACCGCGCCGCAGCCACCGTCGCCATCCCCCTGGCCGACATCGCCGGCCGCATCGGCGGCCCGGGCTATGCCGTGAGCATCGACGGCCGTGAGATACCCTCGCAGATCACCCACGACTCGCTGCTGATATTCCAAGCCACGGTAGCGGCCGGCAGCGAGGCCGTATACACCGTCGCCCGTCGTGACACCATGCCGGTATACGACGCCGTGGCCACAGGCCGCCTCTACCCCGAGCGCGCCGACGACCTCGCCTGGGAAAACGACCTGGTGGGCTTCCGCGCCTACGGCCCGTCGACCCAGGCCAAAGGCGAGCGGGCGTATGGCTACGACATCTTTTTCAAGCACCCCACTCCCGAGCCTGTGCTCGAGAAGCTGTACGGCCCCGAGACCGACCCGCGCACGTGGGCCACGGTCGACTCGCTGCGCGCCATCTCCGACAGTTTGGCCGATGAGTACATCTCCACTTTTTCATACCATATCGACCACGGCCTGGGCATGGACTGCTATGCCGTAGGCCCGACGCTCGGCGCCGGAGTGGCCGCGCTCGTGCAGGCCGACACGCTGTCGATGCCCTGGTGCTACGCCCGCGCCGAGGTGCTCGACCGCGGCCCGGTACGCTTCACGGCGCGCCTCGACTTCGCCCCGCGCGGCGGCGTGACCGAGCACCGCATCGTCTCGCTCGACGCCAGCTCGCATCTCAACAGCTGCGCCGTGTGGTACGACGGTCTGCGCGGGCCAGAGGCCATCGCCGCCGGATTTCCCCGCCGCGACGACAGCCCCATGCTGGCCGTCGACGGCACCCTGGCCTTCAGCGACCCCACCCAAGGCCCCGACAACGGCCGCGCCCTGCTCGGCATAGTGATGCCGGGACGCCGACCCTCCGATACCGAGGCGCTCGGCCATGTGATGCTGCGCGACTCCATCGCTCCCGGCGACACCCTGCGCTACTACTGGGGATTTGCCTGGGACCGCACCGACATACGCGACCTCAACGCCTGGAGCCGCTATCTTACCGACTTCTCGGCCGACATCGCCAATCCGCTTAAAATTTCATACTGATGTATAAGAATGACCAGCGCGTCGTAATCACCCTCGACGCAGGAGGCACCAACTTCGTATTCAGCGCCATGCGCGGATACGAGTATATCATCGACCCCATAACCCTGCCCTCCGGCTCCCACGACCTCGACCTGTGCCTGTCGACAATGGTCGACGGTTTCCGGCAGGTAATCGACCGCCTCGACACCAAGCCCGTGGCCATCAGCTTTGCCTTCCCCGGCCCGGCCGACTACCGCGCGGGCATCATCGGCGGGTATCTGCCCAACTTCCCCTCGTTTCGCGACGGTGTGGCGCTGGGTCCGTTTCTGAAGGCCCGCTTCGGCCTGCCGGTGTATATCAACAACGACGGCGACCTCTTTGCCCTGGGCGAGGCCACCGGCGGCGCGCTCAAGGAAATCAACGAGCGCATACGCACACTCGGCGGCTCCCGCACCTACTCCAATCTGCTTGGATACACCTTTGGCACCGGCCTGGGTATCGGCTCGGTAATCAACGGCCGCCTCAACCTGGGCAACAACGCCTGCATCGAGACATTTTGCCTGCGCCACAAGGCCGAGCCGGGCGTCATCGTCGAGGAGGGAGCCTCGATACGAGGTGTCAAGCGCGCCTACGCCGAGCTGAGCGGCGACAGCTCCGACCTCACGCCCTACGACATCTACCTCATCGCAGAGGGCGAGCGCGAGGGCGACGCCGAGGCCGCCCGCCGGGCATTTGACCTCTGCGGCGAAGTGGCCGGCGATGCCTTTGCATCTGCCGTGACACTCACCGACTCGCTCATCGTGATAGGCGGCGGTCTGACAGGCGCCGCCAAGTATATCAAGCCCGCCGTGCTGCGCGAGCTGCGCTCCACCCTTGTCACCAAGGGGGGCGAGGATGTGCAGCGGGTACAGATGCGGGTGTTTGACCTCGACGACGAGCTGGAGTTTGCCAAGTTTGTCGTGGGCGACGCCCGTCCCCTCAAAGTCTACGGCACCGACGATACCGTCATGTACGACCCCATGAAGCGCACCGGCGTGATACTGTCCAAAATCGGCGCTTCAAAAGCCATCTCGATTGGCGCATACGTCTTTGCCCTCACCGAGCTCGACGCAGAGGACTGAGAGCCGGAGCTTAGAAAATCAAAATTCTTTTCGTACCTTTGCGGTATGAAAAGAATTTTTTTATTCCTGATTGTCATGCTCGCGGCAGTGGCCGGCATGACCGCCCAGAATCCCATACGCTGGCGCATGTCGGTGTCGATGACCTCGGCCACCGAAGGCACTCTCACCCTGCGCGCGCTCGTCGAGCCGGGGTGGCATCTCTACGGCACCTCGCTGCCGGCCGACGGTCCCCGTCCCACCGAATTTGCATTTGCATCCAAGGGAGTGGAGATGGAGGGCCCCGTCAAGGCATCGCGCCCCGCGCTGGTAAAGGCCGACCCGCTCTTCGGGATGGAGCTGAGCTGGTGGGATGCCAATGTGGAATTCAGCCGCTCCTTCCGCCTCACTGAGCCGCAGGGAGCCTCCATCAGCGTCACGGTAAATTACATGGGATGCAACGACATCACCTGCCTCCCTCCCAAGTCACAGACACTCACTTACAACTTTAAATAATGCGACGCAACGTCCTCATCCTCGCATCGCTGCTGCTCGCCGCGCTCGGCATGGCAGCGCAGCGCCCCGTACAAGTCAGGTGGACCTCGGAAGTCGAGAGCATATCCCCGACCCAAGGCATCATACGCTGGAGCGCCGACATCAATCCCGGCTGGCACATATACGGCATGGAAATGCCCGAGGGCAGCGGCGATTTTGCCCCGGTGCCCACCTCCATCACCATCGACCCCGCGCCGGGGCTGGTGCTCGACGGTGGCATCGAGCCGTCGGTGGCGGCAGACGTCCACTTCGACGACGCGCTTAAACTAAAACTTCCATGGTGGGAGGGTAAAGTATCATTTACACAGCGCTTTCACCTCGCCGACGGCGCCAAAGGCGCCGACATACGCGGCACCATCACATACATGGCCTGCTACGACAAGGGCTGCACCGCTCCGACGCGCGAGCAGTTTGCACTTGCATACGGCACTCCCGCTCCGGCGGCCGACGACAGCGCCGGCGACAGCACAGGCGCCCCGAAGACCGACGCGACGACCTCGGCCGTGGCTCCCGCAGCCGACGCCGACCTCTGGGCACCCGTGACCATGCCTGCCGACGGCGATGGCGGCGCTGCCGACGCGGCTCCCTCGGCCTGGTGGGCCCTGCTGCTGTGGGGCTTTGCCGGCGGCCTGGTGGCCCTGCTCACACCCTGCGTGTGGCCCATGATACCCATGACGATGAGCTTCTTCCTCAAGAAAGGACGCTCGCGCCGGCGCGCCATCGCCGACGCCATCACCTATGGCCTGAGCATCATAGTGATATACCTGGTGCTGGGCATAGCGCTTACGGCTCTCTTCGGGGCGGGCAAGCTTAACGAGATTGCCACGAGCGCGGCGTTCAATGTGGTATTTTTCCTGCTGCTTGTGGTATTTGCCGTGTCGTTTTTCGGCGCGTTTGAGATAAAGCTGCCCTCGCGATGGAGCAATGCCGTCGACTCCCGCGCCGAGAGCACCACCGGCATCCTGAGCATCTTCTTCATGGCATTCACGCTGGTGCTGGTATCATTTTCCTGCACCGGTCCCATCATCGGCACCCTGCTCGTAGAGGCCGCCTCCGAGGCAAGCATCCTCGGCCCGGCGCTGGGCATGGGAGGCTTTGCGCTGGGACTGGCGCTGCCATTTGCGCTCTTTGCATTTTTCCCCTCGCTCATCAAGGAGCTGCCCCGCTCGGGCTCGTGGCTCAATACGGTCAAGGTCGTGCTCGGTTTTGTCGAGCTGATACTGTCGCTCAAATTCCTGAGCGTGGCCGACCTTGCCTACGGCTGGGGCATACTCGACCGCGAGATATTCCTGGCGCTGTGGATAGTGCTCTTTGCGCTGCTCGGAGCCTATCTGCTGGGCAAGTTGCGCTTCAGCCACGACGCCCCCGTCGAGGGCATCGGCGTGGCACGCTTCTTCCTGGCCACCGCCTCGCTCTCTATGGCCGTGTACCTCGTGCCCGGCCTGTGGGGCGCGCCGCTCAAGGGCGTCAGCGCATTTGTGCCGCCGCTCACCACCCAGGACTTCAACCTCTACGGCGGTACTTTCCGCGAGTTTCACGACTACGACGAGGGTATGCGCTACGCCGCCGAGCACGACAAGCCCGTGCTGCTCGACTTCTCGGGCTATGCCTGCGTCAACTGCCGCAAGATGGAAGGCGCCGTATTTGACACCCCCGAGGTGCGCGCCATCCTCGAAGACGACTACGTGCTCATCAAGCTCATGGTCGACGACAAGGCCGAGCTGCCCCGCCCCATCAAGGTCGAGGAGTACGGCGACACCACTGTGCTGCACACTGTGGGCGACCGCTGGAGCTATCTGCAGCGGCATAAATTCGGCATCAATTCCCAACCATACTATGTAACCCTCGACGACGCCGGCCGCCCCCTCGCCCCGGCTCGCGCATACGACGAGGATGTGGCCGCCTTCACAGGCTGGCTCATGTCGTCGGCCGAGGCATACGACCAATAATACACTGCCACATGTCACATACCCGCACAGAGCGGCTCGAGGCTCTCGGCCGCATAATGGACACTCTCGACATCCTCCGCGTGAAATGCCCCTGGGATGCCAAGCAGACCAACGAGAGTCTGCGCCCCAACACCATCGAGGAAGTATACGAGCTATGCCAGGCTCTGCTCGACGACAACGGTCCCGAGATACGCAAGGAGCTGGGCGATGTGCTGCTCCATGTGCTCTTCTACTCCAAGATTGCCGACGAGAAAGGCCTGTTTGACATAGCCGACGTGGCCGACGCGCTCAACTCCAAGCTCATCTTCCGCCACCCCCACGTATTCGGCGATGTAAAAGCCGACGACGCCCATCAGGTGGAGCAGAACTGGGAAGACATCAAGCTGCGCGAGCGCGGCGGCAACCGCACCGTCATGGCCGGCGTGCCTGCGGCGCTGCCTGCGCTGGTCAAGGCATTCCGCATGCAGGAGAAGGCCGCCAACGTGGGCTTCGACTGGGAGTCGCCCGAGCAGGTATGGGACAAGGTGCGCGAGGAGGTCGGCGAGGTGAGCGAGGCCATTGCCGCCGGACGCCACTCCGACGTCGAGGCCGAGATGGGCGACCTGCTCTTCAGCGTAATCAACGCCGCCCGCCTGTACAAGGTAAATCCCGAAAACGCCCTCGAGCGCACCAACCGCAAGTTTCTCGCCCGCTTCAACTACATCGAGCGCTGCGTCACCGACTCGGGCCGCTCGCTGCGCGACCTCACCCTGGGCGAGATGGAAGAGCTGTGGCAGCAGGCCAAAACCAAAGCTGAAGGCGGCCGGTGATACTCTGCATCACTGAGAAACCGAGTGTCGCAGCCGACATAGCGCGTATACTCGGCGCCAACGACCGCCGTCCCGGATACTATCGGGGCGGCGACTACTGCGTCACCTGGACATACGGCCACCTCTGCTGCCTCAAGGAGCCCGACGACTACACTCCGCAATGGAAGCGCTGGAGCCTGGGCGCGCTGCCCATGCTGCCCGAGCGCTTCGGTATCAAGGTGATACACGACGAGGGTATCGAGCGGCAGTTTGGCATCATCAAGTCGCTGGTGGCCGATGCCGACAGCATCGTCAACTGCGGCGATGCCGGCCAGGAGGGTGAGCTCATCCAGCGCTGGGTGATGCAGAAAGCCGGCGCGCGCTGCCCGGTCAAGCGGCTGTGGATATCGTCGCTTACAGACCAGTCGATACGCGAGGGATTTGCCGAGTTGCGCCCGGCCGCCGACTACGACAATCTCTACTACGCCGGACTGTCGCGGGCCATCGGCGACTGGATACTGGGCATGAACGCCACCCGCCTCTACACCCTGCGCTACTCCGAGCCGGGCCATGTGCTGTCGGTGGGCCGCGTGCAGACCCCCACCCTGGCCATGATCGTGCGCCGCCAGGCTGAAATCGACGCGTTCACGGCCAAGGACTTCTGGGAGCTGCATACCACCTACCGCGGTACCGACTTTGCCTCGGCCGACCGCTACGACACCGCCGAGGCTGCCGAGGCCGCAGCCGAGGCCGCCGGCGCGCTGCCGCTGACAATCGCCGACGTCACCAAGAAAGACGGCCGCGAGGCGCCGCCGAGGCTATTCGACCTCACCTCGCTCCAGGTGGAGTGCAACCGCCGCTGGGGCTGGAGCGCCGACGAGGCCCTGCGCCTCATACAGTCGCTCTACGAAAAGAAAGTCACCACCTACCCCCGCGTCGACACCACCTATCTCACCGACGACATATACACCAAGGTGCCCGACATACTGCGCCGCATGACTCCCTATGCCCCGCAGACCGCCCCCGTGCTCGCCGGCAAGCTCCCCAAGAGCAAGAAGGTATTTGACAACTCCAAGGTCACCGACCACCACGCCATCATCCCCACCGGCGAGTCGCCCGCGCGGCTTGTGGGCGACGAGCGCAAGATGTACCATCTGATAGCGCTGCGCTTCATCGCGGCATTCTATCCCGACTGCCGCTTCAGCGCCACCACCGTCACCGCCTCGGCCGGCGACACCTCGTTCAAGGCCACCGGCAAGGTAATCACCGACCCGGGCTGGCGTGTGCTCTACGGCGACGACGCATCGCAGCCCGCAGCCGACAATGCCGGGGACGAGGGCGGCGCCATACTGCCCGACTTCACCCCCGGCGAGAGCGGACCCCACGAGCCTCATACCGTAAAAAAGACCACACAGCCGCCCAAGTATTACACCGAGGGCACGCTGCTGCGCGCGATGGAGACTGCCGGCAAGTCGGTCGACGACGAGGCGCTGCGCGAGGCGCTGAAAGCCAACGGCATCGGCCGCCCGTCGACCCGCGCCGCCATCATCGAGACACTCTTCCGCCGCGGCTATATAGCCCGTCGCCGCAAAAGCATCGTGGCCACGCAGGCAGGCATCGCGCTCATCGCCACCATACGCGAGGAACTGCTCAAGAGCGCGTCGCTCACCGGCATATGGGAAAACAAGCTGCGGCGCATCGAGCGCGGCGACTACTCGGCCGGTGAGTTTATCGGCGAGCTCAAGGGCATGATATCGCAGATAGTGCTCGACGTGCTGCGCGACAATACCCCGCGGCGCATCGTGGCAGATACCCCGGCCGCCGATGCCAAGACGCCGAAAGCCGCCGCGGGCGCCGACAAGGCCGCCGCCGACAAGCCCGCCCGCAAGCGTGCCCCGCGCATCACCAGCCTCGAGCAGGTCGTGTGCCCGCTGTGCGGCGCCGGCCACATCCTGCGCGGCCGCGCCGCCTACGGCTGCTCGCGCTATGCCGAGGGGTGTACGCTCAGGCTGCCCTTTGACACCTACTCTGCCGAGCTTACTCCGGCGCGCCTGGCGACCGCCATCAAGAAGCAATTCAAGAAAGCGCAATGATAGTGGTAGAGTACATCGTGGTGGGTGCCATCGTGGTCTTTGCGGCAGTGATGCTGGTGGGCTCCCTGCGCTCGCGCAAGGGCGGCGACTGCGGCTGCGGCTGCGACGACTGCCCCGTAAGCGACAGCTGCCGACGTCCAAAACGTCACTGACGCCTCGGCAACGCTCAAATAAATTTGGCGTTGCTCTCGGCTTTTTCGTATATTTGGCTCTGCCCAATATACAGGGCGCCTCGGCAACGCTCAAATAAATTTGGCGTTGCTCTCGGCTTTTTCGTATATTTGCACAGATATGAAGACATCGGTCATACTGAGATTTGTAATAATCGGTCTGCTGTGGGCCGGCCTGGTGGCCATGATGGTGGCGCGCACGCCGCGCTTCACCGCCTATACCGCCTTTGTGATAGTGGCCTCGGGCATCATAGTTTTTGTACCTATGTATAAGAAATACGTCAAGAATGACTCACACAGAAGGTAAACTGCTCGACCTCATCGACTCGCCCGCCGACCTGCGGGCGCTGCCAGTCGAGGCTCTGCCGCAGGTATGCGCGGAGCTGCGGCAGTTCATCATAGAGGCATGCTCCGTAAATCCCGGCCACTTCGGCTCGAGCATGGGCGCCGTGGAGCTCACCGTGGCGCTGCACTATGTATTTGACACGCCATACGACCGCATCGTGTGGGATGTCGGGCATCAGGCATACGGCCACAAGATACTCACCGGCCGCCGCGACAGCTTCGGCAGTATCCGCACCCTTGGCGGGCTGAGCGGATTTCCCAATCCCGACGAGAGCGAGTACGACACGTTTACGGCCGGGCACGCATCCAACGCCATCTCGGCCGCGCTGGGCATGGCTGTGGCATCGCGTCTGCGCGGCGACAGTCACCCGCGCCATGTGGTGGCTGTCATCGGCGACGCCTCCATCAGCGGCGGCCTGGCATTCGAGGGGCTCAACAATGCCTCGTCGACACCCAACAACATGCTCATCGTGCTCAACGACAACGATATGTCGATCGACCGCAACGTGGGCTCGCTCAACTCCTACCTGGCACATCTCACCACCAGCCCCGGCTACAACCGCCTGCGGCTGCGTGCGTTCAACCTCCTCAAGCGTCTGCATCTGGTCACCGACAAGAGCCGTGGCGCCATACTGCGCTTCAACAACAGCCTCAAGTCGCTGCTCGTGCGCGAGCAGAATATATTCGAGGGGCTCAACATACGGTACTTCGGCCCCTTCGACGGTCACGACGTCGTAAAGATAGTGGGCGTGCTGCGCGACATACGCGACATGCAGGGCCCGCGCATACTGCACCTGCGCACCGTCAAGGGCAAAGGCTTCCCCGCCGCCGAGAGCGAGCCGTGGAAGTGGCACGCGCCGGGCAAGTTTGACCCCGCCACCGGCCGCCGCGCCGCCGACACACCTGCCATCGGCTCGCAGCTTAAGTATCAGGATGTATTCGGCCACACGCTGCTGGAGCTGGCCCGCGCCGACAGCCGTATCGTGGGCGTGACCGCCGCGATGGCCTCGGGCACTTCGATGAATATCATGCAGGAGGCTATGCCTGAGCGGGTGTTTGACGTGGGTATCAGCGAGGAGCACGCCGTCACATTCTCCGGCGGCATGGCCAAGGACGGGCTGCGCCCGTTTGCCGCCATCTACTCCAGCTTCCTCCAGCGCGGCTACGACCAGCTCATCCACGATGTGGCCGCCCAGCGCCTGCCGGTGACACTGTGTATCGACCGCGCCGGCCTCGTGGGCGAGGACGGCATGACCCACCACGGCGCCCTCGACATCGCTTATCTGCGCTCGATACCGGGCATGACGGTGGCGGCTCCGTCGAGCGGCGCCATGCTGCGCTCGCTCATGTACACGGCCGCGCATACCGACCACGGCCCCATAGCCATACGCTACCCGCGCGGCTCGTCGGATCTCATGGCTGCCGATACTCCCATGGAGATGATGGCGGTCGGCCGCGGACGGCGGCTGCGCGACGGCTCCGCCGTGGCCGTGCTCGCCCTGGGCCCGGTCGTGGCCGACGCCCTGAAGGCTGCCGCCGACACCGATACCGCCGTCTACGACATGATATATGCCAAGCCGCTCGACGAGGATATCCTCGCCGAGGTGGCCGCCAAAGGCTGCCCGATAATCACCGTGGAAGACGCCGCCGCATCGGGCGGCATGGGCTCGGCAGTGGCCGAGTGGATGGCCGCGCGCGGCCATGCGGCCACGGTGACCCGCCTGGGCATACCCGACGACTTTGTGACCCACGGCACTCCCGCCCAGCTGCGCCATATCTGCGGATACGACACCGAGGGTATCGCCCGCGCCATAAGCCAAGCAATCAGCAAATGAGAATAGTGATAGCCGGAGCCGGCGAGGTAGGCTCACACCTGGCCCGCCTGCTCAGCACCGAGCAGCAAGACATCATAGTGCTCGACGAAGACCGCGAGCGCCTGGCGCGCCTCGACGCCAACTACAATCTGCTCACCGTGGCCGGCCAGCCCACATCTTTCGATGCCCTGCGCGAGGCCCGCGCAGGACGGGCCGATCTCTTTGTGGCTGTCACGCCCTACGAGTCGTGCAATATCGTGGCCTGCGGCATAGCCAAGAGCCTGGGCGCCAAGTGCACCGTGGCGCGCGTGTCGCACTACGGATTTATGGACCCGGCCAACGAGGCCACCATGCGCTCGATGGGTGTCGACCGGCTCATATACCCCGAGTATCTTGCCGCCAGGGAAATCATCACGGCACTGGAGCACTCGTGGGTGCGCAACTGGTTTGAAATCCACGACGGGCGCATCATACTGGTGGGCGTGCGTATCGGCCCGTCGGCGCCGCTGGCCAACATGCAGCTCAAGGAGTTTGCCGCCACTGCCGGCAACTTCCACGTGTCGGCCATCCGCCGCAACCACGAGACCATCATCCCCCGCGGCGACGACCGCATGGAGCCGGGCGATGTGCTCTACATCACCACCTTGCGCGACAATATCCCCCATCTCATCGAGCTTTGCGGCAAGACCGAGCGCCACATACGCCGGGTGCTGGTGATGGGTGCCAGCAAGATTGCGATACGCCTGTGCGACATGGCCGGCGACCGCTTCCGCTTCACCATCATCGACAACGACCGCGAGATATGCAGCCGCCTGCCCGAGAAATGCCCCCGCGCCGAGATATTTCACGGCGACGCCCGCGACATCGACGTGCTGCTCGAGGCCGGCGCCGACGAGGCCGACGCTTTCGTGGCCCTCTCGCCCAGCTCTGAGAGCAATATCCTCACCACCCTCACCGCCAAGGAACTGGGCGCGCCCAAGAGCGTGGCCGAGGTCGAGGACATACAGTTTATACGCCAGGCCGAGAGCCTGGGCATCAGCACCGTCATCAACAAGAAACTCCTCGCCACCAGCTCTATCTTCCAGCTGCTGCTCGACGCCGACGCCAGCACATCCAAGTGCCTGGCCCTGGCCGACGCCGAGGTGGCCGAGCTCGAGGTACATGCCGGCGCCAAAATCACGGCGGCCGCCGTCAAAGACCTGCGCCTCGACCGCAGCATGACACTTGCCGGTCTCATACGCGACGGCCGCGGCATGCTCATCACCGGCAATACCGTGATACAGCCAGGCGACCGCGTGCTGCTCTTCTGTCTGGCCGGCTCGCTGCACAAGGTAGAGCGACTCTTCCGATGACACTTCACTCACACCGATGGCTGCCGTAAACCGACTGAATATACCGATGCTGCTCAAGGTGATGGGCGGCCTGCTGATAATCGAGGGCGCCTTCATGGCTCTCCCGGTGGCGGTGGCCCTGCACTACGGCGAGAGCGACTGGCTGCCGTTTCTGATATCGGCATGCGTGACTGCCGCGCTCGGCACAGTGTTCCGCCGCGGCGCCCGCCCCGGCCGCAGTATGCTGGGCAAGCGCGAGAGCTATCTGCTCACCGGCACGGTATGGGTGGTATTCTCGCTGCTCGGGATGCTGCCGCTCATCATCGGCACGGCTCAGATGGACGCGTCCGACGCCTTTTTCGAGGCCATGTCGGGCTTCACCACCACCGGCGCCACCGTGCGAGCCGCCGACGCTCCGCCGCTGTCACACGCCGTGATGATGTGGCAGGCGCTGATGCAGTGGCTCGGCGGCATGGGTATCATACTGTTTACGCTGGCTGTAATACCGGGGCTCAACAGCTCGGGCGGCATGCAGATGTTCAACGCCGAGGTGCCCGGCATCACCCACGACAAGATAATGCCGCGCATCAGCCAGACAGCCATGTCGCTCTGGGGCATATACGCCACGCTCACCCTGGTGCTGGCCCTGCTGCTGTGGGCCGGGCCGATGGGGCCATTCGACGCCGTATGCGTGGCTTTCGGCACGATGTCGACCGGCGGATACGCCACACCGGCCGGGGCCGAGGCCATATTCTCGTCGACATACTCCACGCTGACGGTGACCCTGTTTATGCTGCTGGGCGGCATCAACTTTACCCTCATATTCAACGCCATCATGGGCCGCTGGCACAAGGTGCGGGCCAACGACATACTGCGCATCTTCCTGTGGTGCATCGTCATCTTCACAGCCATGTTTGCGGCCAGCATCGCCCTCACCCACCGCTATACCGACTGGCGCGACCTCTCGGTGGGCCCGCTTTTCCAGGTGGTGAGCACCTTCACCTCGACCGGCTACATATGGCCGGGATTCCAGGGCTGGGGACAGTTTGTGCTGGCGCTGACGTTCATCATGATGTTTTCGGGCGGCTGCGCCGGCTCGACCAGCGGCGGCGCAAAAATCGACCGCCTGCTCTATCTGCAACGCCGCACGGCCAACGAACTCCACCGCTGCCTCTACCCCAACTCCATCCTGTCGGTGCGCATCAACGGCGCCATACAGTCGCCCGAGCTGGTGGGCAAGGTCATCTCGTTTCTGGCCCTGTACATGATAGTGATAGTGGTGGGCGGTGTGGTGCTTGCTGCCATGGGGCTGCCCACTGTCGACTCCTTTTTCTCGGCCTTTGCCTGCATCAGCAATACAGGCTTCGGCGCGTCGGTGACCGGCTACGGCGACGACTTCACCGACATGCCCGCCGCGGCCACGATGGTGCTGTCGGCTCTGATGCTCATCGGCCGACTGGAGATTTTCACAATACTTGTGCTGTTTACGCGCAGCTTCTGGCGCCGCTGACCGCTAAGAGCGCCGGAGCACATATGCCAGCGCATCGCGCTGCACCCGGCTGCCCAGCAGGGCGTTGACCCCGACGTAGATGGCGCCGCCTGTCGCCGTCATCGCCGCGAGCTGCACCGCCGGATGCACGCTCACACCCGTGCAGAGCAGCATCAGCGGAGCCGCCGCCACACACAGGGCGGCATACGGGGCGAGGTCGGCAAGCAGCGAGCGGGCGGCTATACCCGTGCCGCGGGCTGTCACCACCAGCGTCACACCCCAGGTAAGCGCCGACGCTGTCAGCTGTCCCCAGAGCATCGTCTCCACGCCGTCGGTCAATACATCGGGCCCCGCGCTAAGATACGGAAACGTAAGCACGAGCGCCACGATGGCGGCGCCGTCGCGCACCACCTCGAGCCACATGATGGCCCGGGCGCGGCCGAGCGCGAGCAGATACTGCGTATACAGCCCGGTAAATACCGTGAATATGCCACGCACGGCCAAAATCTGAAACAGAATTATAGAGGCGTCCCACTTGGTGCCGAAGAGCATATGAAACAGCGGCGTGGCCATCACAGCCATGCCCACCAGAGCCGGGAATGTGAGATACGCCGTAAAGCGCCCCATGCGGCTGCACATGTGACGAAACCGCCCCGGCTCATCCTGCACCGCCGCCAGGGGCGGCAGAAATGAAGATGTCACCACCTGATACAGCGACAATATGCCCACCTTGCTCCACTTGTCGGCCTGGGTATAGTATCCGAGGGGTACCAGACCGGTGCGGTTGCCTATGAGAAAGGAGTAGATGTTGAGAAATACCGTATTCAGGAAAGCTGTCACCATCAGGCGCGAGCCGATGCCGAAGAAACTGCGCAGCGAGGCCACGGAGAATGTGCGCGAGGGGCGCCAGCCCTGGGTGGTCCACAGCACCAGCGACTTGACGCCCGCAGCCACGAGCGCCTGCCACACGATGGCCCAGGCGCCGTATCCGCTCATGGCCAGCGCGATGCCGGCCACTCCGCCCAGCACCAGCCCGAGTGTATTGGCCACTGCCACCATGCGCACTTCCATGCGCTTCATCAGGCGATTGACCTGCACAATGGAAGATGCATTGAGTATGAACCCCAGAAACATCACCCTCGACAGAGGTATTATGCGCTCGTCGCCCCCAAAGCAGTCGGCGATGAGCGGCGCCGAGGCATAGAGTATGATGTACAGGCCGAAGGCCATGGCAAGGTTAAACCACAGTATCGTACTGTAGTCGGTCTGCGTCGGAGCCTTGCGCTGGAGCAGAGCCGAGTAAAATCCAGAGTCGACCAGCAGCGAGGCAAATGCCTGGAATACAAGCACAGCGCCCACCAGACCGAAGTCGGCGGGCGAGAGTATGCGGGCGAGCACCACACCCGTGAGCGCGTAGAGCAGCTGCGAGGCCAGGCGGTCGACGGTATTCCACTTCAGCGTCGAGGCCGTGCGGCTCTTGAGGCTCGGCTCCTGCATAGGCCGGTGCTCAGCGCTCGATTTCCACGAGCTTCAGCCCGATGGAGCGGTTGGTAATCTTGGCAGGCTTGCCGGTATAGTGGATGGTACCCGAGCCGGCGCCGTACACGGTGAGCGACTCTGTGGCGCAGCAGTCGACAGTGCCGGTGCCAAACACCTTTGCCTTGACGCGCTGGGCCTCAAGACCGCCGGCTTCGAGAGGGCCGGTGCCCACATTGGTATAATTGACACGGGCGGCCGAGCCGGAGCTTATCACCAGGTGTCCGCAGCCGGTATTGATACCGGCATCGACATTGGTCGCGCGCACATATCTTACTATCAGAGTGCCGTTGCCTATCACCCGCGCTTTAAAGGATGGCTGGGCCAGATTGCTGAGCACACGCACTGTGGAGTCGGCCGAGTTTTCGACCTTGCCCAGCACCGAGCTGTATACATGGATGGTGGGAAGCTCCACCGCGCTGCCTACCACGTCAGACGATAGCTGCACGGTGAGGCAGGCCTTGTTGTTGCTGAAGAGCAGGTTCTGGGCCATCTCGGGTGTGGCGGTAAAGTATACCCATCCGGCCGAGTCGGCCGAGCAATGGTAGTCGACATTGATGGCGTCTGACACCTTCAGCTCCGTGAAATCCTGTACGTTGAGGCGGTAGTCGGCCTTCTCCTGCTGCTGGGCAGCGCCCGACAGGCAGGCTGTGCAGGCGACAAATATGGCGGTAATAATCTTTTTCATATGTCAATGTGTAGGTAATCTGTGGCGATGCGGTGCAGCACGGCGTCGAGGGCGTCGAGCGTGGGGGCCTGCAGCATCTCTATGCGGGTCTGGCGGAAGTCGGGGATACCCTTGAAGAGAGGACACACGGCCAGATGGCGGCGTATGTGCAGTATGCCGCGGTACTCGTCGATACGCTCCACACTCTCGGCTATCTGACGGCGCACCAGGGCGAGCTTCTCTGTGGCGTCGAGCTCGGGCAGATGCTCCTCGGGATGCAGCTCACGGCGTATGTCGCGGAAAATCCACGGCGCGCCGATAGATGCGCGTCCCACCATCACGCCGTCGACGCCATAGCGCTCAAACGCCTCGCGGGCCGCGGCGCCGGAGGTGATGTCGCCGTTGCCTATCACCGGGATGGTGAGGCGCGGATTGTCTTTCACGCGGGCTATCATCTCCCAGTCGGCGCTGCCGGTGTACATCTGCGAGCGGGTGCGGCCGTGCACGGTCAGAGCCGCGATGCCGCAGTCCTGGAGGCGCTCGGCCAGCTCGACTATTATGCGCGAGTCGTGGTCCCAGCCCAGGCGGGTCTTCACTGTGACAGGCACGTCGACCGCATCGACCACCGCGCGGGTGATCTCGAGCATCTTGTCGGGGGTGCGGAGCAGGCCTGCGCCGGCACCCTTGCCGGCCACCTTCTTGACCGGGCAGCCGAAGTTGATGTCGATAAGGTCGGGGCCGGCGGCGGCAGCCATGCGGGCGGCCTCCACCATCGGCTCCACCTCGCGGCCGTATATCTGTATGGCCGTGGGGCGCTCGGCGGGAGCGATGTGCAGCTTGCGGGTGGTGGCGGCGATGTTGCGGATAAGGGCGTCGGCGCTCACAAACTCCGTGTACACCATATCGGCGCCCATCTCCTTGCAGATAAGGCGGAATGAAGCGTCGGTGACATCCTCCATCGGAGCGAGCATCACCGGACGCGGTCCAAGGTCAATATTCCCGATTTTCATATCAGGAGCAAAATTACAAAAAAATAAGACTTGCGTGGCACGCGCCGCCAAAAAAGCCAATAAATCGGCACATCAGACCACCCGAAGCGAAAAGCCCGGGAATGTCATTTTACCCGGGGCGGCTGCAATTTTTTTTTGGAAAATCGGCCGAAATGGAGTATCTTTGCACGCAATAAAATCTAAACATATTCATTATGGCGTCTTTTATTGCAGACCGAGTGGCCATGGACGGACTCACCTTCGACGATGTGCTGCTTATCCCCGCTTACTCCGAAGTACTCCCCCGCGATGTGAAACTGTCGACGCGCTTCTCGCGTAACATTGGCCTCAATATACCTATTATATCTGCGGCCATGGATACAGTCACCGAGTCGCAGCTCGCCATAGCCATCGCCCGCGAGGGCGGCATAGGCGTCATACACAAGAATATGCCCATAGCCGAGCAGGCCCGCCAGGTACACGCCGTGAAGCGCGCCGAAAACGGCATGATTTACGACCCCGTGACCATCCGCCGCGGCTCCACCGTGGCCGAGGCTCTCCGCATGATGGAGGAGTATCACATCGGCGGTATACCCGTGGTCGACGACGAGGGCAAGCTCTGCGGCATCGTCACCAACCGCGACCTGCGCTTTGAGAGCGATCCCACCCGCAAAATCGACGACGTGATGACCAGCACCGGCCTGGTGACCACCTCGCAGACCACCGACCTCAATGAGGCTGCCCGCATACTCCAGCGCCACAAGATCGAGAAGTTGCCGGTGGTCGACGCCGACGGCAAGCTCATCGGCCTGGTAACATATAAAGACATCACCAAAGCAAAAGACAAGCCCTTTGCCTGCAAAGACCGCCTCGGCCGCCTGCGCGTGGCCGCCGGCATCGGCGTCACCGCCGACTCGATGCAGCGCGCCGAGGCGCTCGTACACGCCGGAGTCGACGCCCTGGTCATCGACACTGCCCACGGCCACTCCAAGGGTGTGGTAGGTGTGCTGCGCGAGGTAAAGCGCAACTTCCCCGACATCGATGTGGTGGTGGGCAACATCGCCACCGGCGAGGCCGCCCGCTACCTGGCCGACAACGGCGCCGACGGCGTCAAGGTCGGCATCGGCCCCGGCTCGATATGCACCACCCGCATCATCGCCGGCGTGGGTGTGCCCCAGCTCTCGGCCGTATACGACGTGGCCAGCGCGCTGAAGGGCACCGACGTGCCCCTCATCGCCGACGGCGGCATACGCTACTCGGGCGATATCGTGAAGGCTCTCGCAGCCGGCGCCCACTCGGTGATGCTCGGCGGTATGCTGGCCGGTGTGGAGGAGTCGCCCGGCGACACCATCATCTTCAACGGCCGCAAGTACAAGACTTACCGCGGCATGGGCTCGCTCGAGGCCATGGAGAAGGGCTCGAAAGACCGCTACTTCCAGGCCGGAGAGACCGACTCCAAGAAGCTCGTGCCCGAGGGTATCGCCGCCCGCGTGCCTTACAAGGGCTCGCTCTACGAGGTGGTATATCAGATGCTCGGCGGCCTGCGTGCCGGCATGGGCTACTGCGGCGCCCCCGACATCGAGGCCCTGCACCACGCCCGCTTCACCCGCATCACCAACGCCGGCGTCGCCGAGAGCCATCCCCACGACGTGGCCATCACCAGCGAGGCACCAAATTACTCGGCCGGCGCACGCTGATTTTACGTTTAGACAATAATCTGAATTTTTCAGCGTTAAGGAAGAAGTACAATCACTCCATACTACGATGAAAAAACGCTTCCTGGCCGCCGGCGCGCTGTGCGCAGCCATACTGGCCATCACCGCAAAGCCATCTGACCCCGTGCTCATGAAAGTGGGCGGCGACGAGGTGCGCCTGAGCGAGTTTGAATACCTTTACCACAAAAACAATACCCAGCAGGCCGAGCCGCAGTCTATCGAGCAGTATGTCGACATGTTTGTCAACTTCAAGCTCAAGGTAGCTGCTGCCGAGAAGGCCGGGCTGGATACCACTGTCGCTTTTGAGAGCGAGTACCTGAAATTTCGCAACGACCTGGCCGAGCCTTACCTGCGCGACGCCGAGGTCGAGGAGGCTCAGATACTCGACGCCTACGGCCACACACAGCGCGATGTGCTGGTGAGCCATATCATGCTCCCGCGCGACGCCCACGCTCTGGCCGACTCGCTGCGCAGCGGCATCCTCGACGGCACCATCAAGTATGAGGACGCCGCACGCCGCCACTCCATCGACAAGCCCTCTGCCGCCCGCGGCGGCCTTATGGGCACCGTATCGGCCGGCCGCTTCCCCTGGGCTTTTGAGAAGGCAGCCTACGACACCGAGGTGGGCGGCATATCGCCGGTGGTCAACTCCGGCTTTGGCCTCCATATCATACGCGTGGAGAAGAGCGAGCCCTCGCGCGGCGAGGTACACGCCGCTCACATCCTGCGAGGCGGCCGCGGCATGAGCGACTCCGCCATCATGGCAGAGAAAGCCGTCATCGACTCCATCTACGCCGAGCTGCGCGCCGGCGCCGACTTTGCCGACATGGCCCGCCGCCACTCGCAAGACCCCGGCACTGCACAGCGCGGCGGCGACCTGGGCTATTTTGGCCACGGCCGCATGGTACACGAGTTTGACTCGGTCGCTTTCGCCCTGCCCGACAGCTCGCTGTCTGAGCCGTTCCGCACCGCATTCGGCTGGCATATCATACGCCGCCTCGACAGCAACAAGCCCGCCGGTCTCGATGAGCAGCGCGAGGCCATCCGCAAAGCCATCGCCGAGGATGCGTCGCGCTCGGCCGTCGCCACCGACGCTTATCTCGACAAGGTAATCGCCCGCTACAACGGCCGTGTCGACATGGGTACCATCAGCGCCGTGCAGCAGATGGCAGCCCGCCACGGCGGAGTGATGGACAGCGCCATGGTGGCCGAGCTGGCCGCCAGCAAGCTCACCGCAGTGACTTTCAACGGCAAAAACACCACTCTTGCCGAGCTTGCCGCCTATATACCCAGCGTATCGCCGCAGGGAGCGGAAAACATCGCAGAGTTTGTACGCAACACCGCCTCCGACTATCTGAAGACTCTCGCCCTGGAGCAGGCCCGCGCCGACCTGGCCGCCGACAATGCCGACTACCGCAACCTCATCAACGAGTACCGCGACGGCATACTGCTTTTTGAGATTTCAAACCGCGAGGTATGGGACAAGGCGACCGCCGACACCACCGGCCTGGAGCAGTATTTCCGCGACCACCGCGACAAGTACCGCTGGGAGACCCCGCGCTACAAGGCCATCATAATCTTTGCCCCCAACGACAGCCTGCTTGAGGCAGCCACCCGATACGCCGCCGACAGCATCTCGGCCTCGATACCCTCGTCGCGCGTGGCAGCAGTGATGGCCGACCGCTTTGGCCGCAACGTAAAGGTAGAGCGCGTGATAGCCGCCAAGGGCGACAATCCCATCACCGACTATCTCGGCTTCGGCGCCGAGCGCCCGGCCAAGCCCGCCAGCCAGCGCTGGCCCGTCTATGCCCCCTTCCGCGCCAAGGTGCTCGACCAGCCCGAGGAGGCCGCTGACCTGCGTGCCGCCGTTGTGGCCGACTATCAGGCATCGCTTGAGAAAGCTTGGCTCGAGCGGCTCCGCAAGGAGATACCCGTGAAAATCAACCGCAAGGTGCTGCGCAGCGCCAAGTAAGGCCGTGCGCACCGCCACACGTATATACGGCAAGATGCCCGCAGCGATACGCCTCAGCGTCGCTGCGGGCATCTGCGCGCTGTGCCTGCCGGGATGCTCGCGCGAGCAGGCCGCCGTCGAGACAGAGCCGGCGCTGGCTCGGGTCGGCACTGCCACCATCACGGCGGCTGATGTACGCGCGGCAATGCCGTCGGGATTGTCGGCCGACGACTCCGTAAAGTTTGTGCGCGCCTATGTCAACTCCTGGGTCGACGAGCAGCTCATCGTCGGTATAGCCTCGCAGCAGGTGGATATGGATGCCATAGACCGCCTCGCCGACGACTACCGCCGCAGCCTCATCATGCAGGAGTACCGCCGCCAGATGTACGAGAGCCACGCCGCGTCGATACCCGAGGACTCTCTGCGCGCATATCACGAGGCTCATGGCGGCGACTTCCTGCTCGACCGTCCGATGGTCAGGGGAGTGTATATAAAAGTGCCCGACGACGCGCCCGGCCTGCGCCGCATGCGCAAACTCTTCCGCTCCGACCGCACCGACGACATCGATGCCCTCGAGAAAGAGGTGCTCGGCTCGGCCATACATTACGACTACTTCCGCGACAAGTGGGTCGACTGGGAGCAGATAGAGATGCGGGTGCCGGTCGACTTTGCCGGGTGGCCCGGCCGCGGACAGACCCTCGACACCTCGGCCGGAGGATTTACATACCTGCTGCGCGTGACCGACGTGCTGCCGGCCGGCAGCCCTATGCCATACGAGCAGGCGCGGCCGTTGATAGTGCAGCGCATGCTGGCCGCCGACCGCCGCACCTACGACGCCCGCATGATGGCCGAGCTGCGGCGGAGCGCCGCCGACCGCGGCGACATGGTCGTCAACCTTGACCGCTGACTGCGTGTTATACTGTCATATGAAACCTCTCATCTACATCGCACTGGCGTGCGCGGCCACACTCTTTGCCGGATGCGGCGAGCGTATCGTGGTGGAGCCTCAGCCCATCATACCCCTGTACCGCGGGATAGCAGCCGCTGCCGACAGCGCGGCCGTCGACTCACTCATACGCGCCGAGCGTGGCCCGCTCGGCGCTCTGATGGCGTATCTCGGGGCCGACTCGCTCACCGAGAGCGCCGTGGCCGCGTGGCGCGAGTCAATGCCGATGCAGGTATTTGCTCCGGCGGCCGACAGTGTATGGCCGTCGCTGGGCGGTATCGAGCGCGACCTTGGCAGCATACTCTCGCGCGCCGCGGCCGACTCGCTGGACATACCGCGGCGCGACTATGCGGCCGTGGTATGGGGACGCACCAAGTCGATAGTCATCGTCGACGGCCGCGAAGACTCCACAGTGCTCATCGCTCTCAACCACTACCTCGGCGCCGACTACCCCGGCTACAGTCACTGGCCGGCATACATGCGGCTCGACAAGGATCCCGCCCGCCTGCCGTACGACCTGGCCGAGGCGCTCGTGGCCGACCGCTATCCATATCGCCCGGCCGACAGCCGCGACGGAGGCGCCACGGTGCTATCGCGGCTTGTATATGAGGGCGCACTCACACTGGCAAAAATCAAACTCGTGCCCGACGGCACCCTGGCCGGCGCCCTCGGCTATACCGACGCGCAGCTGCGCTGGCTTGAGGAAAACGAGGCCTGCATATGGCAGGCGATGGTAGAGCGCAAGATGCTCTACGACACATCGGAGAGCCTGGCCGAGCGACTCGTGGCACCCGCGCCCGCCACCGCCGACATATCGCCGTCGTCGCCGGGGCGCGTGGGCCGCTTCATCGGATACCGCATACTCTGCGCCTACATGCGCGGCAACGCCCGCACCACCCTGGCCGAGATGCTGTCGCCCGACTTTTACCGCAGCCCGGCCGTGCTGGTGCAGGCCGCCTACGAGGGTCAGTAGCGGGCAAAGAGGCGCGCGATGAGGTCGGGACGGTGCATACGCCGCAGCGAGCGCTCGATGTCGACCCGGTAGGAGCGGTCGTACCAGAAGAAGTACTTGCGCTGGGCAAGTTTCTCCTCGGGACGCACAGCTGTGTAGACCTCCTTGAGCGTGTAAGGATGCACACCGCTGTAATATATCTCCGACGCCACAGTCATGGGCGTGGGGGTGAAATCCTGCACCTGCTCCAGACGGAAATCGAGTGCCTTGGTCTTGACGGCAAGCTCGGCCATATCTATCTCTCGGCAGCCGGGATGCGACGATATGAAGTACGGGATCAGCTGCTGACGCAGACCGTACTTGGCATTGACTCGGTCAAAAATATCCTTAAACCGGCCAAACAGCTCAAACGACGGCTTGCGCATCACATCGAGCACAGCCGGCTCGGTGTGCTCGGGCGCCACTTTCAGACGCCCCGACACGTGGCGGGCGATAAGCTCCTCGTTGTAGCGTCCCGAGGCGTCGCACATCGACAGGTCGTAGCGCACGCCGCTCCCGACAAACGACTTCTTGACCCCGGGCAGGGCGTCGACGCGGGCGTAGATATCGAGCAGCGGAGTATGATCGGTATCAAGATTGGGACACACCGACGGATGCAGACACGACGGACGCATACAGCGCGCGCATCGCGAGCGGTCGCGGCCGCCCATGGCATACATGTTGGCCGACGGGCCTCCCAGATCTGAGATATACCCCTTGAAATCGGGCATACGCGTGACCTGGCGCGCCTCGGCCAGTATAGACTCCGGCGAGCGCGAGGCGATAAACTTGCCCTGATGGGCCGAGATGGTGCAGAAGGCGCATCCGCCGAAGCATCCGCGATGGAGATTGACCGAGTGGCGTATCATCTCGTAGGCCGGTATGCGGCGGGCCTTGTAGCGCGGGTGTGGCAGGCGGGTAAATGGCAGGTCAAACGCCGCGTCGATCTCGCCCTGCTCCATCGCCGGCAGCATGGGCAGCACCTTGACGGCGCCGCGCTCGCCATAGTCTTGCCAGAGGGTGGCACCGCCGCCGAGGCGGTTGCTCTGCTGCTCGATATGGCGGAAGTTGGCCGCCTGCATACGCCGGTCGCGACGGCATACCGCCCACGGGGCCAGCACTATATCAGTATCTGTCGACTCCGCGGGCATCTCCTCGCGAGGGCGGAGCACCACACTTTGGGGCAGGTCGGTGATGTCGGCGACAGCCTCGCCTGCATCGAGGCGGCGGGCCAGCTCCACGGTATTGTGCTCGCCCATGCCGTAGAGGAGCATATCGGCGCCGGAGTCGACCAGTATCGACGGGCGCAGACGGTCTTGCCAGTAGTCGTAATGCGACAGCCGGCGCAGCGAAGCCTCGATACCGCCCGCCACTATGGGCACATCAGGGAAGAGGCGCCTCAAAATCTGCGTGTATACCACGGTGGGATAGTCGGGTCGGGCGCCGTGGCGGCCGTCGGGCGTATAGGCATCGTCGCTGCGTCGGCGGCGCGCGGCGGTGTAATGGTTGACCATCGAGTCCATCGCTCCGGCCGACACACCGAAAAACAGCCGCGGGCGGCCAAACTTGCGGAAGTCGCGCAGGTCGTCTTGCCAGCCCGGCTGCGGCACGATAGCCACACGGTAGCCGGCGCGCTCCAGCGCACGGCCGATGACGGCCGTGCCAAACGACGGATGGTCGACATATGCGTCGCCCGAGAAGAGCACCACATCGACCGAGTCCCAGCCGCGCGCCTTCATCTCCTTGACAGAGGTGGGCAGCCAGTCGGTAAGACGCAGCGATGAATAGTCTATGGAGTCTTGGGGCAGTCTTTGATTCTCTCTCATTTTGCAGTCATCTCGGCGTGGCGGCTCTCGAGCTTGATGATCTCGTCGCGCAGGCGTGCCGCCTCGATAAATTCCATATTCTTTGCAGCGTCGAGCATCTGAGTGCGCAGATGCGCTATCGAGCGCTCAAGCTGCTCGGCGCTCATGTACGCTACCACGGGGTCGGCCGCTATGTCGACACTGTGGGTGTACTCCTGCTCGTAAGGTATCGGAGCGGCGGGGCGGTCGCGGCGCTTGTCGCGAGGCGCAGAGCCCTTCGGAGTGGACTTTGCGTCGCTTCCCGGCGCCGGGGCAGTGATGCCCGCGATGGCCGCGCGGGCCTTGACGATGGCGCGCGGTGTGATGCCGTGCTCCTCATTGTACTTGAGCTGGATGGTGCGACGGCGGTCGGTCTCGTCGATGGTGCGCTGCATGGAGTCGGTGATGCGGTCGGCATACATGATGACAGTGCCGTTGAGGTTTCGGGCGGCGCGGCCCACGGTCTGTGTGAGCGAGCGCTCGTTGCGCAGAAAGCCCTCCTTGTCGGCATCCATTATCGCCACCAGCGACACCTCGGGCAGGTCGAGGCCCTCGCGGAGAAGATTCACGCCGATCACCACATCGAAGTTGCCCGCCCGCAGATCGTCGAGGATACGCATGCGGTCGAGTGTGTCTACGTCGCTGTGGATGTATGCGGCCTTCACGCCGGCCTTGTTGAGGTAGTCGTTGAGCTCCTCGGCCATGCGCTTGGTGAGGGTGGTGACGAGCACACGCTCGTCGCGCTCGACGCGCAGGGCGATTTCCTCCATGAGGTCGTCGACGCTGCCCATGGTGGGGCGCACGATGATGAGCGGGTCGAGCAGACCGGTGGGGCGTATCACCTGCTCGACCACCACGCCGCCGGCGCGGGCCAGCTCATAGTCGGCCGGGGTGGCGCTCACGTAGATGGTCTGCGGCGTGAGGTCTTCAAACTCGGCATAGGTGAGCGGGCGGTTGTCGAGCGCCGCCGGCAGACGGAAACCGTAGTCGACCAGATTGGTTTTGCGCGAGAGGTCGCCGCCAAACATCGCCCGCAGCTGAGGCAGCGTGACGTGGCTCTCGTCGATGATGGTGAGGAAGTCGCGCGGGAAATAGTCGAGCAGACAGAAGGGGCGCTGCCCCGGCTGGCGGCCGTCGAAGTAGCGCGAGTAGTTTTCGATACCCGAGCAGTATCCCAGCTCCTTTATCATCTCGACATCGTAGGTGACACGCTCCTCCAGGCGCTGAGCCTCCAGCAGCTTGCCCTCGCGGGCAAAGGCGTCGAGCTGGGCGCCCAAGTCGAGCTGTATCTGACGCACGGCCTCGGCCTGGCGGGCGGGCGAGGTCACAAAGATGTTGGCCGGGTATATGTTGAAGCTGTCGTGGGAGCCCAGGGGGCGCATGTCGTCGGGATGATGTGTCGAAATGCTCTCGACCTCGTCGCCCCAGAATGTGACGCGCAGCACTATCTCCTCCTGTGCCAGGCGTATGTCGACCGTATCGCCCTTGACGCGGAAAGTGCCGCGGGCGAGCTCGACCTCATTGCGCGAGTAGAGCGCGGCCACCAGCCGGCGCAGGAAGGCGTTGCGGGCGATGCGCTCGCCGCGGTGCACCGGCACGACATTGGCATTGAATTCCTCGGGATTGCCCATGCCGTATATACACGACACCGACGATACCACCACCACATCGCGCCTCCCCGAGAGCAGAGCCGATATTGTGGCCAGGCGCAGGCGGTCTATCTCGTCGTTGATCATCAGATCCTTCTCGATATACTTGTCGACCGAGGGGATGTATGCCTCGGGCTGGTAGTAGTCGTAGTACGACACGAAGTACTGCACGGCATTGTCGGGAAAAAACTGCAGCATCTCGGCATACAGCTGCGCCGCCAGGGTCTTGTTGTGACTCAGGATGAGCGTGGGCCGCGCGGTGGCGGCGATGACATTGGCCATCGTGAAAGTCTTGCCCGAGCCGGTGACGCCGAGCAACACCTGGGCCTCGTCGCCGCGGGCCACGCCCTCGGCGAGCTCGGCGATGGCACGGGGCTGGTCGCCGGTAGGACTGAAATTAGATGTCAGCTTGTAATCCATATGAATTACAAAGGTACTAAAAAACGCCCACACCGCAAAACTGCCCGGGGTACCGATTTTTTTTGTACCTTTGCACTCATCAACAGACTACCGTACACCGTATGAAGATACTCGTAACAGGATGTCAGGGCCAGCTCGGACGCGAGCTGCACGAGGTGCTCGAGGAGCAGCGCCCGGGCATCACCACCTATATCGATATCGACGACCTCGACCTGACCGACCGCGACGCCGTGGAGCGCTTCATGCGCGCCGGCGAGTACTCGCATGTGGTCAACTGCGCCGCATACACCGCCGTAGACCGCGCCGAGGAGGAAAAGCTGCAGTGTGCAGCCGTCAATACCGACGCGGTGACCAATATCGCCCGCCTGGCCGATGAGCTCGGGCTGCACATACTCCACATATCGACCGACTATGTATTTGACGGCCGCAACTACCGCCCCTACACCGAGAGCGACAAGGTAAACCCGCTCTCGCAGTACGGCACATCGAAGCGCAAGGGCGAGACCGCCCTGCTGGGCCTGGCCCCCGAGAGCATAATCATACGCACCGGATGGCTCTACTCGCCCTACGGACGCAATTTCGTGAAGACCATACTGCGGCAGGCCGCCGGGCAGAGTCATCTGCGCGTGGTGAGCGACCAGGTGGGCACCCCCACCTCGGCCCGCGACCTGGCCGAGGCCGTCGCCACTGTGCTCTTTGCCCCGCAGTGGGTGCCCGGTATATTCAATTTCTCCGACGAGGGCGTGGCATCGTGGTACGATCTGGCCGTGGCCATCCTGCGCATCAAGGGCATCAAAGACTGCACCGTGACCCCCGTGGGCACGGTCGACTACCCCACCCCGGCCGCCCGCCCCTGCTACAGCGTGCTCGACAAGTCGCGATTCAAGGTGACATACGGCGTGACCATCCCCCACTGGGAAGAGTCGCTCGCCCGCTGCCTGGCACGTATCGACTCCACCGCTAATTCCTGACCCAAATGGCTACCATCAACGACGAAATAGCACGGCGACGCACTTTCGCCATCATATCGCACCCCGACGCCGGCAAGACCACCCTCACCGAGAAACTGCTCCTCTACGGCGGAGCAATCCACGTGGCCGGCGCCGTGAAGAGCAACAAAATCAAAAAGACCGCCACCAGCGACTGGATGGAAATCGAGAAGCAGCGCGGTATATCCGTGGCCACCTCCGTGATGGGCTTTGACTACGGCGATTACAAGATAAACATCCTCGACACGCCCGGCCACCAGGACTTTGCCGAGGATACATACCGCACCCTCACGGCGGTCGACTCGGTGATAATCGTGGTCGACGTGGCCAAGGGCGTCGAGCAGCAGACACGCAAGCTCATGGAGGTATGCCGTATGCGCAATACCCCGGTGATAATATTTGTAAACAAGCTCGACCGCGAGGGCCGCGACCCATTTGACATACTCGACGAGCTGGAGGCGGAGCTGCACATCGGTGTGCGCCCGCTGAGCTGGCCCATCAACATAGGAGCCAAATTCAAGGGCGTGTACAATATCTATGAGCACTCGCTCGACCTCTTCACCCCCGACAAGCAGAAGGTGACCGAGCGCGTCGAGATAGACGACCTCAGCGACGAGCGTATCGACGCCGCCGTAGGGCAGGCCGACGCCGACAAGCTGCGCGAGGATCTGGAGCTCATCGAGGGCGTATATCCCGAGTTTGACGTGCAGGCTTATCTCGACGCCCGTGTGGCGCCCGTATTCTTTGGCTCGGCGCTCAACACATTCGGCGTGAAGGAGCTGCTCGACTGCTTTGTGAAGATAGCCCCGTCGCCACGGCCCGTGGAGGCGCTGGAGCACACGGTGCGCCCCGACGACCCTTCATTCTCGGGCTTTGTATTCAAGATACACGCCAATATGGACCCCAACCACCGCTCGTGCATCGCCTTTGTGAAGATATGCTCGGGACGGTTTGAGCGCAACGCCCCCTACCGCCACGTGCGCCTGGGCAAGACCCTGAAATTCTCGGCGCCCACCGCATTCATGGCCCAGAAAAAGAGCATCGTCGACGAGGCTTATCCCGGCGATATCGTGGGCATCCCCGACACGGGCAATTTCAAGATCGGCGACACGGTGACAGGCGGCGAGGAGCTGCACTTCCGCGGGCTGCCGTCGTTCTCGCCCGAGATGTTCAAGTACATCGAGAATACCGACCCCATGAAGAGCAAGCAGCTCGACAAGGGCATACAGCAGCTCATGGACGAGGGTGTGGCCCAGCTCTTTGTCAATCAGTTTAACGGCCGCAAGATTATCGGCACCGTCGGTCAGCTGCAATTTGAGGTGATCCAGTACCGTCTGGAGCACGAGTACGGCGCAAGCTGCCGCTGGGAGCCGCTGTCGCTCTACAAGGCATGCTGGATCGAAAGCGACGATGCCGAGGCGATGGCCGCCTTCAAGCGCCGCAAGCACCAGTTCCTGGCGCTCGACCGCGAGGGTCGCGATGTATTCCTGGCCGACTCGGCATATGTGCTGCAGATGGCCCGCACCGACTTCCCCGACATACGCTTCCACTTCTCTTCAGAATACTGAATCGCATGAAACGCTATATCGCCCTGCTCATGCTCGGGGCATCCGCGCTGGCCGCGTGCGCCTGGAGCCAGAAAGGCCACGATGTGACCGCCTATATTGCCGAGCGCCATCTCACGCCGCGCACGGCCGCGGCCATCGACTCACTGCTCGAGGGCCGCTCGATGGTGTATTGGGCCAACTGGCTCGACAATGCATCGCACACAATGCCCTACGCCTACACCAAGACCTGGCACTACAAGAATGTAGACGAAGGCGACACCTACGAGAGCGCTCCGGCCAATCCGGCCGGCGACGCCGTCACCGCCATCAAGGCCCAGCTCGAGACGCTGGCCGACTCGACCGCAGCATTTGCCGACAAGCAGCTGGCCATGAAGATACTGGTACACGTCGTGGGCGACATGCACCAGCCCATGCACATGGGACACGCCCGCGACCTGGGCGGCAACCGCATCAAGCTCAAGTACTTTGGCCGCGATACCAACCTCCACTCCATATGGGATTCCGCCCTGCCCGAGGCCGCCCACAAGTGGAGCTACACCGAGTGGCAGCAGCAGATAGACCGCGCCACCCCGGACGAGCAGGCCGCCATCGTGGCCGGCAGCGTCGACGACTGGGCCCGCGAGACACTGCCCGTGGCAGCCGAGGTATATGTATACTTCCAGCCCGGCCGCAACTACAGCTACGACGCCATAGCCCGCTGGGCGCCCGTCATCGAGCGCCAGCTGCTGCGCGCCGGCCTGCGCCTGGCCCATGTGCTCAACTCCACCTTTGACCCCTCCTACCGATGAGCGCCATCGACATACTCATACTTGCCGTGGGCGGCTGCGCGCTGGTGCTGGGCTACATCCGCGGCATAGTGGCGCAGGTGGGTCAGATAGTGGCCGTGGTGGCCGGTGTGGTGGTGAGCCGCATGTTTGGCCCGGTGCTGAGCGGATTCTTTGCCGGCGGTGGCGCCACCTCGCCCGGCACCGACATTTCGGGCTATATCGTGGCCTTCGTGGCCGCCTACCTGGCCGTATGGCTGATATTCCGCCTGGCGCGGCGCACCGTGCACGGCCTGCACCTGGGCATCGTCGACCGCGCGGCCGGCGCCGTATTCAAGGCCGCGCTGTGGCTGCTGGCGCTGAGCATGGCGCTCAATGTGTGGATGCTCGTGCGCGGCGACGAGGGCGACATACGCGACTCCGGCCGCCCCTGGCGCGGAGCGGTCGTCGACCTGGCTCCCGTCTTGCTGGGCTATCTCACCGATATACACAACAATGACAAGTCTTCAGGCGTTGACAATAGCGATACTTCCCACAAATGAACAAGACTCCTGACAACAACCACGATAACCCCACCCCCGCCGGCCCGGGCCGCCCGGCCGACGACTCGCGCAGCGTGATTGAAAACGCCGCCACCTCCGACTACAAGTACGGATTTGTGAGCGATATCGACACCGACCGCCTCCCCGACGGCCTGAGTGAAGACATCGTGCGCGAGATCTCGCGCCGCAAGGGCGAGCCCGAGTGGCTGCTCGACTTCCGGCTGGAGGCATACCGCCACTGGTGCACTCTGGAGATGCCACGCTGGGCACATCTCGACATACCCCCCATCGACTTCCAGGCCATCAGCTACTATGCCGAGCCCCGCCGCAAGGAAGGCCCCAAGAGCCTCGACGAGGTAGACCCTCAGCTGCTCGATACATTCAACCGCCTGGGCATACCCCTCGAGGAACAGAAGCAGCTGTCGGGTATGGCTGTCGACGCCGTGTTTGACTCGGTATCGGTGGCCACGACCCACCGCGACAAGCTCGCCCAGCTGGGCATCATATTCTGCCCCATCTCCGAGGCCGTGCGCGACTACCCCGACCTGGTGCACCGCTATCTGGGCTCGGTGGTGAGCTACCGCGACAACTTCTTCGCGGCCCTCAACTCGGCCGTCTTTTCCGACGGATCCTTTGTATACATCCCCAAGGGCGTGCGGTGCCCCATGGAGCTGTCGACATACTTCCGCATCAACGCCGCCGGCACCGGCCAGTTTGAGCGCACGCTCATCGTGGCCGACGACGACGCATACGTGAGCTACCTGGAGGGCTGTACCGCACCCTCGCGCGACGAAAACCAGCTCCACGCCGCCATCGTGGAGATAGTGTGCGAAGACCGCGCCGAGGTAAAGTATTCCACCGTGCAAAACTGGTATGCCGGCGACGCCGAGGGGCGCGGCGGCGTATACAATTTCGTGACCAAGCGCGGCCTGTGCCGCGGTGACTACTCCAAGCTGTCGTGGACCCAGGTCGAGACCGGCTCGGCCATCACCTGGAAGTATCCCTCGTGTGTGCTCAAGGGCGAGGGCTCGGTGGGCGAGTTTTACTCGGTGGCCGTGACCCGCAACCGCCAGCAGGCCGATACCGGCACCAAGATGATACACATCGGCCGCGGCTCGCGCTCGACCATAGTCAGCAAGGGCATATCGGCCGGCCACAGCTCCAATGCATACCGCGGCCTGGTCAAGGTATTGCCCCAGGCCACCGGGGTGCGCAATTACACACAGTGTGACTCACTGCTGCTCGGCGGCGACTGCGGCGCCCATACATTCCCTTACATCGAGGTGATGAACGACTCGGCCGTAGTCGAGCACGAAGCCACCACATCAAAGATTTCCGAGGACCAGCTCTTTTACTGCAACCAGCGCGGAATACCCACCGAGGAGGCTATCGGCCTCATCGTAAACGGGTATGCCAAGGAGGTGATGAACAAGCTCCCGATGGAATTTGCCGTGGAGGCACAGAAACTTTTACAGATAACTCTCGAAAACAGCGTTGGATAAATGGAACAGACACTGCTTAAAGTAACCGGCCTGCGCGCCGGTATTGACGGCAAAGAGATATTGCGGGGCATCGACCTGACGGTGCGCCCCGGCGAGGTACATGCCATCATGGGCCCCAACGGCTCGGGCAAGAGCACCCTGTCGGGTGTGCTGGCCGGCAATCCCCGCTATACCGTCACGGCCGGCTCGGCCGATTTTCACGGCGTCGACCTGCTGGCGCTGTCGCCCGAAGACCGCTCGCACGAGGGGCTTTTCCTGTCGTTTCAATACCCGGTGGAGATACCCGGGGTGAGCATGGTCAACTTCATGCGCGCGGCTGTCAACGCCAAGCGCGAGTACTTCCACGAGCCGCCGCTGGGCGCCGCCGACTTCCTCAAGCTCATGCGCCAGAAGCGCGCCATCGTGGAGCTCGACAACAAGCTGGCCTCGCGCTCGGTCAACGAGGGCTTCTCGGGCGGTGAGAAAAAGCGCAACGAGATATTCCAGATGGCTGTGCTCGAGCCGCGCCTGTCGATACTCGACGAGACCGACTCGGGCCTCGACATCGACGCGCTGCGCATCGTGGCCTCTGGCGTCAACAAGCTGCGCACCGACCGCAACGCCACCATCGTCATCACCCACTACCAGCGTCTGCTCGACTATATCAAGCCCGATGTGGTGCATATCCTCTACAAGGGCCGCATCGTGCATACCGGCGGCCCCGAGCTGGCCCTGGAGCTTGAGGAGCGCGGCTACGACTGGATAAAGGAGCAGGTCGACAACAATACCTCCGCGCAATGAACGCACTCGACCAATATACAGACCTCTACTCGCAGTATGGCGAGGCTCTGAGGGCACACTCGCCCGAGGCGCTCAACCGCCGCCGCGGCGAGGCGCTCGACACGCTCCGCCGCCTGGGCCGCCTGCCCCGGCGCGGCGACGAGGGATACCAGCTCACCGATGTCGAGTCGATACTCGCCCCCGACATGGGTGTCAATATCATGCGTGTCGCTCCGGCGGCCGACACCCGCGGCGAGGTGGCTTGCGCCCTGCCCGGCCTCGGCTCGCTCAATGCGCTGCTCGTCAACGATACCTTCATGCCGGGGCGCGGCCTGGAGGATGCCCTGCCCGAGGGTGTCGAGGTGATGTCGCTGGCCCGCGCGGCCGAGCTGTATCCCGACGACGTGATGCCCGGCGTCGCTCCGGCCGACGATGCCGTAGCGGCGCTCAACACGCTGCTGGTACAAGACGGCGTGTATGTGCGCGTGGCTGCGGGCGTACAGCTCGACACCCCCATACAGATCATCGGGCTGATGAGCGCGTCGGCGCCGGTGCTGGCCGTGCGCCGTGTGCGCATATCGCTCGGCGAGGGCGCGCGGGCGGCGGTGCTCATGTGTGACCATCCCCGCCGCCAGGCCGTGCACACGGCCTCGTGCCGGGTGGTGGAGTGCACTCTGGGCCGCGGAGCCTCGCTCGACTGCTACGACCTGGAGGAGTCGGGCCCCGACACGGGACGCGTGTCGGTATTTGCCGCGCGACAGGATGCCGACAGCCGCCTGGGCCTTACATCGGCCTACCTGAGCGGCGGTATCACCCGCAATGACGTATACATTTCCCACACCGGCCGGGGCTGCCACACCGAGCTGGGCGGCCTGGTGATAGCCGGCGCGGGCCAGCAGGTCGACAACTCGACCCGCATCGTGCACTCGCAGCCTCACTGCTCGTCGTCGCAGCTGTACAAATACGCTCTCTTCGACGATGCGCGCGCCGCATTTGGCGGCATAGTCACCGTCGACCACGGAGCAGTACACACAGACGCCCGCCAGACCAACCGCAATCTGCTCGCCTCGCCCGAGGCCCGCATGTATGCCCGCCCGCAGCTCATCATCAACTGCGACGAGGTAAAGGCATCGCACGGCGCCACCACCGGCCGCCTCGACGACGACGCACTCTTCTACATGCGCTCGCGCGGCATCCCCGAGGCCGAGGCCCGCATGATGCTCACCAACGCCTTCCTGACCGATGTGCTCGACTCCATCGGCATCGAGGCCCTGCGCGAGCGTCTGCGCCACCTGGTCGACCGCCGGCTGCGCGGCTGCGGCACATCGTGTGACAAATGCAATCTGCCCCATGAGCTACGACGTTGATGCCCTGCGGGAGCAGTTTCCCGCCCTCGACCGGAGCCTCTACGGCCATCCGCTCGTATATCTCGACAATGCGGCCACCTCACAGACTCCGCTGCGGGTGGTCGACGCCATCCGCGACGGATATCTCCACCGCAAGGCCAATGTGCACCGCGGCGTGCATACCCTCAGCCAGGAGGCCACCGACGCCATGGAGCATGCCCGCGAGCGGGTGCGCGCCCACATCGGCGCGGCGTCCACGCGCGAGGTGATATTTACCCGCGGCACCACCGAGGCCATCAACCTGGTGGCGGCCTCCTACGGCGAGCTGCTCACGGAAGGCGACGAGGTGATACTCACCGTGATGGAGCATCACTCCAACATCGTGCCCTGGCAGCTGCTGGCCGCGCGTCGCGGCATCGTCATCAAGGCCGTGCCCATACTGCCCGACGGCAGCCTCGATATGGATGCATACCGCTCGATGCTGTCGCCCCGCACGCGGCTGGTGAGCGTGTGTCATGCCTCCAACGTGCTGGGCACGGTCAATCCCGTGGCCGAGATGTGCCGCGAGGCACATGCCGCCGGCGCGGTATTCTGTGTCGACGGCGCCCAGGGCGCTCCGCATATGCGCATCGATGTCGGGGCCATCGGCTGCGACTTCTATGCCTTCTCGGCCCACAAGATGTACGGCCCGGCGGGCATCGGCGTGCTCTACGGCCGCGAGGAGCTGCTCAATCGTATGCCCCCCTACCAGGGCGGCGGCGAGATGATAGGCCGGTGCAGCTTCAGCGGCACCACCTGGGCCGAGCTGCCATACAAGTTTGAGGCCGGCACACCCGACTTTGTCGACGCGGCCGCCTTCACCGCAGCCCTCGACTTCATCGACGGCATCGGCATCGAGGCCATCGCCCGCCACGAGCACGACCTGCTCACCTACGCCACATCGCGCATGATGGAGATACCCGGTATGCGCATCTTCGGTACCGCGCCGGGCAAGTGCGCCGTCATATCCTTCCTCATCGGCAATGCCCACCACTACGACACCGGCATGCTGCTCGACAAGCTCGGCATCGCCGTGCGTACCGGCCACCACTGCGCCCAGCCGCTGATGGAAGCGCTCGGCGTGGAGGGCACGGTGCGCGCATCCTTTGCCGCCTACAACACACGCGCCGAGGCCGACGCACTGGTCGAGGCACTGCGCCGCATTGCCCCGCTGCTGTCCTGAGCAGGCAGGGCGGTCGCGTCGCGGCTTGTTTTCATTGAACCTTCCGTCGCCGTCGGCGGTTATTAGTCTATACTGTTCATCACCATTATTCATCCCGACGTGACAACCATCCATCTGCTCAGGAAATGTGCCAAGGCGATACTGTGGGTATTGCTGGGCATCGTGCTACTGCCTCTCGCCATCATCGTGCTGCTGTACTCTCCCTGGGGACAGTACATGATAAGGGTGGGAGTGCTTCCGCTCATCAACTCCGAGGAAATGCGCATCGAGCTGCGCGACTTCTCGCTCAGATTTCCCCTGCGGCTCGAGCTGGAGGGGCTGTCGATATATACGGGCGACACCGAGATGATGCACGCCGGACGCCTCGACGCCGATGTGGACATGTGGCCGCTGCTGCGCGGCGAGGCCCGGCTGAGCAAGGCCCGCGTCGACACCCTTCGCTACACCATGGGCGCCCCCGACTCGGCCATGTACATGACCATCGCCGCCGACTCGCTGGGCCTGCGCGACGCGTCGGTCGCCCTCAGCTCCATGCACATACGCCTCACCGACGGCGACATACGCCACGGGCGCGTGGCAATGACCCTCAACCCCGACACCACCGCCGCAGACACCACCGCCGCAGAGCCGTCTGACATGATAATCGACATACGCCGGCTCGGGCTCGACGACTTTGCATACTCCATGCGCATGCTGCCCACCATCGACTCTATCGGCGCCGACATCTCGCGCGCCGTACTGCGCGACGGCCGCATCGACCTGCGAGGCCAGACTGTCGCGCTGGGCACATTTGCAGGCTCGGGACTCGACGTGGCATACATCGCCCCCGACTCGGCCACGGTCGCATCCTACGCCGCCATCACCGCGGCCCAAGCAGCCGATACCGCAGCGTCGACCTCGGCGCCCTGGACTGTCACCATCGACTCGCTGGCATTTGGCGGCTCCCGCGCCCTGTACACCACCCGCGGCACCGAGCCGCTGCCGGGCCTCGACTTTGCCTACATCGCCGTCGACTCGCTCGACCTGGCCGTGAGCGACTTCTACAATCAGGCCGCCATCGTGCGCGTGCCTCTGCGCATCAGCGGTACCGAGCGGTGCGGAGTGCGCCTCGACGCCTCGGGCACCCTCGACATCGGCGAGGAAGGCTTGCGCTTCAAAGACTTCAATGTGTCGACTCCGCCGGGCACCGCTCTGGCTTTCAGCGGCCTGCTGGGCATGGGCGACATGACCTCCGACCCCTCCGTACCGCTTGCGCTCGACCTCGACGGCAAGGTATCGGCCGCCGACGCCCGCCTGATGTTTCCCGCCTTCCTGCCCTACATTGCCGCCATGCCGCCCCACGGCGGCCTCGATGCCGACATCAGCCTCAGCGGCACGGCCGGCGCGCTCGACATCGCCCGCTGCGACCTCACCGTCAACACCGTGGCCAGGCTGAGCGCCTCGGGCAGTGTGAAAAATGTATTTGACCCCGACCGCCTCGGTGGCCGCATCAAGCTCTCCGGCGCGCTTGTCGACATCAACCCTATGCTGGCATCGGTGCTCGACCCGTCGACGGCCCGCAGCCTGCGCGTGCCGCGCACGACATTTGACGGCGCCGTCGACATGGCTTCGGGCGTGATTGACGGCCGCCTCACCGGCGTCACCGAGGGCGGACGCATCAATCTCGACGGCCATTGGAACGGCCGCGCCACCGCCTACCGCGCCGACCTGCGCCTGGTCGACTTCCCCGTGGGAGCATTCATGCCGGCAGCCGGAGTGGGACGTGTCACCGCATCGCTCCGTGCCGACGGCCGGGGTCTCGACCCCTTTGCCCGCTCGACCCGTCTCGACGCCGATGCCACCGTGACCTCGGCCGCCGTGGCCGACCATATATACCGCGACATCACCGCCAACGTGAAAGTCGCCGACGGCCATGCCGCGCTCGACGTGACCTCGGCCGACCCCGCCGCCCGAGCCTCACTCACCGCCGAGGGCAATCTCGACGGCTCGACCTACGTATGGCACGCCGAGCTCGACGGCAGCCACATCGACCTGCATTCGCTCGGGCTCGCTCCCGACCAGGCCACTCTGGCTGCCGACCTCACGGCCGACGTATCCTTTACCCCCACCCCGCAGACCATCGCCGCCAAGGTGGCGCTGCGCTCGCTGTCGTATACCACCCCGCCCGGCACCATATCGCTCGACAATGTGCTGGCGCGGCTCAATGCCGACACCGAGGCCACCAACCTCTCGGTGCACAACCGCGACTTCTACGCCTTTGCTGGCTCACCGGCGCCGATAGACACCCTGATGGCACGATTCAGCCTCTTCAGCGAGGTGATGGCCTCGCAGATGGCCCGCCACCGCATCAATGTCGACAGCCTGCAACGCGCGCTGCCCGAGTTCAGCATCGACGTCAACGCCGGGCCCGACAATGCCCTGACCGACCTGCTGGCCGACAGCCGCACCGGATGGCAGAGCCTGCACCTCACCGCCACCAACGACAGCACCCTCGGCGTCGACGCCCGCGTGCTGGGATTCACCTCAGGCACCACCCGGCTCGACACCATCACCGCCGACCTGTCGCAGGTCGGCACCGAGATGCTCATCAAGGCCGCCGTCGACAACCGTCCCGGCACATTTGACCAGTGGGCCCACGTGCGGCTCGACGGTTATGTCGGCACCGACAGCCTCGGCATGAAAGTGGCCCAGCACGACATATCGGGCAAGCAGGGATACCTGGTGGGGCTGCGCGGCGCCCTCACCGACTCCACCGCCACGGTGCACTTCTACCCCATCGACCCCACCATCGCCTACAAGCAGTGGACGGTAAACCCCGACAACTACATCACCTGGCACTATGCCCACAAGCATCTCGACGCCAATCTGCGCATGGAGGGCGCCGGCTCGTCGCTGGCGATATTTACCAACCACATACCCGGCCACGACGATGAGCAGGAAGCACTCACCGTGCAGCTCAAAGACGTGCACCTGAGCGACTGGATAGCAATCAATCCCTTTGCGCCGCCGATGAAGGGCGACCTGAGCGCCGACCTCTCAGTAAGCGAGCACGACGGCGACATCAACGGCGCCGGCACCGTGACTCTCACCGACTTTACCTACGGCCGCGAGCGCGTGGGCACCATCGGCGCCGACCTCAAAGTGTCGACCGACCTGGGCGGACGCATCCGCGCGGCCGCCGACCTCAGCGTCGACGGTGTGCGCACCGTCACCCTGGCCGGCGCCCTCAACGACTCCACCGCCGGCTCGCCCCTGGCGCTCGACCTGAGCCTGATACACTTCCCGCTGGAGGCAGCCAATCCCTTCCTACCCGCCGGCACCGGCCGCCTGCGCGGCACCCTCAATGGCCAGATGGACGTGAGCGGCACCGGCACCGATCCCAAGCTCGACGGCTGGCTGCAATTCGACTCCACCGCCATGAAAGTGGCCATGACCGGCACGTGGTATCCCTTCAGCGACGTGCGTATCCCGGTCGAGGGCAGCGTGGTCAAGTTTGACGGCTTCGGCATACGCGGCATACAGGGCCACCCGCTCAGTGTCGACGGCTCGGTCGACATTTCGTCGATGGCCAACCCGCGCATCGACCTGCGCATGACCGCCACAGACTTCCAGCTCTGCGACAGCCGGCGCGCGCCTGCCGGAGCCGACATATACGGCAAGGGCTTTATCAATCTGCGCGCCACGGTACGCGGCGACATGAGCTTCATGGCCGTAGGCGCCGACCTCACCATACTATCGGGCACCAACATCACCTATGTGATGCCCGACGCCACCAATGCCATCACCCGCCGCGCCGAGAGCGAGATGGTGCGCTTTGTAAACTTTGCCGACACCGCCGCCGTGCAGCAGGCCGACAGTGTGGCCTCCTCCGAGATGGCCATGCGCATCGACGCCTCCCTCACCATACAGAGCGGCGCCGCCATAAGCGTCGACCTCAGCGCCGACGGCAAAAACAAAGTGCGCCTCCAGCCCGAGGGCACTGTCGACTTCACCATGGCTCCCTTCAGCGACCCGCGCGTGACCGGCCGCCTCAACATCCCCCGCGGATTTGTGCGCTACACGCCGCCGCTGATGAGCGAGAAGCATTTCGACTTCAAGGAAAACTCATACATCGCCTTCAACGGCGACATGATGAATCCCGTGCTGTCGGTACACGCCGTCGACGTGATGAAGGCCAATGTGACACAGAGCGGCCAGAACTCCCGCCTGGTCAACTTCGACGTGGCGCTCGACGTCACCGGCACCCTCAACGACATGAAAGTGGCCTTTGACCTGAGCACCGACGACGACGTGACCGTGGCCAACGAGCTCCAGAGCATGAGCGCCGACCAGCGCGCCAACCAGGCCATGAACATGCTCCTGTACAACGTCTACACCGGCCCCGGCACAAAGGGCAACGCATCGCTCGGCGGCAATCCGCTCTACTCCTTCCTGGCATCGCAGCTCAATACCTGGGCGGCCAATAATATACGCGGCGTCGACCTGAGCTTTGGCGTCGACCAGTACGACCGCACCGTCGGCGGCTCCACATCGCAGACCACCAGCTACAGCTACCAGGTGTCGAAGTCGCTCTTCAACGACCGATTCAAGATAGTGGTCGGCGGCAACTACTCGACCGACGCCGATGCCGACGAGAATTTTGCCCAGAATCTCATCCGCGACATATCATTTGAGTACTTCCTCAACAAAGCCCAGACCATGTATGTGCGCATCTTCCGCCACACCGGCTACGAGAGCATCCTCGAGGGCGAGATCACCCAGACGGGCGTGGGCTTTGTATACAAGAAGAAGCTGAGCAACCTCAAGCATATATTCGGCCGCCGCCGCCACAAGCGCCCCGACAGCGGCGACACACCCACCGTATCTCCCACCGACATACACGCCACCACCGATGAAAGCAAATAGCCGCATCTTACTCTGCGGGCTGGCCGCCGCGCTCATGCTCATCTCGGCCGCCTGCTCCACCACACGCCGCATACCCGAGGGCGAGCAGCTCTACACGGGGCTCAAGGGCGTGGTATATACTCCCGACACCGCCCGCATCGTGCCCGAGGTAAGCTCGGCCATACACGACGCCGTAGACGTGCCGCCAAACAACTACTGGAAACTGCTGGGATGGCACTATCCCTTCCCGCTCGGGCTGTGGGTGTACAACAACTGGCCCAATCCCAAGAGCGGCCTGCGCCACTGGCTCTATGAAAAGCTGGCCCGCGACCCGGTGCTGGTATCAGACGTGCGGCCCGAGGCCCGCGTGAAGATGATCGACGGTATGCTCGACGACAACGGCTACTTCCGCGGCTCGACGTCCTACGAGCTGCTGCCCGGCAAAAATCCCCGCAAAGCCAAGATACGCTATACCGTAAATCCCGGCCCGGCCTTTGTAATCGACTCGGTGGAGCTGCTGCCCGACACCACCCATCTCACCCACCTGATCGACTCGCTGGCCCGCACCGACCGCTATCTGAGCAGCCGCACGCGCTACAGTACCGACTCGCTGTCGGCCGCACGGGTGCGCATCACCAACTCGCTGCGCAACCGCGGCTACTACTTCTTCCGCCCCGACTACATCGAGTATCTGGCCGACTCGGTGATGCGCCCCACCCACATCACCCTGCGCCTCGACCTGGCCTCCAACATTCCATCGTGGGCCGCCCGCCGCTACCGCACCGGACGCACCACTGTGGTGATAAACCGCTACCGTGGCCGGCAGACACCCGACACGGTGGAGATGCGTCCCGACCTCACCCTGATACAGATGCAGCCCACCCGTCTGCGCCGGCAGATAATCCCGGAGTGTGTCACATTCCGCAAAGGACGCGTATTCTCGGTGCGCAATATGAACCGCACCCAGACCTACCTTGCCCGCCTGGGCATCTTCCGCTCCATCAATATCGATGTCGTGCCCGACACCACCGCCGCCGAGCCCACGCTCGATACCCGGGTGGAGTGTACATTCGACGCCCCGCTGGAGGTATCGCTCGAGGTAAATGCCTCGTCGAAGAGCAACTCCTACATCGGCCCGGGACTGTCGGTAGGGCTTACCAACCACAATGTATTTGGCGGCGGTGAGCAGCTCGGGGTGCGCCTCACCGGCTCCTACGAGTGGCAGACCGGCTCGGGCCGACGCAGTATATTCAACTCCTACGAAGTGGGACTCACCGGCTCGCTCGCGTTTCCGCGCATGCTCGCGCCGAAGTTTATCCCCCGCAGCCGCTATCAGCTCAACTGGACTCGCTTCACCCTCAACGCCGACCTGCTCAACCGCCCCCACTTCTTCAAGATGGCGCAGTTCAACGCCGCCGTCAGCTACGACTGGCGCCTGCGCCGCCACGTGTCAAACACGCTCACCCTCTTCAAGCTCACATACACCAATCTGATGCACACCACCGCCGACTTCGACTCCATCATGGCGGCCAATCCTGCGGTGGCCCAGAGCTTCCAGAGCCAGTTTATACCTCAGATGATATACACCTATACCTACGACCGCCAGCTCAACCCGGCCGACAACATCAACTTCACCTTCTCGGTGCAGGAAGCCGGCAATATCTTCTGGGGACTGTGGCGCGCCTGCGGCAAGCGCGGCGAGAAGCGCCTCTTCGGCACACCCTTCTCGCAGTTTGTCAAGGGCCAGGCACAGGTGGTGTGGAACCGTCGCCTCTGGGGCGACCATCACTTGGTGAGCCGCGTGGCCATCGGTGCCGAGCACGCATACGGCAACAGTACCCAGGTGCCTTACGCCGAGCAATTCTATGTGGGCGGCGCCAACTCGATACGCGCCTTCACAGTACGCTCGCTCGGCCCGGGCAGCTACCACGCGCCGTCTGACACGCCCGACGATTACTTCGACCAGACGGGTACCTTCAAGCTCGAGGCCAATGTCGAGTACCGCTTCCCCATCGCCGGGCCGCTCCACGGAGCCGCATTTCTCGACGCCGGCAATGTATGGCTGCTCAAGGCCGACCCGGCGCGCCCCGGCGGCGCGCTGCGCGGCAGCACATTCCTGCGCGACATAGCCTTGGGCACCGGTGTGGGCCTGCGCTTCGACATCAGTATGCTGGTGATACGCGCCGACCTCGGTATCGGTATCCACGCGCCCTACAACACCGGCCACGGCGGATACTACAATATGGAGAGCTTCGGCAAGTCGCTCGCCTTCCACCTCGCTATCGGCTACCCCTTCTGATGAAGTGGAGCACCATAAAAGACCGCCTCGCCGCCCTGTCGCCCAAGACAGGCGCGGCGGTGGCGGTCGTCTGTGTGGTGTGCTACGCGGTATCATTCGCCCAGATGCTGCTGCCGCTGCCGATAGCAGTCAAGGGAGTGCTTTGGGCGGTGTTTTTCGGCCTGGCGAAGACTGCTCAGTACACAGCCATACTCATACTGAGCAAGGCGGGCGTCGACAGGCTCCGCGCCCGCTTCACAAAGAAAGCGCGCCGCAGGAGTGAGTCCGCTCCGCGGGCGCGCTCAGGCGCTGTATCAATCCGGCTTACTTGCCGCCTGCCGCGGCCGGGCGCTTGTCCCAGGCCGGATGTGCCGGGTCCTCGGCCACAAGAGCCTCGGCCAGGTCGATGCCGAGGGCGGCGGCCAGCATACGGCCATACTCCTCGTCGGCATTGTGGCAGGCGCGTACATGGCGCTGCTTGATAAAGAGCGGTACGCCGGCCATCTGTGCGGCGGTGTTGTCGCAGGTGGCCTGCTTGTCTTCGGCGCTGAACAGCCGCCACAGCTTGCCGGGCTGTGTGTAGTAATCGTCGTCGTAAAGTCGCTCGTCGTAATTGTACATGTCGCCGTGGAGCTCCATCGGCGGCTCACGTCGCGCGGGGGTATCGCTCCACTCGCCGTAGCTGTTTGGCTCGTAGGCGATGGTGCGGCCGCTGTTGTCGTCGGTACGCATCTGGCCGTCGCGGTGATAGGAGTGGAAGGGGCAGCGCGGACGGTTGACCGGGATGAGATTGTTGTTTACCCCCAGACGGTAGCGCTGAGCGTCGCCGTATGAAAACAGGCGGCCTTGCAGCATCTTGTCGGGCGAGAATCCGATACCGTCGACGATATTGGCCGGGTTAAAGGCCGCCTGCTCTATCTCGGCAAAGAAATTCTCGGGATTGCGGTTGAGCTCGAGTATGCCTACATCGCGCAGCGGGAAGTCGGCATGATACCACACCTTTGTGAGGTCAAAGGGATTGATGTGGTATGCCTTGGCCTCGTCTTCCGTCATCAGCTGCACCTGCAGCTTCCACTTGGGAAAGTCGCCGCGCTCGATGGCCTCGAAGAGGTCGCGCTGATGCGATTCGCGGTCTTTGGCGATGATAGCCTCGGCCTCACGGTCGGTGAGGTTGCGTATACCCTGCATGGTGATGAAATGAAATTTCACCCATGTGCGCTTGTTGTCTTTGTTGATGAAGCTGTATGTATGGCTGCCGAAGCCGTGCATGTGGCGAAACGATGCCGGGATGCCGCGCGGCGACATGGTGATGGTAATCTGATGGAGCGCCTCGGGCAGCAGCGTCCAGAAGTCCCAGTTGGCCGCGGGGTTGCGCATACCCGTGCGCGGGTCGCGCTTGATGGCATGGTTGAGGTCGGGAAATTTCAGCGGGTCGCGCAGAAAGAAGACCGGGGTGTTGTTGCCCACCAGGTCCCAGTTTCCCTCGTCGGTGTAAAACTTCATGGCAAAGCCGCGTATGTCGCGCTCGGCGTCGGCGGCTCCGCGCTCACCGGCCACGGTCGAGAATCTCACCAGACAGGGAGTCTGCTTGCCCACCTCGGCAAAAATCGAGGCGCGGGTATAGTCGGTGATGTCGTGGGTGACGGTAAATCGGCCAAAGGCTCCCGAACCCTTGGCGTGCATACGCCGCTCGGGTATCACCTCGCGGTCGAAGTGGGCAATCTTCTCGAGATACCACGGGTCTTGCACCGTCATCGGGCCGGGTCGGCCTGCGGTCTGCACATTTTGGTTGTCGGCGACCGGGCGTCCGTTTTCAGAGGTCAGTCTTTTCTTGTCCATACAATCAGAGTGTGGGGGTTAGTAACAGTCAAAGTGATAGTTACAACGCCCGGCGCCCCGGAAATGTTTGTATGGATGCCCGCGTTATTGCAGACCGCAGCGGTCAGGCGGCGCCCTGAGTGCGACGTGAGGCGCGGGCGAGCCACAGCAGGGCAGCGGCCCCGACCAGCGCCAGCGGAGCGCCGATGATGGCAGGCGAGGCAAAGCTCAAGCCGTGGCCAATGGCGATGCCGCCTATGAGGGCCGACACGGCATTTGACACGTTGAAGGCTATCTGTATGCCGGCACCGCCGAGCATCTCGCCGCCGCGGGCATAGCGCACTATGAGAAACTGCAGCGGGCCGCCGATGCCAAACAGCCCGGCCGTGGCCACAAACAGCAGCCCTACGGCGACAGCTCCGTCGGCCGCGCAGAAGTATACGGCAGTCATCACGCCCACCAGCGCCAGAGCTATCACGCCGCTGACGAGGGCGGCGCCGAAGCGGTCGGCAAGCTTGCCGGCCATCGCGTTGCCCACCACCATGCCGAGGCCGGCCACCATCATGATCCAGCTCATGTCGGCCATGGAGAAGCCGGCCAGATGGGTCATCGCCGGCTCCACATAGCTGAGATAGCAATAGACAGATGCCTGGCCGAAAAACACACCGGCGTAGATGAGCCACGGCGCGCGATGGCGCAGAAATGCAAACTGCCCCTTGACGCCGGTATCGGGCAACGCATCCATCACCGGTACCCAGCGCCGGATAGCCCATATGGAGAGTATGGCGCACAGCGCCACCACTCCGAAGGCGAAACGCCAGCTTATCAGCGAGCAGCCCAGCGTGGCGAGCGGCACTCCGACAAGGTTTGCCACGGTCATGCCTCCGACCATTATGGCCACAGCCTGCGCGCCGAAGCCGGGGCGGGCCAGCCGCTGGCACACAATGGCTCCGGCGCCGAAAAATGCACCATGGGGCAGTCCCGACACAAATCGGGCGCCCAGCAGCGTATAAAAACCCGGGGCGGCCATCGCCGCGGCATTACCTGCGGCTATCACTGCCGCCAGCATCAGCAGCAGTCTCCGCAGGGGCATACGGCGCAGCAGTATGAGCATGGGCGCGCCCACTGCCACACCGAGCGAGTAAGCCGATATCAGATGTCCGGCTGTAGAAATCGATACCCCGGTACCTGTGGCGACATCGCTCAGGATACCCATCATGCCAAACTCGGCGATACCCAGCGCGAAAGTAGCCAGCGCCATCGCCACAAAACTTCTCGTCATTACCTTGGAAACAATCTAAAAGGAAACCCGCGGCCGCGCGGGAGCGGTATTGAAAAAGCGCCGCTGCCCGGTGGCATGCGACGCTTTTTGTATGGTGAAGTGTGGCGGCTTAGTCGGCGTTGAGGTTGACACGCTTGAACTCCACAGCCAGCAGACCCTTCTGAGTCTTCTCGAGGTACTGGCCGATGGTGAGCTCGCCGTCCTTGATAAACTCCTGCTCCATGAGGCAAGACTCCTTGAAGAACTTGTTCATGCGGCCCTCGGCGATTTTCTCAATCATCTGGGCGGGCAGGCTTGCGGCCTTCTCAGCCGATACGGTGGCGATGATCTCGCGGGCCTTTGCAGCCTCGTCGGCGGTAATCCAGCCCTTGGCCATGTTTGACTCGATGTGAGCCTCGCTGTCGACGTGGGTGGGGTTGATGCCGGCCTTCTTGAGAGCGGCCTCGACGGCCTTCTTGACCTGCTCTTCCTTGGTCTTCTCGACAGCCACGGTGTACTCAGAGTCTTTTACCGCCTGGGGCACAGTGTCGCGGCTTACCGCAACGGGGTTCATCGACGCAACCTGCATGGCCACATCGCGGCCTACCTGGTAGTCGACGCCCTCGAGGTTGAAGCCCACGATGGTGGCGAGCTTGTTGCCGAGGTGGTTATATGAAGTGGTGGAGGGAGCTTCCACGTACTCGTAAGCGGAGATTTCGGTCTTCTCGCCGGTCTTGCCGCTCTCCTCGGTCACGAGGTCGGCGATGGTGAGACCGTCGATAGTGATGGCCTTTACCTCGTCGAGGCTCTTGGCCTTGGCGGCTACGGCTGCGTCGAGAATCTTCTGGGTGAGCTCTACGAAGCCTGCATTCTTGGCCACGAAGTCGGTCTCGCAGTTGAGAGCGACGATAGCGGCGAAGGTGCCGTCGTTCTTGGCCAGCACGCAACCCTCGGCTGCGGTGCGGTCTTCGCGCTTGGCGGCTACAGCCTGGCCCTTCTTGCGGAGAATCTCCACAGCGGCCTCGATGTCGCCGTTGGTCTCGGCGAGAGCTTTCTTGCAGTCCATCAGGCCGGCCGAGGTGAGGTGGCGCAGCTTGGTGATTTCTGCCATTGTTACTGCCATAGTATAGTAGTAATTAAGTGTGTTTGAAATTGAGGGAGTGTATTTACCGGCGCCACCGCCGGATGTGGCGGCGCCGGATTTATGGGGTATTACTCGGCGGCGGGAGCCTCGGGAGCGGCCTCAGCTGCGGGAGCAGCGGGAGCCTCGGCGGCTACGTCGACGCGACGCACGCGGCGACGCTCGCGACGGGGAGCCTGACCCTCGGCGGCCTCGCCCTCCTCACCGGCGGCGGCAGCGTCGACTTTCTCGACCTTGCGCTCCTCCAGGCCTTCCTGCATGGCGGCGGCGATGGTGCCGACCACCAGCTCGATGCTCTTGGAGGCGTCGTCGTTGGCGGGGATTACGAAGTCGATGTTGTTGGGGTCGGAGTTGGTATCAACCATGGCGAATACGGGGATACCGAGACGGTTGGCCTCAGCCACGGCGATATGCTCCTTGAGCACGTCGACTACGAAGAGGGCAGAGGGCAGACGGTTGAGGTCGGCGATCGAGCCCAGAGTCTTCTCCAGCTTGGCGCGCTGACGCGAAATCTGCAGACGCTCGCGCTTGGAGAGGTTGTCAAAAGTACCGTCCTTGGTCATCTTGTCGATGGAGGTCATCTTCTTGACGGCCTTGCGGATGGTGGGGAAGTTGGTGAGCATGCCGCCCGGCCAGCGCTCGATCACGTAGGGCATGCCTACGCTCTGTGCCAGCTCGGCGACAACTTGTTTGGCCTGTTTCTTGGTAGCCACGAAGAGCACTTTCTTGCCGCTCTTGGCGATGCTCTTCAGGGCGGCGGCAGCCTCGTCGAGCTTGGCGGCCGTCTTGTAAAGATCAATAATGTGGATACCGTTGCGCTCCATGAAGATATAGGGCGCCATGGCGGGGTTCCATTTGCGTTTGAGGTGGCCGAAGTGGCAGCCTGCCTCGAGAAGTTGGTCAAAAGTGGGAGTTGCCATTTTTGTCTTTGTGTTTACTTTCTCTCTTGTGGTTTCAACCGCGCGGTAGGGAGAGTATGTCCATCCGCGGGGTTTAGATACTAAACTCTAAGCGGCCGGGCGGTCGGCATGGCCGTATCGCCTCATGCTGCTTGTCCAGCGATAATGTTTAACGCTTGCTGAACTGGAAGCGCTTGCGAGCCTTGGGCTGGCCGGGCTTTTTACGCTCGACAGCGCGGGGGTCGCGGGTCATGAAGCCGGCCTTGCGGAGGGCGGCCTTGTCTTCGGGGTTTACTGCCACCAGGGCGCGGGCGATACCGAGACGCAGGGCCTCGGCCTGGCCTTTGTAGCCGCCGCCGTCGAGATTAGCCTGGATGTCGTACTTCTCGGCGCACTCGAGCAGGCTCAGGGGCTGCTTTACGATAAACTGAAGAATCGACGAGGGGAAGTAGGTCTCGAGCGGACGGTGGTTGATGGTGATTACGCCGGTACCCTCCTTGAGGATTACACGGGCGACTGCTGCCTTACGGCGACCGACGGTATTGACTGTTTCCATAGTTTATTTCAGCTTAGCGATGTCGATGGTTTTCGGGCTCTGTGCCTCGTGGGGATGGTTGGGGCCGTTGTAGACGTGCATGTTCTCGATGAGACGGCGACCGATGCGGTTTTTGGGCAGCATGCCTTTCACCACGCGGATGAACAGGGGATGCATGCCGGGCTTGAGGTGCTTGTTCATCGACTTGCGCATCAGCACTTCGGGAGTGGTGCGGGTCTGGCCGCCGGGGTAGCCGGTGTAGCCGAGATAAACGCGGTCGGTCATCTTCTTGCCGGTGAGCACCACCTTGTCGGCGTTGACGATGATTACATTGTCGCCGCACTCGGTGTAGGGGGTGTACGAGGGTTTGTACTTACCGCGCAGGAGCTTGGCGACCTTGGAGCACAGACGGCCCAGGGGCTGGTCTGTAGCGTCGATCACCACCCAGTCATGCTCTACCTGAGCTGCGCTGGGCGAAAGGGTCTTGTAGCTTAAAGTATCCACTTTAAATTATTGATTATTAGTTTATAAATCTGGGCTTACCACCATCTGCGACAGGCCAATGGCGCAGGCGGAGGGTCGGCCCGTTGGTATGCTTTCGGGCATAATCGACCGCAAAGGTACGATTTTTACGCGTGATAACCTAACTTTTCGACATATATTTTTCCTCAGCGCCACAAGCGGCGGATGTACCGGCCGACTGTCGCATCACATATTTATTATATATCATCAGATTTTTTACTACCTTTGCCGTATGAACAGGCTCCTGATACCTATATGCCTGGCCGCGGCCATGGCCGGATGCGGCCACTCCGGCCCCGAGGCCGCGGGCGATACCGCACGCCACGACATCCCTCTCGACTCGCTGCTGGCCGACGAGCCTGCCGAGGTGTATGTGGCCCGCGGCGACGAGGCTCCCGACGACGGTTGCGTGAGGCTGCGCGTGGCCCATATCGGGCCGCTGCGGCAGGCGTTCAACGACAGCAACCACGTACAGCTCGAGGCGGCGCGCGCCGCAGGCTTCACCCCGGTGGCGACCGACGCCGACATATGGCGGCTGGAGAGGCCGGTGGTGAGGGTACGCTCGTGTGACGACTACTACGTCGACGAGCTGCACCACTCCTTCCCCTATCTGGTGCCGGAGGCGGCCGACCTGCTCGCCGACATAGGCCACGCATTCCGCGACTCGCTGCAGGCCCGCGGCGGTGGCGACTACCGCATAAAGGTGACGAGCCTGCTGCGCACACCGGCCACTGTGCGCAGCCTGCGCCGTGTCAACCGCAATGCCACCGGAGAGTCGACCCACCAGTACGGCACTACATTTGACATCAGCTACTCCAAATTTATCTGCGACGACTCCACGGCCACCCGCCGCACTTTTGAAGACCTCAAGAATCTGCTCGGGGAGATACTCCACGACATGCGCGCCCGCGGCCGCTGCTATGTGAAGTATGAGTACCGCCAGAGCTGTTTCCATATCACCGTGCGGCCCGCCGCTAAATCCAAGAGTGTATGAGCACACGCCCCCTACCCCTGTGGCGCCGCGCGCTGAAAGTACTGCTGTGGACAGCCATGGCGCTGGTACTGCTGCCGGCGGCCATCATACTGTGCCTGCTGCGCACCCTCGACGACGAGCATCTCACCAGGCTGGCCGTCGCGGCGGCCAACCGCGCCCTCGACGCCGACGTGCGTATCGGCCGCGCCGCGCTTTCGCTCCGGCCGGGGCTGCCGCTGGTGAGGCTCGACCTCGACTCGGTGACGGTAATCTCGCGCCCGATGCTGCGCATGAGCGGGGCGGAGCGCGCCGATGTGCCGGCCTGGGCCGACACTCTGCTCACCCTCGACCACTTCCACGGCGGCATCAACCCGGCCGCCCTGCTGGCCGGGCGCATCGAGCTGCGCGATGTCACCTTTGACAGGCCGGCCATCAATATCGTCACCGTATCTGACTCGCTGAGCAACTATCTGATAGTGCCCGCCTCCGAGACTGCCGCGCCCGACACGGCGTCGATGTCGATACCCCATATCACCATCGAGCGCTTCCGGATACTGCACCCTGCCCCGCTGCGGTATCACAATGTGCAGACCGGCGAGCACTTTACCCTCGGACTGCAGGCTATGGAGATCGACGGCGCGCGCGCGCCGTCGTACCGACTCAATATCGGCGGAGAGCTGGCCTCGCCGGCACTGGCCGTATACAATCTCGACCGGCTCGACTTCGGTGTCGACGGCGGCGTGGCATGGAATCCCGACCGCCCCTCGGAAGTGGAGCTGCGCGACTTTGACCTCACGGCGGCTTTTGTGCGCGCAAAGCTGAACGCCCATATCGACCTGGGCACCGACATCGTGGTGCGGGACTACAGCCTGGAGCTGGGGCGCACCGGCATAAGCCACATATTGGGTGTGATACCCGACAGCCTGCGACGCGCCTGGGGTATCGGCCCCGAGCGGCTGGCCACCGACCTTGAGGTGAGTTTCAGCGCCCGCAGCACCGCCCCCTTCAACCTCACCGACGACTCCATACCTCACGCCGACATGACTCTGACCATCCTCCCGGGGCGCCTCGACTACGGCGGCGCCCGGCTGACTCATGTGGGCGGCGAGCTGCTGGCGTCGCTGCGTGGCAACGACCTCGGACTGGCCACCTTCGAGGCGCGAGGGCTGAGCGTGGCCGGCCCCGCCACCGACCTGCATCTCGACGCAAAGGCGTCGGAGGTGACCACCGACCCTCTGGTGAGCGGCTGTCTGCGGGGCACCACCAATCTGCGCCGCCTGCCCGACCGCGTGGCCGACCTCGCGAGGGGATTTCTGTCGGGGCGCGTCGATGCCGACATCGACTTTGAGGGCCGTCTGTCGATGCTGTCGCGCGACGGATTTCACCGCTTGCGCGTCGACGGCGACATCGACGGCCGCGACCTGTACTATCTGTCAAACGACACCGCCACGATGGTGGCCATCGACCGCGCATGCTTCCGCCTGGGCACCCACAGCCGGGTGCGCACGGCCTCGGGGGCGAGCGCCGACAGCCTGCTCACTGCATCGCTGCGCATCGACTCGGCCGACATACTCCACACACAGTACTCCATGAAGCTCACCGACCTGAGCCTGGGCGTGGGCGCGTCAAACCGCGGCGCCTCGGCCGATACCACGGCTATCATACCGATGGGCGGCCGTCTCGACCTGGGCAGCTTCGGGCTGGTGGTGCTGGGCGATTCAATCGTATTCCGTATGCGCGACACCCACGGCATGGTGTCGATGCAGCGCTTCCGCGGCGACAGCCATATGCCGCTCTTCAACGCCCGCCTCGATATCGGCCGCATGGCCACCGGCGACCCGTCGACCCGATTCATGCTCTCGGGAGCGCATGTCGACGTAGGCGCGCATATGCTGCCGCGCAAGCCTGTGCCGCCGGCCATACGCCACACGGCCGACTCCCTGAGCCGGGTACATCCCGACCTGCCGGCCGACTCTGTATACCGCTACGCCATACTGGCCCACCGACGCCGTCACCGCCAGGGGCCGCCGCGGGTACATCTGGAGTATACGGAGGCCGAGACTGAGATGATAAACTGGGGCACGTCGAAGCTGGTGCGCCGCATGCTGCTGGGCTGGGCCATCGAGGGCAATCTCACCGCCCGGCGCGCCGGTCTGTACACACCATACTTCCCGATACGCAACCGTGTGCGCGACTTCAACATACACTTCAACAACGACTCCATACTGCTGACCGACGTGCGCTACAAGGCCGGCCACAGCGACTTCCTGCTCAGCGGCCGCATCTCCAATCTGAAGCGGGGATTCACCTCGCGCGGATTCCGCTCGCCGCTTAAAATCAATCTGGAGGTGGTAAGCGATACCATCGACGTAAACGAGCTCGCCGGGAGCACATTCCGCGGCTCGGCCTATGCGGCGGCCGCCGACAGCATCTCTCGCAGCCGCACCGGCGCTCATCACCGCTTTGACATGGCCGCGATCGACCGCGCCGAGGAGGCCGACGACGAGCGCCTCGAGCGGGAGATGGGGCGCATCGTGGCCGACGCGCCCGACTCGATGGCTCCGCTGCTCATACCGCGCAATATCGATATGACGCTGGACATGCGCGCCCGCAATGTGCTCTACTCCGACATCAATTTCCGCGATTTCAGCGGGCGACTGCTGGCATATCAGGGCGCGCTCAATCTGCACCACCTCAAGGCTCGCGCCGATGTGGGCAGCCTCAATCTCAATGCGCTGTACTCGGCCACCGACGCCAACGACATCAAATTTGGCTTCGGGATGCAGGTCGCGGATTTTGACCTCCACAGCTTTACCCGCCTGGTGCCGGCCATCGACTCCATAATGCCGCTGCTGCGCGACATACGCGGCACGGTAGGCGCCGACCTGGCTGCCACCTGCGACATCGACCGCGGCATGAATCTGGTGCTCCCCACCCTCACTGCCGCCGTAAGACTGCAAGGCGACTCGCTGGAGCTGATCGACAAGGACACGTACCGCACCATAGGCAAGTGGCTGCTCTTTAAGGACAAGCAGAGCAATATCATCGACCACATGGATGTCGAGGTCACCGTGCGCGACAATATGATGACGCTCTACCCATTCATGTTTGACATCGACCGCTACCGCCTGGGCGTGCAGGGATACAACGACCTTGCTCTCAACTTCGACTATCATATCGCAGTGCTGCGCTCGCCGCTGCCATTCAAGTTTGGCATCAATCTCAAGGGTAATCCCGACAAGTACAAGATACGGCTGGGCAAGGCTCGCTTTAACCAGCAGCAGGCTGTGCATACGGTATCGATTGTCGACACGGCCCGCGTCAACCTGCTCAATCAGATTGAGAATATCTTCCGCCGCGGCCTGGCAGGCTCGCGGTTTGCCCGCCTGAATATCGACCGCCGACCCACAGCCGCCGATATCGACCTGAGCACCGACACTATCAGCCACGCCGATTCGCTGCTCTTTATAAAGGAAGGACTGCTTCCGGCACCGCCCGAAGCCGCTCCGGCGCCCGACGACCGCCCGGCCAAGCGCAAGAAGAAACAGCGCAAGACCGCAGCTACACGGGCCGACGCCATCAAAGAAGACTGAACGTATGACTACACACCTCACTGCTTTTGCATCGATGCTGCCGCCCGACGGCGTGCGCGCCGCCCTCATCGACATGGACGGCACCCTGTACGACTCCATGCCCAACCATGCGCGCGCATGGATGCGCCTCATGACCGAGAAAGGTGTCGATGCGCGCCCCGAGGAGTTTTTTCTCTACGAGGGTTGCACGGGCGCGTGGATTATCAATCACATGATAGAGCGGCAATGGGGCCGCAGCGCCACACCCGACGAGGCTCGTGAGTGGTATGAGCTCAAGGCGCGCTACTTCGGCGAGATGCCGCGCGTGGAGCCGGTCGAGGGCGCCCGCGAGCTTGTCGAGGGGCTGCGCCGACGAGGTATCGCGACCGTACTGGTCACCGGCTCGGGACAGGCATCGCTGCTGGGGCGGCTCGACACTGACTTTCCCGGCGCGTTTCCCGCCGATATGCGGGTTACATCGGCGTCGGTACGCCGCGGCAAACCGGCGCCCGACCCCTATCTGCGCGGCCTGGAGCTCGCCGGGGTCGACGCCGCACATGCAATCGCCATCGACAATGCTCCGCTGGGCACCCGCTCGGGACATGCCGCCGGCATACCCACCGTTGGGGTCGTCACAGGCCCGATACCGGCCGATGAACTCGCACGCTCGGGCGCCGATATCGTGTTTACGTCCATGCCCGAGTGCACCAAATCGCTTCTTCAGTTGTTATAATATGAAAAAGGATTTCACATTATGAACGAGAAACTGATATTTACCAACCTCGTCGGCGATGCCGTCGACACTCTCGTAGCCGAGGCCGGTGCTCCGCGCACCTTCGTGCTTGTCGACGTCAACACCGCCCAATACGTGCTGCCCGTGCTCACCGCCCAGAGCAAGGCCGTGGCAGACGCTACCGTCATCACCGTAAAAAGCGGCGACATCAACAAAAACCTCGACTCGCTCCAGACTATCTGGCGCTCGCTGCACGACGCCGGCGCCACTCGCTCCGACATCATCATATGCGTGGGCGGCGGTGTGGTGACCGACATTGGCGGATTTGCCGCCGTCACCTTCAAGCGCGGTATGCGTGTGATAAACGTGCCCACGACTCTGCTCGGAGCCGTCGATGCTTCGGTGGGCGGCAAGACCGGCATCAACTTCAACGGCTGCAAAAACGAGCTGGGTGCGTTCAGCGAGCCGCTCGCTGCGGTGATATCCACCGGATTTTTCAACACTCTGCCCCAGCAGGAGCTGCTGTCGGGATACGCCGAGATGCTCAAGCACGCGCTGCTCGAGAGCCCCGAGGAGCTGGCGGCGCTCATGCGATACAGCGTGGTATACCCGATATTTGATGCCGACCGTCTGCTCGACCTGCTCCGCCGCAGCGTCGCTACCAAGCAGCGCATCGTAGAGGCCGACTTCGCCGACCGCGGCACCCGCCGCGCCCTCAATCTCGGCCATACTGTAGGCCATGCCTTCGAGGCACTCGCCATGAAGCGCCACTCGCCCATACCCCACGGCTACGCTGTCGCCTGGGGGTGTGTAGTCGCTCTGATACTGTCGCATCTGCGGCTCGGATTCCCCTCTGATACGCTCCACACATTTGCCTCGTATGTGCATACCAATTACGGCGCTTTCGCCTTTACATGCGACGACTACCCCGAGCTGATAGAATACATGCGTCAGGACAAGAAAAACGACTCGCCCGACCGTATCGCCTTCACCCTGCTCTCGGCTGTAGGACAGCCGCAGATAAACACTGTGGTGGAGAAGTCTGATATCGAGAGCGCTTTCGATATATACCGCGACATGACTCACAGCTGAACTTACTCTCAGCAAATGGCAAAAATACAGAAGACCAATGCCGCCCGACTGCTCGACCGGGCCGGCATACATTACGAACTCATCCCATACCATGTCGACCCCGACGACCTCGCGGCCACCCACGTGGCCGCCGAGCTTGGCGAGGATATCGCCACTGTATTCAAGACTCTTGTGCTCACGGCCGGACCCGGCTCGCTGCTGGTATGTGTCGTACCCGGCGACGCCGAGGTAGACCTCAAGAAGGCGGCCGCGGCCGCAGGTGTGAAGAAGGTGGAGATGCTGCACATGCGCGACCTCCTCGCCGCCACGGGCTATATACGCGGCGGATGCTCGCCGGTGGGCATGAAAAAAGCCCTGCCAACATTTTTCCATATTACAGCGCTCGACCATCCTGCCATATACGTAAGCGCGGGCGTGCGCGGGCTTCAGCTCAAGGTCGCGCCCTCCGACATCATCGCTTACACCGGCGCCTCGGTGGCCGACATAATAAAACCGGCATGAATACATTTGGCAACATCCTGCGCCTCACCACCGCCGGCGAGAGCCACGGGCCGGCGATGACCGGCATACTCGACGGTATGCCGTCGGGTGTCATGGTCGACCTCGACAGCATCGACCGCTTCCTCACGCTGCGCGCGCCGGGGCATCTGCCCGGTGTCACCAGTGCGCGCCGCGACTGCGAGCACGCCGAGATACTGTCGGGCATGGTCGGCGGTGTCACCACCGGCACCCCCATCGCCTTCACCGTGGCCAACAGCGGCGCACGCCCCGACGACTACGAGCATCTGCGCCATGCTTTCCGCCCGTCGCACGCCGACTATACCTATCAGGCCAAATACGGTATCCGCGACCACCGGGGCGGCGGACGTGCATCGGCACGCGAGACGGCACTGCGCGTCGTTGGCGGCTCCTTTGCAATGGCGGCCCTCCACCAGGCCGGCATCGAGGTGTACGCGTACACCTCGCAGATAGGCAATATTCGCTACACAGGCCCGATGGACAAGGTGGTGCATTGCCCCGACCCATATGTATACTCGATGCGATGCCCCGACGCCGAGACAAACGACCGCATGGAGGCGCTGGTGCGCCGCGTGGCCCAGGCGGGCGATACCATCGGCGGCATAGTCACAGGACTTGTCACAGGGCTGCCGGCCGGCATCGGCGAGCCGATGTACGACAAGCTGCAGGCCATGCTGGCGTCGGCCATGATGAGCATCAATGCCGCAAAAGGATTTGACTACGGCATGGGATTTGACGGCGCCACACGCCTCGGCAGCGAGATGAACGACGAATTTGTCATCGGACCTCACGGCGAAATCACCACCCGCACAAACTACTCCGGCGGCATACAAGGCGGCATATCCAACGGCCGCGCGATATACTTCCGCGTGGCATTCAAGCCCATAGCTACGCTTATGCGCCCCACCCCGACCGTGACAGACTCGGGCGAGCGAGTGATACTGCCTGCCCGCGGCCGCCACGACGCATGTTGCGTGCCCCGCGCGGTTGCCGTCGTACACTGCATGACCGCCCTCACCATTCTCGACGCATACCTCATGGCCAAGGCCGGACATATCTGACCGAGGCCCACACTACCTACTCGACCATTCATTCATCACTCCCATGCTATCCAAAGACTCAAAGATATACATCGCCGGACACCGCGGCCTGGTCGGCTCAGCCATCATGGACAACCTCGCCCGCCGCGGATTCACCCGCCTCGTAGGGCGCACACATGCCGAGCTCGACCTGCTCGACCCGGTGGCCGTGCGACAGTTTTTCGACACAGAGCGCCCCGACGCCGTAGTGCTCGCAGCCGCTCACGTCGGCGGCATCATGGCCAACTCCCGCTACCGCGCCGATTTCATATACCGCAACCTACAGATACAGCAAAACGTAATCGGCGAGGCATGGCGACACAGCGTGCAACGTCTGCTCTTCCTCGGCTCCACATGTATCTACCCCCGCGAGGCTCCCCAGCCCATACCGGAGGACGCCCTGCTCACATCGCCCCTCGAATACACCAACGAGCCCTATGCCATCGCAAAAATTGCCGGTCTGAAGCTCTGCGAGTCGCTAAATCTGCAATACGGCACCGACTACATCGCCGTGATGCCCACCAACCTCTACGGCCCCCGCGACAACTTCGACCTCACCAACTCACATGTGCTCCCGGCCATGATGCGCAAGATGCACCTGGCCCGCCTGCTGGCCGAGGGCGACACCGACACCCTGCGCGCCGACCTCACACGCCGCCCCCTGCCCGGGCTCGATACCGCCGGCGCCACACCCGCCAAGATCGCCGACGCACTGGCGGCCTGCGGCATATACGCCGACCGCCTCGAGCTATGGGGCACCGGCCGCCCGCTGCGCGAATTTCTCTGGAGCGAAGACATGGCCGACGCATCAGTACACATCCTGCTCAACGTCAGCTTTGCCGACCTCTGCACACCCGGCACCGACATCCGCAACACCCACATCAATATCGGTACCGGCACCGAACTCACCATCGCCGAGCTCGCCGCCATGATACGCAGCCGCGTCGGCTTCCGCGGCGACATCCGCTGGGACGCCTCCAAGCCCGACGGCACCATGCGCAAACTCTGCGATGTAAGCAAACTCCACAGCCTCGGCTGGCGCCACAGCGTCGATCTCCCCCAAGGCATCGACCGCCTCTACACCTGGTACCTCTCCAACTGACCCTGCACCCTACTCGCCCCAATATTTCACATCAAAAGACGAAGGAAAGACGAAAACTGCATAAAAAATTTGCAGAACAAAAAATAATGCTTACCTTTGCACCAGCAAACAAGGATGATTCGCTAGCTCAGCTGGTAGAGCACAACACTTTTAATGTTGGGGTCCTGGGT
>CAJUOC010000005.1:0-32279 GCA_910587925.1 uncultured Muribaculaceae bacterium
ATTGGCCGCCATATACCGGCGCCGCGACGAGTCAAGCTCACGCACCGAGCCGAAAATGAATTCCGTCAGAGCCGCGTCGGGCGCCGACTCGCGCAGCACACGGTCGAGCGCCTCGGCCACAAACATCGCCACCAGCCCCTTGGCCGGGTCGGCCGCGATACCCGCCGCGACAGCCATCGGCCGCAGGTCACGCATCACCGCCACATCGCGCCCCGGGCGCGTGTCGGCCACACACTCAAAGAGGCTCAGCGGCATCAGCAGCGCCCGCTTGCGGGCCGCCTCGCGCCCGGCGCCGTCGCTCACCGCAAAGGCCACACGCCCCGCCTCGGCCGACCAGGCTGAGAGTATCGAGCGGCCGTCGGCATATCTCACCCGCCGCAACGCAATGCAATGCAAACTCTGATACATCCGTGCAAAGATACTCATTTCACACATTACATCCACACCCTCCCCGCCCGGCGCTCTGAAAAAACATTGCATTTTCCGTCTTAATAATAGTTGTAATTTAGACTATTATGACTATATTTGCACTGCAACGGTTTAATATACACCTATTATGAACCTCTACACCCTATCTGACTCCATGATTCAGCAACATATCGGCGAGAGCTTGAAGACGCTGAGATTGCGTCAGAACGTAACACAAGCAAATCTTGCGGCCGATACACAAGTATCGCTATCCACCATCAAAAAGATTGAGAAAGGACAAATCGGCTCCTTTGAGACTCTGATACGGATACTTCGTGTGCTTGGTCGGCTTGACGCGTTGCAGCGACTCGTTGAAGAAGACGAGATGAGTCCAAACGAATATTATAAATTTGTCAATTCAGCAAAGAGGAAGACGCGCCAAAGGGCTGCATCAGCAAAGAAAAATGATAACGAACCCGAATCGTCAGAATGGTAGATATAGCAAAAGTAACCTTATACGGCAACGACCTCGGCACATTCCGCTGGGACGACAGATATGCAGTGGCTCAGTTTGAATATGCCGACAGTTTTGTGGGACGCGGCATCGAGCCGGCACCGATAATGATGCCTGTGCGCGAAGGCAGAGTATACTCCTTTAGCGACATAGGGAAAGACACTTTCAAAGGGTTGCCCGGGATGTTGGCAGATTCATTGCCTGATACATACGGCCGGGCCTTGTTTGACCGATGGCTTGCCCTTACCGGACGGCATAGCGGCAACTCAATAGAAACGCTATGCTTCTTAGGTAAGCGTTGTATGGGGGCATTGGAGTTTGAGCCGGCCATGGATGCGCCGTACAGCGCAAACACACAATTCGAAATTGACTCACTTGTAAATGTCGCATCCGAGGCGTTGGCGGAGAAACGAGATTTCGGGGCAAATCTTTCTGACGACAAGAAAGCTGCAATCGCTGAGATTGTGCGTCTTGGGACTTCAGCCGGAGGGCAACGCGCCAAAGCCATCATAGCCTATAACCGGGGTACAGGAGAAGTATTGTCGGGGCAGGTACCCGCTCCCGCAGGTTTCGATTACTACCTTATCAAACTCGACGGGGTCACCGCAGAAGCAGGCTTCCGTGAAACTCAAAATTTCGGTCGGCTCGAGTTTTCGTTTTATAAATTGGCCAAAGAATGCGGCATCGATATGTCAGACAGCTTTTTGATTGAGGAAAACGGGCGCGCACATTTCCTCACAAAGCGTTTCGACCGCGTAAACGGAGAGAAAGTCCATATGCAGACCCTCTGTGCCGTGGCTCATTATGACTACCGACTGCTGCGTGCATATTCTTACGAGCAGGCATTCAACGTGATGCGGACACTTCGACTGCCATATCCGCAGGCTCAGGAGATGTTCCGACGGGCTGTCTTCAATGTGATAGTGCGCAATCAGGACGACCATACAAAAAACATTTCTTTTCTGATGGATAAAGCCGGCAAGTGGCGCCTGTCGCCTGCATACGATATGGGATTTGCCTATAATCCCGATGGCGGATGGACCTCACAGCATCAGATGTCAATCAATGGAAAGTTTGACGGTATCACCCGCGACGACCTGCTGGAAATGGCAAAAAGAAACAACATCAAAGAGGCTGCTGACATAATTGACCATGTAAGCACTGCCGCATCCGGCTGGCGAAATATCGCCCGGGAGTGTGGTCTGCCCGACAAAATGATTGATTCAATCATCGCGCAATTCCGATTCTTGCATTGACTATATAAAGCCGGCCACGACCTCTGTAAAACTATTTTATGACATTTTTGCAGATGGGGCGGGGCGGGGTTTGGGAAAAATGCGTAACTTTGCCGCGCGCAGACTGTGTCTGCCGCTCAAATACACTTTGCTATGAGAAGATTCATCACCGCTCTGGTACTCATCATAGGCGCGGCCGCCGGGCTCAGCGCACAATTCCGCTACGGCGTCATCGCCGGCCCGACGCTGTCGTCGCTGGAGTTCAAGCAAGACCTCATCGGGGTCAAGGACACCTGGGGCGGCACTGCCGGTGTGCAGGGCGAGCTGATGTTTCCGGGCATAGGATTCGGCATCGACCTGGGACTGATTTACAATCAGCTCGGCGCCAAGGTAAACCTCGCCGAGAAGAAGATATGGGCCTCGCAGGGCTACGGCGACGAGCGCCTCATGCTCCACTACATACAGATACCCATACACCTGCGCTTCAAGTACACCCGTCTCGACGGTCTTGAGGAGAAAATCGCCCCGCTGGTATTCGGCGGCCCCGACTTCATGCTGCTGGCAGGCCACAGCGACTGCAAGGCCATGAAATACGCCGGCGGATACCTCGGCCTCACTGCCGGCGGCGGTGTGGAGCTGTGGCGCAACTGGCAGGTGACCGTATCCTACACCTGGGGCATGACCTACGCCATGAAGACCCGCCTGCTCGACGATTTCTCGGCACGCAACAGCCACTGGGCCGTGCGCGTGGCCTATTTCTTCAAGTAAGCGCGATGGCCGAAGTAAGGATAGCCGCCATAATGCGCGCGGCCAATTTCTCGCCCAATCATATCGGCAACGATGCCGCCATACTCAATCTGGTGGCCGACCAGCTGCGCAAGCGGGGCTGCACGGTGAGCGTGTACTCTGAGGAGCAGTTTCTGGCAGGCGCGGCCGATGACGAGCACATATTGCTGGCCATGTGCCGCGAGCCGCGCTCCATCGCCATGCTGCAGCAGCGCGAGGATGCCGGCGACCTGGTGATCAACTCTGGATACGGCATCGAAAACTGCACCCGCGAGCGCATGACACGCATACTGCTTGGCTCGGGCATCCCCTTCCCGGAGAGCATCGCCGTCGACACCGACGAGGTCGTGCGCGACCGCCTGGCCCGCTCGGGCTGGGATGCCTTCTGGGTAAAGCGCGCCGACATGCACGCCCAGCACCGCGAGGACGTGAGCTATGCCCGCCATCCCCAGGAAGCCCAGGAGATACTTCAGGAATACTTCCTGCGCGGGATAGGGCGCGCTGTGATATGCCGCCATCTCACGGGCGAGCTGGTAAAGTTTTACGGCGTCGCCGGCACGCCCTTTTTCCACTGCTACTTCCACTTCGACTCGTCGCGCGGAAAGCACGGCCCGGGCGCGGCTGCCGCTGCTCCGGGGCGCCCTGCCCTCGACGCCGAGCGGCTGCGGGTGACATGCGCCCGCGCTGCCGAGGCTCTCGACGTGAAGGTATACGGCGGCGACGCCATACTCGGAGCCGACGGCTCTTTCAGCATCATCGACCTCAACGACTGGCCCTCTTACGCCCCGTGCCGCGCCGAAGTGGCGCCGGTGATTGCGCGTATGGTGATGGCCGAGATAAAAAAACATGGCAGCCATGACTGACTCCCGCCGACCTCCCCTGTTGCCGCGCCTGATTTCGACCACTCTGGGCGCGGGCTACTGGCCCTGGGGCCCGGGCACGGCCGGCGCCGTGGCCGGCCTCGCGGTGTGGATGCCGCTCACGCTGATAGCCTCGCCCGCGGCTGTGGCCGGCATCACCGCGGCCCTGATAGTGATTTTCACCGCCCTGGGCGTGTGGAGCGCCACGGTGGTCGAGCGCTACTGGGGCGAAGACCCCTCGCGGGTGGTGATGGATGAGACCGTCGGGCAGTGGATCACTATGCTGCCGCTGGCAGTATACGCCACCGGCCCGGGCGCGCTCGCCTGCGGCCGCCTGTGGATTGCCGCAGCCATATCGCTGGCGCTCTTCCGCTTTTTCGACATCGTGAAGCCGCTGGGCGTGCGCCGCATGGAGGCTCTGCCGTCGGGCTGGGGCGTGATGGCCGACGACATACTGGCCGGCATCTACGGAGGCATACTCATGCTCATCATAAACACCTGGCTGCTATGAGTTTTGCCCGCAGAGCCAAAGACAAGATAGTGAGCGGCGGAGGCATCTTCACCTTCGTGCGGTCGAGCATATCGTCGCAGATAGCCTCGTGGAGCGACATGTGCACGCGCATGCTCTTCTACTCCATCATCTTTGTGAGCCTGCCGCCCTTTTACCGCTCCAATCTGTCGGTGGCGGTCGGCGCCATCGTGGGCGGCATCATCAACTGCTGCATCAACTACCGCTTTACCTTCCACGCCGCCGGCCAGAGCGTCAAGGCCGTCGGTGTGAAATACCTGCTGGTATGGACGGGCAGCCTGCTGCTCAATATGTACGGCACCACCTACGCCGGCATGCTGCTGTCGCGATGGACGTGGCTCACCGACATGGGCTTCACCGCCGACGGCATCTTCGCCGCAGCCACGCTCACGGTGTCGCTGGTGGTGTCGCTGGCATGGAACTTTGTGCTCCAGCGCAATTTCGTGTACCGCCCGTCGAAATTCGACCCCTATGCCATCGGCTTCATAGACCTCTTCAACCCCAAGAAAAAACACTCCTCCAATACCTGACAACATGGACTCCAACTGCACTTTCAAGACCTGCCGCGACGGACTGCAGCACGGCATCTACGCCGTCATCGACCCCTTCGTGCGCCTGCTGATACGCTGCGGTATAACCCCCAACGCAGTCACCACCATCGGCCTGGCGGGCAACATCGCCGCCGCAGCCCTCTTTGCCTGGGCTGCGCTTACGGCCACTGCTGCCGACCCGCGCTACGACCTGGTGACCTGGGCCGGCGCGTGCATCATCGTATTCTCGCTCTTCGACATGCTCGACGGCCAGGTGGCCCGCATCGGCGGCATGGCATCGACATTCGGCGCCCTGTACGACTCGGTGCTCGACCGCTATTGCGAGCTGCTCACTGTAGGCTCCATCGCCTTCTATCTCGTCGAGGCGGGCTATCCGGCCGGCGCGCTCATCGCCTTCCTGGCCATGGTCGGCTCGGTGATGGTAAGCTATGTGAGAGCCCGCGCCGAAGGCCTGGGCATCGAGTGCAAGGTGGGCTTCATGCAGCGTCCCGAGCGCGTGGTAGTCACCTCGGTGGGCGCCCTCGCCACCGGCATCGTGGGGCTTAACGTCGCTCCCGAGCGCTTCGACGCCATGATCATCCTCATCGTGGCCATGGGCGTGATAGCCGTCTTTGCCAACATAACCGCCTTTGCCCGCGTGGCCCACTGCCGCCGCGCATTATCCGGCCGCAAATGACCGCCGCCCGCCGCTCCCCTGTACCGTCGGGCTCACGCGGAGGCCTGCGTCGCAGCGAGGCGCTGTGGATGTGCGGCTCGCTGGCCGTGTGGCTCGCGGTGACAGCCCTGTGTGTGGGCTTCCGTCCCGAGCACGTCTTTCTGGCCATCCTCATCGCCGCCCTCTTCTTTGTCTCGGGCACGACTCGCCGCCTGGTGGTGGCGCTCATCCCCTTTGCCATCTTCGGCATCAGCTACGACTGGATGAACATCGTGCCCAACTACCGCGTGAATCCCGTCGACATCGCCGGACTGTACTCGACCGAGAAGAGCCTCTTCGGCATCACGGTCGGCGAGGCTGTCACCCTCACCCCCAATGAGTTTTTTGCCCTGCACCACGCCCCGTGGATGGACGCCCTGGCCGGATTTTTCTATCTCTGCTGGGTGCCGGTACCCATCCTATTCGGGCTGTGGCTGTACTTCGACGGCCAGCGCGGCGAGTACCTCCACTTTGCCATGGTATTCCTGCTGGTCAATCTGATAGGCTTTGCCGGCTACTATATCCACCCGGCCGCGCCGCCGTGGTACGTCGCATCACACGGCTTCAGCTTCATCGAGGGCACGCCCGGCGAGGTGGCCGGCCTGGGACGATTCGACGCCATGACAGGCCTGGGCATCTTCGACGCCCTCTATGCCCGCAATGCCAATGTATTTGCCGCCCTGCCCTCGCTCCACTCGGCATACATGCTCGTGGCCTTTATCTACTCCCTGCGCGCCCGCACTCCGCTGTGGATGCGCGTCGCCTGGGCCGTGATATGCCTGGGCATATGGTTTACGGCCGTATACAGCTCCCACCACTACATCATCGACGTGATGGCCGGCATCGGCGTGACTCTGCTCGGATACGCCGTCTTTGAGTACGGACTGATGCGTCTGCGCCCGTTTGCACGGTTTGTCGGGCGATATACCTCATATATCAGCTGAGGATGTTTGCAGACCTCAAGCGCCAGTACCGCGCCTCGCTCAAGTCGGCCGATACGGAGGAGGGCATCGACCTGGCCTTCTACCGCCCCATCGGCTTTGCCTGGGCTTACCTTTTCAGGCGGCTGGGCGTGACGCCCAACGCCGTCACCGTTGCGTCGATTTTCCTCGGCGTTGCCGCCGGCGTGCTCTTCTACCCTGAGGGGCTGTGGCTCAACTGTATCGGCATGGCGCTGCTCGTGTGGGCCAACTCCTTTGACAGCGCCGACGGCCAGCTCGCCCGCCTCACGGGCAATTACTCCAAGACCGGCCGCATACTCGACGGGCTCAGCGGCGACCTGTGGTTTGCCACCATCTACGTGGCCATATGCCTGCGCGAGGTACACACCTCGCCATACTTTGCAGCCCACGCCTGGCTCATATGGTTTGTGGCCGCGCTGGCCGGCGGCTGCCATGCCCGCCAGGCCGCGCTAGCCGACTACTACCGCCAGTTTCACCTCTATATCGTCAACGGTACCGCCGGCAGCGAGCTCGACCGCGCCGCCGACCTCGCCGCCCAGCTCCGCGCCACCCCCTGGAAGGGCAACTTCTGGCGCAAGACGGTGCTCTTTGTCTACAAAAACTACACCGACAATCAGGAGCTGCTCACCCCCGCCATGCAGCATCTGCGCGGCGAGATGACAGCCCGCTGGGGCCACGCGCGCCCGCCCCGCCCGTTTCTCGACGACTTCCGCGCCGCTTCGCGCCCGCTGATGAAGTATACCAACTTCCTTACCTTCAACTGGCGCTCCATCACCCTCTTTGCCTCGCTGCTGGCCGGCCGGCCCTGGCTGTACTTTGCCGTGGAGCTCACGGTGTTCAATGCCGTGACGGCATATATGTGGTGGCGCCACGAGAGCATATGCCGCCGCTTTACCATCGCACTGCGCTCTGGACGCTATGACGATTGACGCCATACTCCTCGACTTCGGCGGCACGCTCGACACGGGCGGCGACCACTGGTACCGCGTCATGGCCGACGCATACCTCGACCGCGGCCTCACACTGTCGCAGCAGGCATATATCGAGGGAGAGCGGACCGCCGCCGCAGCCGTGCGGCCCGGCATGGGACTGGCCGACACCCTCGCCGTGAAGGTACGCGCCCAGGGATGCCCGGAGCCGAGCGCGGTGACCGACGCGCTCGTCGCCCGCGCCACGGCGTCGGCCGCAGCATCGGCCCGCGAGCTGGCCCGGCTGGCAGCAGCAGTGCCGCTCGCGCTGGTGAGCAACTACTACGGCAATCTCGAGCGCGTCGCCTCCGAGCTGGGCCTGCGCAGATACTTCGCTGCCGTGGTCGACAGCGCCGTCGCAGGCGTGCGCAAACCCTCGCCCGACATCTTCCGCATCGCCCTCGACCGCCTCGGCGCCGCCCCCGCGTGCACGGCCATGGTCGGCGATAGCGTCGCCAACGACCTCATACCCGCCGCATCGCTCGGCTGCCATACGGCTCTGGTCGTCGGGCGCCCGTGGCCCGGCAAGACCGCGCCCGCCGGCTTCAGCCCCGACATGGCCGGCACGCTGGGTGAAATCGCCGACGCCTTGTTGACATACGTTAACAATTGATGATGCAACTTGTCGATATTTCAGCATTTTTAACTATATATCGGAAATATTAGCTAATTTTTAAATATTTTGGCGATTATTCACCTAAAATATTTTTTGCATTTCCCAATTATTGTATACTTTCGCACCGACTTATCGACCGAGCTATCCCCGGCGACAGTCCCATACGTAGAAAATTCACAAAAATCATAAGTTATCACAATGGCTCAAAGCAAAGTAAAACCCGCCGACGGCAAGCTCGGCGTGCTGGTGGTCGGCAACGGCGCCGTCTCCACAACTTTCATGACCGGCGTGCTGATGGCCCGCAAAGGCCTCGCCAAGCCCGTCGGCTCGATGACCCAGTACGACAAAATCCGCGTCGGCAAGGGCGCCGACAAGAAATACCTCAAGTATGAGGAAATCGTGCCCATCGCAAAGCTCGACGACATCGTATTCGGCACATGGGACGTATATCCCGAGAATGCCTTCCAGTCGGCCATGAACGCCGAGGTGCTCAAGGAGAAAGACATCCTCCCCGTAAAGGAAGAGCTCGAGGCCATCGTGCCCATGAAGGCCGCCTTTGACCACGACTATGCCAAGCGCCTCGACGGTGACAACTACATGAAGGGCGCCACCCGCTGGGAGATGGTCGAGAATCTCCGCAAGGACATCCGCGACTTCAAGGCCAAGCACGGCCTCGACCGTGTGGTAGTGCTCTGGGCCGCCTCGACTGAGGTATATGTGCCCGTCGACGAGAAAATCCACGGCACTCTCGAGGCCCTCGAGGCTGCCATGAAGGCCGACGACCGCGAGCATATCGCCCCCTCGATGTGCTACGCATACGCAGCCCTCACCGAGGGCGCTCCCTTCATCATGGGCGCCCCCAACACCACCGTCGACATCCCCGCCATGTGGGAGCTCAGCGAGAAGACCGGCATGCCCATCTCCGGCAAGGACTTCAAGACCGGCCAGACCCTGGTAAAGTCGGGCTTCGCACCCATCATCGGTACCCGCTGCCTGGGCCTCAACGGCTGGTTCTCCACCAACATCCTCGGCAACCGCGACGGCCTCGTGCTCGACGAGCCCGCCAACTTCCGCACCAAGGAGGTATCCAAGCTCTCCACCCTGGAGTCGATCCTCGTACCCGAGGAGCAGCCCGACCTCTACACCGACTACTACCACAAGGTACGTATCAACTACTATCCCCCCCGCAACGACAACAAGGAGGGCTGGGACAACATCGATATCTTCGGCTGGATGGGCTATCCCATGCAGATCAAGATCAACTTCCTCTGCCGCGACTCTATCCTCGCAGCTCCCCTCTGCCTCGACCTCGTTCTTCTCAGCGACCTCGCCGCTCGCGACGGCCGCTACGGCATCCAGCGCTTCCTGAGCTTCTTCCTCAAGAGCCCCATGCACGACTACACCAAGGGCGAGGTACCCGTCAACCACCTCTTCCAGCAGTACGTCATGCTCAAAAACGCCATCCGCGAGATGGGCGGCTACGAGGCCGACGAGGAGATCGATTGATACTCCCCTGACATCACATTAGCGTAAATACGGGCCGCACACTCCCTCTGCCGGAGCGTGCGGCCCTCTTGCATTTACGCGCCCTATTTGCTAATTTTGCCGTCATGATACCCGAGAAAGCACTCTTAGTCACCATCGAGCATGCCCTGGGCACGCTTCCTTATCCACAGTCGCCCAGCTCGCTCTACGAGCCGGTGGCATACACCCTCGACGGCGGAGGCAAGCGCCTGCGCCCCCTGCTGGCACTGATGACGGCCGCCGCACTCGGCGCCGACCCCGCCACCGCCCTGCACCAGGCCGTCGCCATGGAGATGTTTCACAACTTCACCCTCATCCACGACGATGTGATGGACCGCAGCGCCACCCGCCACGGCCGCCCCTCGGTATACGCCAGCCGCGGTGCCGTGCAGGCCATCCTCTCGGGCGACGCCCTGCTGTCGATGGCCGTATCGGAGCTTGCCGCCGAGGCCGGCGACCGTCTCGCCGCAGCCCTCGACCTCTTCGGCAGAGTCTCGCAGGGAGTGTATCAGGGACAGCAGTACGACATGGAGTTTGAGGAGCGCGCCGACGTGACCCTCGCCGAGTACATGCACATGATAGAGTTGAAGACATCGGTGCTAATCGGCGGCTCATGCGCCATGGGCGCGCTGATGGCCGGCGCCGGCGCCGACGTGCAGACAGCCATGTACGACTACGGCGTCGCTCTCGGCCTCGCCTTCCAGCTCCGCGACGACTGGCTCGACACCTACGGCGACCCCGCCGTATTCGGCAAGCCCATCGGCGGCGACATCGCCAACGGCAAAAAGACCTGGCTCCACCTGCGAGCCTGCGAGCTCGACCCAGCTGCGATGGCATCGGCCACCGCCATCACCGACCGCGACGCCCGCATCGAGGCCGTGCGCGCCGTATACGACCGCCTCGGCATCGGCGACCTCTGCACCCAAGCCTGCGACAGCCTCAGCGAGCAGGCCGTCGGCAGCCTCGCCGCCGCAGGTCTCACGGAAGAATACGCCGAGTGGTTTGCCGCCCTGGCCCGCCGCCTGGCCACCCGCGACCGCTGACCGCCATGCTCACCGACACCCACACCCATCTCTACCTCGACGAGTTTGCCCCCGACGGCGGCGGCGAAGCCGCCGTGCGCCGCGCCATGGCCGCCGGGGTAGGGCGCATGGTGATGCCCAATGTCGACCTGTCGACAATAGCGCCCCTTAAAAGCCTCGCAGAGCAGTTTCCCGGCGTCGTATACATGGCGATGGGGCTCCACCCCACCGAAGTCGCCGACGACTGGCAGAGCGCAATTGAGGCCATAGAAAGCCATATCCTGGCCGAGCCCGACCGATACGTAGCCGTGGGCGAGATAGGCATCGACCTGTATTGGGACGCCACACACCGCGCCGCGCAGATGCTCGCCTTCGAGCGACAGACGCGCCTCGCCGTGCAGCTCGGCAAGCCCGTCATCATCCATTGCCGCCAGGGACTGGCCGAGACACTCGAGGTGCTCGATGGCATCCCCGGGGCCCGGGCCGTATTTCACAGCTTCGGAGGCACTGAGGCCGACGTCGAGGCAATCCGCCGCCACGGCGACCACTACTTCGGCATCAACGGCATCGTCACATTCAAAAACTCCCGCCTGCGCGAGGTACTCCCCGCCATCGGCCTCGACCGCATCCTGCTCGAGACCGACTCGCCCTACCTGGCCCCCGTGCCCCACCGCGGCCGCCGCAACGAGAGCGCCTACATCGGCGCCGTCGCCGCCGACGTCGCCTCGGCCCTCGGCACCGACGCCGCCACCGTAGCCGCCGTCACCTCCGCCTCCGCCACCTCCCTCTTCTCCCTCTAAATATTAAAGGGTGCCTTGCTCGATGCGGGTGGCGATGCGGTCGAGCATGGCGTCTTGCTCGTCGCGGGCGGGGCGGAACTCGCCCTTGAGGCTCACGCCGAAGAGCTTGCCGAAGCCTTGCCAGAAGGTGGCGCGGAAGGTGCCCAGGAAGGCGCGCACGATGTCGTAGCCGGTCTGGTTGGTCTCGCGCTGGATGAGCTTGACAAGCACCCGCGCCTGACGGCGGCTGAAGCGCTTGAATATGGGCTTGTACTGGGCAAATATCTCCTTTTCCATGCGCTTGAGATACTGCTCGCGGTCTTTCTTTGTAGGCAGGGTCTCGATATACTCGTAGGTCTCTACAAGTGTCTCGGCGATGAGCTTGGCATAGGGCAGGGTGAGGCGCACGTCGCGCACCATGCGGGCGTAAAACTGCTCCTGCTTCTTGTTTTTGAAGTGCTCACGCGGAAACACGGTGATGCCCCGCAGCGCCAGCACCAGCACCGTATCGCCCTCCTCGTCGACACGGTAGGAGTATCCGCGGTAGAACGGCTCCCGCGGGTCGGGCGGCGCCCCCACTTCTCCCCGGGCGGCCAGGGGAAGCAGCACAAGCAGCGGTATGAGGCGGAAGAGTTTCATTTAGATATAACGCACCGGCGGGGCAAAAGTGTCACACATCGACCTGCACCACGCGGCGCATCTCGGGATACCATACATATGCCCGCAGCGGGCCTATGCCCATCGAGGCCAGCAGGCGGGCGTAGCCTGTGACCTGCACGCGGTGGCTCTCGTGCTCCTCGGCGGTAAACTTGTAGTCGACCACGTCGACATAGCCGTCGGCACACCACACGATGCGGTCGGGGCGGAAATTCAGGCCGCGGCGGGCCTCATAGATGGGTTGCTCGACCAGCACACGGGGCGCGTCGGCGTCAAACCATCGGCCGGTCGGGTCGGGGTGGGCGCGGAAGGCGGACTCGAGCGTGGCGCGGAAGTGGTCGCGCTCCCCGGCCTCGCAGCCTCCGGCCACTGCGGCGAGAGCGGCATCGAGGTCGCCGAGTGTACGCATCTCGGCCAGCACGGCGTGCATCATGATGCCGCGGCGGGCGGCGAGGCGGCGCTCGTCGTCGCTGCCGGCGTCGACCGGGTCGGTCGCGGCGGCGCCTTCGGGGATATCGGGGTCGGCGGCGCCGGGCACAGTGAGGTCGTCGAGGCGCACGGCGGCGCGGTTGAGGTCGGTATAGCTCACGCGGTATGGGGCGGCGGCCACGGCCGGCAGCGATTTGTCCTTGCGGGGACGCGGCCGGGTGGGCTCGCCCGCCGTAAAGAGTGAGTCAGACACCATGCCGGCGCTCAGGTCGGTATGTATCGGCGCGGCCTCGCCCGGGCGGGGCGGGGCGGCGAGCACGCGCATCAGCTCGGTGCCGATTTCCGACGGCACGGGGCGGCGCGGCTTCAGCACATTGATATGCAGCTCGCGCGCCGCGCGGGTAAATGCCACGTAGGCCACATTGAGATTGTCGGCCGTATCGGCGGCCACGCGCTCGCCCACCTGCGGCGCCAGCGGGGCGTCGGGCAGCGCGTCGGCCATGCCGGGGCGGTAGTAGGTAAGTGGCGGCATCAGCCCGGGGTCGATGCCGGCGATGGCCGGCGGCTCTATCCACTGCGCCTCGGGCGAGGCCTCCAGCGCCCAGTCCATCAGCGGGATATGCACCACATCCCACTCCAGACCCTTGGCGGCGTGGACGGTCATCACCGACACCGAGTCTTGCCCCTCGCCGGAGCCGATGGTGATGGTGCCGCTCTTCTGCTCCCAGTAGTCGAGGAAAGCATGTACCGAGGGGTTGTACGAGGCGGTGAAGTCGGCCACGGCATCCATAAACGCCACTAAATACGGCTGCTCGGCGGCGCGCAGCTGCGGCGACACCTTGCGCTCGATGATTGCCTCGGCGAGCGACACCAGATTGGCCGGCGCCTTGGCGCGTATTGCCTCGAGGTCGTCGTCGAGTCCGGCGGGAGCGCCCGGAGCGGCCGCGGCGTCGGAGTCCATGGCCAGGGCGAGCGCCCGGTCGGGCTCGCTGCCGTGGGCCAGGAAGTACTCAAAGCGGTCGCAGAGTATCTCGGCATCGGTGTGGGTGCGGTACGGCTGCCCGGGCTCGCCTGCGGTGGGCTGCACTCCCGAGGCGGTCTTGTCGAGTATCTCCAGCATACTGATGATGAGCTTTACCGAGGCGGCGTTGCGCACCAGCAGCGCCTCGTCGCTCATCACGCTGATGTCGGGATAGCGCCGCATCAGGAAGTCGACCACCAGAGCCATGTCGGCGCGCCGGCGGCAGAGCACACACATGTCGCGCCAGGCGTATCCGCGCGAGTGTGCATCGAGCAGCCCGGCGGCAAGTCGCTCCAGCGCCACATCGCGCGGCCCGGGGAGCCCGGCCGCGGCCTCTGCGCCGGGCGGCATCAGCGCCGGCGCGGTATCGTCGGTGAGCACGGCCACGGTGATGTACGACGTGAGCGAGGCCGTGCCGGCGGCCGGAGTCTGCTCGATGCCGCCGTAGCCGCGCACGGCGGCGTCGGCGGCGATGCGGGCAAAGACAGTGTTGTTGAACTGCACCACACCGTGTGCCGAGCGGTAATTGGTATTCTCGCCCGGCGCAGCGCCGCGCACGATGCTGCTGCGGGGAAAGTCTTCGCACTCCACCTCGCGGTCGAGCAGCGAGCTCTCGGCGCCGCGCCAGCGGTATATCGACTGCTTGACGTCGCCGATGATGAGGCTGTCGTGAGTCTCGGCCAGGGAGTTGGCCACGAGCGGGCGCAGATTCATCCACTGCATGCGCGATGTGTCTTGAAACTCGTCGATGAGAAAGTGCTCCAGCGGCCGGCCGATGCGCTCGTAGATAAAGGGAGTCTCGTCGTCGCGTATGATGGAGCGCAGCAGCGAGTTGGTGTCGGAGATAAGTATGAGATTGTTGTCGACGCGGAAGCGGGCCACATAGCGGTTGATATACCCCAGCGCGCGCAGGCCCTCGAGGCTGTCGGCGAGGCGGCGGCAGTAGTTGCGCGCGGTCAGCAGCGCGGCCGTGCACTCATACCAGGCGGCGATACACGAGCTGTCGGGCTCGGCGGCCCCCTTTTTGTACCAGCCCTCGCAGGTACCCTCGCGGGCGGCGGCCATATACTTGACCGTCGGGCGCAGGAAGGCTGCCACGGCCTCGTCGGCTATGCCGGCCGCGGCCACCTTTTGCAGGTACTTGAGCGGATTGGCCTGGGCGCCGGCGGCCGACAGCCGCTCCAGCAGCGAGGCGGCCGCAGCGCCGATTTCGGCATCGATAGCCTCGATGCGGGCGGCGAGCGCCTGCTCCAGGCGGTCGATACGGCCCTCGTCGGCGAGATAGTCGTCGATATCGCGGGCCCGCTCGCCGTAGCGGTCGTTGAGCGCCGTCTCCAGCCACGACAGCAGCTCGCCGTACATGGCGCTGCCGCGGTAAAAGGGGTTGAAGTCCTTGCCGTCGCGCACTCGCATCCCGGCCAGCCCCTCGAGCCAGCGCAGCACCCGCGGGCGGGCGGCGCCGGCATCGGCATCGTTAAGCTCGTCGAAGAGCATACCGAGCGCCGCGCCCAGCACATACTTCTGGTCCATCTCGATGCGGTAGTCGCCCTGGCGGTCTATCTCGCGGGCAAATGTGCGCAGCACCGACTGGAAAAAGGAGTCGATGGTACTGACATTAAACGAGCCGTAGTCGTGGAGCAGCCCGTGCAGGGCGCGGCGGGCGGCGGCGGTGAGCTCGTCGCGGGAGCAGCGCAGCTCGTCGACCAGCCGCGGGGCATAGTCGGCGTCGGTGCCGTCGGGCCGCGGGCCGCGGGCCAGGGCGTCGAGCTCGCGTATGATGCGGCTCTTCATCTCGGCGGTGGCCTTGTTGCTGAATGTGATGGCGAGGATGCGCGCGTGGGGATTGCGCGCGCGCCCAAGGCGGTAGGCGTCGCTCCCGGGGTCGCGCACACCCAGCAGCAGCTTGATATATTCGTAGGCCAGAGTGTATGTCTTGCCCGAGCCGGCCGATGCCTTATAGATGGTCAACATATTGCAAAGATAGCGTTTTTTCCCTACCTTTGCGCCAAACCACAACTCAAAACTGATATGCGTCTGATAATCGAACCTACCTACGCCGAGGTATCCCAGTGGGCCGCCAACTACGTTGCCGCCCGTATCAACGAAGCCAATCCCACCGCCGAGCATCCCTTTGTGCTCGGATGCCCCACCGGCAGCTCCCCCCTGGGCATGTACCGCGCCCTCATCGAGCTTTACAAGGCCGGCAAGGTTTCTTTCAAGCACGTGGTGACTTTCAACATGGACGAGTACTGCGCCCTGCCCCGCCAGCACGAGCAGAGCTACTACTCTTTCATGTGGAACAATTTCTTCAGCCACATCGACATCCTTCCCGAGAATGTCAATATCCTCGACGGCAATGCCGCAGACCCTGCCGAGGAGTGCCGCCGCTATGAGGAGAAAATCGCCTCTTACGGCGGTATCGACCTCTTCCTGGGCGGTGTAGGCCCCGACGGCCACATCGCCTTCAACGAGCCGGGCTCGTCGCTCACTTCGCGCACCCGCATGAAGACCATCACCGAAGACACCATCATCGCCAACTCGCGATTCTTCGACAACAATGTCGACCTCGTGCCCAAGACCGCCCTCACCGTGGGCGTGGGCACCATCATGGACGCCCGCTCGGTGCTGCTCATCGTCAACGGCCACAACAAGGCCCGCGCCCTGCGCCACGGCGTGGAGGGTGCCGTGAGCCAGATGTGGACCATCTCGGCCCTGCAGATGCACCCCAAGGCGCTCATCGTGGCCGACGACGCCGCCTGCGCCGAGCTCAAGGTGCAGACATACCGCTACTTCAAGGATATCGAGGGAGCCAACCTCGACCCCGCCACTCAGCTCTGAGCGGCAGAGCGGCTCAGCCGCTCACCTGTACCGACAGCCCCGTGGCGGCGGTGATACGCTCCGCGATGGCATCAAGCTCGACCCTCGGCACCCGCTTCAGTGTGGTGTCGGGGGTCGGCCGGTCTATGGTATATAGCATCACCGAGCCGGGGGCGATGCGGCGATAAGCGTCGATGAGGGCGTCGATCTCGGCCCCGGTGGTATTGTCGACGCCGTCGCCGCGGGTGATCATGGTCTGCACCACCGCCTGCGGCCCGAAGTCGTGCAGCTGCGAGATGACGCGCTCCACGCTGTAGGGCCCGACGGGGCGGTCGAGCGCGGCCGCGGTGGCGTCGACGGCGCTGTCGAGCTTGAGTATGGGATGATCCACGCGACGCAGCGCCTCGACCACCTCGGGGCGGTGGAGCATGGTGGCATTGGACAGCACGCTCACTCCGGCGCCGGGATAGTAGCGGTCGCGCAGGGCGATGGTATCGTCGATGACTCCGGCAAAGTCGGGGTGCAGCGTGGGCTCGCCGTTGCCCGAGAATGTGATGTTGTCGACGGGCCGGCCGGCCTCTTTCAGTTCGGCAAGGCGGGCCTCCAGGCCGGCGCGCACCTGCTCGCGCGAGGGCATACCGGCCTTGCCGGGGCCTTGGGCGTTGAACCCTGCCTCGCAGTAGAGGCAATCGAAGGAGCATATCTTGCCGTCGCGCGGCATGAGATTGACACCCAGCGAGCTGCCCAGCCGCCGCGAGTGGATGGGGCCGAATATGGTGTCGGTGTACATTACTGTCTGCATTGCTGTCTGTGCTTTGTAAAAATTATTGTGGAGAGAGATGTGAGGGCGGCCACAGCCACGGCCACGGCTGCCACGGCCAGTATGTCGACCGCCTCGACGCGCACGGGGTACACGTCGATGGTCATCTTCGAGGGGTCGCCCCCGAGCTTGATGAAACCGCCGATCTGCTGGGCCAGCGCCAGCGCCACTCCGCCGACTATGCCGGCGGCCGCGCCCGCGAGGGTAATCATGGCGCCCTGCCACATGAATACGGCCCGGCGCACCTGCCGAGGCGCGCCCAGGCAGGCCAGGGTATGCATGTCGTCGCGCTTCTCGAGCACCATCAGCGACAGGGTGCTCACGATGTTGAAGGCGGCTATCACCAGTATAAAGCCGAGCATGAGGAAGGTAATCCACTTCTCGACCGAAATCATGCGCATCGACTCGCGGTGCTGCTCGTGGCGCTGAAGCACCTCGCAGCCCTCGCCGGCCACTGCGGCTACGGCCGCGGCGGCCGCGGCCGCGTCTGCGCCTGGCTCGAGGGCTATCTCTATGGCCGATGCCTCGCCGCCGGCGTATTGCAGCAGGAAGCGGGCGTCGGCGATGGGTATGAGCAGGCGGTCGGCATCGGCGTCCATCTGCCCCACCTGGGTCACGGCGGTGACGACTAAGGGCGTGCGGCGGAATGCTGTGGCGGGATTGGCCGGGTTGATGCGCCCGAGCCTGCGGGGCACATACAGCTCCACACCCGCGGCGCCGGGGTGCAGGTCGAGCCGCGAGGCCACTCCGATGGCCACTTGCGCCGGGGCGGCGCCCAGGCCGGTGGAGTCGGTGGCAAATGTGCCCATCACGGTCATGGAGTCGATGTCGACCACAGCGGCATAGCGGCTGTCGACGCCCTTGAACTGCACGGGCAGCTGCCGCTCGCCGGCCACCATCAGCCCGCGGTCGCCCAGCGATGGCATGGCGACAGCCACCGCGGGCAGGGCCTCGATGCGCCGGGCCAGCGAGTCGGCGTCGGCGATGACCTTGCCCCGGCGGGGCAGGGCGAGCAGGTCGGGGTCGGCCACGCTCAGCTGCGAGGCGGCCACATCGGCAAAGCCGTTGAATACCGACAGCACCACCACTATGGCGGCCGTGGCGACCGCCACGCCGGCCAGCGACACGGCCGATATGACGTTTACGGCGCGGTGAGACTTCTTTGATATCAGATAGCGGGCCGCTATCCATGCCGACAATCCTTTCATGGCGGCAAAAGTAACCATTATTCCGCGCCCGCGCAAGAGGTCGTCAGCGGCGCAGCGAGGTGATAAACTGCTTGGGAGGCATGTTCATCTTGCGCTTGAAGGTCTCGCGGAAGGTCTTGATGTCGCGGAATCCGCACTGCGCGGCGACGGTCTGCACGTTGACGTTGCCCTGGCGGAAGAGCTCGACGGCCTTGAAGATGCGGTACTCGTTGATAAACTCGATGAGCGACATGCCCGTCAGGCGGCGTATCTTCTTGTAGAGCGACGAGTGGCTCATGGCCAGGCGCGAGGCGAGCATCTCGATGCCGAAGTCCTCGTCGGTCATGGTCTCGTCGATGATACGGCGGCACTCGAGCAGGAATCGGCGCTCCTCGCGGTTGTACTTGCTCTGGGGCGCGGCGGGGGAGGCCTCGGGAGCGAGCGCCACCGGGGTCTCCTCCTGCTGGAAGAGGCGGTCGACGCTGCGGCGGAGCACCTTGAGCGAGGCGGGCTTGGTGATGAAGGCGTCGACTTTGGCGTCGTATGCCTTGATGATGTCGTCTTCGGAGTTGACGGCCGAGAATACCACTATCCTGATGCTGCGCAGGCGCGGGCTCTCCTTGATGCGGGCGATGAGGCCGTGGCCGTCGAGGCCGGGCATCATGATGTCGGTGACCACCACGTCGAAGTCGCCGCACTCCAGGGCGTCGATGGCCTCGGCGCCGTCGGCCGCGCTCACCACGCGGTAATCGTCGCGGAAGGTGCGGGTCAGCAGGGCTATCACCTCGGGATTGTCGTCGACCACGAGCATCGAGCGGGTGGCGGTGGGATTGTCGATACCCATGTCGACGGGCTCGGGCGCCGGGGCGGCCACCTCGGGACGGCTCTCGGCGGCGGGCTCGGCGGCGGGGGTGAGATTTTTGGGCAGATGCACGGTAAATACCGAGCCTTCGTTGATGCGCGTGGCCAGCTCGATGCGGCCGCCATGCATGTCGACCAGCTCCTTGACAAAGGCCAGGCCGATACCGTCGCCGCCGCTCTGCTGGCGGCCGCGCTCGGTGCGGTAGAATGGCTGGAAGATGGCCTCGCGCTGGGCGTCGGCGATGCCGATGCCGGTGTCAGAGACGCTGATGGCCACTTCGTCGCCGCGGTCGCGGATGGCCAGGGTCACGTCGCCGCCCTCGGGGGTGTATTTGTATGCGTTGGAGATGAGATTGGTCACCACCAGCTCGAGCTTGTCGGGGTCAAATACGGCGTCGATCGGAGCGGGGTCGTGCACGTAGTCAAAGTTGATGCTCTTGTGGCGGCAGAGATGCTCGTAGTCGGGCACCAGGTCGCGGAAGTATCCACACAGCTCTATCTCGCGGGGCTTGAGGCGGAAGTGGCCCGAGTCTATCTTGCGGAAGTCGATGATGCGGTTGATGAGCTTGTTGAGCTTGACTGAGTTGCGGTATACGCCGCGCAGGTCGTTGACGGTGACATACTCCCGCTCTGAGTCGAGCATCTCCTCTATCTGGGCCGAGATGAGAAAGCAGGGTGTGCGCAGCTCGTGGGTGATTTTGGCATAGAAGTCGAGCTTGGTCTCGTTGATCTCGCGCTCGGTGCGGGTATTCAGCTCGGCTATGTGGGCGTCTTCACGGCTGCGGGCCATGCGCCGCCACATGCCGTATGCCACGGCCATCAGCGCCAGCGTGAGCACTGTCCACAGCAGCCGCGCCCAGCCGGTGGCATACCAGGGCGGCATCACGGCGATGCGCAGCCCGGCCGGCTCGGTCCAGGCGCCGTCGGGGGTGGTGTGGCGCACCAGCAGGCGGTACTCGCCGGCGGGCACGTTGGTATAGACGGCGCGGCGCTGCGAGCCGGCGCGGCGCCACTCGTCGTCGAGGCCCTCGAGCCGGTACTCGAAGAGCCGTCTTACGGGGGTGACGCTCTGGGGCACGGTGAAGCTCACCACAAAGAAGTTTTCGTCGTGGGCCAGGCGCACCTCGCTGCCGCGGCCGTCGGTATAGAGCGAGATGGTGCGCCGCGGGGTGTTCATCGTTTCCAAATCGCTGAATATCAGTGCATTTGAATTAGGGGGGGTAAAATCATCCTTTTCTCCGCCCGTGATGCAGAGCAGGCCGCTGTCGGTGCCGAAGTACATGGTATCGCCGTCGCAGGCGGCGGCATTGGCCGTAAAGGAGGTGAGCAGGCGGGGGTCGGCGCTGGGGACAAACACTCCGCGGCCGCGTATGAAATGGTACAGCCCGGCGGCGGTGCCAAACCACAGGTCGCCGCCGGCGTCCTCGGCCATCGACTGCACGCGCGACTCGATGAGACCGTCGGCGGGGCCATATGCCCTCACCGTGCCGGCGTGTGTATCGATGGCGTGCAGCCGGCCGTCTGACATGGTGACCCACAGCGTGCCGCGGGAGTCGAGCGCCAGGAAGGATGCGTTGGACGAGGGCAGCTCCACGCCGCCGGGCGAGGGGCGGTCGGAGTACCGGGCCAGTATGGAGCGGGTGCGCTTGTCGATGCGCAGCACCCCGAGCACGCCCGACGACACCCACATACAGTCGCCGCCGTCGGCTATCGACGACACGTTGAGATTGTTGCAGCCGGCGGGTGTCTCGACGGCGCCGGTGGCCATGTCGAGTACATGCAGGCCGCTGCCGCCCACCCACAGGCCGCCCCGGCCGTCGTCGGCCAGCGCCCATACTTTCTGGTAATGCTCGTCGGGCATACGGTGCAGGGCAAATGTCCCGGCCTCGGGGTCCATCTCGACCACGCCGGTCGAGTACACGGCCATCCACAGCCGGCTGCCGGCGTGCACGAGCGACACCACATTGTCGCCGGGCAGCGCGGAGTTGGCGCCGGAGTAGTTGCGCACGCTGCCGGTGCGGCGGTCGTACACGTCGAGGCCGCGGCCGTCCAGGCCCAGATATATGCGGTCGCCGACGGGCAGGGCGGCCGTGACGATGTCGTATGATATGGCGCCGGTGGCTGCGCGCAGTATACGGTGGCGGTCGAGGCGCTCCGACAGCAGGCATATGCCGTGGCGGTACGTGGCACACCACACGTCGCCCGAGCGCGTACAGCACAGGGAGTAGAGGGCGTCGGCCGCGGCCGACGCATCGTCGGGCACACACCGGCGCAGCTCGCCGTCGGGCCCGAGGCGGTGCAGGCCGCTGCCGTCGCCGGCAAAGTAGAGCGTGTCGCCGCTGCGGGCCACTCTCATCAGGCCTTGCACGGAGATGCCGTCGGCGGCGGGGCGCAGCCGGCCGTCGTCGCTCACGATGTCAAATGTGAGCGAGCCGGCGCCGATACCGCGGCCCACGTACACGCGGCCGCCGATGGTGTCGCAGTAGATATTCATGTTTACGTCGTAGCCGTAGGGCAGGGGGGTATGGGCCACGTCGCGCTCGCCGTCGGGGCTGAGCACTGAGATGCCGCGGTCAGACAGGGCCATGATGCGCCCGTCGGTATATGTGCATATGTCGCCGTAGCGGCGGTCGCTGGGCTTGGGCAGCACGCGGAACACGCGGCCGTCGGCAGCGGGGTCGAGCCGCAGCAGCTCGCCGCCCACGGTGAGGCAGAATATCTCGCCGGCCCGGCCGCCGACGATGCGGCTCACGCGGGTGGTGAGACTCTGCACCCCGGCCAGGTTGGCGCCGCTCACGCGACAGTGCTCAAAGCGGCCGGTGGCGTAGCTGTAGAAGTCGATGCCCATGTCGGTGCCCACCCACAGCCCGTCGGGAGCGGCGTAGAGGCAGCGCACCATGTTGCTCACGATGGTGCCGGGGTCGCCGTCGTCGCGCAGGAAGACGGTCATCGAGTTGCCGTCGTAGCGGGCGAGTCCGTGCCAGGTGGCGGCCCATACAAAGCCGTAGCGGTCTTCGCAGATGTCGTTGACGCGGTTGTCGGGCAGGCCCTCGCGGGTGCCCAGCTCCTCGAAGCGGCGCACCTCTGTGGCGGGGAGGGCAAAAATCGTATGCGCCACATTAAGGCACATGGCTGTCAGGGCTATACGGAGCAGTATGGCTGGTTTTTTCATGGTGGGGCGGTCAGATTATGGGGCAAAATTACAGATTTTGACCGCACGCGCCACAAAGTTGACCGAAAAAACTACAGGGCGTTTTTCGGATATTAAAGGGTCGATTTTCGTACACCGGTCGTCGAGGCCTTAATTTTCGTCCAATCGCGACAGATTACCGATTATACCCCTTTAATAGACGAATTACGCGTCACCCCCTCGCGCGATACCGCTGTAATTTTGCCACACTATGCGGAGATGCCAATAGTGGCCCCGGTTTATACCTTGAATTAAATACCAATCCAAATACACATTCTAATCCATGAATCTTTCTACCTTTAAATCGGCTGCCCGGGTGGCGGCGCTGGTGATGGCGGCGACTGCAACCGCTGCTCCGGCTTATGCCATGCCCGAGCCACAGACCGCACAGGCACAGGCCGGGCGAGTGACCGGCACAGTGTACGACAGCGAGGGTGAACCCGTCATCGGCGCATCGGTACGCGCCGCCGACCCGAAGATCCAGCCCGTCGTGACCGACATCGACGGCAACTTCGTCATCACGTCCTCTCGCCCCCTCAAACTCACCATATCTTATATCGGTTGCGAAAACGCCACTGTCGAGGCCAAGCCCGGCGTGCCCGTCACCGTGACCCTGAAATCGTCCGCCAGCAGCCTTGAGGAAGTTGTGGTGGTAGGTTTCGCCACTCAGAAGAAGGTCAACCTCACCGGCTCGGTGGGTACCGCTTCGGCCAAGGACATCGCAGAGCGTCCCGTGCAGAGCACCGCTGCCGCCCTGCAGGGTGTGATCCCCGGCCTCAACATCTCCAACGCCACCGCCGGCGGCGAGCTCAACGCTTCCAAGCAGATCGAGGTGCGCGGTATGAATACCATCGGCGACGGCTCCAAGGGCGGCCCGCTGATCCTTATCGACGGCATGGAGGGCGATATCAACACCCTCAACCCCAACGATATCGAAAACATCTCGGTACTTAAGGACGCTGCCGCCTCGTCGATCTACGGCTCGCGCGCTCCCTTCGGTGTGATACTTATCACCACCAAGAGCGGCGCCACCGGCAAGGCTCAGATCCACTACTCCAACTCGTTCCGCTTCAACCAGCCCCTGACTCCCATGGAGATCATGGACTCGTGGCACTACATCAACTACCTCAACGATGTACAGCGCTACACCAGCAACAAGCCCGAGTTTAACGACGACTTCGTCGAGGGCGCCCGCCAGTACTACTACGGCGAGAGCGACAATTACATCTACGACAACGCCTGGGTGACTCCCAAAGACGGCACCCGCACATACCGCCGCTGGGGTACCGGCGAGTGCGGCGGCACATTTGCCAACGTCAACTGGCGCGACGAGCTCTACAAGAAGACTGCCTTTGCCCAGGAGCACAACCTCACTCTCTCGGGCGGTAAAGACAACATCAACTACTACATCAGCGGCAACTTCCTCGACCAGGGCGGCTTCCTCAAGTACGGCAACGACAACTACGACCGCTACTCCATCATGGGCAAGCTCTCCGCTCAGATGACCCCCTGGCTCAACGTACAGTACACCGGCCGCTGGATACGCACGGAGTACGACCGCCCCACCATCATGACCGGCGGCTTCTACGAGAAGATTATCCGCCGCCTGGTGCCCACCAGCCCCAAGTATGACCCCAACGGCTACATCGCCGGCGACTACAACTATATCATGCAGCTCGAGGAGGGCGGCCGCCACAAGGATCAGAACGACAACTTCACCAATCAGGTAAAGGTAGTCATCACCCCGCTCAAGGGCTGGAACATCATCGGCGAGTTCAACGCCCGCATCGGCAACAACTGGACTCACGAGGACTCGCAGATCGTCTATACCCACGACGCCGACGACCAGGCCGCCCTCGACCGCGGTTTCACCTCCGAGACCACTCACCTTGCCATGGACAGCCCCAGCCACAACTCTGTATATGAGTACTCCTACCGCGAGACTTACCTCAACTACAACATCTACTCCGACTATGCCTTCAACTTTGCCGAGCGCAACAACATGAAGGTGATGCTCGGCTTCCAGGCTGAGGACTTCAAGTACCGCGACCTCCATGCTTCGCGCGACGACATGCTCGTGCCCGACCTGCCCGTGCTCAACCTCACCACCAGCTCCGACTCTTACAGCCTCGGCAGCCAGTATCAGAAGTGGCGCACCGCCGGCTTCTTCGGCCGTATCAACTACGACTTCGACAGCAAGTACCTCATCGAGGCCAACCTCCGCTACGACGGCACCTCGCGCTTCCGCCGCAACTCCCGCTGGGTATGGTCGCCCTCCGTATCGGCCGGCTGGAATATCGACCGCGAGAATTTCTGGGACGACATCCGCCCCTACGTGCAGGCTCTGAAGGTGCGCGCATCCTGGGGTCAGCTGGCCAACCAGAATACCTCGGGCTGGTATCCCACCTACCGCACCATGGGCGTCGAGAATGCCACCAACAACTGGCTCATCAACGGCTTGAAGACCAACAAATCGTGGTTCCCCTCGCTCATCGCGGCCGACCTCACCTGGGAGAAAATCCGCACCACCAACATCGGTCTCGACTTCTCGGCCCTGCGCTACCGTCTGACCGGATCGTTTGACTACTTCTGGCGCGACAACCGCGACATGGTAGGCCCCGCCGTTACTCTGCCCGCCGTACTCGGCGCAAGCGTGCCCAAGCAGAACAACCTCTCCATGCGTACCTACGGCTGGGAGCTGCAGATCGGCTGGCAAGACCACATCGGCGACTTCGCATACTCGGCCAAGCTCAACCTCTCCGACGACCAGACCAAGATCCTCGACTACCCCAACAATGAGATGTATATCAACGGCGGCAACTACGACCCCTACAGCAACTACATCCCCGGCGATGTCGTAGGCAATATCTACGGCTTCACCACCGTAGGCGTGGCCCGCGACGACCAGCAGATGCAAAACCACCTCGCCACGCTGCCCAACGGCGGCCAGGACGCCATCGGCTCCAACTGGCAGGCAGGCGACATCATGTATGCCGACATCAACGGCGACGGCAAGATCACCAAGGGTACCTCCAAAAACGACCTCGGCGACCTCAAGGTCATCGGCAACCAGCAGCCCCGCTACCGCATCGGCCTCAACCTCTACGCCGCATGGAAGGGCATCGACGTGACCGTATTCTTCCAGGGCGTATGCAAGCGCGACTACTACTTCAACCCCTACGGCGGCTCAGGTACCGGCGGCAAGGGTGCAGTATTCTGGGGCGCCACCACCGGCGGCCGCTGGGAGTCTATCTTCCTCAACGAGCACCTCGACTACTGGCGCGACGAAAACTCGCTCCTGGGCGAAAACCTCGACTCTTACTACGCACGTCCCCTCTATTTCACCAATAAAAACCGCGAGATGCAGACCCGCTACCTCCAGGACGCTTCCTACCTGCGCCTGAAGAATCTCCAGGTGGGCTACACCTTCCCCAAAGACTGGACCCGCAAGTGGTACTGCGACAACCTGCGCATCTTCTTCTCGGCCGAAAACCTCTGCACCTGGACCAAGATGTCGAAGGTCATCGACCCCGAGTCGCTCGAGGTATCGTCGATGAAGTCGGGCTCGTCTTATCCCATCGCCAAGACCTTCTCTTTCGGTATTACTGTCGATTTCTAAACCATCTTAACCATCACAGAAAATCACAATGAAATTCTCTAAGATATACGGGGCATGCCTGCTGGCCGCAATGGGTGCGGCGATGGCCGGCTGCGACGACTACCTCGACATCACCCCGCCCTCGCAGGTGACTCCCGAGACTTACTTCACCGAGGCCGAGCAGCTCGGCGCCTACACCCTCAACTACTACGGCACAGGCTACGGCGGCATGTTCTCGACCTTCGACAACGGCGGCTCGGGCTACCAGTTCTACTTCGACAACGACGAGGGCACCGACAATGAAGGCGGTACCAACGACAACTTCTTCGACGGCAACTCCAAGCGCAAGGTAGGCGCCACCGGCGGCTCATGGGGCTTCGGCAACATCAACAACTTCAACTTCTTCCTGGAGCAGGCGCTGCCCAAGTATGAGGCCGGCCAGATCACCGGCAACTCCATCGCCGCCAAGCACTACATCGGCGAGGCTTACATGCTCCGCGCCATGGAGTACTTCGGCAAGCTCAAGGCCCTGGGCGACTATCCCATCGTCACCGAGACCCTGCCTCTTGACAAGGCCGTCCTCATCGAGGCTTCCAAGCGCCAGCCCCGCAACATGGTGGCCCGCTTCATCCTCAGCGACCTCGACAAGGCCATCGAGATGCTCAGCGACGGCTCTGCCGTCGGCGGCCGCGTGCGCATCACCCGCGACGCTGCCCTGCTCTTCAAGGCCCGCGTGGCCCTCTACGAGGCTACCTTTGAGAGGTACTTTGCCGGCACTCCCTTCGTGCCCGACCGCAACGCCGGCTGGCCCGGCGCACAGGCCGAGTACCTCAAGGACTTCTCCTACGACAATGCCACCGAGGTAGACTTCTTCCTCGACCAGGCTCTCGCAGCCTCCAAGGAGGTAGTGGATCACCACCCCAATCTCACCGCCAACACCAAGAAGCGCATCGGCGACAGCGAGACCTTCCCCTCCAACCCCTACTTCCAGCTCTGGTCGACCGCCGACCCCTCGAGCATGGATGAGGCTCTGATGTACCGCGTCTACAGCCAGACCGTCGCCGGCGGCCACTCCATGGGCCACTACGCCACCAACGGCGGCTACACCCAGGAGTTTGCCAACGCATTCCTTATGGAAAACGGCCTGCCCATCTACGCATCAGGCTCGGGCTACGCCGGCGACGACTTCATCGCCGACACCAAGACCGGCCGCGACTGGCGCTGGCAGCTCTTCATGAAGGCTCCGGGCGAGTACGTCTATGCCGACCTGCTCACCAAGCGCACCGGCGAGGGCCGAGAGAAGAAAGAGGACGCCGAGATCAAGGCTCCCGCTATCATCGGCGGCACCACCTCCTACTTCACCACCTCCACCGGCTACCATAAGGCAAAGGGCTGGGGCACCAACTCCATCTACGAGGGCCTGGGCCAGGATATCTCTGCCTGCATCATCTTCCGCGCCGCCGAGGCATACCTCATCTATCTTGAGGCTGCATGGGAGAAGTACGGCGACGGCCTCAACTCCGACGCCTGGGACATCTGGGGTCGCCTGCGCACCCGCGCCGGCCTGCCCGCCGACGCCCGCGTGACCATCAACGCCACCGACCTCGACAAGGAGGAGCAGACCAGCCACGACTTCGGCCTCTACTCGGCCGGCCGCCGCATCACCTCCAAGGTGCTCTACAACATCCGCCGCGAGCGTCGCTGCGAGTTTATCAGCGAGGGCTTCCGCTGGGACGACCTCATCCGCTGGCGCGCTCTCGACCAGCTCAAGACCAATCGCTACTTCAAGCACGGCTGCAAGGTATTCGGCCCCATGAGCGAGTGGTTTAAGGTCAAGAAGAAAGGCAAGGTCATCGTAGGCTACATGGCCAACTACACCTACGACAACGCCGACCCCGACAAAAACAACCTCTCCTCGCCCTCCGATACCGAAGGCGCTCTCAACGGCGACGCTCGCTACTTCTCGCTGCTGCGCACCTCGAGCAACAACGACTGGTACCGCAGCGGCTACTCCTGGCGCATGGCCCATTACCTCAACCCCATCGCCGAGAGCCACTTCCTGGAGAGCTCGACCGCTGGCGACGGCGCCGACTCGCCCATCTATCAGAATCCCTACTGGAGCACAGTACACGATACTCCCGCCCAGCAGTAATCCATCCTGAGCCGGGGCACCGGCACCCATCCCACGCCGGTGCCCCGCTTACCACTCTCCACAAGCAAGCTATCACACAACCTTAATATTAACACCAAACAAAACCTTAAGCAATGAAAAAGCTTTTACTCGCTTCGGCTGCCATCGTAGCCACCCTCGGCGCTTCGGCCGCCAACCTCGTAGTCAACGGCGACTTCGAAAACCCCAACTTCAAGCAGGAAGTCCCCAGCGGCTACACCTGGGAACCCTGGAACACCCAGCAATACCTCACTGAGCTCCCCGGCTGGACCCTGAACACCAATGGCCCGTGGAACGGCGGCATCGAGCTGAAGTCCGGCGAAGACTTCCTCGGCGACGGCGACGTGCGTCCCGACGACGATATGGCATACGCACACTTCGTAGGCTTCAACGACAACGGCTGGGCCGACATCGCCATGTACCAGGTTGTCGAGGGCCTCACCCCCGGCACCGAGTACACCCTGAGCTTCCTCATGTCCGCCAACTTCCCCGATGCCTCGCAGACTGCCAATAACTGGGCTCCCGACCCCAACTGCGGCTTCGTCGTGGCTGAACCCGACGTAAATGCCGATGGCGAGACCGTAGCCGGCTTCGGTATCCTTGCAGTCAACGTAGCCGCCGATGCCGACTATGATCTGAGCGACGAGATGGACCTGCCCTACGTCGCCAAGTTCACCGCTCCCGCCGTTGGCAAGGTATACCTCAAGTTCTACCTGAGCAACACCTACGGCGATAAGAATAAGAAAGACAACCTCTGGATGGACCTCGACATGGTAAGCCTGATGACCTCTGAGGAGGCTGCCGGTGTTGCCGAGATCGAGATCGCCGGGGACAACGCTCCCGTAGAGTACTTCAACCTCCAGGGCGTACGCGTGACCGAGCCCGCAGCCGGTGGTCTCTACATCCGTCGTCAGGGCGACAAAGCCACCAAGGTAATCCTCTGATAATCTTACAATCACAGAAAAGGCGCCGCCGCCCGGCGGCGCCTTTTTAGCTCCTTAACCTTAAAAGCATCCAACACATCTTAATACCTGCATTTATGAAGAAAACCCTCCTGGGACTCGCTCTGCTCGCCTCATTTGGCGTATCGGCCGCGCCGATCACCGCTCCCGAGGCAGGCAAAGAGTACACCATCCAGAATGGCGCCGGCCTCTACATGACGGCCGAAAGCTCCTCTCTCAAAATCTACGACCTCGACGCCTCAAATGCCGCTCAGCGCTTTGAGTTTGTCCCGGTCGAAGGCTCCACCGAGCTTTACAATATCAAGATGTCCAACGGCCTCTACGTCGGCACCGACGGCAACTGGACTGTCAACTTCAAGGAAGACCCCGCCGACACCAAGGCTCAGGTGAAAATCACGCCCTCGACCGTCGACGCCGAGTGTGTCACCCTCACTTTCCCCGGTGTGAAAACATCGGTGGGCCTGGGCTGCGACAATGCCGCCGCCGGCTCGACCGTATATACCGACAAGCCCGACGACAAGGACTTCCGCCGCTGGAAGATTGCCCTCGCTCCCGAGCCCGTATCGGTGACCGCTCCCGCCGCCGACAAATATTACCGCATACGCCACGTCAGCGGCATGTATCTCACCAACTCGGGCTGGGGCAGCACCGTTGCCGACAAGGCCGACGACAACAGCCAGATCATGCAGTTTGTACCCGTCGAGGGCAAGGAAGGCGTATACAACATCCGCCGCGCCAACACCGGCATGTTTATCGGCTCCAACAATAAGTGGAGCACCACCGCCATCTCGCGCAACATACCCCTGTCGCAGTACAAGGTCGCTCTCTCTACCGACGGCCACCTGGTGACCCTGCAGAATATGGGCATGGCCGAGGCCAAGTCGTTCCTCGGTACCGACGACTACACTAAGGACAAGAACGTCTACACCGACAAGCAAGAAGGCAAGGATGGCCAGCACATCACATGGTTTATCGAGGAGGCCGCCCTCTATGTGGCTCCCCTCAACGCAGCCGACTATGCCGACCGCACCAACCTCATCGCCAACGGCGACTTCGAGGCCGCCGGATACGCCCAGGAGCAGAAAGACGGCCAGCTCACCCTCTCCGAGCTGCCCGAGTGGACTCTCGAGCAGGCCGGCTGGGGCGGCGCTGTAGCCATCATGGAAGACGGCACCAACCACTATGTAGCCTGCCAGGGCTACGGCGACAACAGCTGGACCCTCGACGTGGCCGTCAAGCAGATTGTCAACGTCACCGCAGGCCGCGAGCACGCTCTCTTCTTCGACTACATGCTCGGCAAGGGCGGCAACTGCTCGTGGGGCTACGAAATCAAAGACGGCAACAACACTCTTGCAAGCTACAGGTCTGAAAAGGCCGTCGAGGAGTGGACACCCATGGCTGTGCGCTTCACCCCGACATCCGACAATGTTACCGTACGCCTCTTCCTGACCAACAACAAGAAAGACTGGTGGCGCGACAACAAGACCGCATACTTCGACAACGTGCGCGTATACGACATCGCCCCCGTCGACCACTATGCCGACCAGCCCGCGCTGCCCGCAACCGATCCCCGCGCCAACGCCTACGACGGCTACCGCCTCGTATTCGCCGAGGAATTCAGCACCGACGGCACCCCCGACCACGACATCTGGAACTTCGAGGAAGGCTTCAAGCGCAACAACGAAGACCAGTACTACAACGGCGACAAAAACTGCTACATCCAAGACGGTGTACTCGTGATCGAGGGCAAATATGTGCTCGACGAGAAGATCAAAAACCCCAAGTACGACAAATACAATACCGGCTGGCCCTCGAGGATTGGCCGCTACCTCACCTGGACCTCCGGCTCCATGCAGTCAAAGGGCAGCTGGAACAGCGGCTACACCTGGAACTACGGTATCTACGAGGTACGCGCCAAGGTGCCCCAGCACGTAGGCTCTTGGCCCGCTATCTGGTCGACCGGCATGCAGTATGAGTGGCCTTACGGCGGCGAAATCGACATCATGGAGTACTACGGCAACCGCATCCACGCCAACGTATGCTGGGGCGACGGCAAGCGCTGGGCCGGCCACTGGAACAGCGCCACCGTACACGACAACGAGCTCGGCGCAGGCTGGGGCGATGAGTACCACATCTGGCGCATGGTATGGGACTACGACCACATGGAGCTGTGGTGCGACGACATCCTCGTCAACAACATCAACCTCGACACCACCAACAATGACAAGTACACCGCCGGCGACATCGACGACGGCGACGGCTGCAACCCCTTCCGCGACGTGCGCCACATGATGTGGCTCAACCTCGCCCTGGGCGGCAACAACGGCGGCTCGCTGGCCAATACTCCCCGTCCGCTCTACTATCTGATTGACTACGCCCGCGTATATCAGAAAGTCGGCACCGACGGCCTGGCCACCTACCACGTCGACGACACCGTATCCGAGCCCTCCTTCGCCCTCAAAGACGGCGAGAGCGCCGGCATCGACAACGTCACCCTCGACACCGAGATGCCCGCCGAAGTATCCGGCGTGTACAATCTCCAGGGCATCCGCGTTGCCGACAGCATCGAGGCCATCCCCGCCACCACCGGCCGCCAGGTATACATCGTGACCGGCGGCGGCCGCTCGGCCAAAATCGTCCGCTGATCCGGAAGCAATTTCAGGTAAAATAGATTGACTCCGCCCGGAGCGGCCCGCATCGCGGGCCGCTCTTTTTCTTCCGCCCCCCGCGCCGCCGCCGCACCGCCGCACCGCCCGCACCACCTCCGCACCGAGCGTGTCGGAGACACGCTGATTGTGATTAACCCCAGGTGAAACCTGGGGTAGCGCATATCTCCCTCATTTAGCGCCTCGGAGAGGTGCTGGCATATGCGATGGGAAGCACCTCTCCGAGGCGCGACCCCGACAGGGGCGGGATGACCCCAGGTTTCACCTGGGGATTACCACAATCAGCGTGTCTCCGACACGCTCGCCGCTACCGTAGCCACTCCGCAAAACACACCGCAGCACCGAGACACCGCGCACCAAGCGTGTCGGAGACACGCTAATTGTGATTAACCCCAGGTGAAACCTGGGGGGGGTGGACGTACCTACTTCTTATGTGCGCCTCGGAGAGGTGCT
>CAJUOC010000005.1:32379-103093 GCA_910587925.1 uncultured Muribaculaceae bacterium
ACACGCTCGCCGCTACCGCCATCCCATACCACAGAGACTCCGCACCTCATTCCACAGCCATACACCGCCACCAGGGCCACAGACAGGCGTCCTCACACCCTGTCGCGCGCCACACAGCACATGCATGAGGCATCAGGGCGATACACCGCCTCACCGAACGTGTCTCCGACACGCTCGCCGCTACCGCCATCCCATACCACAGAGACTCCGCACCTCATTCCACTGCCATACACCGCCACTCGGGCCACAGACAGGCGTCCGTACACCCTGTGTGCCACACAGCCCATATTGCATGCGGCATCAGGGCGAGACACCGCCGCACCAAGCGTGTCTCCGACACGCTCACCGCTGCCCCCCCCCGCAAGCACTCCGCAACACCGAAGACAGCACCGCGGCGAGCGTGTCGGAGACACGCTGATTGTGATTAACCCCAGGTGAAACCTGGGGTAGTACGTATCGCTTACAACCCGGCGCCTCGGAGAGGTGCTTCAATCGCTGGGGCGGCGGGGGTTACTTCTCTTCGAGGAGGTGGTCGATGTTTTCGAGGTAGTCGAGGGAGTCGTCGAGGTAGAATTGCAGCTCGGGGGTCTTGCGCAGCTGGAAGCGCACGCGCTGGGCCAGCTCGTAGCGCACGGTGCGGGCTGAGGCGGTGATGCTCTGCAGCATCTCCTGCGATTTCTCGGTGGGAAAGACGGAGAGGTAGGCTTTGGCGACGGAGAGGTTGGGCGATACGCGCACGGCGGTCACCGACACTATCACGCCGCGCATCTTGGCGGTCTGGGCACGGAAGATTTCGCTGAGCTCCTTTTGCAGGAGGCGGGATATTTTTGCTTGACGGGTACTTTCCATTTCGATATGTGTTTTATGTAGAAACACGCGCGCGGGGCGGTATGTTCAGGCCATGTCGCGGAGCTCGCGGGCGAGGATGGCGACGCCCTCGGTGGCGCGGGCGCGTATGACGCGCACTCCGGCGGGCACGGCGGCGGGAGCGGGGTCGATGTAGTATACGGGCACTCCGCGGCGCACGTAGTGGAGCAGGGCGGCGGCGGGGTATACGGCCAGCGATGTGCCTATGATGACGAATATGTCGGCCTCGGCGACAAGCTCTGTGGCGGGCTCAAACATGGGCACTGCTTCCTGGAAAAACACGATGTGGGGCCGCACGCGGTGGCCGTCGATGACTGTATCGGGGGTGGTGTCGCAGGCGTCGGGGGCGAGGGGGAAGGTGAGGGTGTCGTCGTCGACGGCGCGGGCGCGCATGAGCTCGCCGTGGAGGTGCATCACGCGCGAGGAGCCTGCGCGCTCGTGGAGGTCGTCGACGTTCTGGGTGATGATGTATACGTCAAACATCTCCTCGAGGGCTACCAGGCCGGTATGGGCGGCATTGGGGGCGGCGGCGAGGAGCTGGTGGCGGCGCTCGTTGTAAAACCGGTGTACCAGGGCGGGGTCGCGGCGGTAACCGTCGGCCGAGCATACGTCCATCACGGGGTATTCCTCCCAGAGGCCGTCGGCGTCGCGGAAGGTGCGTATGCCGCTCTCGGCGCTGATGCCGGCGCCGGTCGATATGACGAGGCGCTTCTTAGTCATCGCTGCCGAAGTTGATAAATCCGGGGCCTTCGGGCTTGGGCTGCGGCGGGGCAGCGGCGGCAGCGGCGGCCGATGAGCCGGCGACGGAGGTCTGGATGGGGCGGCGGTTGCGGGCAAAGGTGGGGGTGGACTCAAAGCGCTTGATGGCCTCGTCGTCGTCGTATGCGGCGGGGTCGAGCAGGATGTAATTCTGCGTCTCCTTGGCGCGGAGTATCTCGCCTACCTTGTCGCCGTATATCTCGGCAATCTGGTCGGTATTGACCTCGACGGGCGGGTTGGCGGGGTCGTCGACGACCTCGGGAGCCTCGAATTTCTGCCCCTTGCCCTCGTTGATGGTCACATCGAAGCCCGACGCGAGGATGGTAAACTTGATCTTGTCGCCGAGGGTCTCGTCGTAGGTGATACCCCAGATGACGTCGACCTCCTGCTCCACGCGGTTGATGAAGTCGTTGAGCTCCTTGGCCTCGGATGCGCGGAAGCGGGTCTCGGCATTGCGGGAGTAGTAGAGGTTGAAGAGGATGCGCTTTGACGAGAGCACATCGGTATGCTTGAGCAGGGGGGAGTGGAGGGCGTCCTGGATGGCCTTGGCGACGCGGTTTTCGCCCTCGCCGTATCCGACGGCGATGATGGCTGTGCCGCCGTCGCGCAGGGTGGTGTCGACGTCGTTGAAGTCGAGGTTGATGTAGCCCTTCTTGGTGACAATCTCGGCGATGGAGCTGGCGGCCGTGCTGAGGATGTCGTCGGCCTTGGCAAATGCAGACTCAAACTCAAAGTCGGGATAAATCTCCACGAGGCGCTCGTTGTTGACAATCATCAGCGCGTCGACATACTTGCTCATCTCCTCGGCGCCTGTGAGGGCCTTCTGTATCTTGCGCATACCCTCGAATAGGAAGGGGATGGTGACGATGCCTATGGTGAGCAGGCCGCGCTCCTTGGCGATGCGGGCCACGACGGGGGCGGCGCCTGTGCCGGTGCCGCCGCCCATGCCGGCGGTGACAAATACCATGTCGGTATCGTCGTTGAATATGGCGTCGATGTCGGCGGCGCTCTCCTCGGCGGCCGCGCGGGCGCGCTCGGGCTTGTTGCCGGCGCCGCGGCCGCGGGTTGTCTCGGGGCCGATGAGGAGCTTGGTGGGTACGGCCGACGAGCGCAGGGCCTGGCGGTCGGTATTCACCACCACAAACGACACATGGTCGATCTGCTGGCGGTACATGTGGTCGACGGCATTGTTGCCGCCGCCGCCCACGCCCACCACGATGATGCGGTCGGGCTCTTCGGCGGCTGAGTCGGTCGCGCCGGTATATTTGTCGAGATATTGGGAGTCTTCGGGTGCCATGTGTGTGATTTTATTCGTCTTCTTCGTCGTCGAGATTGTCGTCTACTTTGGGCGCAATCCAGTTTTTAAAACGGTCGAGCAGCGAGCGGCGTGTCACGTTGGGGTCTTCGTCGGGCTCGGGGAGAGTGTCGTCGTCGCCGTTGACGGTGACGGGCGAGTCGAGGTCTTCGTCGTCGAGCAGGCAGGGGTCGCTCTCGGAGATGGTGCGCCGGGGCTGTACCACGCCGGTCTGAGGGGCAGCTGCTGCCGCGCGCGCGCCTGCCGGCTCGGGCACGGTGAGGCACGAGCGGCCGGGAGCGTGGTCGGCGGCATACTTGATGAGGGCGAGCAGGTCAAATGCGTCGGCGGGGTGTATGTCGGGCGAGGCGGCGCGTATACTGCGGTCGACGGCGGCGAGGCGCACCTTCATGCGAGTCTGCGCCTCCAGGGTCGGCATCAGGCCGGCGAGACGCGAGCCGCCGCCGGTGGCGACGATGCCGGCCTTGAGCTCATCGGGGCGGAATCCGGCATGTGTCACCACGTGGACGATATTGGCGACAATCTCGCCCACGCGGGCGCTCACATAGTTGATGATCTCGCGCGTCTGCGCATCAGGAGCGTCGATATTGGCGCGCTCGGTGACGGCCATGCCCTTGGTGAGCTTGAGATGCTCGGCGCTGTCTTCGGTGATGCCCAGGCCTGCTGTGAGGTCGCGGGTGATATTGTGGGAGCCCATGGGCAGGGCGGCGGCCATCTGCAGGGCGCCGTCGCGGTACACGGCTATGGTGGTGGTCTCGGCGCCGAAGTCGATGAAGAGGCAGCCGAGCTGACGGTCGGTGTCGGTGAGGGCCATGTCGGCCTGTGCGGGCAGGCGGGTGATGTATTCGCGCTCGATGTCGCGGTCGCCCGAGGTGACGCTCACGCGCTTGAGGCTGCGCATATTCTCGGGCGAGCAGGTGATGAAGGTAAACTCGCCGCTGACCCTGCGGCCGAAGGCACCGACGGGATTTTTCACCTCGGCATTGTCGACCATATAGCGGCGGGGGTCGATGGAGAGCACATCGCGGTCGATGCCGAGATTGTAGCGGGCCTCCTTGTGCAGGCGCTCGATGGTGTGAGGTGTCACCTCGGCCTCGTCGGTCTGGTTGACCGACGCCTCAGACGCGGCCGAGGCCAGCGAGCGGCCGCCCACGGCCAGGTATACGGCAGTGATGCGGGCCGGGGCCACGGCGGGATTGTTTTCGAGGCGGCGCACAATCTCGTCGGCGCGGCCCGATACCTCGCGGGCATTCTGCACGCGGCCGTAGCGCACCGAGCCGGCGGCCGGCGTCTCCTCGACGGCGAGCAGTGTGATGCCGCCGGTGGCGTCGACGGAGCCCACTGCTCCGCGTATGGTAGCGCTGCCGATTTCGATTACGGCGATGTATTTGGGTTCCATGAGTCAGGATTTTATGTGTTTTAGGGAGTCGGGGGCTGTGTGCAGGGGCGAGAGCATGGTGTCGTGGTCGTCGATATCGTCGTACTCCTCGGCGCGCGCTCCCAGGAGCGACTCGCCCAGGGCCTTGTCGCGACGGGTGGCCACCACCTGGCGGCGCCACTTCACGGCCACGGTATCGTATGTCTCCCAGCCGCGCACGGGCATCACCCGGCGGTAGAAGGTGAGCAGGCGCTCAAACTTGTCGGCCGCCGCGGCCGTGTCGCCGAAGTTGACCACATGGCCGCGTATGGTGGGCACGATGATGATGTCGCCGTCGCGCTCCTGGCGCACGGTGCTCACCAGCGCGTCGAGCCGCGGGTCGGCGGCGATATGCTCCAGCAGGGGTAGCAGGCGGGTGGCGGGGCGCTCGTCGGTGAAATGGCCCACGACGACCGGCACGTCGATATGATAGCGCGGGTCGGCCGATATGCGCTTGCCGCCGGCATTGATGTAGTATGATGTGCCCTCGTCAAATACGCGCGCCACGGGCACCATGGGCTCGACGTCGATGCGCAGCTTGGCATTGGCCAGGCGGCATACGTTGACCCGCTCGATCTTGTCGCAGGCGCGCAGGATGGCCTCGATGCTGTCGAGCGACAACTCGCCCACGCGGCAGGCGGTGATGCGCCCGGCCAGGCCGCCTATCTCGGCGCTCACCTCATCGGCGCTCACAAATCCGGTACGGGCCGAGTCGGCCACATTGATGATGCAGCCGGCATAGGTGTCGGCGGCGGCCATGCGGGCGGTCGCTGGCAGCGCAAAGCAGGCATAGCCCAGCAGCAGCAGGGTCAGCACGCAGTAGACTATGGTGGAGCGGCGGGGCATAGGGTCGGGAGAATCTACAGGGCGCGGCACAGGTCGGGTACCATGAAACTCATGTCGCCGGCACCGGCCGTCAATAGGATGTCAAAGTTACGTTTTTTCAGCGTATCTACAAAATCTTCTTTGGAAATGAGGATTTTCGAGGGCGATGTCACCCGGTCGAGTATCAGCCGGGAGGTGACGCCGGGGATAGGCTCCTCGCGCGCCGGGTAGATGTCGAGGAGCACGACATCGTCGGCCTGCGACAGGGCCGAGGCAAACTCGGCGTAGAAGTCGCGTGTGCGCGAGTACAGATGGGGCTGGAATGCCACCGTGAGCCGGCGCCCGGGGTAGAGGGCGCGCACCGAGTCGATGGAGCGGCGTAGCTCGTCGGGGTGATGGGCATAGTCGTCGATGACCACGCGCCCCCGGGGGCCGCTCTCGCGCAGATGTATCTGGAAGCGGCGCTCCACGCCGGGATACGAGCCGATGGCGGCGCGGGCCGTGGCGGGGTCGACGTCGCCGGTGAGCAGGCATCCGGCCAGGGCGGCCACGGCATTGTCGATGTTGATGTCGACGGGCACGCCCAGGCCGATGTCGGCGATGACGCCGCCGGGATATACGAGGTCGAATGTGATGAAGCCGTTTTCGCGGCGGATGCGCTCGGCATGGAAGTCGCCGCTGTCGCGGCCAAAGGTGTATACCCTCACTCCCGCCGCGGGGCGCGGCTTGAGCTTGAGCCCCTCGCGCACCACCAGCGCGCCGGCGGGGTCGATCAGCTCGGTGAAGTGAGCAAACGACTCCAGATACGCCTCCTCGGTGCCGTAGATGTCGAGGTGGTCGGGGTCGGTGGCGGTAATCACGGCGATGTATGGCCGCAGCTGATGGAAGGAGCGGTCGTACTCGTCGGCCTCGACCACCGTCCAGGGTGATGTGTCGGAGAGGATGAGATTGCTGTCGTAGCGCAGCATGATGCCGCCCAGGAAGGCGTTGCAGCCCACGCTGGCCGTGTGGAGCACATGGGCGGCCATGCTCGATGTGGTGGTCTTGCCGTGGGTGCCGGCAAAGCATATGGCGCGGCTGCCGCGTGTGATGTGGCCCAGGGCTGCGGCGCGCTTCACGGGGGCAAAGCCGCCGGTGCTGAAGTATGTCATGATGGCGCTGTCGGCCGGCACCGCCGGGGTGTAGACCACCAGCGTGTCTGGCGAGGGCGAGCGGAACGCCTCGGGGATGGTGTCGGCCGAGTCGACGTAGCTCATGGCGACGCCCTCGGCCTCGAGGGCACGGGTGAGGGCTGAGGGGGTGCGGTCGTAGCCGGCCACCTCCATGCCCCGCGAGAGGAAGTAGCGCTCCAGGGCGGCCATGCCTATGCCGCCGGCGCCTATGAAGTATACGCGTTTCATTTGGAGTCGATGATTTTCTCGGCGGCGTCGACGATTTTGGCGGCGGCGTCGCGCAGAGCCATTGCTGAGATATTGCGGCTGAGAGAGTCGCGGGCGGCGGGGTCGGCCATGAGGCGATGTATCTCCGATACAAGGCGGGCCGGAGCCTCGTCGTCGGGCACCATCACGGCGGCGTCGTGGCTGACCAGGGCCAGGGCGTTTTTGCGCTGATGATCTTCGGCCACATTGGGCGAGGGCACCAGTATGGCGGGCTTGCCCAGCAGCTGGAGCTCGCTGATGGTGCCGGCGCCGGCGCGGGCGACCACCAGGTCGGCGGCGCGGTACGCGGCGGCCATGTCTGCGATAAAGGGTGTGGCGCGCACATCGCGGCGCCCGCGGGTGGCCTCCTCGCCGATGGCGGCGCCGCTCTTGCCGGTCTGCCACAGCAGCTGGAGGCTGCCGTCGGCGAGCAGGCTGTCGAGGCCGTCGGCCATGGCCAGGTTGATGGTGCGGGCGCCCAGGCTGCCGCCCACCACCAGCACCAGCGGGCTGTCGGCATCAAAGCCCAGGCTGCGCTTGGCCTCGGACGGGGTCATGTCGCACTCGAGCAGGGCGGGGCGCACGGGGTTGCCCGTGAGCTCGATGGCCTCGGCCGGGAAGAAGCGCTCCATGCCCTCGTATGCGGTGCAGATGCGGCGGGCGCGGCGGGCCAGGAGCTTGTTGGTGACGCCGGCGTATGAATTCTGCTCCTGTATCAGGGTGGGCACGCCGGCGCGCTGTGCGGCCTTGAGGGTGGGGCCTGAGGCGTAGCCGCCCACGCCGACGGCCAGCTGCGGGGCAAAGTCGCGCACGAGCCGGCGGGCGCGGCGCATCGAGCGCCACAGCCGCCACAGCACAGCCACATTGCGCCACGGACGGCGGCGGTCGAAGCCTGCCACCGGCAGGCCCACAATCTCGTATCCGGCGGCCGGCACACGCTCCATCTCCATGCGCCCCTCGGCGCCTACAAAGAGGATGGAAGCCTGCGGATTGCGCCGGCGTATCTCGGCGGCGATGCTCAGCGCCGGGAAGATATGTCCGCCGGTGCCGCCGCCGCTTATGATTACTTTTTCTATCTTGCTCATATTCAAAGCTGCGAAGGATTGTCAGTAGCGATATTCTCGGGCAGCGACGAGAGCTCGCGGCGTATGGTCTCGTCGGCATCGTTCTTGCGGGCGGCCCATCGCGAGGCCGAGAGCATGATGCCCAGGGCGATGGATGTGGCTATGATGCTGGTGCCGCCCTTGGAGATGAGCGGCAGCGGCTGGCCCGACACCGGGAATACTCCCGTGACGATACAGATATGGAAGAGAGCCTGCAGGCAGATGACCAGCGCGCAGCCTATCACCAGCAGGCATGGCAGGGTGCTCTTGAATACCATCGCCAGCCGCCCCGCCCTGCCCAGCAGGAAGAGATACAGCGCCAGCACAAAGATGGCGACGGCCGCGCCCAGCTCCTCGACCACGATGGCGTAGATATAGTCGGAAAATGCCAGGGGCAGGCGGGCGTTCTCGCGCGAGTTGCCGATACCGGCGCCGGTGAGACCGCCGTGTGCCTGGGCGATGTAGGAGAGCTGCTCCTGCTTGTTTTGGTCGGTGATGGGGTCGAGCGACTTGTTGAAGCGCATGTGGCTGCGGATGCGCTGCGACCATATCTGGAAGCGGTTTTCGCCGTCGTAGAGCTTGACGGCCTCGGTCTGGTTGATTTTTGCCAGGGCTATCTCCTCCTCGGTGAGCGGACGGTCGCCGCTTGTGACGGCCTTGAAGAGCACGGCACACCCGCCGATAAGCGCGTAGGCCAGGAAGACGTATCCGAGCTTGCGCCAGCTCACACCGCCCACGAGCATCATGCAGATGGATATACCCATGAGCAGCAGGGTGTTGGTGAGTCCGTGGCTGAAGAGCAGTCCCGAGCAGAAAAGCACCAGCACGGCACACTGTATCACACCCGAGCGGGTGGTGTCGGTGGTACCCTTGAGGCGGTTGTTGGCCAGTATCCACGCGATGCCCAGCGCCACAGCGAGCTTCAGAAACTCAGCCGGCAGCACCATCACCGGCCCCAGTTGCAGGCCGCGGCGGGCGCCGTTGATATTGACGCCCACGGCCAGCACCATGATCATCATCACCACCGACACCACTACAAATATCGGTATGGCATAGTAGATATGGCGGAAGTGCATGCGCTGGATGGCCAGCATGAGTATGAATCCCATGGCCAGGAAGATGGCATGGCGTATGATGGGATCGTAGATGCGGCCCACGTGCACCTCCTGGCTGGAGGCGCTGAAGAGCTCGATTACCGATACTATCACCAGGGCTATGTAGGAGCCCCATATGTAAGGGTCGACGCGGCTTACGGCCTTGGCGGCCGCCTCGCGGCCCGAGTCGGGAGTGAGAGAGATATCCATGTGTCAGGAAAGAGATTTCACCATGTTTTTGAATTGTGTGCCGCGGTCTTCGTAGCTGCGGAAGAGGTCGAAGCTGGCGCAGCACGGCGACAGAAGCACGGTGTCGCCCGCGACGGCGAGCGCGCGGCAGGCCTCGACGGCATCGCGGAGCGTATGGGTGTCGCGCAGGGGCAGGTCGGGACACTCCTTGCCAAAGAAGTCGATGATTTTCTCGTTGTGCAGGCCCATGGCGACGATGGCCTTCACGCGGCCGCGCACCAGAGGCAGTATCTCCGAGTAGTCGTTGCCCTTGTCTTTGCCGCCCAGGATGAGCACGGTGGGGCGCGTCATGCTCTGGAGGGCATAGAAGGTGGAGTTGACGTTGGTGGCCTTGGAGTCGTTGATCCACTCCACGCCGCCGATGGTAGCGACAGGCTCCAGGCGGTGCTCGACGCCGGCAAAGTCGGCCAGGGCGGCGCGTATGTCGGCCGAGCGCACGTCCAGCAGGCAGGCGCTCAGGCCGGCGGCCATAGAGTTGTACACGTTGTGCAGGCCATGCAGGGCGAGGTCGGCCCGGGGCATCGAGAGCGACGAGCCGGGAGTGTTGAATATGAGATTGTCCTCGGCGTCGATATAGGCGGCGGTATCCTCCTCGCGGGTCTCGCCGAAGGGATAGCGGGTGGCCTCGACGGCGATGGCCTCGAGCTGACGGGTGATGACGGGGTCGTCTTGCCAGTATATGAAGGCATCCTCGGGAGTCTGATTGCGCAGGATGCGGAATTTAGCGTTGATGTAGCGCTGCATCTCGTAGCCGTAGCGGTCGAGATGGTCGGGGGTGATGTTGAGCATCACGGCGACATTGGCGCGGAAGTCATACATATCGTCGAGCTGAAACGAACTCAGCTCGATGACATACACCTCGTGGGGCTCGCGGCTCACCTGGTAGGCCAGCGAGCGGCCGATGTTGCCGGCCAGGCCGCAGTCGATGCCGGCGCGGCTCAGTATGTGGTAGATGAGGCTGGTGGTGGTGGTCTTGCCGTTGGAGCCGGTGATGCACACCATCTTGGCGTCGGTATAGCGGCCGGCAAACTCAATCTCGCTCACCACCTCGATGCCGCGCTCGCGCACAGCCTTCACCACCGGGGCATCCTCGGGTATGCCGGGGCTCTTGACCACCGTGTCGGCCTGCAATATCCGCTCCATGGTGTGTGAGCCGCTCTCAAAGGCAATCTGCTCTCTGAGGAGTATGCCGCGGTATTTGTCGGAAATATTGCCCGAGTCGCTCACCAGCACGTCCATGCCGCGGTCTTTTGCCAGGATGGCGGCTCCCACGCCGCTCTCGCCGGCGCCGAGCACTACTATATTCTTTCTCATCTGATTTTAAGGGTTACAAAAGTCAATGCGGCCAGTATGATGCCGATAATCCAGAATCGCACGGTGATTTTGGCCTCGGGGATGGGGGCTATCGGCCGCTGTATCAGGGCGTCGATACCGGCGTTGCCGGCCTTCTGGAAGTGATGGTGCAGCGGGGCCATCTTGAATATGCGGCGGCCGCCGGTGCGCTTGTAGTAGAGCACCTGCAGGGCCACCGAGAAGTCTTCGATATAGAATAGCGCCACCAGTATGGGCAGCAGCAGCTCCTTGTGTATGAGTATTGCAAACACGGCTATGATGCCGCCCAGAGTGAGCGAGCCGGTATCGCCCATGAATACCTGCGCCGGATAGGAGTTGTACCACAGAAATCCGATGAGGGCGCCGATGAAGGCGGCCATGTACACCACCAGCTCCTCGCTGCCCGGGATATACATGATATTGAGGTATGCCGAGTAGACGACGCTGCCGCCCAGGTAAGCCATCACGGCCAGCGCCACGCCGGCTATGGCCGAGAGGCCGGCGGTCATGCCGTCGAGGCCGTCGTTGAGGTTGGCGCCGTTGGAGGTGGCTGTCACCAGAAACACCGCGATGAGCAGAAACACCACCCAGCCGCCTATCTCGCCGGCACGGTCGCCCATCCAGGAGGTCACCCAGGAGTAGTCGAAATTATTGTTTTTCACAAAGGGCAGTGTGGTCTCGGGCGAGTGAGTCACCGTCTCGGCGTACACCACCTCCTCGACGCGCTCGGTCGATGCGTCGATTATCTCGGTATTCTGCACGATGACCATGTCGGGATTGAGATACATCGTGCCGGCCAGTATGATGGCGATACCTACCTGGCCGACAATCTTGTACTTGCCGGCGATGCCGTCTTTGTTGTGCTTGCGCAGCTTCTTGTAGTCGTCGAGAAAACCCAGCGTGCCCAGCCACAGGGTGGCAAAGAGCATCAGCAGCATGTACACGTTGGAGAGATTGCTCACCAGCAGGCAGGGCAGCACTATGGCCACTATGATGATGATGCCGCCCATGGTGGGGGTGCCGGTCTTCTTGGTCTGGCCCTCGAGGTCGAGGTTGCGCACAATCTCGCCCACCTGCATCAACTGCAGGCGCTCGATGATGCGGCGGCCGACAAATATTGCTATCACCATCGCCAGCACAAAGGCCAGCCCCGAGCGGAAGGTCACGTAGCCCATCAGTCGGGAGCCGGGCACGCCGGCCTCGCGGAGTATGTCAAAGAGATAGTAAAACATCTGGGTGGATTATCTTGAGGATGCGAGCGTGCGGGCCTCGAAGGCAGCGGCTATCTCCTCGTGGTCGTCGAAGTGGATTTTGGTTGTGCCGATGATCTGATAGTCCTCGTGGCCCTTGCCGGCGATGAGTATCACGTCGCCGGGCGCGGCCATGCGGGCGGCGGTGCGTATGGCCGAGCGGCGGTCGGCAATCTCGAGGCAGCGGGCGGCCTCGGCTGCGTCGAGACCGGCTCTCATCTCGGAGAGGATGGCGGCGGGGTCTTCGCTGCGGGGATTGTCGGAGGTGAGGATGACAGTGTCGGAGCGTCGCGCGGCCTCGCGCGCCATGATGGGACGCTTGCCGCGGTCGCGGTCGCCGCCGCAGCCACATACGGTGATGACCCGCGCCGAGCTGCCCTTGACCTCGGCGATGGTGTCGAGCACATTGACCAGCGCGTCGGGCGTATGGGCATAGTCGACTATGGCTGTGACGCCGTCGGAGGAGCGGATCGGCTCAAAGCGGCCGTTGACCGGCCGCAGCTCGCTCATGGCCACCAAAACACGCCCGGCATCCCAGCCCATCAGCAGCGAGGCGCCGTAGACGGCGGCGAGATTGGAGGCGTTGAAGCGGCCGGCAAAGAGGGTCTCGACCTCGCGGCCGTTGAGCTCCAGCAGCATGCCGTCGATGCGGTCCTCGACCACACGGCAGCGGTAGTCGGCCTCGAGCCGCAGCGAGTATGTGTGGCACGAGGCGGCGGTATTCTGGAGCATCACCTCGCCGTTGCGGTCGTCGAGATTGGTCAGGGCAAAGGCGCCGCGGCCGAGCGAGTCGAAAAATGATTTCTTGGCCGCGAGGTATGCCGCCACCGTACCGTGGTAGTCGAGATGGTCGCGGGTGAGATTGGTGAAGATGCCGCCGGCAAAGTCGAGCCCGGCGATGCGGTGCTGGGCGGCGGCGTGGCTGCTCACCTCCATGGCGGCGAAGTCGACCCGCTGCTCGACCATCACGGCCAGCAGGCGGTTGAGCTCGAGAGCGCCGGGGGTGGTGTGGTCGGCGGGCAGGCGCATGTCGCCGATACGGTTTTCGACGGTGGAGATGAGGCCTGCCTCGAGGCCCTGCAGGCGGGCCATCTCGTAGAGCAGGGTGGCGACGGTGGTCTTGCCGTTGGTGCCGGTGACGCCCACCAGCGCCAGGCGGCGCGAGGGATTGCCATACCACTCCGAGGCCAGCAGGCCCAGGGCGCGCTGGGTGTCGGGCACGAGCAGCCAGGTCACGGCAGGCGAGGGCTCGGCGGGCAGCTCCTCACACACCACCACGGCGGCGCCGGCCTCCACGGCCTGCGGTATGAAGCGGTGGCCGTCGGCCACGGTGCCGCGCACGGCCACAAACATCGACCCCGGCACCACGGCGCGGGAGTCGTCGGTAAGAGCGCTCAGATCGCCCGCCGCCGGCAGCGGGGCGCCCGAGGCCTCGTATCCCAGAGGCTCCAGGGCCGCGGCGATGCGGCGGGGCGAGCGGTCGTATTTCGATTGAGGTTGGATCATCAGTTCTGACTAAGTGTTACGTTGATTTTTGTACCCGGCTTCACAGGCGAGCCTGCCTCGGGAGCCATGGCGGTGACATATCCCGTGCCCGAGAAATTGACCCTCAGGCCGGCGCTCTCGAGGCGCACCAGCGCCTCGCGTATGCCCAGGCCGGTCACGTCGGGCACAGTGCCCTCGGGCGTGGGCCTGGGCGTGCGCAGCAGCCCCAGGCGACGGCCGTCAAGGGCCAGCAGCGAGCGCATGGTGGCGTGGCGGTCGGGGTCGTTGGAGCCGTAGAGGGTGGGGTGGGTGGCGCCCTTGGCCGGGGGAGCCTCGTCCAGAGAGGTCACATTGTCGAGCATACCGCGCGAGTAGAGCTTGAGGGCAAAGTTGCGCAGCACCGTGCCGCTGGTAGCGGCCGGGCCGTAGGGGCCCTGCGGGTCGCTTATCACCACGATGCAGGTATACTTGGGATTGTCGTAAGGGAAAAATCCGCAGAAGGCCACGCGGTTGTGCTTGCCCTCGCGGTATCCGCCCTTGAAGGGTATCGAGGTGAGTATCAGGCGACCGTCTTTGTCGCGTGGGCGCTCCAGGGCGATGCCGGCCGTGCCGGTCTTGCCGGCAATCTCCACGATGTCGTTGCGCAGGCCCTTGGCGGTGCCGCCCTCGCCCCATACCACCGAGTGCATCATGCGGCGCAGGATGGCGGCGTTTTCCTCAGAGCAGATGCGGTCGCGCACGTAGCTCACCGGGATAACGGAGTCGGTGCCGTCGGGGCGGCGCATGGCCTTGATGAGGCGCGGGCGCACAAAGCGGCCGTCGTTGGCGATGGCATTGTATATGGCGCAGGTGTAGAGCGGTGGCACCTGGGTGGCGTAGCCGAATATCATGCGCGAGAGCGACACGCGGCCACCGGCGCGGGGGTCGAGCGTGGGGAAGTACGGCGGACGCTCGCGGGCCATGCCGGTATTGAAGCGGTCGAAGAATCCCAGCTCGCGCAGGTCGGCGCGGAAGTCGTTGAGGGTGGAGTCGGAGTAGTGGGGGGCGATGAGCTTGGTCATGCCGATATTTGACGAGTACTCCATGAAGCGGCTCACGGGCAGCGAGGCGGGCGAGTGGGTGTCGCGGATGGGCTTGCCGCCGGCATACGCGTAGCTGTGGCCGATGGGGTAGGTGGCGTTGAGGTTGACCCAGCCCTTGTTGAGGGCGTTGAGCATCGAGATGACCTTGATGACCGAGCCGGGCTCGTATGCCTGCACGATATGGTTCATGGCCTCGATGTATCCGCCGCGGCCGCTCACGGTGTCGCGGTCGAGGTTTGATATGGCCTTGATGTCGCCGGTGGCCACCTCCATCACCATGGCGCTGCCCCACTCGGCCTTGCACTCGACCAGGGTGCGGCCCAGCTCATGCTCCAGGATGTCTTGCATGGTGATGTCGATGGTGGTGGTGAGGGTGGTGCCGTTGCGCGGCGGCTCGGTGGTCCAGAAAGAGGAGCCGCGGGTGAAGAGCACGCGGGCGGCGCGGCCCGGGCGGCCGTAGAGCATCGTGTCCAGAGCCTGCTCCAGGCCCGAGATGCCGCGTATCTCGGGATTGGCGGCGGTCTCGCCCACACGGCCGATGCTCAGGCGGGCCATGTCGCCATAGGGGTAGCGGCGCAGCAGCACGCGCTCGGTGGTGAGGCCGGTGCGGTTGCGGTTTTTCCAGCGGCGGAAGTAGGGGAAACGCTTCACGCGCTCGACCTCCTCAAAGGGGATGTGCTTGAGCACCAGATACGAGCGCGAGCGCTTGGCCTTGGGCTTGCGCATCGGCGCATACAGATGCTCATACCACTGGGCGCGGGTGCGCCGCGGGTAATAGCGGGCCAGCGTATCGGCCAACGAGTCGAGGCTCTCGAGATAGCGCAGCTCGTTGAGCTTGGAGGCGCGGAAGTCGATGCGCACGTTGTAGTAGTGGAGATTGGTGGCCAGTATGCTGCCGTCGCTGGCGAGTATCTCGCCGCGCAGGGGCTGCACGGGGATGGTGTCGTTGAGGCTCATGCGGCCCTTGGCGTTCCAGGCGTCGGCGTGTATCACGGTGGTGTTGATGAGCATGATCACGCACAGGCCCGATACAAAAAGCAGCAGCGCCGATATCAGGGTATATCTGGCGCGGATATGGCGGCGGCGGGTGCGGGGCTGCGATGCGCCCTTGCGGCCGGGGAGCAGGCGGAGGATGAAGTCAGGGATTTTCATGGTCGAGGGAGATATGGTATGGCGGGCGCTCCTGTATGCGCAGGCCCAGATGGAGGGTGTCGACGAGCTGCTGCATGGAGCGCTCGCAGGTGGCCGACATGTACAGGGCACGCTCGCGCTGTGTCTCGGTGCGGGCCACCTCGAGGCGGCGGGTGAGCACCCCGACGGTCTCCATCGCCGTCACACAGTCAAAGCGCACCGAGATATATCCCAGGGCAAAGAATACCACGAGCACCACCACCGGGAAGTGGCGCAGGAAAAAGTGGGAGCTGACGCCCTCCACCATGTAGTCTGATGCAAATTTCCTTATCTTGTCTTTCATCTTGCAGGAGAGAGTGTGTGCTGTGCCGGGGTCAGGCGATGCGCTCGGCCACGCGCAGCTTGGCGCTGCGGCTGCGGGGATTGGCCTCGACCTCGGCGGCGTCGGCCGTCACGGGTTTGGAGCCGCAGGGGCGCAGGGGGGTATGGGCGCGGCCGTAGATGTCTTTTTCGAGGCGGCCCTCAAAGTTGCCGCTGCGCATGAAATTTTTCACGAGGCGGTCTTCGAGCGAGTGGTAGGTGATGATGGCGAGGCGGCCGCCGGGGCGCAGCACCTCGAGGGAGGCGGTAAGGAAGCGGCGCAGGGCGTCGAGCTCGCCGTTGACCTCGATGCGCAGGGCCTGGAACACGCAGGCGAGCTCTTTTTTCTGACGGCGGGGGTCGATGAGGGGCTCGAGCACCTCGAGCAGACGGCTCACACGCTCGATGCGGCCTGCCGAGCGGGCGCGCACGATGGCGGCGGCCATGCGGCGGGCGCCCTGCACCTCGCCGTAGAGGCGCAGTATGTCGGCGAGGCGCTCCTCGGGGTAGTCGTTGATGACCTCGACGGCGGTGAGGCGGGCGCGGCGGTTCATGCGCATGTCGAGGCGGGCGTCGGCGCGGAATGAAAATCCGCGGTCGGCCTCGTCGAAGTGATGAAATGACACTCCGAGGTCGGCCAGGATGCCGTCGACGCTCTCCACGCCGTAGAAGCGCAGGAAGTTGGCCAGATAGCGGAAGTTGCCCCATACCATGGTGAGGCGGGGGTCGGCGTCGGCGCGGGCGATGGCGTCGCTGTCCTGGTCGAAGCCGAAGAGGCGCCCGTCGCGGCCCAGAGCGGCGAGGATGGCACGCGAGTGGCCGCCGCCGCCGTAGGTGGCGTCGACATACACGCCGCCCGGCCGCACATCAAGCGCGGCGATAGTCTGAGGCAACAAAGCCGGTATATGATAAACTTCCTGACTCATAGCACATTGCCCGGCAGCCATAGGGCCGCTTTTCGGGCTTGTAAAGTTAGGAATTTTTCGTGTCTGTTTACAAATGAAAACAGACTTTTTTCGCCGCGCCGCGGCAAAAAGTTATTAACACGGTGATTTTGCGGAGCCTGCCGTGTTTACAATTGCAAATCAACCCTCGGCGCCGTGGGGCACGGGCGGGTAGTCGAGGGTATAGTGGAGGCCGCGCGAGGCGTGGCGCTCCTTGGCCTGGCGCATCACCAGATAGCCCACGTTGATGATATTGCGCAGCTCGCATATCTCGCGCGACACCTTGGAGCTCTTGAAGAGGCGCTCGGTCTCCTCGTAGAGGATGTCGAGGCGGTTCCAGGCGCGGTCGAGGCGCAGATTGGAGCGCACGATGCCCACGTATGTACCCATGATCTGGCCCACCTCGCGTATGCTCTGGGTGATGAGCACCATCTCCTCGGGGTGGCGGGTGCCGTCGTCGTTCCAGTCGGGCACATCGTGGCGCAGGGCCAGGCCGCCCAGGCGGCCGACGGCGTGGCGCGCGGCGGCGTCGGCATACACGACGGCTTCGATGAGCGAGTTGGATGCCAGGCGGTTGCCGCCGTGCAGTCCGGTGCACGAGCACTCGCCCAGGGCGTAGAGGCGGTCGATGCTCGACTGGCCGTCGAGGTCGACCTTGATGCCGCCGCAGAGGTAGTGGGCGGCGGGGGCCACGGGTATGTAGTCGCGGGTGATGTCGATGCCCAGCGAGAGGCACTTGCGGTAGATGTTGGGGAAGTGGCGGCGGGTCTCCTCGGGGTCTTTGTGGGTCACGTCGAGGTATACGTGGTCGTCGCCGTGGAGCTTCATCTCGGAATCGATGGCGCGGGCCACGATGTCGCGCGGCGCCAGCGACAGGCGCGGGTCGTACTTGTGCATGAACTCCTCGCCGCGCAGGTTGCGCAGCACGGCGCCGTAGCCGCGCATGGCCTCGGTGATGAGGAAGGAGGGACGGTCGCCGGGATGGAAGAGGGCCGTGGGGTGAAACTGTATGAACTCCATGTCTTTGACCGTACCCTTGGCGCGGTATACCATGGCTATGCCGTCGCCGGTGGCCACCAGCGGATTGGTGGTGGTCTGGTACACGGCGCCGGCGCCGCCGGTGGCCATCACGGTGACGCGGCTCAGGAAGGTGTCGACACGGCCGGTGGCCTGGTCGAGCACGTAGGCGCCGTAGCAGGTGATGTCGGGGGTGCGGCGGGTGACGATGCGGCCCAGATGATGCTGGGTGATGATCTCGATGGCAAAGTGATGCTCGTAGATGTCGATGCCGGGGTCGCGGCGCACGGCCTCGATGAGGCCGCGCTGTATCTCGTAGCCGGTATTGTCGGCGTGATGGAGGATGCGGAACTCCGAGTGGCCGCCCTCGCGGTGGAGGTCAAAGCTGCCGTCGTCGCGGCGGTCGAAGTTGACTCCCCAGCGTATCAGCTCCTCTATCTGCGAGGGTGCGCGGCGCACGACCTGCTCCACGGCCGCAGGGTCGCTGAGCCAGTCGCCCGCCACCATCGTGTCGTGGATGTGCTTGTCGAAGTCGTCGACCTCAAGATTGGTCACCGAGGCCACACCGCCCTGGGCCAGGGCCGTATTGGCCTCGTCGAGGGTGGTCTTGCAGATGAGGGCCACGCGCCCGTGGCGCGCTACCTTCAGAGCGAAACTCATGCCGGCTATACCGGAGCCGATCACCAGAAAATCATACTCGCGTGTCATCGCTGTATCAATGTTGCTATAGGAGTGAGAGTTGGATGCGGATTGCGGGGCGCGCCGAGGGTATACATCGGCGCGGCCACCAGGAAGTGACACAGGGCTATGCCGCAGTCGAGAGCGTCGAAGCGGCCGGTGCCCAATGCGTAGACATCGATGGAGCCGTCGCGGTTGGCGGCGAAGCGCCAGGGCTGTCGGTTGCGGGCGCTCGGGGCCAGGCGCGCGGCCTCTATGCCGCGCATGGCCTCGGGGGCGGGGGTGCCGGCCACCACGAGCTCGGCGGCGCTGTGGCGGGAGGCCGAGCGGATGGCGCCGCGCATGATGCGCTCGGCCAGGCGCAGGCGTCCGGCCGGATAGCCCGCGGCGATGACGGCACACGGCCCGCCGGCGGTGTCGCCCAGCGAGCGCTCTATGGCGCGCCGGTCGTAGGTGGCTCCGAGCCACACTGTGCCCAGGCCACGGCGCACGGCCTCGAGCACAAAACGCTCGCCGGCCATGCCGGCGGCCACGGCGGCGGCCGTGTCGGCGGGGTCGCAGAGCACGGCGGCGTAGGCCGGTGTGCCGCTTATGACGCCGTATGTGCCGATACGCACGCCGTCGAGCGCGCCTTGCGGCGGCAGACGCAGGGCGGCCGTGGCCTCGGCGCCGCACTCGCGCAGCAGCGCCGCACCCGGCGGTGTGTGGGTGAAGGTGCGCACCGAGCGGCGCTCCTCGATGGCTTGCAGCAGTGTCAGCATAGGCGTGCCTTGTGTCCGAGTGCTGTGAGGGCGTCGACCACGGCGCGGCCGCGGTCGCCCTGTATGAGTATCTCGCCGCCGCGGGCCGAGCCGCCGGTGCCGAGTCGCCGCTTCAGCGCAGCGGCCAGCGCTTCGATGTCGGCCTCGGGATAGTCCCCGGCAAAGCCGTAGATGATGGTGGCGACCTTGCCGCCACGGCCCTTGCGCTCGACGCTCACCCGCAGCAGCCCGGCAGATACGGGCGCGGCGGCCTCAGGCGCCGGCTCGGGATCGGCGGCGCCGTCGGCAGGGAGCAGGGCACCCAGGGCGGCGCGCCAGTCGTCGGTATCGGGGCGGCTCATGGCTGGTGATGGTCTATGGCGTCTTCCTCCTCGATGACGAGGGAGTCGCGCGGTATCTCGAGATATGAGCCCACACGGTCGAGCACCATCAGGCGGCCGGCATCCTCGCCGGTGACCGAGCGCAGGAAGTGCTCGACGGTATCGGGCGCGAGCTGGCGGGCGCGGGCCAGGCAGCGGGCGGCCGAGGCGTCGTTGGCCTCGACTTCCGACGGGCTGCTCAGCCTCACCAGTGCCCGCGACAGCTCACATAGCTGGCCGGGGGTGAGGGCGGCGAAGGCGGCAGAGTCGGCCAGCAGGCGCTCGGCGTCGCGCTGGGCGCCGTGGCGGTCGCCGCGGTCGAGCTCCGAGGTGATGCGCCCGACCGTATCTGAGCCGACGGGAGCGCCGCACGAGCCAAGGAGCATGGCCACCAGGACCATCATTATGACTGTGAGCCTCATAAATCCTTGACGTGCTTGGCAAATGCCATCATCTTCAGGGCGGTATCGGCTGCCTCGGCTCCCTTGTCACCGCAGGGACCGCCGCAGCGGTCGAGGGCGTCTTGCTCGGTGTCGACGGTGAGCACGCCGAAGATGACAGGTATATCGCACTCGGCATTGAGGTGGGTCACACCCTGGGTCACACTCTGGCACACGTAGTCGAAGTGGGGTGTGCCGCCGCGGATGACGCAGCCGAAGACTACGACGGCGTCGTAAAGCCCGGTCTCGATGATGGCCGAGGCGCCGAAGGTGAGCTCGACGGCGCCGGGCACTGTGAATGTATCGACCGAGTCGGCCGCCACTCCGCGCGCGGCGAGGGTGGCGCGGCAGCTGTCGGCCAGGGCGCCGGTGATGTGGCCGTTCCACTCGGCCTGCACTATGGCTATGCGCACGTCGGTGTCGACGGTGGCGCTGAAGGGATTGGGTACGTAGGTAGACATATATATTATATATAGGAGAGTAGAGGGGTCATACTTTGCGCTGCCATGACTCGGTGAGCGAAGCTGCGGCGGCGCGGGCCGAGGCTACGGCCGCCGTGAGGAGGTCGCGGCGGATGTCGGCGCCCGGGGTGTCGAGGTCGGCGGGGCGCAGGTCGGAGGCCACGATGCCCGATACCAGGCCGGCGACGATGCCGGCATTCCAGTGCAGCGACAGGCAGGTGTCGGCGGGTATCTCGACCGAGGTGACATCGTGGCCGCTGAAGTAGCTGATGTGGCGGCAGGCGGGATCGACACTCACCATCGAGCGGCAGTAGAAGTCGATATGGTCGGCATAGCAGCGGGCGTCGGAGTCGATGCCGAAGATGAGCCGGAGGTCTTCGCCGCGGGCCACCACCAGATGGGCCGTCTCGAGATTGTCGAGTATGGCGGGCATCACGCGGGTGATGCGGCTCTCGCGTCCGGGCAGAAATCCGGGGAGGTATACCATCAGGGCGCCGCGCTCGCGGCAATTGTCGAGAAAGCGGGCCATGCGGGCGCGGGTGCGGGAGTCGATGGCGTAGTATCCGCCGTATACGACGATGCAGCTGTCGTCGACACGCGGCCACACGACATCGAAGTCGGCCGGCCCGTAGTCGGCATAGCGGGTGACGTCGACGCCGCCGCCCGTGGCGTCGGTATACAGCTGCAGGGGGGTGCGGCCCTCGGTGAAGCGGTCGATACACCGGGTGTCGGCACCGGCCTCGGCGAGAAACTTCACCACACGGTCGCCGGCGGGGTCGGCGCCGGCCTCCGACACCACCTCCACTGCCAGCCCCAGGCGGGCGAGCATGGCGGCGGCGTTGATGATGCGGCTGCCGGTGACGGCGCCCACCGGGCGCTCGCCTTCAAATACTATGTCGAGGCAGCTCTCGCCTATGCAGATAATCTTTCTCATTGCGTGTGTCAGTCAGGTATGGGGGGGATGGCGGAGGCTCAGGAGCGCTCGCCGCGGGCGGCCGTGCCGAGGTAGCCGCCGTGGTGGCGTCGGGCATAGTCGGCGCGGTCAAAGGTGATGGACTCCATCACGTTGACCACCAGCACATCGCCTATGACGGTCATCATGGTGGTCGATGTGGTGGGCGTCAGGCCCAGGGGGCACACCTCGGGGGCCGGAGCAGTGAAGAGAGCCACATCGGCCTCGCGGGCCAGGGGCGAGTCGGGCTTGCCGGTGATGACGATGAGGGGTATGCCGGCATAGAGGCCGCGGGCGAGGCGTATCAGCTCGATGATCTCGCTGGTCTTGCCGGAGTTGGATATGAGCAGCATCACATCGTCGGGCTGCATCACGCCCAGGTCGCCGTGCTGTGCCTCAGCCGGGTGGAGATACACCGCCGGGGTGCCGGTGGAGGAGAAGGTCGTGGCGATATTCATGGCTATCTGCCCGGCCTTGCCCATGCCCGAGGTGATGAGCTTGCCGCGGCGGCGGTGTACATGCTCCACGATGAGCTCCACGGCGCGCTCATACTCGTCGGTGACGGGGATGGCGGCCACCGCGGCGCTCTCGGCCGCCAGGATGCGGCGCATAGACTCCTTGATGTCCATATCAGAATCCTGTATAGGTGGAGGGCGACAGGGCGTGGAGCTCGGCGCGCACGTCCTCGCTCACCTCCAGTGTATCGATAAATGCCGATATCGACTCGGCGGTGACGGCTTCGTTGGTGCGGGTGAGGGCCTTGAGGGTCTCGTAGGGGTTGGGGTAGCCCTCGCGGCGCAGGATGGTCTGTATGCCCTCGGCCACCACGGCCCAGGCTGCCTCGAGGTCGGCGTCGATGCTCTCGCGGTGGAGCAGGAGCTTGCCCAGACCCTTGAGGGTCGAGGCAAAGGCGATGAGGGTGTGGGCCAGGGGCACGCCGACATTGCGCAGCACGGTCGAGTCGGTCAGGTCGCGCTGCAGTCGCGACACGGGCAGCTTGGCGGCCAGATGGGCCAGTATGGCGTCGGCCATGCCGAGGTTGCCCTCGGAGTTTTCAAAGTCGATGGGATTTACCTTGTGGGGCATGGCCGATGAGCCTACCTCGCCGGCCATGATGCGCTGCTTGAAGTATCCCGAGGAGATGTACATCCATATGTCGCGGTCGAGGTCGAGCACGATGGTGTTGATGCGGCGCAGTGCGTCGAAGAGGGCGGCCAGATTGTCGTAGTTGGATATCTGGGTGGTGTACTCCTCGCGCTCGATGCCGAGGCTGTCGCGCAGGAAGGCGGCGGCGAAGGCGGGCCAATCGTGGCCGGGGAAAGCGGCGCGGTGGGCGTTGAAGTTGCCGGTGGCGCCGCCGAATTTGCCCGATACGGGCACCGCGCGCAGCTGCTCGAGCTGGCGGCGCAGGCGGTATACATACACCATAAACTCCTTGCCCAGGCGGGTGGGCGACGCGGGCTGGCCGTGGGTACGTGCCAGCATGGGCACGTCTTTCCACTCGTCGGCCAGGGCCTCGAGCTTGTCGATGAGCGCCGCCAGGGCGGGCTCGTATGCCTCGCGCAGGGCGTCGGCCAGCGACATGGGCACGGCCGTGTTGTTGATATCCTGCGAGGTGAGGCCAAAGTGGATAAATTCCTTGTAGGCGGCCAGCCCGAGGCGGTCAAACTGCTCCTTGAGGAAGTACTCCACCGCCTTGACGTCGTGATTGGTCACGCCCTCTATCTCCTTGATACGGCGGGCATCGTCGAGGCTGAAATCGCGGTAGATGTCGCGCAGGGCGGCCACTGCGTCGGGGTCGGCGCCGGCGAGCTGCGGCAGAGGTATCCCGGCCAGGGCGATGAAATACTCTATCTCTACTTTGACACGGTACCGGATGAGTGCAAATTCAGAGAAATAGCGGTCAAGCTGCTCACATTTAGAGCGATAGCGTCCATCTACGGGCGAGATGGCGGTCAGCGGAGTCAGTTCCATGGGCTGGTTGCGATAAATAATGCACAAAAGTAATGAAAAATCCGCTATCCGCCGCCCCTTTCCCCCGAAAACCTGCGCGGACTGTTCAGGGGGGGCGGACTATTCGGGGGAGCGACTGAACCGTTGCGCCGGAGGCGCTCTGATACAATGAAAACCCCCGGCCGCGGGGCCGGGGGTTTCCGAGAGTCGAAAGTTGTGTTATTGAGCGTTGGAGAAGATTACGATACGGTTCCAGTTGTTGACGTCGTAGGGCTGTACATCGGAGCCTTCGGCCTGGATTGAGAGACGGTCGGGGTTGATGCCGTACTGGTCTACGAGAGCCTTCTGGACGCTTTCGGCGCGGCGCTTCGAGAGAGCCATGTTGTAGGAGCTGGTGCCGGTATTCTTGTCGGCGTAGCCTACGATGGCGACTTTCTGCTCGGGGTTGGCCTTCATCCACTCGGCGATGTTGTATACATTTACCATTTCCTCAGAGGAGATGCGCGAGGAGTTGATGGTGAAGCGCACGGTGGCCATCAGAGGAGCTGCCTCGGGAGCGGGAGCTGCGGCGGGCTGTACCTCGGGGCAGGGGAGCTGAGCCTCTGCGGCGGCGAGGGCGGCGGCGGTGGTGGCGAGGGCGCCGCGCAGGTCATTGACCTGGCCGTTGAGGTTGCTGATGTAGCTCAGGTAGTCGCAGGGGTTGTAGCTGCGGAAGTCGGAGCCGCCGATGTTGAAGGAGAAGCCGCCGATTGCGGAGATGTTCATGTCGATGGGTGCGCCGTGGGCGTAGTTGTTGAAGTTGTCGCCCATAAACTGTACGCGGCCTTCAGCGAAGAAGTCGACATACTTGCAGAGGCGGAAGCGGAGCTGCAGACCGGCCGATACGGGGAGAGTCCAGGAGTTGCGCTTGAGGTGGCCGTTTTCGCGGGTGATGTTGGCGGCGTCGGTGGGGCGATAGTCCCAGGTGAATGTACCGCCGATACCTACGAAGGGCACGATTGAGAATACGCGGGAGGAGTTGACACCGCCGAAGCTGTTGAACATATCCCACATCAGGTCGAAGTTGGCATTGCCCATCTTAGCTTTTGTAAACTGGTCGTTGTCCCAGTGGATGGCGGCGTAGTTGAAGCCTAAGCGCCAGCCCAGATAGGGTGAGAACCATTTGCCGAAGCCGAGATTGTACATGGCAGTCATGTGATGCGATGCGTCGCCGCCGTTGGGGAGATTCTGCTCCACAAAGGGAGAGGTGATACCTGCGCCAAGCTGGATAAACCAATTGTCCTTGGCTGTCGAGTAGTAGTGAGTCTTACAGGGGATGTCGGTGGTGACAACGGTTTCTTCTTCCACGACCACAGTCTCCTGTGCATTGGCGGTGCTGCCTGCAAGGGTCAGCGCGCCGCAAGCGGCCATAGCCCAAAACGCTTTCGTTTTCATTTTACTTTCTGTTTTTGTTTTTATTGAAGAGATTTGTAGTAGTTTCTCATAAATGCCCGAGTTGAGGCGGGCGGTTTTTGGGAGGTTTTGATATGATAACAAGCGCCGTTTTTGATTTGTTCAGAAAAAAGAATAAATTTTGTAACCGAATTGTAGCACACCTTTGATGTGCGGCGCCCCCGCCCGGAGGAGATGTACCGGGCGGGGGCGTCGTGCAAAACAATTTCCGTATAATTACCGATTGCAAAGGTACAGCGGCCGTCGGGCGCGCCAAATACCCTCTGTAAGGTAATTTCAGCCGCGGGCCGTGAAACGCAGCGGGCGGGGGCCGCAGCCGCCGTTGACGATGGTGCGGGCCACGCGGTGGTTTACCGCCAGGCCGGTGGCCGGAGTCCAGCCGCAGGGCGAGGCGACGTCGGTGTCGGTGATGATATGCGGCTCGGCCCGGCGCTCGACCAGCACCAGGTCGGCAAAGTATCCAGGGCGCAGCTGCCCGCGGCCCTCGATGCCATACAGAGCGGCGGGCGCGGCGGCCATGCGGCGGGCCACCTCGGCGGCCGGATACAGCTCAAGCATCAGCGGCAGCGAAAACTGCACCATCGGGGCGCCCGACATGGCCGTGAATATGTCGCCCTGCTTCTCGGCCGTGGTATGCGGGGCATGGTCGGTGGCCACGATGTCGATGCGGCCCTCGGCGAGGGCGGCTCGCAGGGCGGCGCGGTCGGCGGCGGTCTTCACGGCGGGGTTCATCTTGATGCGGGTACCCAGGCGGGGGTAGTCGGCATCGGTAAATATCAGATGGTGGGGCGACACCTCGGCCGTATACTGCTTGCCGCAGGGCGATGGCGCGGGGTCGAAGAGGCTGCACTCGGCGGCAGTGGTGAGATGGGCCACATGCAGGCGTGTACCGTAGCGCGCTGCCATCTCGAGGGCGCGCTCGGTGGCGGCCACGCAGCACTCTGCCGGGCGCAGGCGGGAGTGCCAGCTGATGTCGGCGGGGTCGAGCGCGGGGCGGTGACGGGCTGTGAGGCGGTCGATGATGTCCTGATCCTCGGCATGGACCACCACCCGGCCGGGCTGCTCGGCAAAGACGCGGCGCAGCACCGTGTCGTCGCGCAGCAGCATGCCGCCGGTGCTGGAGCCCATGAATACCTTGACTGCCGGCATGAGCGAGAAGTCGGCCGCGCGCAGCTCGCCGATATTGTCGGCGGTGGCGCCCATCATGAAGGCATAGTTGGCGGCCGATGTGGCCTCGGCGCGCTCCATCTTGGCCTGCCAGTCGGCGCAGGTGACGGTGGCGGGCTTGGTATTGGGCATGTCGATGTAGGAGGTGACGCCGCCGAGCAGGGCGGCGCGGCTCTCTGAGGCGATGGTGGCCTTGTGGGTGAGGCCGGGCTCGCGGAAATGCACGTGGGCGTCGATGGCGCCCGGCATCAGCATGGCGCCGGCGGCGTCGATGCGCTCAGAGGCGCTGTCGGCCACGGCGGGCGCGGGGTCGCCCTCGCCCATGGCGGCAATCACCGGGCCGTCGGTAAGCAGCCAGCCGCGGTACGGTGACGCGCCGCTGCCGTCGACCACCAGGGCGTTGTGTATGAGTATGCTCATCGTCGGGAGTAATCGGGATATTTCTTGAAAAGGCTGCCCAGGCGCAGGCGTATCACGCCGAATACTGCCTCGCCGAATATGCCGCCGCTCATCTTGCTGCTGCCCAGCACGCGGTTGACAAAGATGATGGGCACCTCGGCGATGCGGAATCCGTACTTGTACGCCGTAAATTTCATCTCTATCTGGAATGCATAGCCCTTGAAGCGGATGTCGTCGAGCGGCAGGGCCTCGAGCACGCGGCGGCGATAGCAGACAAATCCGGCTGTGGTGTCGCGCACGGGCATACGGGTGATAAGTCGCACGTATGCCGAGGCGTAGTACGACATGAGCACACGGCCGATGGGCCAGTTGACCACATTTACCCCGGTCACGTAGCGCGAGCCCACGGCCACGTCGGCGCCGCCCTCGGTGACGGCATCGTAGAGCCGCGGCAGATCCTGCGGATTGTGGCTGAAGTCGGCGTCCATCTCGCATACAACGTCGTACCCCCGGTCGAGTGCCCACTTGAAGCCGGTGATGTATGCGGTGCCCAGGCCGAGCTTGCCCTCGCGCTCGATGATGTGTACGCGCCCGGGGGCCTCGGCCATCTTGGCGCGCACGATGGCGGCGGTGCCGTCGGGAGAGTTGTCGTCGATGACGAGCACATCCATCGGGCGGGGCAGCGAGAGCACGGCGTCGATGATGGCGGCGGCATTCTCGCGCTCATTGTACATGGGTATGATTACCACGGCGTCGCGCCGCGCTTCGGTATCGGTAAGAGTGCTCATCGGCGTAGAATCTTTTCAGCGCAAAAGTAACACTTTTTTGCCACCCGCGCCCCCAATCTCATATAAAATATGTATTTTTGCCTGCATGATAAAACGCCTGACACGATGCCCATGAAAAAATATGATTTCGACTGCGTGATTGACCGCAGCGGCACCTGCGCCACCAAGTACGACGGCCTGGTGCAGATGTTTGGCCGCCGCGACGTCACCCCGTTGTGGATTGCCGACCTCGACTTTGCCGTATGCCCCGATATCACGGAGGCCCTGCGCCGCCGGCTCGAGCACCCCGTGCTGGGATACTCGGCCGCGCCCGACAGCTACTGGCAGTCGATAATCGACTGGCAGCGCGAGCGCCACGGCTTTGAGATTTCCCGCGACGAGCTCAGCTTCGTGCCGGGAGTGGTAAAGGGCATCGCCCTGGCTGTCAACTACTTCACCCGCCCGGGCGACGGTATCGTGATACAGCCGCCGGTGTACCATCCCTTCCGCATGGTCATCGAGGGCAACGGCCGCCGCACCGTGGAAAATCCGCTCATCGCCGAGGGCGGCTCCTACCGCATGGATATCGAGGGCCTTGAGCGGGTGATAGCCGAGCGGCACCCCCGCATGATGATACTCTGCAACCCCCACAATCCCGTGGGCATACAGTGGGACGCCGACACCCTCGCCCGCGTGGCCGCCATCTGCCGCCGCGCCGGTGTGATAGTGGTGAGCGACGAGATACACGGCGACCTGATGCTCCACGGCCGCCGGCACATACCTTTTGCCGCGGTGAGCGACGATGCCGCCGCCATATCGGTGACGCTTGGCGCCCCGTCGAAGACTTTCAACATACCCGGGCTGGTGAGCTCGTGGATGGTGGTCAAGGACGACGCCCTGCGCCGCGACTTCTACCACTGGCTGGAGGTCAACGAGTTTAACGCGCCCGTGCTCATCTCCACCATCGGCGCCGAGGCCGCCTACCGCCACGGAGGCGAGTGGCTGGGCCAGATGCTGGCTTATGTGGAGGAGAATATCGACTTCGTGACCCGCTTCCTGGAGGAGCATGTGCCGGGAGTGCGCGCCGTGCAGCCCGAGGCATCCTTCCTGATGTGGCTCGACTTCCGCTCGCTCGGCCTGAGCCAGGAGGAGCTCATGCGGCTCATGATTGAGAAGGCACACCTGGCCATGAACGACGGCGCCATGTTTGGCTCGCAGGGCGTGGGCTTCCTGCGGCTCAACGTGGGCACACCGCGCTGTGTGCTGCGCACCGCCCTGGAGCATATACGCGACGCCGTGGCCGCCGTAAAAACACCCGCTGAATGATGGATTACCGTATATTCCCGCCCGAGGGCATACTTGAGTGTGAGGTGAGCCTGCCGCTGAGCAAGAGCGTGGCCGCCCGCGCCATGGTGATGGCCGCCCTCACTCCCGGCGCCGCGCCGGTGGGCGCTGAGCGCCTGCCCGAGTGCACCGACACGGCCGTGCTGGCGGCCGCTCTCGGCGTCGCCACCGGTACGGTCGATGTGGCCGACTGCGGCTCGGCCGCACGCTTTCTCACCGCATACTATGCCGTGACTCCCGGCGCCGATGTCACCCTCACCGGCTCGCCGCGACTGTGCTCGCGCCCCATAGCGCCGCTGGTCGAGGCCCTGCGCTCGCTGGGCGCCGACATCAGCTATGCCGGCACGGCCGGTTACCTGCCGCTGCACATACGCGGCACGGCTCTGCGCGGAGGCGGCGTGAAGCTTGACGCCCGGGCCAGCTCGCAGTTTGCATCGGCGCTGGCCATGATAGCCCCGCAGTGTCCCGGCGGCCTACGTATCGAGCTGGGCGGCGAGATAGCCTCGATGCCGTATCTGCGCATGACCATGCGTATGCTCGAGGCGCGCGGTATCGCGGTCGACCTGGCCGGATACACCCTGTCGGTGGGTCCCGGGCCGATGGCCGCCGTGCCTGCCGAGGCCGAGCACGACTGGTCGGCGGCGGCATTCTGGTACTCAATCGCGGCGGTAAGCGCCGGATGGGTCACCCTGAAAGGCATCAGCCCGAGTCGCCTGCAGGGCGACAGCATACTGGCCGAGATAGGGCCGCGCATAGGTGTGCTCACCGAGTTTACCGACGAGGGCGCCGAGCTCTCGGCCACCCCCGACATATACTCGCGCCTCGACATGGATCTGGCCGACTATCCCGACCTGGCTCCGGCGCTGGCCGTGACCGCATACCTGGCCTCTATGCCCTTCCGCCTGACCGGCCTGGCCAATCTGCGCCACAAGGAGAGCGACCGCATCGAGGCGCTTGCCCGCGGACTGCTCGCCTGCGGATGTGTCGCCGAGACCGGCGCCGACTATATCGGCTGGGAAGGCGAGCGCGTCCCGCTGACAGAGCTGCCCGAGATAGACTCCTGCGACGACCACCGCATAGCGATGGCTTTTGCCGCCGCATCGATATTCATACCCGGCACGGTGATACGCAACGCGGCCGCCGCCGCCAAGTCGTATCCGGGATTCTGGGACGACCTGCGCGCCGCCGGATTTACCCTCTCCGACCCGTCGGCTCCGCTGCCCGACCCCGAGGCATGATACTGGCTTTGTATATACTGATGGCGATAGTGGCCGTCGGGGTGGTGCTCAAGCTCACCGACCGCCGCCCGCGCAAGCCCGGCGACGAGCCGGCGACGGCCGACGCGGCCGATACGACCGGCGGCGACGACGACGGCGAGTGCTGCGGCATGCACATCACCTGCGAGCGCGACTCGCTGCTGGCGTCGGTATCGCCGCAGGTCGAGTACTTCGACGACGAGGAGCTCGACGCATACCGCGGCCGGCGCGCCGACGGATATTCAGATACTGAGATAGAGCAATTCCGCGACATACTGCTCACCCTGCAGCCCGACGACATAGCCCCCTGGGCGCGGTCGGTGCAGCTGCGGGGCATCGAGCTGCCCGCGCCGGTGCGAGAGGAACTGCTGCTCATCGTAAGCGAAGCGCGGGCGACCCGCGCCGCAGGCCATGCTTGAGATGCTGTCTTACCCCTTTGTGCGCCTGGCTCTGCTGGCGGTAGTGCTCATCGCCATGGGCGCGGCCGTCATAGGCACATACATCATCACCCGCCGCATGGTGTCGATAGCCGGCGGCGTGACCCACGCATGCTTCGGCGGACTCGGCCTGGGCTACTTCTTGGGGGTAAGCCCGGTGGCGATGGCGGCCGTATTTGCCATCGCATCGTCGGTGGCGGTGGAGTGGATGTCGCGGCGGATGCACCTGCGCGAAGACTCGGTGATAGCCGTCATATGGGCGCTGGGCATGGCGGCGGGAGTGCTCTTTGTCTTTCTCACGCCGGGATATGTACCCGAGCTCAACTCATTTCTCTTTGGCAACATACTGTCGGTATCCCCGGCCGACCTGTGGTCGTTTGGCGGGTTCACACTGGCCGCGGGTGCCTTCACGGCCTGGCGCTACCGCCAGGTGGTGGCCGTGGCATTTGACCGCGATTTTGCCCGCGTGATAGGCCTGCCGGTACGGTTTATCACCTACACCATGACGGTGCTGGTGGCTGTGGGCATAGTGCTCACCATCAGGCTGGTGGGAGTGATGCTGCTCATGTCGATGCTGTCGCTGCCGGTGATGATAGCCGAGATATTCTGCCGCCGGTACTCCACCATCATGGCCGCAGCGGCCGGGGTGAGCATCCTGGCCGGTGTCGGCGGGCTTATGATAGCTACGGTGGCCGATGTGCCTTGCTCGGCCATAATAGTGATGCTGCTGGTGGCCGCGTTTTTCGGCGCCAAGGCACTCAAAACTTTCAGTCGCTCTCGCGGTAGGAGTGTATCCCGGGGATAGGCACGCGCGCCGACAGCTTGTATCCGGCCCGCTGAAGCTGCCGGGCAAGCTCGGGCTTGCCGCGGAAGCCGTGTATGACCCACTCGACCGTGGGGGCAATGCGCCGACGGGCGTCCATAAGCTCCTGCACCGACTTCACTGCATGGATTATCAATGGCTTGCCCACGCGCTCGGCCAGCCGCGCATGGAAATCAAAGAGACGGCGCTGGGTGTCGGCATCGCCGCCGCGCAGGCGGTCAAATCCACACTCGCCGATGGCCACCACCCGAGGGTCGCGCGCCGCGCTCACCAGCGCGCGCAGCTGCCCCAGGGTGACGGGCCGCTCTGTCGACCACGGGTGTATCCCTACAGAGTATGTGCCGCCGGCAATCAACTCCGCGCCCGGCTCGACGCAGACGATGGCATCGCCGTCGAGCGCCCGCGACGTATCGTGTGTATGTATATCGGAGTATCGGCCCAGGTCGGTCATGGCACGGGGTCGTAGCCGCTGCCTCCCCAGGGATGGCATCGCGACAGTCTTTTTACAGTGAGCCACAGCCCCTTGAGGGGACCGTGGCGACGCAGCGCCTCAAGGGCGTACCGGCTGCATGTGGGGGTGAATCGGCACGACGGGGGCAACATCGGCGAGATGCACGCGCGGTAGAAGTATATGGGCAGCGAGAGCAGCCATGCGGCGGCGCGGCTCACGGCGGCCGCGATGTCACTCAGCCGCGGCATAGGCTCTCACCTTCTCCATGAGGCGGCGCACCGCACGGTCGACCGAGGCGTAGGGCATGAGCCTGTCGGCCACATATACAAAGGCCAGATCGATGCGGGCATCGTCGGGCATGGGGAAATCGGGGCGGGCCAGGCGGTATGCCTCGCGCACCCTGCGGCGCATCGCCACGCGGTCTACGGCATGGCGCAGGCGCTTCTTGGGTACTGATATGAGGAAGGTCACCGGCGAGTCGGAGCGGCGCCCGGGATTGCTGCGCCATACCGCCCGCAGCGGATATGCTATCGCAGCCTGCGCGCCCGCGCGGCGGCCGGCAAAGAGCATGTCGATGGCCACCGGCGAGCAGAGCTTCTCCTTTTTGTACAGCCGCAGACCTTTCACAGCCGGTGATGGGGGGTCAGGAGGCCTTTGCGGCCTTGTTGGCGGTGGCGAGATACTGGTCGATGGCCGCGGGCATGGATGGAGCCTGCACGGTGGGCGCCTCGATATCGATGCGCAGACCGGCGTCCTTGGCGGCTTTGGCGGTGCTCACGCCGAAGGTGGCCACAGCGATGTCGCCCTGCACGAAGTCGGGGAAATTCTTGGTGAGCGACTCGATACCCTGGGGGCTGAAGAATACGAGCATGTCGTAGTCAAAGGGCTCGCCGGGGGTGAAGTCGTTGCTGACGGTGCGGTACATGGCGGCGCGGCTCACCTGGATATGGTTGGCGGCAAAGAGCTCGGCGTCGCTGCCGTTGTTGACATCGCTCACAGCGTAGAGATACTTCTCATCTTTGTGCTTGAGTATGAAGGGGATGAGGTCTACGAGCTTGCCGGTCTTGGCAGCGAATATCTTGCGCTTGCGGTATACGATGTACTTCTGGAGATAATTGGCAATCGACTCGGAGGTGCAGAAATACTTCTGCGTCTCGGGCACGGTGATACGCATCTCCTCGCAGAGGCGGAAGAAATTGTCGATAGCGGTCTTAGCTGTAAAAATTATAGCGGAGTGGTCGGCAATGGATACTTTCTGGGCACGAAATTCCTTGGCCGAGAGGCCTTCGACCTTGATGAAGGGGCGGAATACTATGTCGACGCCGTACCGCTCGGCGAGGTCGAAGTATGGCGACTTCTCCGAGGTGGGCCGGGGCTGCGATACGAGTATCTTGTGTACTTTCACTTGTTGTAATTTATAGAAGTTAAGAGGTTTAAATGGCCTGTAACACCATTAAGCGGGAGCAGAAATAGACAAAAGCCACAGGTACTATTTCAAGGGTGCAAAGGTACAAAATAAAATAGAGTAAAGAGCCAAGATGTGCGTAAAAAATTCTAAATCCCTTGATTATGAACAGCAGACGGGCACATACATACAGCGCTGCCGCGGCTGTGACAGCGGCGGCCGTCAGCGGCGGATAGAATACCGCCAGCACCGCCGGCAGTATCAGCGCTATGCCGAGCAGGGCCTGCGAGGCATTGAATCCGCGCAGCCACTCGCGCCTCCCGGCCGGTGTGCTGAAGGCATAGCCCACGGCTGAGTATGCACACAGCTCGGCCACATAGTAGAGGGTACATATGCCGATTACTCCACCCACCGCCAGGCCGGTGAGCGCCCGCGGCTCCATCAGGTCGAGGCGGCACACGGCCGCGCACAGCAGTATGCCGCAGCATACCACACACTGTATGAGCATGAGTATCAGTATACGGGTATCGGCGGCCGGATGCTCGTCAAATAAATTGTCGCGGCCGCCGCGCAGGCGCCATACTTCCTTGCCGTAGATGCGCAGCACCCGGCCGAAGTGGCTGAAATTGTATGTCATCACCACTGCCATCAGAGCGATGAGCAGCAGGAAGCCCGAGCGGTTGCCGGGCTGCATGGGGCGCGGCTCGGGCATGAGGCCGCTGTGCCAGTCGGGTACCTCGACGGCGGGGACGGAGGCGGCCACAGTGTCGCACTCGGCGCCCAGCGCACGGGTGTATACCGTGTCGGTGAGCGACGCAAAGGGGTGCAGCGGCTCAAAGCAGACGATGCTGTCGTGGCGGGCTATGTCGAGTGAGTCGGGCACGGGTCAGCGGGGGGCTATGGCGAGGCGCACGGCCTCGGCGGGATCGTCGGTCACGGCAGGGGGCTCGATGCCGCCGTCGCGCATGAAGCCGTGGGCCGTGCAAGCGGCGAGCTGCGCCAGGAAGGGGTCGTAGTATCCTCCGGGATTGTATATCACTATATTGCCGGTGAAGATGCCCAGCTTTCGCCAGGTGATAATCTCGGCCAGCTCCTCGAGGGTGCCCACTCCGCCCGGAAGAGCTATCACGCCGCGCGAGCGGGCGGCAAATGTCTTCTTGCGCTCGCCCATATCGGCGGCGACTATGGTATATGTGGTGTCGGTGTCGAGCCAGCCCTTGTCGACCATGAAGCGGGGTATCACGGCGAGAGTCTCGCCGCCGGCGCGGCGGCAGGCGTCGGCCGTGGCGTGCATCAGGCCCATGCGGCCGCCGCCGTAGATGAGGGGCACGCCGGCCTCGGCCAGGGCAGCGCCGATGGCGCGTGCGCCGGCGGCATACCCGGGCATATCTCCCTCGCAGGAGCCGCAGTACACGGTGACGCCCCCGCAGATGTCGTCTGATGTTTTCATGCGGCAAAGATACTGATTTTTTAGCAATATAGTAGCAGCCGGCCCCATAGATGGCCGGCTGCCGCTGCGTTAAGGATATTGTGTAGTCTACTGTATGGTCTTTATGTCCATATAAAAAATCATCCGCCGCGGCTCCCGTATGCCGGGCGGATACAATTATTCCCGCCTTGCATGTAGAATCTGCCGCGACTCGCGGACACGCCTCTTGTGGAGGCCTGCCGGTCAGCGTAGAGATTCTGCAAGACGGGACGCAGTATGTCGGTGATTTGCCTCCCGGAGCTGTACCCGGGTCGGCGGGGATAAAGAGCCGTCCCTTTGCTTTTTACCGCACGGATACGGTAAAATTGCCGTGGCAATGTAATTATCCCTCCGCCACGATGTGACGGATTTGCATCGCAAAAATAAGCATTTGCCGCGAATAAATCAAAAATGCGTGCAGATTTCTCACCTGATCTGTCACCGGTGGAAAAATCCCTGCAACATATACATAGCGCTCTGCCACAGCGGAGCGGGACGGCGCGGTATGTCGCGCAGGGTGCGGGCGAGGCCCTCGGCAAGGCCGTAGCGCAGGCGGAAGTAGCCGCCCTGGGCGCGCAGCACTCCGCGGGTGGCGCGGCGGTGGCCGGTGGTAAGACCCGGATGCTCGCATACGTCGAGGGGCACAAACATGCCGTGAAGCCCGGCGCGCTGTAGGGTGAGCAGCATCACTATATCCTCGCCGGCCAGAAAGTATGGCGCGCCGGGGCCGAAGTCGGTGGAAAAGCGTATGCCGGGCCGCAGCGAGCTGCGCCTTATGGCCAGCTCAAATGCCGTGAGATAGTATCCGCGGGGCTCGCGGCCGTCGAGACATGCCTCGGCGGGCGGATAGTGCTTGGCGTCGGCGCCGGTATGGCGGAAGGTCACGTAGTCGACCTCGGGGTGGCGGGCAAAGTAGTCGCGCAGGGCCTCAAGGGCCGGGGCGCTGTAGTTGAGGTCGTCGTCGGCCACCACCACTATGTCGCCCTCGGCACGGTCGAGGGCATGATTGCGGTTGAGGCTGATGCCGGCGCTGCGGTGCTGTATCACTCTCACATCGGGGCGCAGCAGGGTATCGGGCACGCGCAGGGGCGAGCCGTCGGGGCTCTGGGCACACACGGTGTATGTAAGCCCGTCGAGGGCCGGCAGAGTCATGCGGCCGGCGCGCTCGATACCGGCGCGGCCGAGTGTGGCTATCTGTATTTCGATGGTCAGCATAGGCGGTCCCAGAGGTCGAGAAAGCGGCCGGCCACGAGGTCGGCATCATTGTGTCGCGACACGAAGGCCGGACCCTCGGCAGCGGCGGCCCGCACCTCGTCGGGGCGGGTGACAAGCCGCTCGCAGAGCAGGTCGGGGCCGCTCTCGCTTGGCTCGGCATTGAAGACGGGGCGCATCGTGCGCTCGCCGATAAAGCGGTAGTAATCTTCCTCGCCGCCGCTCACCACAGCCTTGCCGCGGGCCATGGCCAGCAGGGCGTTGAGCGCCGGAGTGTATGAGTAAAGCTGGTCTACGAGGAGGTCGGTCGAGTCGAGCCGGCGCAGATACTCGGCATACGGCAGATTCTCGACTATATCGAGGGTGGCGGCGCCCGGGTGGCGGTCTATGGCGGCGCGCAGCGCCTGCTCGAGGCGGTCGGTGCCCTTCCAGGGCATACGGTGTCGGTCGCGCCCGAGCATGATGCGCAGCGGCCCGCTCTTGCTTGCGGGCTGCACGTCGGCCACTCTCTCCACGGGCAGGCCTGTATAGACGGCACGGTCGGGGCCGAGGCGGGCCTCCATGGCGAGGTGATACTCATATAGAGTGGTGGCGGCGCCGGCCACGCTGTCGTATACATACTCGCAGTAGGAGGCGAGCGCTCCCTGCTGCCAGCGGCGGTTCTCGGCCAGGAAGGCGTCAGTGCGGCGGTTGGGTGTGCCGTCGGGATTGGTAAACTCGGTGTACCGCAGCTTGCAGCCGGGGCCGAGATAATAGTCCATCATGGCCTTGTCTGTACCGGCGGCGGTGAGAAACACCGCGCCATTGTCGCGGCGCAGGCGGTCGAATATCTCGCGCAGACGGGCGGGGCGCAGACGGGCAAATGCCGGGCTGATCATCGACACCACGTCGAATCCCCGCAGCGGGGCTGTCCAGCGCAGCCGGGCATACAGCAGTGCGCCGCCGGCGGGGCCGGGCAGCGGTCGGCCGAGGTCGTAGGGGCGCTCGGTCTGCATCCATGCGCCGCCGTCGGTGGCCACGGTCACGGTGTGGCCGCGGCGCGTGAGGGCGCGCCCCAGGGTGAGGTGGCACGCGCTGTAGTCGCCCAGCAGGAGGATACGCATGTGCCTGAGTGAAATCAGATATTGTTGAGACGGGCCAGTTGCTCGAGCACATCGCCGGCGCTCATGCGGCGGCGCATACGCAGCAGTGTGGCGAAGTCGCCGGCCACAGTGCGCACCCCGGGGTGGGTGAAGAGCCGGGTGTGGTACTGGAGGTCGCGCTGGTAGAGGCGGTCGAGCTCGTCGTCGTCGAGCTCGCAGTGGTCGCGGCCCTCGGCAAAGATGAAGTCGTGGAGCCGGGTCATCAGCTCGTCGGAGGGACGGCGGCCGGCGGCATAGTGGCGGCAGAGCACATTGCCCAGCAGCAGCGCCGACTCCACCCGGAACTGGCGCAGGTATTCATTCCAGGCGATGCGGGCGCTCTGGCGGGGATTTCCGCTGAAATAAAACTCCTCTGCGAGTCGCAGCGGCTCGTCGTCGTCGATGCATACCTCGGCGAGCGCCGACTCGCAGTCACACGCCACCAGGGCGATGGCCATGCCGGCCACGCCGAGGCTGCGGTCTGTCTCGTCGGTATATTTCAATTCTTTCATCGTCAGTTGATCACTACAATTTTAGTCACCGCGCCCGACGAGCTGCCGTCGGAGTTTTGCGATGCCAATACCATATACACGCCCGAGCGCACGCGCTCGCCGGCGGCATTGCAGCCGTCCCACACATACATGCCGCCCTCGGAGCGGCCCTGGGCCACGACGTTGCCCTGCGAGTCGGCAATCTTCACGAGCGAGTTGTCCATCAGACCCTGGATGGTGATCCAGCCCTCGTAGTCGGGTCGCACGGGATTGGGAAAGGCATATACCTCGGAGTAATCGTCGGCGGCCGGAGCGGCATTGCTGTTGTATATGAATGCGCCGGCGGCTGTGTTGACATATACCTCGTTGCCCTGCGGATTGCAGTATACGCCCCACACCTGATTGGTGGGCATGGGCGAGTTGGTATTGGTGAAGTTCTCGAGAATCTCGGTACCGTCGGCACTCACCAGGAAGAGACCCGAGGCCTCGGTCGACACCCACTTGCGGTTGAGGGGGTCGGTGGCGATGCCGTTTATCACGTCGGTCGACAGCAGATAGTCGGCATATACGGTGCCGTCGTTTCGGGCTACCTTGGGACGCGTCACATAGAGCTTGCCGTCGACGGCAGCCTTGGAGAGGTCGTCGACCACAAAGATTCCCTCCGACGTACCGAGCCATATGCGGCCCTCGTTGTCGACCTCATAGCAGGTGGGGATGATATTTCCGATGGTGTTGCCGTCCTGGGTGATGAAGGCATAGAGGCAGGTATGCACATCGTCGGTGGGGTCGGGAGTGCCCTTTGTGTCGATGATGGCCTTCATGTCGGTATAGTCGCCGGTAAAGAGCGCCAGCGTGGGGGTCTTGGGAGTGCTGATATAGAAGTAGCGGTAGCAGTCGCCGAAGCTGCGGTCAAACATGCGGGTGCTCCAGTCGGCTTTGGTCACCGACTTGGGATTCCGGCGCATGGCGGCCACCTTGTCGGCCGGCAGATGATGTATGGCGGGGATGTAGCCATCGTGGCGCGACAGAGCGTATACGCCTCCGGCGCCGTCGGTCGATACGCCCAGCACCCAGGGCCAGCCGGCGATGAAGGGTGCGGTGGAGGAGTTGAAGGTGATGAGCAGCTTGCCGTCGACAGCCACATCAAGGCCATGGTCGAGGTCGGCAAAATAGATGGTGGGCGGGTCATTGTCGTCGACAGCCATGCCGGTGCCGCTGATAAAGCCCGAGCGGCCATCGCTGAGCCAGGGGTTGACGCGGGTAAATGTGCCGCTCTCCCAGTCGAGGCGCTCCATGAGCTGATGGGTGGAGCCGACAAATGCGCCGGTGTACGACATGCCGCCGATGGGGGCGCGCGCGTAGCGCACGCCGCTCAGATACACGCTTTTGCCGTCGGCCGAGGGGCGAAACATCGCCGCGCCGGCCACCTGCGACGACTCGGGCATGTATTTGTCGCTCACTGTGACGGCCGAGCCGCCCGACACGTCGTAGCAGCCGATACCGTTGCGGTTGCCGGCCCATATCGATTTGGCGCCGCTCCACGAGCCGAGCACCTGGCCGCGTATGTCGGAGGGAAGGTCGGTAAACTCCACTCCGAAGTCTGTGCCTATCTTGACCCAGCCTGCCGAGCCTTTGCCGCCGACGCCTCCGTCGACATGCACCAGCTCGGCGATGCCGGGCACGCTGCGCAGGCCGGTGCCGTCGATGGCTTTGGCGGCGGGATTGACGGTACCTTTGTTTACATTGTTGGCGGTGAGATACACAAAGTCGGCTCCTGCGCCCGCGGGGGCTATCATGTCGGTAAACTTGGCCGGGGTCGACCATTTCTCAAAGGAAGAGAAATCGCGGTGGCGCTCCTTGGCGGGCGAGGCATACAGCTCGCCGTCACACAGGGCCAGTATGTAGCCGCCGGCCTCGATGATTTTTGTGAAGGCTTTGTCGTAGATACCGCTCTCTATCACATGGAAGTCTTTGTCGTCGAAGACCACAAAGCCGAAGTCGGTGGCCACGTACACGCGGCCGTCGGCAAAGCTCACATGACGCACCACCTTGGTGGTAAGCAGATTTGCCTCGCGTATGTCGGGCACATTTACCACTCGGCCGTCTTCGTGCACTATGTCTATATTGGAGTCGGTATACACGAGCACCATGTACTTGCGCCGCGGATTGTAGTACATATTGGACAGTCCGTGGCTCGACAGAGTCTGGCCGGGAGCGTAGTATGTGGTCTCGTCGGCCTTCTTGTCGTAGCTGTAGAGCGACGAGCCGGTGAGATAGTATACCTTTGAGGGTGTGTCGGTGACCTTGGTGAAGAGGGGACTCGACATGGGTACCACCTGCCACGAGCCGGTCATGCGCTGGGCGCATGCGACGCCGGCGGTGGCTGCTATGGCGATGAGGAGAGTATATAGTCTTTTCATATTCAGAGTGTCTTCAGATATTGGATGAGGCGGGCAGTGGCGCGGGCGCGGTGGCTCACGGAGTTTTTGGCCTCGGCCGATGCGCTGCCAAAGGTCTTGTCCCAGCCATCGGGACGAAACAGCGGGTCGTAGCCAAAGCCGCCGTCGCCCTCGGGAGCCGTGAGTATCTCGCCGTCGACGCGGCCCTCGAAGAGGTGCTCGCGGCCGTCGATGATAAGGGCGATGACTGTGCGGAAACATGCGCGGCGGTCGGTGATGTCGTCCATGCGCCGGAGCAGATGACGCATGTTGGCGGCCGAGTCGTGGTCGGTTCCGGGGGCGTAGCGCGCGCTGTGCACGCCGGGCTCGCCGCCGAGTGCCTCCACCTCCAGGCCGGTATCGTCGGCAAAGCAGTCGCAGCCGTAGCGCGATGCCACCCAGCGCGCTTTCTGCAGGGCATTGTCGCGGAGGGTGTCGCCGGTCTCGGGGATGTCGTCGGTGCAGCCGATATCGGAGAGCGAGCGTATGCACAGGCTGTCGCCTGCCATGGCGCGCAGCTCCGAGAGCTTATGGGCATTGTTGGTGGCAAATACTATCGTACGCATACTTATCTCAACGTTTTATTCGCTTTTTTATTGCTCCGAGCGGGCGGGCCACAGCGACATTGATTATATGGCCCATCAGCAGCGATACGGCGGTGACGGCCACAAAGAGGGTGATGTCGGCGGCCGGCGCGCTGCCGAGCAGGCCGCGGGCGGTCTCGGCCAGGCCGTAACAGGCACACAGCTGCATCAGGGGGAAGTGTATCAGGTACACGTTGTACGAGAGGTCGTCGCGGCGGCACTCCCACGCTCCCCAGCTGCCTGTCATCGACACCAGCACCACCAGCACCGTGAGCGCCGCCGGCTGGAGTATCACGCCGGTATCGCCGGGCAGGTATGGCACGACGAGCATGGCGGCGACAGCCGCGGCTCCCACCATCCACTTGTGGCGCATGAGCAGGCTGAAGTAGTAGTAACAGAATACACCGCTGTAGAAGTACATCATCTGCCCGGCAAACTGGCGCGACATTGTCTCGTAGATGGCGCGGCCGGTGCTCTCGTACATATGCAGCATGGCCAGGCGGTATATCACCGAGGCGGCGTAGATGCCCACGAGTATGCCGGCCGTGTAGCGCGGGAAGCGGCGTATGAGCATCAGCGCCAGCGGCACCGACAGATACAGCACCCACTCGACCTTGAGTGTCCACAGCGAGCCGTCGACCACATCTATCTCAAGCCCCTCGAATACTCCGGGCAGCGTCGGATGCAGGAAATTCAGGAAGCAGAGGTTGGCCCCGAGATATTTCCAGAAGCCCGCGTCGGTAAAGTACTCCCCGGCGGGCAGTGTGCTGGCCGCCGACAGACCCACGGCACACAGCAGCACCGTGGCGGCATAGGCGGGCATGAGCCTGCGGAAGCGCGACCACACAAATTGGCCGAAGCTGCGCTTGTGCAGGTAGCTGCAATATATAAGGTAGCCGCTGAGGGCAAAGAATCCGCCCACACCATTGTACGCACTCACCGGAAACCATATGGTCGACTCGAGGCTGCACAGCTGATTGAAATGCCCCGCGAGCACACCCATCATCAGTATGTAGCGCACCATGCCCATATTGTTGGGCAGGGGTATGCTGTATGGGACGCGGTCGCGGAGCATTTCGCCGTATGGGGGGAGAGCAGCCGGTGTCAGACCACTATGTTGACTATCTTGCCGGGCACCACTATGATCTTGCGCGGTGTCTTGCCGTCGAGCCAGCGGGCGGCGCCCTCGTGGGCCAGGGCGACACGCTCCACCTCATCGCGCGGGGCGTCGGCCGCCACGGTGATATTGTAGCGGGCCTTGCCGTTGAACGACACTGCCATCGTCACCTCCGACTCGCGCAGATACTTCTCGTCCCAGGCGGGCCAGGCGGCATCGCAGATGGTGGTGTCGCGGCCGATGGCCGAGTGCCACAGCTCCTCGGCGATGTGGGGCGCAAAGGGCGCCAGCACCACCAGCAGCTCGGCGAGCACTGCGCGCGAGTGGCACTGCTGGCGGGTAAGCTCGTTGACACATATCATGAATGCCGATACCGAGGTATTGTATGAGAATACCTCGATGTCGGCCGTGACCTTCTTGATGAGGGTGTGCAGGGTCTTGAGATTCTCGGCCGTGGGCTCGGAGTCGTCGACCAGGCAGGTGTCGCCCTTGTAGTAGAGACCCCAGAGTTTCTTGAGGAAACGGTTTACGCCGTCGATGCCGTTGGTATCCCAGGGCTTCGACTGCTCGAGCGGGCCGAGAAACATCTCGTACAGGCGCAGGGTGTCGGCGCCGTAGCGCTCGACGATGTCGTCGGGGTTGACGACATTAAACATCGACTTAGACATCTTCTCCACCGCGTAGCCGCACACGTAGCGGCCGCCGTCCTCGAGCACAAACTCGGCCGTGGCAAAGTCGGGACGCCAGCGGCGGAAAGCCTCGGTATCGAGCACATCGCCCGGGCCCACCAGCGAGATGTCGACGCGGATGGGGGTCACGTCGTACTGACCTTTCAGGCCGTGGCTCACAAAGGTATTGGTGTCTTTGATGCGGTATACAAAGCTGGTGCGGCCCTGTATCATGCCCTGGTTGACGAGCTTGCGGAAGGGCTCGTCGCAGCATACGGCGCCCAGGTCGTAGAGAAATTTATTCCAGAAGCGGCTGTAGATAAGGTGGCCGGTGGCGTGCTCGGTACCGCCGATGTAGAGGTCGACCTGCTGCCAGTATGAATTGGCATCGGCGCCGACGAGGGCATCGGAGTTGCGGGGATCCATATAGCGCAGGTAGTATGCGCTGGAGCCGGCAAAGCCGGGCATGGTGTTGAGCTCGAGCGGATAGCCTTCCTTGGTCTTCCAGTCTTTGGCGCGGCCCAGGGGCGGCTCGCCGCTCTCGGTGGGGCGGTACTCGTCGATCTGCGGCAGCAGCAGGGGCAGCTCCTCCATGGGGAGCATGTGGGGTATACCGTCTTTATAATATACGGGGAAGGGCTCGCCCCAGTAGCGCTGGCGGCTGAAGATGGCGTCGCGCAGGCGGTAGTTGACCTTGACGCGGCCTATGCCGGCCTCCTCTATATACCGCTTGGCGGCGGCGATGGCGTCCTTGACCTCCATGCCGTCGAGCGACAGGCGGTCGGAGGAGCTGTTGATCATACGGCCTTCCTTGGCGTCGAAGCTCTCCTCGCTGACGTCGGCGCCCTCGATGAGGGGCACCACCGGCAGCCCGAAGGCGCGCGCAAAGGCGTAGTCGCGGCTGTCGTGGGCGGGCACGGCCATGATGGCGCCGGTGCCGTATCCGGCCAGCACGTAGTCGCTCACCCAGATGGGCACGTTGCGGCCGGTGAGGGGATTTACGGCATAGGAGCCGGTGAAGACGCCGGTCATCTTTTTGTCAATCATGCGCTCGCGCTCGGTCTTGTGCTTGACGGCGGCGAGATACTCGTCGACGGCGGCGCGTTGCTCCGGAGTGGTCACGGCATCGACATAGGCGCTCTCGGGAGCGAGCACCATGAATGTCACGCCGAAGATGGTATCGGGGCGGGTGGTGAAGATGTCGAGCACCAGGTCGGAGCCGGCCACCTCAAACTTCATCTGGGCGCCCTCGCTGCGGCCGATCCAGTTGCGCTGCGTCTCCTTGAGCGAGTCGCTCCAGTCGAGGCGGTCGAGACCGTCGAGCAGGCGCTGGGCATATGCCGACACGCGCAGACACCACTGGTACATGAGCTTCTGCTCGACGGGGTATCCGCCGCGCACAGACAGACCCTCGCTCACCTCGTCGTTGGCCAGCACGGTACCCAGCTGCGGGCACCAGTTGACCATCGTGTGTCCCAGGTATGCGAGGCGATAGTTCATCAGAGTGTCGTTCTGCTCCTTAGCAGTCATGGCACGCCACTCCTCGGCCGTAAACGACATCTCCTTGCCGCAGGCTGCGCTGATCCCCTCGGTACCCTGCTTCTCAAAGCGGGCGATGAGGTCGGCTATGGGCATGGCCTTGTCGGCGGCGGTGTCGTAGTAGTGGGAATACATCTCGATGAAGGCCCACTGTGTCCACTTGTAAAACTCGGGGTCACACGTGCGTATCTCGCGGCTCCAGTCGTAGCAGAAGCCGATCTTGTCGAGCTGGCTGCGGTAGCGGGCGATATTGTCGGTGGTGGTCTTCTCGGGGTGCTGGCCGGTCTGGATGGCATACTGCTCGGCGGGCAGGCCGTATGCGTCGTAGCCCATCGGGTGGAGCACGTTGAATCCGCGCAGGCGCTTGTAGCGCGAGTATATGTCGGAGGCTATGTAGCCCAGCGGATGGCCCACGTGCAGACCTGCGCCCGAGGGGTAGGGAAACATGTCGAGCACGTAGTACTTGGGCCGCGAGGGGTCGATGTCGGCACGGTAGGTATGATTGTCGCGCCAGTATTGCTGCCAGCGGCTTTCGATATCTTTATGATTGTATTCCATATGTCTGTGTAGGGTGGGGTGGGGTGGGTAGGTGGAGTGTCAGCTGAGGGCGAGCATACGCTCGATGGGACGGCGGGCGCGCTCGGCCAGGGCCGGGTCGACCGTTATCTCGGGAGTCTCGTCGCGCAGGCAGTCGCGCAGCTTGACGAGGGTGTTGAGCTTCATGTACGAGCAGTCGTTGCAGGCGCAGGTGCTGTCGGCGGGCGGGGCGGGGATGAATGTCTTGCCGGGACATGACTTGCGCATCTGGTGCAGGATGCCGCTCTCGGTGGCGACGATAAACTCGGCGGCATCGGAGGCGGTGGCGTAGTCGAGCAGGGCGGCTGTGGAGCCTACCTTGTCGGCTATCTCGCGCACGGGGCGTGTGCACTCGGGGTGCACCAGCACACGGGCCTCGGGATGCTCCGCTTTCAGGGCGAGTATCTTCTCGAGCGAGAATTTCTCGTGCACGTGGCACGCGCCGTCCCAGAGCACCATGCGCCGGCCGGTGATGGAGTTGATATAGTTGCCCAGATTGCGGTCGGGGCCAAATATTATCTTCTCGTCGGCAGGCAGCGAGTCGATGATGCGGCGGGCGTTGCCCGAGGTGACAAGTATGTCGGTGAGGGCCTTCACGCCCACCGAGGTGTTGACATACGACACCACGGTATGGCCCGGATGAGCCTCGACAAACTTCTCAAACTCCGCCGGGGGGCAGGAGTCGGCCAGCGAGCATCCCGCCGATGCGTCGGGCACGAGCACCTTCTTGTCGGGGCAGAGCAGCTTGGCGGTCTCGCCCATGAAGTGCACGCCGCACAGCACGATGATGCGGGCGTCGTCGAGAGTGGCGGCGTAGCGGGCCAGAGCCAGCGAGTCGCCTATATGGTCGGCAATGTCCTGGATGGCTCCCTGCTGATAGTAGTGGGCCAGAATCACGGCGCGCTTTTCCTTGCGGAGGCTTTCGATTTCAGCGATGAGAGCGCGGTCGCCGGCGAGGTTATCAACACCCATTTTTTTATTTTTCTATATTTAGGTTTTAAAAAATTTTATCTCCAAAAAACTCAAACAATAATAAAGGGATGTAAATATGTACAATAACTTTCCGGCCGAAAATTTGCTTTTTCGGGTTATTGCACCCGCCTACACGCTTTTCTACATATTATCTACACCATTGGTGTATGTGTATCAGCGCGATGCGTACTTTATCAACACCCTGTTAATAATGTGCAAAGTTAATAAATTTCCCGCTCATTTCGGCCGTTTTCGTGTATAAAAACACCTCAATAACCCGCCCGCGGCTGTTTACAACTCACTCCCCGCCCCTTACCCTCCCGGGGCGCCCGGCCGTGTTTTAAACATCCCGGCATGGTTTTATACACACTTATCAACACCTTTATCAACACCCCCGCCGGCACCAAAAAACGCATTATATGCTATTTTTTTTAAAAACTTTTAATAAATTTTTAAATTTACTTGTAAATTGTACTTTACGATATTATATTTGCAAAAGTCGATTCCGTCTTACACATATTTTGCTAATGAAACATCTATTATCTTCTCTTTTATCAGTCGCCGCGCTGATAGCATATGCCCAAGACTATCGTCTTACAGAGAGTGTAGTTATTACCGGCGAAGCTCCGGTATGGACTTTGACTTTGTCAGGTGGAGATTCAGATGGAGCATTATACCACATATATGGTGATACTGCCGTGAGTGAGAGTGTCGACGGTTCCAGGAAGTGGTGGCGTATAGAGGGAGAGAATATGTTGTATATATTGGACGAGGATGTTTTAAGTCGTAAAGATTTGTGTGGTGGCGTGAGGTCAGTGTCACCACTCCGGCCAAAGCATAAGCTGCCATTTGGCGAAAAATATATGGCGGAAGTGGTTGCTGAGGGTGGCCACCATATGAAATTACGAGGTGAAAACAGTGTAAAAGTACCGGCCAAAGGGATAGTTGTGGCAAATGGCGATACGGTACCGGTAATAATGTGCGAAGTTGAAAATGTAGAGATGCCAGATTCCGTGATGAAACATGTGACCAGGCGCGAAAGGTGGTATCGGTATAATGATGAATTGCCCTGCATTGTACAGACCCGATACATCGTATTGGACTCTGTGGGCAGAGAATTACGCAATGATGTTACGGCTTATTCTTTGAGTCCTGAGGAGTTGGCGCTTGATGAAGCAAGTGAAAAAGAGCCCGAAGTTAATATCACGATTTCCGATGGCTCGGTTGCAGTGGAGTGTACGGCCGCATTTAAAGTGGACATAACAGATGCATCCGGAATAGCGTTTGTCAGGGATATTGCAGGGCAAGCCGGCCAGAGTGTTGATATTCCGACTTCACATCTGCCAAGGGGATTATATATTGTGGTGGTAACAGCCGGAGATACGGTAAACAAATATCCGTTGAGAGCGGGGTGATAATCAGTGTATAAGTTGCTTATAAAGTATTTTAGACATGGTACGCAATATATCTATATCGATAATATTAGTGATTTCCATAGTGCTTGATTGCTATGGATTGAGCCATATAACACAGCCCGACAAAGGAGCATGGAACGATGGTAGTCCTTTAACTGAATTGCGCCGCTCTATGACCTCGTCAGAAGCCACCATGACGGGCACGGCAACTTTCTATGTACCTATACACACCTTGGAAATTGAAGGGTTGACGCTTGATTTCGGATTGCGTTATTATAGCAATGGTATCCGTCGGGATGATAACCCATACCCGGTGGGATACGGTTGGTCTGTTGAGCCGCCGATTAAAATAACAAGACGAATTCATGGGCGACCTGATGGACAGTTTGTACCGAAACACTGGAATGGCGTGGGACAATATGGCCACCTCGATTGCTTCCAATGTCTTAACGATTCAAACATTCACGGCCAATACTCATTTTATGGTTCGTCTTGGTCAGATTCGGAGCCGGATATATTTACATTCCATATGCCGGGCCGCACTTTTAATGCGGTATGGTGGCAGTACCGATTCATGAGTGTTGGATGTGATGAATATACTATAACGTCTTCTAATGATCTAAAGGAGATATATGTTACAGACCCGCAGGGCGTCAAATATATTTTTGCAGAGCACAGCAGGTATCTCGGTTTACAGTCAAATGTGACAGAGTGGATGCTTAATTGCATAATACTGCCATCGAGCAGGGCTATATACTTTGAATGGCTTACCTCGGGCTTTGATTTTATGGGAAAAGCGTCGCTGCCTACGTCTGTCAAATATGAAGTACATGAAAAAGGTAGCGGAGTAAAAGTCGTAAAATCTGACTATGATGGAGTTGTCATGCCCTCATCCGGGCGTGGGTCGATTGCAAAAGTTAATTTTCCGGGCGGTAATCTTACATTTACGTATGGCTCCCCGGTATCGTCGCAATACAAAGTGCTACGGGAGGTGACTCTTGAGCATAGTGAGGGTAAATTAGACCTTGCCCGAGTGCGTCAGGACTCTACCGGCATGCGTCTTGACTCCCTTTATGTACGTGGACAGGGAGTCTATACCTTTGAATATGGCGACTACCCGCAGACAGATGGAATAGACTGGTGGGGATTTCACAACGGGACACAGGCATTTGCCGGTGACTCTCCATCGGCAGTGCTCAAACTTGAAAGAGATGCCACGCGAGTGGAAGAATATTCATTCAAAGGTGCCGACCGCAAAATAAATGTTGACGCCATGCAGGCTCACATACTTAAGAAAGCAGTCTTGCCGACAGGTGGCTCAATAGAATGGAATTATGAGGCACATTCATATCCGCTATACTCTCGCACTGATGCAGAGATAGGCCGACATCTTGTAAGCAATGTTTCGCATAGAATAGGAGGCGGTTTACGAGTAACCGATATAATTGTGAAAAGAAATGAGAGTGATGAATCACCGGCAAAGTATCATTACGTATACAATGGCGGGGTGTGTACCAGCGCGCCTACTCTCGATACATTCATATCGGAAAAAGAATGGCTTGGCTATGGCTACATCAATACCTCGAAGTCGGGCATCTTCCGAGAGAGAACAGTGACGATGCGCGGCTATTCCGACCATATGTCATATCGCCATGGTGAGGTGCCTGTTTGGTATCGGGAAGTTATGGAATTTGCTCCGGAAGGTAAAACCATATGGAATTTTATCGATATGTGCCCGCCCAATGACGTCGCATACGATTGGCGTGGGCCGCTCCCGCGAGTCATACGCAAGGCATTCTCAAAAAAGCCACGGTTAGTAAAAAAAACAGTATGGAGCGATAACAATCCGGCCAAGCCCGTTTGTACCGAGACATTTGAATATGACTTGATACGCAATTATCCTATAATATATGGCGCCAATATCCGCAGACGCCTGCATCATGCGGCAAACGGACGAGAGAATTCACCTGATTTCTCAAGCGGTCTGACTCATGTATTCAATCAAACCGTTGCTGTGCCGGGGTATCATTTGACAGATAATACCCCTAAGACTTATACTTTTGCAGAAGATGAAGTATATGAAGTATCTACTTATAGCATAGAAATGCTGACCGAGCGTTTGAGAAGTCGGACTTCTACCGAACATACAGAAACCGGAGACATCACCACAGTAGAGAAGTACGAGTATAAATCCGGGACTGAACTGATGTCGTCAGTGTCGGTAACCCGAGGGGATTCGATACGCACTGCATTACATTTTCCGTCGGCTGCATCTACGGGCGACGAACTGGTATTGTATAATAGACAAGCATCAGGAGTTATAACCGGCACAACTCAATACTACAACGGCAAGGAAATATACAGCACTCATAACGATTACATACTTTCGGGCAGCTGGGTATACCCCCGGACGACTACCACCACATGCGCTGGCTTGTCGTGGAAGAGTCCGCGGCGCGTTTATGACGTGCGCGGGTGCGTTACATCCACGACCGATAGCGCAGGTATCACTACATATGCCACCTGGGACAGCAACGGAAGATATCAACTTTCGCAGTCAGTGGGAGGTCTTGAGACTACATGGAAATGGGAGCAATTCGTTGGAGTAAAAGAGTCAGTCGACCCGGCCGGTATACTCACTCATTACAGATACAGTAAAGACGGCAATCTCATTTCAGAGCGGGTGGAAGGACTCGGATATATCCGGCGTCATGAATACCGTGTGAGCCAGGACGGAGAGCATTGGAGCAATACCACCATATGCGCGGATAAATACGGCGAGCACTCACCAAGCGAATGGCAATATTATGATGCTTTCGGGAGACCGACGATACATATCTCGCGCACCGGCTCAAATGATGATATACCGGGGCATCACAGTATATCCGGCGATGCTTGGCTCGGCGGTGACAACTATGGCAACCGGCTGTGCGCCATGCTCACGCAGTACGACAATATGGGGCGTATATCACGTGAGTGGAGCCCGGTGCCTGTAATGTCGAGTGTAGTATCCGACTCGACAATCATAGCCGAGGCAGTAAGTCTTTATTCAGACTCGCTTGCATACACGGAGGTGGAATACGAGAGGTCGCCACGCGCCTATGCCGTCGCAGGTTGCAAAGCTGGCAGCGCATGGAAAGAGGCCCGGAAGAAGACCCGCTACCGACGTATGGCCAATGGGTATACAGGGCCGGCATGTCGCCGCTATCGTGCGACAGACCATGCTTTTGCCGCCGCAGACTACTATCCTCCCGGCTCATTGGTGATTGAGGAGATAGTGGATGAGGATATGCACACTGTGCTTACATTTACAGATGTCCGTGGATTGAAAGTACGGGAGATGCGTGGCGGCTCGGGTAATTGGGCCACAGTCGACTATGTGTATGATGACTACGGGCGTCTGCGCTACATCCTGCCTCCGGGCCTCTCCGATGCTACGACAGGACAAGTGCGCACCTCCACACAGATGCAGCAACTTGCGTATTGGTTTGATTACGACGCCCGTGGCCGCCTCATTGCCCGCCGTGTACCGGGAGCGCCGGCGTCGGAGTACCGCTACGACGCCGCCGACCGGCTTGTAGCAGAGAATACCCCCGATTTAGGCGACCGGTGGCGGCTGTATCTTTATGATGAATGTGGCCGCAATGTACTCTGCCTTGAAACTGCCACTCACCCCGACGACATTGCCGGAATTTCCACAGCTTTTGTAACCCGCCTTGCAGACGGATGCGAGAGTACCGGCGGCTATATAGTGCCGTGGCAGCTGAGCGATGCCAAGATAGTATCAGCAAACTACTACGATACACACCTGTTTATAAATAAACTGAACCTTAGTGATGATTTCGGATTCAAAGCCGATGCCGGCGGAACTGATTTCACCCTCGCCGAGCGCTCATCTTCTGATTTAGGTCGGCTTACAGGGATGTGTACCGGAAAAGGCCATGAAGTATATTATTACGATGCCTACGGACGCATGATACAGCAGTATGGCACCGGGTATGCAGCCGGGCGCGTGTCGCGCACCCACACTTATCAGGGACAGGTAAAGCAGGAGCGCACAGACTTTCCCTCCTACCCGGTAAGTCTGCCACGGATGCTGACCGTCAACCAGTATTGCGAGCGTCAACTCACCGGCCAGGATATATGGCTTGCCGACAGCGCCCATGCCCGCGTAAAGTATACTTACGATTATGCCAACCGACTGTCATCGCGTGTGCTTGGCACATTTTCCACGTCCCCGCGCCAGCGTATCGAATACGATGTGCGCGGATGGGTCAGCGCCGTACACCACGATATGCCGATATATGCAGTGACACCGTTTAAAGCGCCCGGGTTTGATGACGCAGTAGTCTCCCGGAGATATGATACCACTACACGCAAGTACAAATACTCAGATGGAAAATATCCCCGTTATTCGGGACTTATCACCCAAACGACGTGGGACGGCCACACATATGATTACGAATACGACCGTATCGGCAGGCTCACAAGTGCCGAGTACAGCCATGCCACATCTTCGGCTGATTTTTCCACGACTTATACTTACGATATCCGGGGTAACATCACCGGGCTTACCCGCAACGGCGTCGTAGACCGCACTGCCGACGGAGTGGAGACATACGGCGTAATAGATGATGCTACTGCGACCTATGATGGAAACAGACGGGTGTCGGTCACCAACGCCGCGGGCGAGGACGTTGCCATATTCTCAGGCCGCTCCGGTTTCGGACGCACTTTCAACGCCTCGCTTTCATACGACGAAGCCGGACGCCTCATTGCCGACGAGAGCCGCAAAATCCAGCGTATCGACTACAATACAAGCGGATTGCCAGTCAAAATGCTTTTCGAGCCGGAACGCTTTTTTGGCGTGCAGTTGAAGCAGAAACAGATGGAGTGGAAATATGATGGTCTCGGTCGTCACTTGTCAACTATTTATACCCCTGATATAAACTCTGTTCACGCTCCTATGGGGTATGAGCAGCGGCAGTACTACTCCAGCGGGTTGATATGTCGCGCTAAAGAGAGGTTGAATCCTCAATATACCGTTGACCGCATACTATTCCCGGGTGGATATTTTGACTCGGAGCTAAAGCCGTACTATTATCTTACCGACCATCAAGGCAACAATGTAGCCGTGATTGATAATGACGGCAACACGGTGCAACAGACCGACTACTATCCTTATGGTGAACCGTGGCGACGACCCTCTTCCGCGACAGCGAGAGGTACGCGTGCCAATCCCTATCTTTTTTCCGGCAAGGAATACGACAACACCATGGGTATGTCAGAGTACGACTTCGAGGCACGTCGCTACTCCGCCTTGCTGCCCGGCTTCACCAGCATAGACCCCGCCGCCGAGAGCACCCCGTGGCTCTCTCCCTATGCCTACTGCGCCGGCAACCCCATCTCCCTCACCGACCCCACCGGCCGCAAATTCACCGAAGAATCAGAGGATGATGTAGACCGCCTAGAGCGAGGTTTATGGGAAATTTTTACAGAAAATTATTTAGCATATAAAAAGAATCTCCTTTTTTACTTCTTTCATTATAACGTTTATGATGAAAACCAAAATTGCCAACAGCTCAATGCATTTATGCACGCATACCATGCGCTATTTATAGAAATTCCGGCACTTCGTCAGTCAGAGATGCTATACCATATCCAGATTCTACCTATTTATGAAGGGCAGATAGACTTTAACGGTACTTTTGGATACGATTTGCCCCGCGATAGGGTGTGGATATCCATAGAAGGGCCTGCGTTAAATTTGTTGGCGCATGAGTTAAAACATGCATATCAATTTGAAATCGGGGAGATTGATTTCAGAATTGGAAAAGATAAGCAAGGCTTTGATTGTGGATCTCTTGGTGTGTTTTATGATATAGCCGATGAAAAGGCTGCGTTTCACCGTGCTAGGATATTAGATGAAGATGGTTATACAAGCATTTTTAATCCTAAGAACTATCAACACATACCTCAATATTATAAAAAGCTTATAGTTACTGGTTTGGATTATCATGATAAACTCCAGGATTATTCTGATAGGAAACGCGCGATTTTTAAGTACAACGGTATCATATATAGACCAAATATGGAGCCATGAAGAATATGATGACAGTTATCCTTGTAGTGGTTGCTACAGCTTTAGGTGCTTTTGGATTCAGGAGCACTTATGAAAGGCCACGCTTACGCTTTGTAGAGCAGCTGTGGCCATATGTCAATGAGTATTACATATATCCCCAAGCTAACGTAGGTATACACATTATAGAAGATTATCTATACGTCATAGGCGTATTGACTCGCCATGAATCTCCTGATACGCTGCTTTTTACCCCTACGGCTGTAATGAAGCGGGGAAGGGCGCCCTTTGGGATAAACATGCTCTCCGAGGATAGTTGCATCTCGGTGCAGAGGGTGGTGAAGTTTCGTCATGAAACTCAACCGCGCACTCTCGTAGAGTACAAAAATGGCATAGGTGTAACGAATGCTTCATGTATTAGCCCGTGGACCCCGCTGTATCACTATTATTATAATCGTGATGGAAATCTTAAATCTGACGAAGATATAATTTCTCTGTTAAGTCAAATCAACGAGTTTATAAGAATATCCCCTGCCGACTCCATCTTATCGGCTCCCTATATTTCGCCGATGGACACGGTGCTGGGGCCGGAGCCAAGCCGGCTGGCTCTTTACCGTAATCGCAAGCTCGGGGTGTATATGCCACATGAGCGCGGGGCGGTGGTGGGCACGCTGCACTTCCGCGAGGAGGGCGACACCATCACTTTCGTGCCGCGGGTGTATGTTGACACGCTGCTGCGGACGCATCTGTGCGATAGCATGGCGCCGATGGCCGACATCGCCCGTCGCCGCATCATCCTCACCGCCGACAGCATGGAGGTAATCCCCGACATCGGCCGCCGCCGCGTATACCGCCGGTAACGCTTACGGCAATATGCAATACTTCACATAGTTTACTTATGAGAAAGATTATTATTCTGATAGTGATAGCAGCGGTGGTAACAGCCTGTAAGTGCCGCGAGCTTGAGTTGGGTCGCGGTATAGCATACCGCACAGACCCGCAGTGGTCGACATATGGAGAGTATGTACTCTTTCCGGAATCGAATATCGGCTTTTATACGTGGTTTGATGAGGGCTGCATAATAGGCCGGCTCGATTTGCCCAAGCCGGATTCTATCATTTTTACAAGCATGGCTTTTTGTAAAATACGCAAAATTGATGGTAAATCAGTACCGTCGGTAGAGGTGGTTGATTCAAATACGCATTGGACTCAAAGGCTTCCGCGGACATTGCTGCTTGAGGGTTGCAATATATTTGAAATAAGAGACTTCCGGCCGTTTGCCCCGGATACTGTAGAGAATCCTGAAGACGAGGGCTCTGATATCAGGATTATGCCCTACGTCAGGATGCACAAAAGCTGCAAGTAATAATAAAAGTATATGCGAAAGATATTCATTTTAATTTTACTTGTCGTATCAGTAGCGGCTTGTAAGACTCAGTCGCCCAACTATGGATATGGCGTGGCATATCGCTGCAACGACCCTCTTTGTATGGGATTGGAATACGTACTGTTCGAAAGTGAGGGCATCGGAATCCATCTTGGCAATCGATATGGTTGTACGGTGGGCGAGCTTAGTAAACGAATCAATGATACGATAGTTTTCTCACCGATATTTTCATACTCTTGGCTATGGACTGATCAGGGAAAAAAACGTCGTGCTATCATTCCTGATTCCGGCAGTTCACTCGCAGACAGGGTACCGATTTACCTTGTATTTTCCGGCGACACAATCTGGGAAATACAAGATTATCGACCATATGCGCCGGATTCAATCGAAGATCCATTTCTTGATGGATATGATGTTGAATACAGATTGTACGAAAAGGTACGTTAGTTGCACACTTTCGTGCCGCGGGTATATGTCAACACGCTGCTGAGGATGCATCTCCCTGACATCGGCCGCCGCCGCGTATACCGCCGGTAACGTTAATGAAGTACGATGGCATTATTTATAGACTTACTGAGAAATGAAGAAGATTTTGTATGTTATTATATTCTCGATTGCGATAGTGTCGATGGGCTTTAATCCATCGTATTCGCAAATATCGTTGTGCTATAACGCACCTTGGGCGTGGCCTTATTGGGATAGCAATGAATATTATATATACCCCGAGCAGAAAATCGCTGTACATCAGATTGATGATTATATAGCCATTGTCGGAATATTACAGCCTTTTAATGATACAGACTCGCTGATGTTTATACCGACGGCAACTATCCGTCGGGGTCTCTTGCCATTCTCTGAAAATCCGCTGTCGGAGGATACTGTTATATATACAATACTTGTGGCCAATCAACCTAAACTGAGGCTCGAAACCATGCCGAGAAAGATTAGAATGACTGATAAAGGCTTAAAGGTGGTAAATGAATTAAATCATGAATTCATTGGTATTTTTGATTTGTTTTTTCGTCCAGGTACCACCGAAGAATACCGGAAGAACGCAACGTTATCGCATTATAGTCAGATAAACCAACTTTTGAGAGTCCCTCCTGAAGACTCGGTAGCTTTAGTGTCGCCGATGGACACGGTGCTGGGGCCGGAGCCAAGCCGGCTGGCGCTTTACCGTAATCGGAAGCTCGGGGTGTATATGCCGCATGAGCGCGGGGCGGTGGTGGGTACGCTGCATTTCCGCGAGGAGGGCGACACCATCACTTTCGTGCCGCGGGTATATGTCGACACGCTGCTGCGGACGCATCTGTGCGACAGCCTGGCGCCGACGGCCGACATCGCCCGGCGGCGCATCATCCTGACGGCCGACAGCATGGAGGTAATCCCCGACATCGGCCGCCGCCGCGTATACCGCCGGTAACGCTTACGGCAATATGCAATACTTCACATAGTTTACTTATGAGAAAGATTATTATTCCAAACGCTGCAAGTAATATGCGATGAGACATATAATGATGTTAATCGGCTTAATTGCCGCATCCATGTTTTGGATTGAGGGGCAGGTGTACAAATGCGAGACTCTGTATTATTCAACACCTAATGAATATAGTCCGTCTAATGATTATTGTATTTATCCTCATCAAAAATTGGGATTTCATGCTATAGCCGACCATATAGTAATAGTAGGAATTTTGGATACAATAGAGGGTACCGATTCTTTATTATTTACTCCTTCTGCCACAATTCGTAGGGGGATATTTACTTTCGGGAAAGACAGTCTCTCTGAAGATAGCGTCATCTACGTTGAGTTGGTGCAAAATCAAAAGAGAAGACTCGAATTGTTACCGAGAGCCATGAGAGCTACTGAAACAAGTTTAAATGTGAAAACTCAAGAAGACCTAAGTCCATATCCTGATTACAATATTGTTTTCCGCGTGCGTATGACCAAAGAGGAAAAAAGCCGAGAATTGCTGAGTCGCGAAAGTCAGATTAACTACTTTATCAGGGTTAACGGAAAAGATTCGTCGGTGTTAGTGTCGCCGATGGACACGGTGCTGGGGCCGGAGCCAAGTCGGCTGGCGCTTTACCGCAAGCGGAAGATTGGGGTGTATATGCCGCATGAGCGCGGGGCGGTGGTGGGCACGCTGCATTTCCGCGAGGAGGGCGACACCATCACTTTCGTGCCGCGGGTGTATGTAGACACGCTGCTGCGGACGCATCTGTGCGACAGCCTGGCGCCGACGGCCGACATCGCCCGGCGGCGCATCATCCTGACGGCCGACAGCATGGAGGTAATCCCCGACATCGGCCGCCGCCGCGTATACCGCCGGTAACGTGCTTTCGGGATGGCGAGGTCATCAAAATGGGGGGTGAAAGGTAAATTATCTTGGTAGATACGCGCGTGTTGTGTAATTTTGCAATTAAAACCGACAAGATGCGTATAGACATTATAACAGTGCTGCCCGAGATGCTGGAGTCGCCCCTGGGCTGCTCCATACTGAAGCGGGCATGCGACAAGGGGCTTGCCGAGATTGTGGTGCACAATCTGCGCGACTATACCCTGGACAAGCACCGCAAGGTCGACGACTATCCCTTTGGCGGCGATGCCGGCATGGTGATGCAGATAGAGCCTGTCGACCGATGCATATCGGCTCTGAAGGAGCAGCGCCACTACGATGAGGTGATATTCACCGCCCCCGACGGCGAGATACTCTCGCAGCCGCTGGCCAACCGCCTCTCGCTCCTCGACAACATCATCATACTCTGCGGCCACTACAAGGGTATCGACTACCGCATACGCGAGCATCTCATCACCCGCGAGATTTCCATCGGCGACTATGTGCTCACGGGCGGCGAGCTGCCCGCGGCCATCATCACCGATGCCATCGTGCGCCTCATACCCGGAGCCATCGGCGACGAGCAGAGCGCGCTGAGCGACTCCTTTCAGGACGGTCTGCTGGAGCCGCCCGTATATACCCGTCCGGCCGAGTACAAGGGCTGGCGAGTGCCCGACATCCTGCTCTCGGGCCACGAGGCCCGCATCGCCGACTGGAAGCATACCCAAGCCATCGAGCGCACGCGTCGCCTGCGCCCCAACCTTCTAAACGACTGACATGCCCACTCCGAATACCTCTCCTCAGCAGCCGGCTCCGCGCCGCCGCCGCAAGTTCATCGCCCTGGCGTGGACTGTTTTCTTTTGCCTGGTGGCCGCCGTCGCCGTATTTTTTGTGCTTGCGTACAATGGCGTGATAGGATACATGCCGCCCGTCGAGAGCCTGCGCAACCCGCAGGATAAGTTTGCCACCATCATCTATACCGCCGACGGTGTGGAGATGGGCCGCTACTTCCGCAATTCGGGCAACCGCATCTACGCCGACCTCGACGAGATCTCGCCAAACGTCATCAACGCCCTCATCGCCACCGAAGACAGCCGCTTCATGGATCACTCGGGTATCGACGCCCGCGCCATCACCCGCGCCCTGGTCAAGACCGTGCTCATGGGCCAGCGCAATGCCGGCGGCGGCTCCACACTCACCCAGCAGCTCGCCAAGCAGCTCTATACCCCGCCAAGCGACGGCGCCCTGTCGCGCGCCGTGCAGAAGCCCATCGAGTGGATGATTGCCGTCAAGCTCGAGCGCTACTACTCCAAGGAGGAGATACTCAAGATGTATCTCAATCAGTTTGACTTCCTCTACAATGCCGTGGGCATCAAGTCGGCCGCCAAGGTATACTTCAACAAAGACGCCGCCGACCTCAATGTCGAGGAGGCCGCCACGCTGGTGGGCATGGTCAAGAATCCGTCGTACTTCAATCCCGTGCGCAAGCCCGAGCGCACCCGCGACCGCCGCAATGTGGTGCTCGAGCAGATGTACAAGGCCGACATGCTCACCCGCGCCGAGCTCGACTCGCTCAGCGCCCTGCCGCTCACTCTCGACTTCCACCGCGTCGACCACAAGGAAGGCCTCGCCCCATACTTCCGCGAGGAGCTGCGCCGCTATCTGACGGCGCGCCGCCCGGTGCGCTCCGACTATCGCGAGTGGGAGCGCCAGCGCTTTGTCGACGACTCCATCGCCTGGGACACCAATCCTCTCTACGGCTGGATTGAGAAAAATCCCAAGGCCGACGGCACCAAGTACGACATATACTCCGACGGCCTCAAGATATATACCACCATCGACTCGCGTATGCAGACATATGCCGAGGAGGCTGTCGCCGACCACATGCGCTCGCTGCAGCGGTCGTTCAACCGCGAGAAACGCGGCTCGTCGACCCGCCCCTACTCGTCAAATCCCGCCGAGCTCTCGGCCGCCACACGCGCCAGGCTCATCGAGCAGGCCGTGCGCCAGAGCGAGCGCCACCGCATCGCCCGTATCGCCGGCCGCTCGGCCGAGGAGATCGACGTGGAGTTCAACACCCCGGTGGAGATGACCGTGTTCTCATACGAGGGCCCGGTCGACACCGTGATGACTCCCATGGACTCGATACTGTATACAAAGGGCTTCCTGCGCACCGGCTTCATGTCGATGGATCCCCTCACGGGATATGTCAAGGCTTATGTCGGCGGACCCGACTTCCGCTTCTTCCAGTACGACATGGTGTCGACCGGCCGCCGCCAGATTGGCTCGACCATCAAGCCATTCCTCTACACTTATGCGATGGAGAGCGACTTCACGCCCTGCGACATGATGCTCAACGAGCAGCCGACATTCTACGACGAGAGCGGACGCCCATGGTCGCCGCGCAACTCCGGCCACTCCCGCGTGGGCGAGATGGTCGACCTGCGGTGGGCGCTGACCAACTCCAACAACTGGATTTCGGCCCGCCTCATGGCCCAGCTCTCGCCCGCCGAGCTCGTCAAGCGTATGCACTCCTATGGCATCACCGGCCAGCTGCCGGCGGTGATGTCGCTCTGCCTGGGGCCTTGCGAGGTGTCGGTCAAGGAGATGGTGACCGCCTACACAGCCTTTGCCAACAAGGGTATGCGCACCGACCCCCTCTTTGTGACAGCAATCGCCGATGCCAACGGCAATATCATATCTGAATTCTCGCCCACCCAGACCGAGGTCATCACCGAGAAAGGCTACTACAAGATACTCTCGATGCTGCTCAATGTCGTCGACAGCGGCACGGGCAACCGTCTGCGCCGCCCGCCATACAACATCACCGCTCAGATGGGCGGCAAGACCGGCACCACCAACTTCAACTCCGACGGCTGGTTTATGGGCTTCACTCCCGACCTGGTGAGCGGCGTATGGGTCGGCGGCGAGGAGCGCTACATCCACTTCAACTCCATGGCCGAGGGCCAGGGCGCGTCGATGGCACTGCCCATCTACGGCAAATACATCTCGCGCGTCTACGCCGACCCCACGCTGCCCTACGACCAGAGCAAGCAATTCCAGTTTCCGGCCGGCATCAACCTCTGCGAGGGTGGTTTCACAGGCCCCGAGGAAGTCGAGACCGCCGAGGAAGGCCTCGAAGGTATCTTCGACTGACCCCGTCCTAAGTCAATACATCGGCGCGCGACATATCCGGATATGTCGCGCGCCGATGTATTGTGCCGCATATCAGTGACGGTCGAGTAGGGCGTCGAGGGCGGGGCGGTAGGTGTCGCCGACGCGCACGCTGCCGAGGCCGCGCAGGGTGAGGGTGGCGCGGTCGTAGCTCTCGATGTGCGCGGTGCCCACGATGTGGGAGCGGTGCACTCGTATGAAGCTGTCGGGCGGAAGCGTGGCCGAGAGTTGCTTGATGCTTATCTGGGTGAGGATGCGGCGGCCGTCGGTGAGATGTATCTTCACGTAGTCGCCCAGGCCGCTGATGAGCGCGATGTCGCCCAGAGGGATACGGTGGCGGCGGTAATCGGCGGTGACGGTGATGTGGGTGGGCGCGGGCAGGGCGCGGCGCGCGCGCTCGAGCGCGGCTGAGAAGTCTTCGTAGCTCACGGGCTTGAGCAGGTAGTCGAGGGCGTGCACGCGGAATCCGTCGACGGCATAGTCGGCGTAGGCGGTGACAAATATCACCTGCACGGCGCTGTCGGCGAGCCGCCGGGCTATATCCATGCCGGTGAGCCCGGGCATCTGTATGTCGAGCACGGCCAGGTCGACTCCGCCTGCCTCGATATGGGTCATGGCGCGGGCGGGGTCGGTATAGGCGCCGGCGACCTCTACGCCGGGGGTGCGCTCGCAGTAGCTGCGCAGCAGTCTTACGGCCAGGGGCTCGTCGTCGGCGATGACCACTCTGAGCGCTCTCATGCCGTGGTGGGTATGATGAGGGTGGCGGTGTAGCGGTCGCCCTCGGCGGCGGTGACCAGTGTGGCGCGGCCGCCGTATAGCAGCTCGAGGCGGCGGCGGAGATTGGCCAGGCCGACGCCGCCTTTCATGGCGTCGGTACGGGCGGGGTCAAAGCTGTTGGCGGTACGGCACTCCACGGCGCCGGGGCGCGAGGTGACGGCGATGTCGATGGGGCGGTCGGCCGGGGCTGTGGCGCCGTACTTAAAGGCGTTTTCCACCACCGGCACCAGTACCAGCGGCGGCACGGCCACCGAGGTGTCGCTCACGTCGACCCGTATGTCGACGGGCCGGTCGTCGCCAAGGCGCAGGCGCATCAGCTCGGCGTAGTGGTCGAGAAACTCCAGCTCGCGGCTGAGCGACACCCGCTCGGGATTGCTGTACACGGCGTAGCGCATGAGTTGCGAGAGGGTGTGCACGGCGCGGCGGGCCTCGTCGGGCGATATGTCGATGAGGGCGTAGATGGAGTTGAGGGTATTGAAGAGGAAGTGGGGATTGAGCTGCGAGCGCAGACCCTCGAGCTCGCTCTCGCGCTGCATGGCGCGCAGCTTTGCCTGGCGGTCGGCCAGGTTGCGCCAGTACACTGTCATGCGTATGGCCACGGCCAGCGAGGTGACCAGCACCAGCATCACGGCGTCGCGCATCATCATCGAGGCGATGGCCAGCAGGCGGTGCCAGGTGTCGGGGGCTCGGTTGAGGCGTCGGCCGCCGGGTATCCAGCCCCACTCGACCATGCCGTATGTAAAGACCACGGCGGCGAGTATCAGGGCGAGATTGAGCAGGGCGAAGGCGAGTCGGCGGTGGCGGGTGCCGGCGCCGAGGGTGCGCGGCACTATCAGGAAGTAATTGATGTAGAATACCGCAAGCAATACCGCACTGTGTACATACATGCCCCAGCGCATGGCGCCCGAGTGGGGGCGCCCCGACACGCTCATCAGCAGCTCGGGCAGCACCACCAGCACCGCTATGAAGAGCACATGGGTGAGCACCGAGCCTATGCGTCCGCGATCGCCTCTCATGGTATCAGGCTATAGGCTCGACGCCGATACCGGGGCGGTCGGCCGGGATGGTGACTTTGCCGTCGACGACCTTGATGCCGTCGAAGATGTCGTTGGCGATAAGCAGATTGCCGTCGAGGTCGGCCCAGTCGACCATGGGCGAGAGCTGGGCGGCGGCAGTCACGGCGCATGATGTCTCGGTCATGCAGCCGAGCATTACTTTCATGCCCAGGGCGCGGGCGAGCACGGCCATCTGATGGGCCTCGTGCAGGCCGGTGCTTTTCATGAGCTTGATGTTGATGCCGTCGTAAGCCGCGGCGGCGCGGGCCACGTCGGGCAGTCGCTGCAGAAACTCGTCGGCGATGAGCGGCAGCGGCGAGCGCTCGCGCAGCCAGGCCGTCTCCTCAATCATCTCCTTGGGCATGGGCTGCTCCACAAACTGACACCCGCGCTCGGAGAGCCAGTGGCACATGTCGAGGGCGGCGTGCTTGTCGGTCCAGCCCTGGTTGGCATCGACACAGATGGGCACGTCGGAGTGGCGGCGCAGAGCCTCGACGGTCTCCTTGTCGTGGCCCACGCCCATCTTCACCTTTACAATCTTGAAGGGGGCTGTCTCGTCGATTTTTGCCTTCATCTCGGCGGGGTCGGCGTCGTAGCTGATGGTGTAGGAGGTGTTGGGAGCCTTGTCGGGGTTGAGGCCCCAGATTTTGTACCAGGGCTGGCCCATGATTTTGCCGGTGAGGTCGTGCAGGGCGATGTCGACCGATGCCTTGGCGGCGCGGTCGTCGGGGGCGACGGAGTCCATGTACTCATGGATGTCTTTGATGCGGAAGGGGTCGGTAAACTGCGACAGGTCGAGGCGGCTCAGGTACGAGCATACGCTCTCGACGTTCTCGCCCAGGTATGGAGGCATCGAAGCCTCGCCGTATCCGCGCAGGCCGTCGTAGTCGATGCGCACCTGCACGCCGGGGGTGGTGGTGCGCTGGCTGCGGGCGAGGTTGAAAGAGTGCTTGAGGCGCAGCTCGTATGGCTCGAAAGTCAGGTGCAGGCGGCCGTCGCCACGCTTTGCACGGGTGGGCTCGCCGGGGGCGGAGAATGATGCCAGCGGTGTCGAGGCAAAGGCCAGCCCGAGGGCCGAAGTCTTGAGGAAGTTGCGTCTGTTCATGGAGGATGGGAGGTTTATTTTTTCGAGATTATCGATACTCTCGGGATTATCGATTGAAGTACCAGGGGTGGTTGCGGGCGCGGATGATGCCGTCGGTATCTTCGGCGCCGTGTATGCGTGTGGCGCGCATGGGCGAGTAGAGATAGTCGGGCGAGTCGGTGAGCAGGCTGTTGCGCTTGACGCGGCCCGACGAGTGTACGTAGCGGCCGGCCGAGTCGTAGAGGGCCACGTGGGTGATGCGGCCGGTATCGGCGTTGCCAAAGAAGAGCAGGTCGGCCGGCTGCATGGCGTCGATGTCGGCCGGGTCGAGGGCTATGCCGGTGAGTGCCTGCTGCGATGCGTCGCGGCGCAGTATCAGGCCGCTCGCCAGGTAGCTCACTTTCACCAGGCCCGAGCAGTCGATGGCTTTTGTGGAGGTGCCGCCCCACAGGTAGGGGGTGCCTTCCATGGAGTATGCCACGTCGAGGATGCGCGCGGGGTCGAAGTCTTGTGCGGCCCAGTCGGCGATGGGAGTGAGGGCAGAGGCATCGGCCCAGCCGGTGCGTCCGTCGGGCAGGGTGATGCGCAGGCGCTCCCCGTCGCTGCCGGGCTGCCCGGCGGTGACGATGGCGCCGAGTACCAGGTCGGTCACCACATCGCGCGGCCCCGTGGCGTCCGGGGTGGTGTATGCGCGGGTCTGCCAGGGCGCGGTCACCACATAGCGGCGGCTGTCGCCGCGCCAGGCGTCGAAGGCCTCGCCGCTGAGCGGAGCCACCGAGCTCTCGGGTACCCAGGCGGTGTATCCCTCGGGAGTCTGTGCATGGTACCAGTCGCCCTCGCGGGCGAGCAGCTTTACGGGGGTGCCCATGACGGCCTGTGTGCTCATCTCGGCCGAGTGGGCGCCGGATGTGCGCATCGAGGCCACCGGGATGCTTATCAGGCCGAAGCTGTCGGTCGGCTCGGTCTCGCCGGCGGCCGCGCCGAGCGTCATGGCGGCCGCGGCTATGGTGAGGAGGAGGTGTTTCATTGTGCTTTGCATTTTACGGGGTCGGAGGAGAGGATGGTGAGGGTGTGATCCCAGGCGGGGTAGAATATATTGCCGCGCGAGCACTCAACCTCGCCGGCCTGGAAGTCGACGGTCTCGGAGCGCACGTAGCGCTTGGCCGGGTACAGCTCGCCTGCCACGCCGGTATTGGTGGCAAATCGCCAGCCGTCGATGCCGGTGGAGTAGAAGTCGCGGGCCTTGGCCGACGATGCGCCGGGGAATCGGCCAAATGACACGTCGACCGGCACCCAGCCCACGCCCTCAAAGTATACCTCGGCCCAGTCGTGGTAATTTTTGCTGCCGGGATGAAGCATCCATCCGCTCTCCCAGCGGGCTGGCACGCCCAGAGAGCGCATGAGCGATATGTACAGCAGGCTCACCTGGCCGCAGTCGCCGTGGCCCTCGTCGACCACATAGCGGGGTATGCAGCCGATGGTGCTGTACTCGCGGGCGCCGGCCCAGAGATATGTCGAGTCGATGTAGTCAAAGACGCGCTCGCTCATGGTATAGGGGTCGGTGGCGTCGCCGGCGATGGCGCGTGCCATAGAGTCGAGGCGCACCATGTGGGGGCCGCCGTCGGGCAGGGCTGTATAGCGGCGGTAGGTCTCGGAGGCGGTGTCGTAGGGGCGCAGGTGGCTGCGGATGTAGTCTGGCGACACATACTTGCCGCGCACGGTATAGGCGCCCGTGTACTCAAGCCGGGCGGTGTCGCCGGGCGCAGCCGGCGCCGGTACTTCCATATATAATGTATTGTGGGGCGAGCGACCCTCGCTGAGGGTGTAGGCGGCGGGTACCGACGAGAGGATGGTCACATCGCTCTGGCGCTCGCTCTCGACCGGCACGGGCATCCATACCCGCAGGGTGTCGCCGGCGATGGCCTCGGAGTATGGCACATCGATGCTGAAGCGGTATGTGATGCGGCGGTCGCCGTCGGGGGTGGCGGCGGTGGAGTCGAGCTCGGCCAGGCGCGCGGCCGTGGCGTCGGAGTTGCGCGATACCTGGCGGGAGTTGAGCACGGGGTCGAGCAGGCCCATATTGCGCAGAGCCTTGCGGAATACGCGCAGAGTGTCGTCGATGACCATCGTCTCGACATAGTGCGCGTCGACGGCGGCGCTCAGCTGCTCGGCCGTATATCCGGGATAGCGCCCGGCCACCATAGCCTCAAACTCGGGCATGGTGTAGGGGAAGTCGGCGCGGGTGCGGGCGTCGATGGCTGCGGCCGAGTCGGTCTCGAGCCATACGGGGGCGCTGTCGGGCGCGGCTGCCGGCCGCGAGCATGCAGATGCCAGAGCGGCTGCGGCAGTGATGAGGAGGGTGTGGGCGGTGAGTCTCATGGGCGTTGGAAGGTGATATCGCCGAAAAATTCCGGCCGGTGGAAGTCGGGCTTGTCGGTATACACGGGCTGCCAGCTCAGGTAGTGAGGCTCCGATGTGGCCGAGGCGCACTTGTAGAAGTTGCCGCGCATCTTGGCCGGCAGACGGGCCGGGTCGAGGCCCATCAGGTCGAGCGGGATGGCCACGAGCAGATTCCAGGTAAAGAGGCCCTCCAGCTCGCGGAAGGGCCGTGTGCCGCACGATGCCACGCGCATGATGCGGTCGATCTCGGCCTGCGACAGGCGGGTGGGGGCGTGGCGCTCGCGGCGGTGCGAGGCGTTGACGGTGCCGATGCAGTTAAACTCAAAATTCCAGTATTCGCCGCCCGGCTCCGGCTCGACAAAAAACTCCACACACGAGTCCTCGCTCACGGGCGACTGCGGCAGATAGTTCTCGGCACGCAGGTAATTGCACCTCACCAGGAAGTCGATGTAAAGCGCCTTGTCGGTATAAGCGGCGGCAAAGGATGTCATGGGGCGGTACGGAAATTGGTCGGGCCAGTCGACGTGCATTATCTGGCCGCGCACGCCTTTGTCGTCGAGGGCGGCTATGATGGCATCGCCGTCGGTGCCGAGCGAGTCCAGCGAGGGTATGTATGGTATGGTGAGCATAATCAGAAGGTATGAGCCATGTCGATGACGGCCATGGTGACGCCGATGGCGGCCATGGCCAGCAGGATGAGGGCGATGATGCGGTTGACCAGCCTGAGCGAGCGCACGTTGAAGCGGCGGCGCAGGCGGTTGACCAGCCAGGTCACGCCGTACCACCACAGCAGGGCGCCGCCCAGCAGGCATAAGTATGCAAAGATATAGTGTCCTACGCCGAAGTCGGGCAGGATGAAGCAGAAGCGGGCAAAGAGGCCCACGATGAAGAAGAGTATGAGCGGATTGGAAAAGGTGAGCAGGAAGCCGGTGATGAAGTCGCTCCAGAAGCTGTTGGCCGGCATCTCCGATGCGGTCTTGAGCGAGCGGGTGGGGTTTTTGCGGAAGAGGTACACGCCGAATATCGCCAGCACCACACCGCCCACCAGCTGCAGCCAGAGCTGCTGCTCGTCGATGAAGTCGGTGATGAAGCTCAGGCCGAAGCCGGTGAGCAGGCAGTAGATGAGGTCGCTCAGCGCCGCCCCGATGCCGGTAAACATGCCGGGCCAGCGCCCCTTGCCCAGGGTACGCTGTATCACCAGCATCCCGATGGGCCCCATCGGGGCCGATATCAGGGCGCCTATCGCCAGGCCGCGCGGCAGTATGTACAGCAGTTGCTCCAAAGCCGCCGGCTCACTCCGCTGCGGCAGCGGCCTCGCTCTCGCCACGGCCGTACCACTGGGAGTACATCAGATAGTTGTGGGCAATCTTGCGGTTAATCTCGCGGCTCTGCTCGGGGTCGACCATCTTGATGAATTTTGCCGGAGCGCCGCCCCAGAGCTCGCCCGGGCCGATCTTGGTGCGCGAGAGCACGACGGCGCCGGCCGCCACGATGGCTCCCTCGCCCACCTCGGCGTCGTCCATCACCACCGAGCCCATGCCGATGAGGGCATAGTCGTGGATATGGGCGCCGTGGATGGTGACATTGTGGCCGATGCTTACGTCGTCGCCGATGACGATGGTCGACTTCTCGTAGAGGGTGTGGAGCACCGAGCCGTCTTGTATGTTGACGCGGTTGCCGATGCGGATGGAGTTGACGTCGCCGCGCAGCACGGTATTGAACCATATGCTGCACTCGTCGCCGATGACGGTGTCGCCGATGATGGTGGCGTTCTCGGCCAGGAAGCATCCCTGGCCTATCTGCGGCTCAAAGCCGCGCACGGGTATGATGAGTGCCATGATGTGTCGTGTATCAGAGTGTGAGGGGGCGGGTATTCTTTTCGAGCCAGCGCAGGGCCTCGCCGTCGAGGCCGGGGGCCAGAGCCTCGCGCACGCGGGCGTGGTACTCGTTGAGCCACTCTATCTCGGCCGGAGTCATCAGCGCGGTGTCAAAGAGGCTCAGCTCAAAGGGGCATAGCGTGAGAGTCTCGAAGCGCAGGAAGCGGCCAAAGTCGGTGGTCATCGCCTCGACGGTAAGCACCAGATTCTCGCAGCGGATGCCGTGGATGCCCTCGCGGTAGAGGCCCGGCTCGTTGGAGGTGATCATGCCGGGGGTGAGCGGGGTGGGCACGTAGTTGAGGCGGATGCTCTGCGGGCCCTCGTGCACGTTGAGGAAGTGGCCCACGCCGTGGCCGGTGCCGTGGAGGTAGCTGAGGCCCTCGCGCCACAGGTACTGGCGTGCCAGGGCGTCGAGCTGGGCGCCGGCGGTGCCGGCCGGGAAGATGGCCGCGCCCAGGGCGATGTGGCCCTTCATGACCAGGGTGAAGTCGCGGCGCTCGTCGGCGGTGGGGGTGCCCAGGGCGATGGTGCGGGTGATGTCGGTGGTGCCGTCGAGATACTGCGCGCCCGAGTCGATGAGCAGCAGGCCGCGAGGCTCGAGGGTCGAGGCGCTGTCGGCGTCGGCCTCGTAGTGCACGATGGCGCCGTGGGGTCCGTAGCCGGCGATGGTGCCGAAGCTCTCGTCGAAGAATAGCGGCGATGCCGAGCGGTGGCGGCGCAGGATGTCGGCCACGTCGAGCTCGGTGAGGCGCTCGCCGGCGGCCACGCGGGTCTGTATCTCGCAGAGCGAGCGCACCATGGCTTGGCCGTCGCGCACCATAGCGTCGCGTACGCCGCGCAGCTGCACCTCATTCTTGCACGCCTTGAGCATGGCCACCGGCGAGGCGGCCTTCACGGCGCGGCTGCCCAGCAGCTCCACGATGGAGGCGGCGGTGCGGCCGCCCTCGACCAGCACACGGGCCGAGGCGGGCAGCGAGCCCAGGAAGTCTTTTACGGCGGAGTAGGGCAGAGTGTCGACGCCCTGGCTGCGCAGGTATGCAGCGGCAGCGTCGTCGACCTTGGCCGGGTCGATAAAGAGGGTGGCGCCGCAGTCGGTGAGGTAGAGGAAAGATGTCACCACGGGGTTGTACGTGACATCGTTGGCGCGGATATTGAGTATCCAGGCGATTTCGTCGAGGGCCGAGATAAACATCGAGTCGGCCCGGCGGGCCTTGACCCCGGCCATCACCTGCATCATCTTGTCGGCCGCGCTCAGACCGGCATAGCGCACCTCGTGCTCAAATATTCGGGCGTCGGGCAGGGCAGGGCGGTCGTGCCATACGGCGGCGGGGTCAAACGCCGCGTCGAGCACGATGCCGTCGGCCTCGAGGCGCATACGCAGATCCTCGGCGGCCACGGCCGAGAATGTCATGCCGTCGATGCCCACACGCTGGCCGCGGCTCAGCTCCGAGCAGAGCCACGAGGCTATCGACGGGGTATCCTCCAGCCCGTCTTTCATCAGCTCGATGCCGGTGCCGGCAAGCTGCTCGCCTGCCTGGAGAAAGTATCGCGAGTCGGTCCACAGCAGCGCGCGGGTGGCGGTCACCACCAGGTCGCCGGCCGAGCCTGTAAATCCGCTCAGCCATCGGCGCAGCTGCCAGTGGTCAGAGAGGTATTCGCTCATATGTGGGTCGCCCTGGGGCACTATTGCGGCCGCGATGCCTTGGCGCTCCATCAGCGCGCGCAGGTCGGCCAGTCGGGTAGCTATGCTGTGTTTCATATCAGGTGGTGTGTGTGATTGAGTCGGTAGTGAAAAGATTGTGTCAGCGGGCCGACAGGGGTATCTCAAATGCGTCGGGGATATGCTCCACCCGCGCCGTGCCGTCGGCTCCGGCGGTGATGCCGAAGAGGTCAAACTGCACCGTGTGCCGCTCCAGCCCCTCCATCTCCATGTATGCCCGGGCCGAGGCTATCATGCGCGAGATTTTGCGCGAGTCGACGGCGTCGAGCGGGTCGGCGCCGCCCTCCGAGCGGGTCTTTACCTCGCAGAATATCACGTGGTCGCCCTTCATGGCTACGATGTCGATCTCGTAATGGCCCGAGCGCCAGTTGCGCGCGGCTATCGCATAGCCGTCGGCCACCAGCCGCTCGCAAGCGAGACTCTCGCCCCATGTGCCGAGATTGTTGTGTTTTGCCATGACATGCAAAGATAGATAAAAAATCCCTACCCCGCCCCACGCGCTATATTAAAAAAGGTTGAAACGGGCGGTAAAACCTCGGCTCCGATGGTGTTAACATATGTTAATGAAGTGATAATCAGCCCGAAGTTTAAAAAAATAGGCGAAAAATTTCCGTATTCGCCAAATTTTCGTTTACTTTGCACCGCGAAATTCCAAACGCATACATTCTAAACTTAAAAATAACTATCATGTCAGAAATTGCAAACCGCGTCACCGACATCATCACCGACAAGCTCGGTCTCGACAAAGAGCAGGTAACCGAAACCGCATCGTTCACCACCGACCTCGGCGCTGACTCGCTCGACACCGTTGAGCTCATCATGGAGTTTGAGAAGGAATTCAACCTCGAGATCCCCGACGAAGACGCCCAGAACATCAAGACCGTCAAGGACGCCGTCGACTACATCGAGGCTCACCAGGCTTAATAGCCCGTCACTGACATCAGCCCCCTCCCTCCTCCTCCCATCACCTCTCTCCAATACACCCCTGTCCCCATCTAACAGCAACCTCCACTCTCGACATGGAATTAAAACGTGTAGTAGTAACCGGCCTCGGAGCCATCACCCCGCTCGGCAACGACGTCGCCTCCACCTGGGAGGCAGCTAAAAACGGCGTCAGCGGCGCCGGCCCCATTACTCACTTCGACGCCTCGAAATTCAAGACCCAGTTTGCCTGCGAGGTAAAGGGCTACAACCCCGACGACCACTTCGACCGCCGCAAGGTGCGTCAGCTCGACCTCTACGCCCAGTATGCGCTCATCGCAGCCCGCCAGGCCGTGGCCGACTCCGGCCTTGAAGACGTAGCCGACCTCGACAAAAACCGTGTCGGCGTAATCGTAGCCGCCGGTATCGGCGGTCTGCACACCTTTGAAGAGGAAGCCGGATACTATGCCGTCAACCAGGACAAGGGTCCCAAATACAACCCCTTCTTCATCCCCAAGATGATCGCCGACATCGCTTCGGGCCACATCTCGATGGAGTACGGTTACCACGGCCCCAACTACGGCGTGGTATCGGCCTGCGCATCGTCAAACAACGCCATCATCGACGCCTTCAACCTCATCCGTCTGGGCAAAGCCGACGCCATCGTCACCGGCGGTGCCGAGGCTGCCATCTACCCCGCCGGCGTGGGTGGCTTCAACTCGATGCATGCCCTGTCGACCCGCAACGAATCCCCCGCCACCGCTTCGCGCCCCTTCAGCAAGTCGCGCGACGGCTTCGTGATGGGCGAGGGCTCCGCAGTACTCGTGCTTGAGGAGCTTGAGCACGCCCTGGCCCGCGGCGCCAAGATTTACGCCGAGGTAGCCGGCGGCGGCATGAGCGCCGACGCACACCACCTCACCGCCACCCATCCCGACGGTCTCGGTGCCATGCTCGCCATGACCAACGCCCTCGAGGATGCCGGCATGAAGCCCGAGGATATCGACTACATCAACGTACACGGCACCTCCACCCCCGTGGGCGACATCTCCGAGGTAAAGGCCATCGTCAACGTATTCGGCGACCAGGCCCACAAGCTCAACATCTCCTCGACCAAGTCGATGACCGGCCATCTGCTCGGCGCCACCGGCGCGCTGGAGGCAATGTTCTCCATCATGGCCGTGCGCGACGACATCGTGCCCCCCACCATCAACCACGAGGAGGGCGACGAGGACGAAGAAATCGACTACAGCCTCAACTTCACCTTCAATAAGGCACAGGAGCGCCCCGTGCGCGCCGCCCTGAGCAACGCCTTCGGTTTCGGCGGCCACAACGCCACCGTTATCGTAAAGAAGTACGGCAAGTAATTAAGGTTCAACATCCCCCCGAAGCCGGCCCGCATCCGCGGTGCCGGCTTTTTTTGATGCACGATTCATGATGCACAATGCATGATTCATGATGCACGATGTATAATGCAAGATTTATAGTGCGCCCCGGTTTGTAACTATTACTGGTCGAAAGACGCCAAATAGCTAAATAAAAGCGCGGAG